>NZ_JABLSI010000014.1 GCF_019303475.1 Streptomyces sp. JJ38
GGGGCCGCCGCGGTCCCGGCGGCCCTCGGCCTGACGGCGGTCCCGCGCCGGGGGCGGCCCGGCGCGGGAGTGAGGCCCGGCGCGGGCGTGGGCCCCGGCGCCGGGCGGTGGCTCAGTCGGAGACCTTCTGGGCGGCCTCGGCGCGCAGGTCGCGGCGCAGTTCCTTGGGCAGGGAGAACTCGATGTGCTCCCGGACCGGCTGGACGACCTCGACGTCGGCGAATCCGCGTTCGGCCAGCCAGTCGAGGACGCCCTCGACCAGGACGTCGGGAACGGAGGCGCCGGAGGAGAGGCCGACGGTGGTGACGCCTTCCAGCCAGGACGCGTCGATCTCACCGGCGTTGTCGACGAGGTGCCCGGCCTTGGCGCCGTGGGCGAGCGCGGTCTCGACGAGGCGGACGGAGTTGGAGGAGTTCTTGGAGCCGACGACGAGGACGAGGTCGGACTCGGCGGCGACCTGCTTGATCGCGGTCTGCCGGTTCTGGGTGGCGTAGCAGATGTCGTCGCTGGGCGGGCTGATGAGCGCCGGGAACTTCTGCTGGAGCGCGTCGACGGTCTCCATGGTCTCGTCGACGGAGAGCGTCGTCTGGGACAGCCACACCACCTTCTCCGGGTCCCTGACCTCGACGTTCTCGACGTCCTTGGGCCCGTCGACCAGGGTGATGTGCTCGGGTGCCTCGCCGGTGGTGCCGATGACCTCCTCGTGTCCCTCGTGGCCGATGAGGAGGATGTCGTAGTCGTCCTTGGCGAACCGGACGGCTTCCTTGTGCACCTTGGTGACCAGCGGGCAGGTGGCGTCGATGGTGGCGAGCTTGCCGCGCTCGGCCTCGCGGTGGACCTCGGGGGCCACGCCGTGGGCGGAGAAGATGACGATCTCGCCCGGTGGTACCTCGGAGGTCTCCTCGACGAAGATGGCGCCCTTCTTCTCGAGCGTCTTCACCACGTACTTGTTGTGGACGATCTCGTGTCGGACGTAGACGGGTGCGCCGTACTGCTTCAGGGCCTGCTCGACGGCGATGACGGCTCGGTCCACGCCCGCGCAGTACCCGCGGGGGGCGGCGAGGAGGACGCGGCGGGCGGTCTCAGCACTCATGCGCCCATCGTACGGGCGCACGACGGGCCGGCTGAGGGCGCGTCGGGGTGCGGGACCTCGGGTGCGGGACCTCGGGGCCGGGCACGGGTGTCGTGGGGTCCGGGGGCTGTCGGCGGTGGCCGGTAGGGTCGCGCGCATGGCTCTCAACACGTCGCCCGAGGCGCCCATCCCGGTGGCGCAGGTGTCGCGGATGATCGGCGGGTGGATCGACCGGCTGGGGGCGGTCTGGGTGGAGGGGCAGATCACCCAGCTCAGCCGCCGTCCGGGTGCCGGGGTGGTCTTCCTGACGCTGCGCGACCCCTCGCACGAGATGTCCCTGAGTGTGACGTGCTTCCGCCAGGTGTTCGACCGGGTGGCGGACGTCGTCGGTGAGGGCGCGCGGGTCGTCGTGCACGCGAAGCCGGAGTGGTACGCGCCGCGCGGGCAACTCTCGCTGCGGGCGGCGGAGATCCGCCCGGTGGGGATGGGCGAGCTGCTGGTGCGGCTGGAGCAGCTCAAGAAGGCGCTGACGGCGGAGGGCGTGTTCGCGGCCGAGCGCAAGAAGCCGCTGCCGTTCCTGCCCCGGGTGGTGGGGCTGGTGACGGGGCGGGCCTCGGCGGCCGAGCGGGACGTGCTGGAGACGGCGCGGCAGCGCTGGCCGGCGGTGCGGTTCGCGGTGCGCAACGTGGCCGTGCAGGGGGTCCACGCGGTGCCGCAGGTGATCTCGGCCGTCCGGGAGCTGGACGCGGCGCCGGAGGTGGAGGTGGTGATCGTCGCGCGGGGCGGCGGCAGCGTGGAGGACCTGCTGCCGTTCTCGGACGAGCGGCTGGTGCGGGCGGTCGCGGAGTGCTCGACGCCGGTGGTCTCGGCCATCGGGCACGAGCCGGACACTCCGCTGCTGGACCTGGTGGCGGATCTGCGCTCGCGGACGCCGACGCACGCGGCGAAGGACGTCGTGCCGGACGTGGGCGAGGAGCACGAGCGCATAGAGCGCCTGCGGGACCGGGCGCGGCGCTGCCTCGGCGCCTATCTGGAGGCGCAGGAGCGCGGTCTGGCGGACTGCGTGAGCCGCCCGGTGCTGGCGCGTCCGCACCGGATGGTCGAGGAGCGGGCGGGCCAGGTGGAGGAGCTGTTGCTGCGCGGCCGCCGCACGCTGGGCCACGTGCTGGACCGGGCGGGGGCCGAGCTGGAGCACACGCGTGCCCGGGTCGTCGCGCTGTCCCCGGCGGCGACGCTGCGGCGCGGGTACGCGGTGCTGCAGCGGGAGGACGGCGCGGTGGTGCGGGACGCCGAGGAGGTCGCCGAGGGCGAGGCGCTGCGGGCCCGGGTGGCCGAGGGCGAGTTCGCGGTGACGGTGACGCCCGGGAGCTAGCGCCCCGGCGGTGCCGGATGTGGTCTTCGGGTGTCGGAGGGCGCTCTTAGGCTGGGGTCATGGCGAACACGGAGACGGGCGCGGGCACCGGCGGGGACGCGGCGCTGGGCTACGAGCAGGCGCGGGACGAGTTGATCGACGTCGTGCGGCGGCTGGAGGCGGGCGGCGCCACGCTGGAGGAGTCGCTGGCCCTGTGGGAGCGCGGCGAGGAGCTGGCGAGCATCTGCCGGGGCTGGCTGGCGGGGGCGCGGGCCAGGCTGGACGCCGCGCTGGCGGGGGACGCCGAGGAGGGTGCGGAGTCCGCCGGGGCGGGCGGCGGCCCGGGGAACGGGGAGGAGACCGCGAGCGAGGACCGCGAGTAGTCCGGGCGTGATGGGACGCACGGAATAGTCGTTGAACGTTCATCCTTATGCTCGGAGAGTCCCGTACGACCCCGAACCCAAGGACGGACATGACATTCGCTCTGGACGCCACGGCCCAGGACCTGCTGTTCCGTGAGGCGCACACCGCGAACACCTTCACCGACGAGCCGGTGAGCGAGGAGCAGATCGAGGCCGTCTACGACCTCGTGAAGCTGGCGCCGACGGCGTTCAACCAGTCCCCGCTGCGGATCACGCTCATCCGCTCGGCCGAGGCCCGCGAGCGGCTCGTGCGCCGGCTGGCCGAGGGGAACCAGGCCAAGACGCGCAGCGCGCCGCTGACGGCGATCCTCTCCGTCGACCTGGAGTTCCACGAGCGGCTGCCCGAGCTGTTCCCCGCCATGCCGGGGCTCAAGGACGCCGTCTTCGCCGAGCGTGCGGCGCGGGAGCAGGCGGGCACGCTGAACGCCACGCTCCAGGCCGGTTACTTCATCCTCGGCGTCCGTGCGGCCGGGCTCGCCGCGGGCCCGATGACCGGTTTCGACGCGGCGGGCGTCGACAAGGAGTTCTTCGGCGACGGCAGGCAGAAGGCGCTCATGGTCGTCAACATCGGGCGCCCCGGCCCGGACGCCTACCGGCCGCGCGCTCCCCGGCTGTCCGCGCGGGACGCCGTCACCACGCTCTGACGTCCGCGCCGAGACGTCCACCACGTCGGACGCCTCAGGGTCCGACTCCGGGACTCCGGGCTCGCCGGGATGCTCCGGCGGGCCCGGCCCGGGGTGACTACTCCGGCGAGACTGAGGGCGCCGACTCCGGCTCGTGGGGCTCCAGCGCGGCGGCCAGTTCCGCCAGTCGCGCGAAGTCCGCCGTCCCCGTGACGACGGTGGTGAACTCACCCTCGCGCAGCACCAGCGCGTCGTACTTGTCGCCCTCGTAGCGCGCCCATTCCTCGCCGTCCACCTCGGTCGTGGCACCGGTGTCGACGGCGTCGTGGGTGACCTTGGCCACGAAGAGGCGCGGGTCGCCGTCACTCTGCTCGACGGCCGCGTACTCGACGTCGGCGTCGTGGAAGCCCAGGTGCCAGGTGGCTCCGTAGTCGCTGTTCCGGTCGAAGCTCACCGAGGTGGCCCGCCAGCCCTCGTCCAGCCCCACCGGGGCGAGCACGGGGTAGGAGGCCGTCCGCCCGGCCGTGATCAACTCGGCCCGGTAGCTGCGGAGGGGCTTCACCGGGTCCTGCTGCTCGTCGTGCGGGACGAACAGGTACAGGAACCAGGCTCCCAGGCCGATCAGGGCCATCGAGAGCACCATGTCCTTGACGGTCTTCAAGCCACGCGTTGCTGCCACGCCCTCCATCGTCCCCTATGGGCGCCGATGCCCGGACCCGGGGCCCCGCTGCACGGTCCGCCGCTCATGCGTGGGGCCCTCTGCTCATCATGGCGCTCTCCGGATAAGGTCGTACGTACCCTCTCCCGTCTTGACTGCCTGCGGCTCCTCCCGGCCGGCCAGGTGGAAAGGTGCGTTCCGATGCCGGAAAACCATCTCCCGTCCCCGCTCGAGGTGAGCCCCGAGGCGCCTGACCGCAACCTGGCCCTGGAGCTCGTCCGGGTCACCGAGGCCGGCGCGATGGCCTCGGGCCGCTGGGTGGGCCGCGGTGACAAGAACGGCGCGGACGGTGCGGCCGTGAAGGCCATGCGCACCCTGGTGTCAACGGTTTCGATGAACGGCGTCGTGGTCATCGGCGAGGGGGAGAAGGACGAGGCCCCGATGCTGTTCAACGGGGAGCGCGTCGGTGACGGCACCGGCCCCGAGTGCGACGTCGCCGTCGACCCGGTGGACGGCACCACGCTGACGGCGAAGGGCATGGCCAACGCGGTGTCGGTGCTCGCCGTCGCCGAGCGGGGCGCGATGTTCGACCCGTCCGCGGTGTTCTACATGGACAAGCTGGCCACCGGCCCCGAGGCCGCTGAGTACGTGGACATCAACGCCCCGGCCTCGGTCAACGTGCGGCGGGTCGCCAAGGCCAAGGGCTGTGCGCCCGAGGACGTGACCGTCGTCATCCTGGACCGGCCGCGGCACGAGGGCATCGTCAGGGAGGTGCGGGAGGCCGGGGCCCGCATCAAGTTCATCTCGGACGGCGACGTGGCCGGCGCCATCATGGCCGTGCGGGAGGGTACCGGCGTCGACCTGCTGCTGGGCGTCGGCGGCACGCCGGAGGGCATCATCGCGGCCTGTGCGATCAAGTGCCTGGGCGGCACGATCCAGGGCAAGCTGTGGCCGAAGGACGACACCGAGCGGCAGCGGGCGCTGGACGCGGGCCACGATCTCGACCGCGTCCTCCACACGGACGACCTGGTGAGCGGCGAGAACGTCTTCTTCGTGGCCACCGGCATCACCGACGGCGACCTGCTGCGCGGCGTGCGCTACCGGGCGGAGACGGCCTACACCCAGTCCCTGGTGATGCGCTCGAAGTCCGGAACGATCCGGCAGATCGACTCCACGCACCGACTGGCCAAGCTGCGCGCGTACAGCGCGATCGATTTCGACCGCGCGATCTGACCGCTTCGGGCCTCCCCGCTCCGGCTCCCCCGCTCGCCGCTCAGGCGATGCGGCGGACCTGGGCGGGGACGGCGTCGGGCTGCCCGGCGGCATCCCGGCGGCGACGCCGGGCGAGGACGACCCGGCGCTCGGCCGCCGTCAGCCCGCCCCACACGCCGTAGGGCTCGGGCTGGACCAGGGCGTGCTCGCGGCATTCGACGAGGACCGGACAGCGTGCGCACACGGACTTGGCCGCCTGCTCGCGGGCCAGCCGTTCGGCCGTCGGCTCCTTCGACGGGGCGAAGAAGAGCCCGGCCTCATCTCTGCGGCAGACCGCCTCCGAGTGCCACGGGCCGGCTTGCTCGCGTTCCGCTACGCGACCTTGCTGGGGGAGGACGGCTGCCTGCGGAGACTGATGCTGCGTTCGCGGCACTGTCTACTCCTGACGACGGCGATGGGAGCACCCTGATCAGCCCTCTGGCGCACGGGAGTTCACTGGGAGCCGTGCGAGAGGCGATGCCCGGAGCTCTACCCGCTGTGCGCGCGCTTATGCGCTCAGTCGCCACTCGAGCGCAAGTCGCGTATGCGTATGCCTCGCTTCGCGGCCGCCTGGACCGCTCCGCACACGGCCAGCCCGCGCACGACGACCACCGGTGCCCGGGGGTCGTCCGCCGCGAGGGGCTCGACTTCGAAGGCGCCCATGACGCCCGACCCGGCCTCCCGCAGGGTGATGTTCTCCGGGACGGTGATCTCCACGCTGCCGAACAGGGCGAAGGCCGCCACGACGACCTCCTGGCGCTCGAAGACCGCTTCCGCCAGATCGAGCTCCACGCTGCCGAAGACGGCGTAGGCGTGCAGGCCGCGGCCGACGCGCCAGCGCCCCCTGCGCACGACGGCGGTGAAGACGGCGACCAGCGCACGGCCGAGCGCGCTGTGCGGCGGGCCCGGAAGGGTGCGCGCCCAACGCGTCACATGCGCCGCGTGCGCCGCGTGCGCCGGATGCGCCGGATGCGCCGCGTGCGCCGGATACGGCACGTGAGCCGGGTAGGGGCGCCCGGCGGGCAGATCCGCGAGCAGGCGCCGGAGCCCCTCCCGGGTGCGGGCCTCGTACGCCTCCCCCACCCGCTCCGCGTGCTCCTCGGCGGTGAGCCGGCCCTCGGCCAGGGCCTCCCCGAGGAGGGCCGCGGTGCGGTCCCGCTCGGCGTCCGAGGCGCGGACCGGGGATTCGGGTACGGGCCGGGCCGGGTCGGCGGGCGCCGCCCCCGCCGTGGCCCGCTTGCTGAGCGCTGCGTCGTCCACATCCCGCAGCGTAGCGAGTATCGCGATAGATCGCGAGAGCCCGACCGGGTGAGGGCACGGGGCCCGCGGGCTGAGCCCAACCTCACAGGATCGGGGCGCCCCACGCGTTCTACCCTGTGAGGCGCGCTTGCCGAAGCCGTCGAGTCGCCGCGTCGTCGAGAGAGGAACCCGTCTACATGGCTGCCCGTCCCCGTCCGGAGACCGAAGAGTTCTCCTACACGGACCTCCTGCCCACGGGTGAGGACCCCACCGAGTACCGCCTGGTCACCACGGAGGGGGTCTCGACCTTCGAGGCGGGCGGCCGCACCTTCCTGAAGGTCGAGCCGGAGGCGCTGCGTACGCTCGCGGCCGAGGCCATGAAGGACATCGCGCACTTCCTGCGCGCCGACCACCTGGCCCAGCTCCGGAAGATCCTCGACGACCCCGAGGCCAGCCCGAACGACCGTTTCGTCGCGCTCGACCTGCTGAAGAACGCGAACATCGCGGCGGCCGGCGTGCTGCCGATGTGCCAGGACACCGGCACCGCGATCGTCATGGGCAAGCGCGGACAGAACGTGCTCACCGAGGGCGCCGACGAGCGGGCGCTGTCCGGCGGCGTCTTCGACGCCTACGACCAGCTCAACCTGCGCTACTCGCAGATGGCCCCGCTGACCATGTGGGACGAGAAGAACACCGGCACCAACCTGCCCGCGCAGATCGAGCTGTACGCGACCGACGGCGACGCGTACAAGTTCCTGTTCATGGCCAAGGGCGGCGGCAGCGCCAACAAGTCCTTCCTCTACCAGGAGACGAAGGCGGTGCTCAACGAGGGCGCGATGATGCGTTTCCTGGAGGAGAAGATCCGCTCGCTCGGCACGGCCGCCTGCCCGCCGTACCACCTGGCGGTCGTCGTGGGCGGCACGAGCGCCGAGTACGCGCTGAAGACGGCCAAGTACGCCTCCGCGCACTACCTGGACGAGCTGCCCACCGAGGGCTCCCCCGCGGGTCACGGCTTCCGCGACGTGGAGCTGGAGAAGAAGGTCTTCGAGCTGACGCGCGAGATCGGCATCGGGGCGCAGTTCGGCGGCAAGTACTTCTGCCACGACGTGCGCGTGGTGCGGCTGCCCCGGCACGGTGCGTCCTGTCCGGTGGCGATCGCCGTCTCCTGCTCGGCCGACCGGCAGGCCAAGGCCAAGATCACCGCCGAGGGCGTCTTCCTGGAGAAGCTCGAGCGGGATCCGGCGCGCTTCCTGCCGGAGACGACGGGCGAGGAGCTGGCCGGCGCCGAGTCCGCAGATGACGACGTCGTCCGCATCGACCTCAACCGGCCGATGGACGAGATTCGCGCGGAGCTGACGAAGCACCCGGTCAAGACGCGGCTGTCGCTGACGGGTCCGCTGGTCGTCGCCCGCGACATCGCGCACGCCAAGATCAAGGAGCGGCTGGACGCGGGCGAGGAGATGCCCCAGTACCTGCGCGACCACGCCGTGTACTACGCGGGCCCGGCCAAGACGCCCGAGGGCTACGCGTCCGGCTCCTTCGGCCCGACGACGGCGGGGCGCATGGACGCCTACGTCGAGCAGTTCCAGGCGGCCGGCGGCTCGTTCGTCATGCTGGCCAAGGGCAACCGCAGCAAGCAGGTCACCGACGCGTGCGCCGCGCACGGCGGCTTCTACCTCGGCTCCATCGGCGGCCCGGCGGCCCGGCTGGCCCAGGACTGCATCAAGAAGGTGGAGGTCCTGGAGTACGAGGAGCTGGGCATGGAGGCGGTCTGGAAGATCGAGGTCGAGGACTTCCCCGCGTTCGTCGTCGTGGACGACAAGGGCAACGACTTCTTCACCGACCCCGGCCCCTCCCAGCCGTTCGTGACGTCCATCCCCGTCCGGGGCTGATCCGCCGCCGCACGCCGGAGGGTTCGCCCCTCCGGCGTGGCGGCCGGAACGCGTGGCGCGGTCGTCGGAAGCGCGCCTCCGGCAGGTGGCCGGAAGCGCGCCCGGCGCGCGATCGGCGGCATACGCTCGGCCCATGAGCGACTACCGCATCGAGCACGACTCCATGGGCGAGGTCAAGGTACCGGCCCACGCCAAGTGGCGCGCCCAGACCCAGCGCGCGGTGGAGAACTTCCCCGTCTCGGGTCAGCGGCTGGAACGGGCGCACATCCAGGCGCTGGCCCGGATCAAGGCCGCCGCGGCGACGGTCAACGCCGAGCTGGGCGTCGTCGACAAGGAGATGGCGGCGGCGATCGTCGCGGCCGCGGGCGAGGTCGCCGACGGCCGCTGGGACGACCACTTCCCCGTGGACGTCTTCCAGACGGGTTCGGGCACCTCGTCGAACATGAACATGAACGAGGTGCTGGCCACTCTCGCCGGCGAGCGGCTCGGCGCGCCGGTGCACCCCAACGACCATGTGAACGCCAGCCAGTCGTCCAACGACGTCTTCCCCTCCTCCATCCACATCGCCGCGACCGCCGCCGTCACCGAGGACCTGATCCCCGCGCTCGAGCACCTGGCAGACGCGCTGGAGCGCAAGGCCGCGGAGTTCGCCTCCGTGGTGAAGTCGGGGCGCACGCACCTCATGGACGCGACCCCGGTGACGCTGGGCCAGGAGTTCGCCGGATACGCGGCACAGATGCGGCACGGAGTGGAGCGGCTGCACGCCTCGCTGCCCCGCCTCGCCGAACTGCCCCTCGGCGGGACGGCGGTGGGCACCGGCATCAACACGCCGCCCGGCTTCTCCGCGGCCGTCATCGCCGAGGTGGCACGGATGACGGGACTGCCCCTCACCGAGGCGCGGGACCACTTCGAGGCACAGGGCGCGCGGGACGGCCTGGTGGAGACCTCGGGGCAGCTCCGCACGGTCGCGGTGGGCCTGACGAAGATCGCCAACGATCTGCGCTGGATGGCCTCGGGCCCGCGGACCGGGCTGGCCGAGATCAACCTGCCCGACCTCCAGCCGGGATCCTCGATCATGCCGGGCAAGGTGAACCCGGTGATCCCCGAGGCGGTGCTGATGGTGGCCGCCCAGGTGGTGGGCAACGACGTCACGGTGACGACCGCGGGTGCCTCGGGCACGTTCGAGCTCAACGTCATGCTGCCGGTGCTGGCGCGGAACGTCCTGGAGTCCGTGCGGCTGCTGGCGGGCGCGAGCCGGCTGCTGGCGGACCGGACGGTGGACGGCATCACCGCCAACGTCGAACGGGCCCGGGAGTACGCGGAGTCCTCGCCGTCCGTCGTCACCCCGCTGAACCGGTACCTGGGGTACGAGGAGGCCGCGAAGGTGGCGAAGCGGGCGCTGGCCGAGCGCGTCACGATCCGGCAGGCGGTGCTGGACGGCGGCTACGTCGAGCGCGGGCTGCTGACGGAGGAGCAGTTGGACGAGGCGCTGGACGTGCTGCGCATGACGCGGCCCTGAGGGGCGCTTCGGGGGTGCCGGCGGCCGGGGCCACGGTCCCGGCCGCGCTGCGACCGTCCGGGTACCATCCGTGAATGACAGCGGACACGGAGCGAACGGCGCAGGGAGAAACCGGTCGGAACCCGGGCGGCTACTGGAGCCCGGGGCAGCAGATCCTGTGGCGGTACCGCGCCAACGGCGAGGACTACCCGCACATCTGCCGTCCGGTGACCGTCGTCCAGGACACGCCGGAGCTGCTGGCGGTCTGGATGGCTCCCGGGACTCCGTGCGTCAAGCCGCAGCTCGCCGACGGCACTCCGGTGCACCGGGAGCCACTGGCGACGCGGTACACCAAGCCGCGCACCGTCACGCGCTGCCGCTGGTTCGGGGCGGGCGTGCTCAAGCTGGCCCGGCCCGGGGACCCGTGGTCCGTGTGGCTGTTCTGGGAGCCGGGCTGGCGGTTCAAGAACTGGTACGTGAACCTGGAGGAGCCGAGGCACCGCTGGTCCCACGGGGTGGACTCGGAGGACCACTTCCTGGACATCGAGGTGCACCCCGACCGCAGCTGGCGCTGGCGGGACGAGGACGAGTTCGCCCAGGCGCAGCAGGCCGGGCTCATGGACGCCGCCCAGGCCGAGCGGGTGCGCGCGGCCGGCCGGGCGGCCGCGGACGCGGTACGCGCCTGGGGCCCGCCGTTCACCGACGGCTGGGAGCACTGGCGGCCTGACCCGTCCTGGCCGGTTCCCCGCCTGCCGCACGACTGGGACCGTCCGGCGCGCGGCGGAGAGCGCCCGGCGCGCCACCAGCCGTAGGCGCCGGGGCGCGCGATCCCGCGCGGGAGAGGGCAGACCTCCCCCGCCGCGCGGGGCCGCGCCCCGGTGCCGTGGCGCGGGCCCGGCGCTGTTCACCCACATGCCGCATGACCTCGGCGTGAACCAGGCCCCGACCGCGTAACGTCCCTGACTCAGGGACCCCTTGATACGCTCCGGGCTCGCAACCGTAGGATCTTCCTCCGGACGCACCGCAGAGCATCACGCACCGCAGCAACTCCCCTGTGCTCGGAACGACTTGGTGGGCACCCTTGAGAGGAGCCAACGCACGTGAGCAGCATCGGACCGGCGCCCGGCAGACTCGTCCGGGCCCGCCCCCGATACCGGAGGCCGATCTTCCGCTTCCGTTCCCCGGCCGCATGATCCGGGTATCGGGGTAACGGAGAAACGGGGTGCCCGGGTTCACCGTCGACGTCGTCGACGCACCCGGAACACCGAGCACCGGCCCGCCGAGAGAACCGAGCAGCACAGCCGCAATCAGCCTCACCCGGTCGCCAGCCGGGCGGTGTCCCCCAGGACGGATGGAAACCCGACGCGTGACGGAGCACCCGACCACCCCCCGCCGGTCGCAGGCCGGATCGCCCACGCACCGGCCCGCCGAGTCGGCGATCCCGCACGCGCGGGCCACCGCCGACACGGCGGGCGAGGACAGCCCCGTGCGCGAGCCCGCGCATCCCTCCCCGGAGACGCCCGTGGAGGCCGCGGCGGAGACCGCCGTGGAGACCGCCGCGGGGCGGGTCACCGCGGTGCCCGCCGGGTCGGCACCCGTCCCCGCCCCGAAGGGCCCCGGAGACGCCGCCGTCGAGTCCGAGGACAGCGAACACACCCGGCGCGGCGGAGACCGGCTGCGCTTCGTCGGCGCCGCGACGCGCCGCATCGCCCGCGGCATGGACCTGGACGAGACGGTGCTCGGCCTGTGCCGGGCCTCGGTGCCCGCCTTCGCCGACGCCATCCTCGTGTACCTGCGCGACCCGCTGCCCGTCGGCGAGGAGCGGCCCGTCGGCCCGGTCCGGCTCCGGCTGCGCCGCACCGACCGCCTGCCGGACTACGCCGACCGTTCGGACGTCCCGACCGCCGTCCCGGGCGAGGACCGCACCGCCGTCGGGGGCCAGGGCACCGTCGGGGGTCAGAGCACCGGGGAGGACCACGCCGGGGAAGCCGCCCGGCCCGGAGAGGCTCTGCCGCTGCTGGCCGGGCTGGTGGAGCAGCCGGCCGCCGGGACGGCGGAGGTCACGGAGGTCCGCGCGGGCGGGGCCCTGGCCGAGGTGCTCCGCGGCGTGCGCCCGCTGTTCGGCGACTCACCGGCCGCCGGAGCCGCCCTCCAGGAGCTGCTGGGCCGCGAACGGGACCTGCCCTCGGGCGACCGGGCCGTGCTCGCCCCGCTGCGCGGGCGCCGCCGGGTGATCGGGGCGGCCGTCTTCCTGCGCCGCCCGGAGCGCGCCGCGTTCGAGGGCGACGACCTGCTCGTCGCCGCTCAGCTCGCCACCCACACCGCCCTCGGCGTGGACAAGGCCGTGCTCTACGGGCGCGAGGCCTACATCGCCGACGAGCTCCAGCGCACGATGCTGCCCGACCGGCTGCCGCAGCCGACCGGCGTGCAGCTCGCCAGCCGCTACCTCCCGGCCGCCGAGTCGGCCCGGGTCGGCGGTGACTGGTACGACGCGATCCCGCTGCCCGGCAGCCGGGTCGCCCTCGTCGTCGGCGACGTCATGGGCCACTCCACGACGTCAGCCGCGATCATGGGGCAGCTCCGCACGACGGCGCAGACGCTGGCCCAGCTCGACCTGCCGCCGCAGGAGGTGTTGCACCACCTCGACGAGCAGGCGCAGCGGCTGGGCGAGGACCGGATGGCGACGTGCATCTACGTCGTCTACGACCCCGTGGCACACCGCATGATCGTGGCCAACGCGGGCCATCCGCCGCCGGTGATGCTGCACCAGGACGGCCGGGCGGAGACGCTGCACATACCGCCCGGCGCCCCGATCGGCGTCGGGGGTGTGGACTTCCGCGCCGTCGAGCTGGACGCCCCGGCCGGGGCGACGCTGCTGCTCTACACCGACGGGCTGGTGGAGTCGCGGCACCGGGACGTGTGGTCGGGCATCGAGACGCTGCGGGAGAAGCTGGCCGAGACCGGCCGGCTCACCCGTCCGGGCAGCGCGGCGCCGCTGGAGCCGCTGTGTGACGAGGTCCTCGACATCGTCGGGCCCGGTGACCGGGACGACGACATCGCCCTGCTGGCCGCCCGTTTCGACGGCATCGCCCCGAGCGACGTCGCCCTGTGGGAGCTGGAACCGCGCCCGGAGACGGCCGGGCAGGCCCGCAGGCTGGCCCGGCGGGCGCTCGCGGCCTGGGGCCTGGAGGAGCTGACCGACTCGGTCGAGCTGCTGGTGAGCGAGGTCGTCACCAACGCCGTGCGCTACGCCGAGCGCCCGGTGACACTGCGGCTGCTGCGCACCGACGCCCTGCGCTGCGAAGTGGGCGACGACGTGCCGGAGCTGCCGCGGCTGCGGCAGGCGCGGGCGACGGACGAGGGCGGGCGCGGGCTTTACCTGGTCAACCGCATCGCCCGGCGCTGGGGTGCTACCCGGCTGTCGACGGGCAAGCTCGTCTGGTTCGAGGTGCCGGTTCCTTGAGGCCCTGACGCACGGATGCCCCGGACCGTGTGGTCCGGGGCATCCGTGCGTCAGGGCCTCAGGGCGGGCCTCACGCCTGAGCGATGACCGCCTCGGCGTCGAGCGTCGCGCCGACGGCCTGGAGGACGGAGGCGATCTTGACGGCCTCCTGGACCGTCTCGCGGTCCACGTCCGCCTTCCGCAGCACCTGCTCGTGCGAGTCCAGGCACATGCCGCAGCCGTTGACGGCGGAGACCGCGAGCGACCACAGCTCGAAGTCAACCTTGTCCACGCCGGGGTTGCCGATGACGTTCATCCGCAGACCGGCACGCAGGTTCCCGTACTCCGGGTCGGAGAGCAGGTGGCGCGTGCGGTAGAAGACGTTGTTCATCGCCATGACGGCCGCCGCGGCCTTGGCCGCCGTGTACGCCTCGGGCGAGAGGTTCTCCCGCGCCTCGGGCTCCAGCTCAGCCAGCACCTTCGGCGAGCGGGAGGCGATGGCGCAGGCCAGCACCGTTCCCCACAGCCGCTGCTGGGGCAGGTCGGAGTTGCCGATGACCGAGCCGAGGTTCAGCTTCAGGTCCTTGGCGTAGTCGGGCAGCGCCGACTTCAGGTCGTTCAGTGCCATGTGCTCAGGGGCCTCACTCAGTCGCCGTGGATCGCGGTCACTCGCCGGCCAGCAGCTTGCCGGCGTCGAGGGTGTCCTCGCCCTTGGTCCAGTTGCAGGGGCACAGCTCGTCGGTCTGCAGGGCGTCCAGCACCCGCAGGACCTCCTTGGGGTTACGGCCGACGGAACCGGCGGTCACCATCGTGAACTGGATCTCGTTGTTCTGGTCCACGATGAAGACGGCACGCTGGGCGAAGCCGTCCTCGCCCTCGACGCCGCAGTCCCGCATCAGCTCGTGCTTGGAGTCCGCGAGCATCGGGAAGGGCAGGTCCCGCAGGTCCTCGTGGTCACGGCGCCAGGCGTGGTGGACGAACTCGGAGTCGCCGGAGACGCCGAGGATCTGGCAGTCACGGTCGGCGAACTCCTCGTTCAGCTTGCCGAAGGCCGCGATCTCGGTCGGACACACGAAGGTGAAGTCCTTGGGCCAGAAGAAGACACACTTCCAGGAACCGTCGTAGGTCTTGTGGTCGATCTGCTGGAACTCCTTGCCCTTCTCCAGCGAGACACAAGCCGTCAGGTCGAACGTGGGGAACTGGTCACCGACAGTGAGCACAGACTCTCCTTGATGCGTGAGGGCACACCCCGGATCGCGGGGGGCCTCTTGAGGGTTGGACGGATCTCACACCCTGCCACAGGGCCTATTGATCGCGGAAATAGCTACACTCGGCGCCGTTGATCGGATCGGGCTATCAGTCGCCCGGTCACCCTCCCCGTCAACCCCTCAGCGAGTACGTCACATGAGCAAAGCCCGTCAGCCCAGTCTGTCCCAGCTCCGGGCGTTCACCGCCGTCGCGGAGCATCTGCACTTCCGCGAGGCAGCGGCCGAGATCGGCATGAGCCAGCCCGCGCTGTCCGGCGCCGTCGCGGCGCTGGAGGAGACCCTCGGCGTCCAGCTCCTGGAGCGCACCACGCGCCGGGTTCTCCTCTCCCCCGCCGGGGAGCGGCTCGCCGTCCGCGCCCGCGCCGTGCTGGACGCCGTCGGGGCGCTGCTGGAGGAGGCCGAGGCCACCCGGACGCCGTTCACCGGGACGCTGCGGCTCGGTGTCATCCCCACCTGCGCACCGTATCTGCTGCCCACCGTGCTCGACCTCGTCCACGAGCGCTATCCCCGGCTGGACCTGCGCGTCCACGAGGAGCAGACGACCTCCCTGCTGGACGGCCTGGCCGCCGGGCGGCTGGACCTGCTGCTCCTCGCCGTCCCGCTGGGCGTGCCGGGTGTGCGGGAGCTGCCGCTGTTCGACGAGGACTTCGTCCTGGTCATGGAGCGCGGACACGAGCTCGCCGACGGCGCGGGCATCCCCCGCGAGCGGCTGCGCGACCTGCCGCTGCTGCTGCTCGACGAGGGCCACTGCCTGCGCGACCAGGCGCTGGAGGTGTGCCGCGAGGCGGGCCGCCCGCAGAGCCGGGAGACCGGGGGCGAGGTGACGACGACGGCCGCCGGGCTGTCCACGCTCGTGCAGCTCGTGGCGGGCGGGCTCGGGGTGACCCTGCTGCCGCGCACCGCCCTGCGCCTGGAGACGGCCCGCAACGAGCACCTGGCCACCGGGCACTTCGCCGACCCGGCCCCGGGGCGCCGCATCGCGCTGGCCATGCGGACGGGGACGGCCCGCGAGCAGGAGTTCACGGCGCTCGCCGACGCCCTGCGCGAGGCGATGCGGCCGCTGCCGGTCCGCCCGCTGGAGGTCTCGGCCGCCGCGTAGCCGGACGGCCGTGCGGGGCTCGCCGGCCCCCTCCGCCGGCGAGTCCCGCACGCGTCGCCGCCGCGGGGGCGCGGCGCCCGCGCCCCCGCGGCGGCGTCACTCCGTGCGCAGCCCGTCCGGCCGCATGGCCCGCCACAGCACCGGCAGGCTGGCCAGCGTCACGAGCGCGACCATGACGAGGCCCGCTCCGACGAGCGGCAGGAAGGCCAGCCAGTCGGCGGCGGCAACGTCCGCCATCCACAGGAGCGTCCGGCCGAGCGCCAGGCCGCCGGCCGAGGCCAGCAGCAGCCCGAGGACGACGGGGACGGCCGTCTGCCACAGGACGGACGCCCCGAGCGTGGCGCGCCGCGTCCCGAACGCCACCAGGACGGACAGCTGCCGCTTGCGCTCCCGTAGCTGCTCCATCGTCTGGACGACCATGGCGACGCCGATCATCAGCATGACCAGCACCGCGCCGACGAACAGCCCGGTCCGGATGAGCGCGAACTCCGGAGCGGTCCGCTCGTCGAGGGTGTCCCAGACGAAGCTGTGCGCGGTGGCGAGGCCCGCGGCGTTCCGCACGTGCTCGACGGCGTCCGCCGCGCCGGGCTCCGGGTCACTGATCACACTCAGCGCGGCCGAGTTCAGGCTGCCGACGTCCAGCGCCCCCGGGGTCGCGAGCACCTGCGGGTGCCCGGTCCACATCAGCGTCCCGGCGTCGACCGTGACGGGGCGGGCGTCGGCCGGTACCGCCCACCACAGCGGCTCCGGGCCGCCCTTGACGAAGGGGCCTCCGGCCTGGAGGTCCAGTCGGTCGCCGGGCTGGACCACCGGGCGCTCGGCGGGCGCTGTTGCGGAACCGGGCTCCCCCTCGGTTCCCGCGGCGAGGAAGACGTCGCCGTCCGCGCAGGTCTCGGCGGCGGTGATCAGCCGCAGCGTGGCACAGTCCGCGACGGCGAGGGAGAGCGTCGGCCGCCAGCCCTCCTCGTCGGGCTCCGGCGCCCCCTCCTCCGTGACCTCCGCCTGCACGAAGCCGAGCTGCGAGCGGATGCCCTCCGCGCTCTCGAAGCGCCGCATCACCGCCGCGGCGTGGTCGGCGTCCCGCACCCCGACCGCCGCCACGATCGCCTGCCGTTCGCCGGGCTCTCCCGCGAAGGACGTGTACCGCTCCTCCAGGGGGCTGAAGAGCATCTGGAGGGCCACGGCACCGGCGACGGCGACCGTGACGCCGCTGACCGCGCGGGCGGCGGGGCCGCTGCTGAGCTGGAGCCTGCGGAGGGCGAGCTGCCAGGAGAGTGTCCCGCCCCCCGCGCGGGACACCAGCCACTCGACCACCCACGGCAGCAGCGCGGTGATGCCGAGGAGCACCAGCACGACGCCGGTGACGATCCCGACCTCGAAACCGCCCGAGGAGCCCCGCACCTTGGGGCCGAACACCAGCAGCACGAGGCCGCCGAGGACGAGGAGGGCGACGCGCCACCACAGCCGCCGTCCGCTGTCCGCCCCCTCCCGGAAGACACCGAGCGGTTCGATCGACACGCGGCGCAGCGCGAACAGCGTGACGAGGACGGCGCACACGGGCACGGCGAGCAGGATCACGGCCGTGAGTGCGCCGGAGGGCTGGATGTCGGACGGGAAGAGGCTGTGGCCGAGGATGGAGAACCGGTCGGCGTTGGCCCGGGCGAGAAGGAACGCTCCGCCGCCCAGGAGCAGCCCGAGGACGGCTCCGAACAGGGCCTCCCCCGCGGCGATGCGCCGGGTCATGGCGATGTCCGAGCCGACGAGCCGCAGGGCGGCCAGCCGCCGGTCCCGGGCCTCGCCGCCCAGGCGGACGGCGGTGGCGACGAACATGGCCACCGGCAGGAGCAGCACGACGAGCACGACAAGGGCGAGGAGGACAAGCTCGGCGGGCAGCTCCTCCTCCTGGGCGGGCCGCTGCGGCCCGAAGGAGTCGACGCGGACGACCTCCCACGTCGCCTCGGGGTCCAGGAACGTGTCGGCGCCTCGGTAGAAGGCGAGATCGCTCGGGCCGGTCAGCCCCGCCTCACCGATCGTGCCGACGACGCGCGCGCCGTCGAACCGCTCGGCGAGCAGCTTCCCCTCCCCGCTCGCCAGCAGCTCCTTCAGCCCGGGCGAGACCACGAGCTCACCGGGCCCCGGCAGCTCCCGCACGCCGGGCGGGCGGACGGCCCGCGAGGGCTCGCCGTCCGGCTGGACGAGCCGGCCGTACACGTTCCGCCCGCGGAACTCCGTGTCGACGCGCGCCACCTTCAGCGTGTCCGCGGCCTTCGGCACCGCGTCCTCACTGCCCGGGTGGGCGTGCTCCCTGGCGTCCGACCGGCCTTCGACCGCGGTGACGACGTTGGGCACGCAGGCCGCGACGAGCAGGACGGTCACCCCGATCCCGACGCCCGTCGCCGTCAGCACCGCCCGGGCCCAGCCGGCCCGCCCGCCGGTCGCGGCGAACCGGACGCCCAGGGCGAGTTCGCGGAGCCAGCGGGCGATCACGCGGCTCCCGCCAGACCGGCCGAACCCGTGGTGTCCCTGGCCTTGCCGTCCCGGACGACGACCTCGCGGTCGGAGTACGCCGCGACCCGGGACTCGTGGGTGACGAGGACGACGGCCGCGCCGGTGTCCCGGGCGGCCTCCGTGAGCAGCTCCATGACGCGCTCGCCGTTGAGCGAGTCGAGCGCCCCGGTGGGCTCGTCGGCGAAGACGACCCGCGGGCCGCCGACCAGCGCCCGGGCGACGGCGACCCGCTGGCCCTGGCCGCCGGAGATCTGGCCGGGCCGGTGGTGTCGGACGTCCTCCACCTCCAGGCGTTCCAGCCACTCGCGGGCCCGCGCCTCGGCCTGCCTGCGACCGATCCCGGCCAGCCGCAGCGGCAGGGCCACGTTCTCCGTGCAGGTCAACTCGGGGACGAGCTGGCCGAACTGGAAGATGAAGCCGAAGTCCCCGCGGCGCAGGGCGCTGCGCTCGGCGTCGGACAGGGCCGACAGCTCGCGCCCTCGGTAGTGCACCGTGCCCGCGTCC
Source organism: Streptomyces sp. JJ38 (assembly GCF_019303475.1). Classification (GTDB taxonomy): domain Bacteria; phylum Actinomycetota; class Actinomycetes; order Streptomycetales; family Streptomycetaceae; genus Streptomyces. Next base: position 18,828 of record NZ_JABLSI010000014.1, read on the forward strand.
GGGACGACGATCCCGGCCAGGCAGTGCAGCAGCGTGGATTTGCCGGAGCCCGAGGGCCCCATGACGGCGACGACCTCGCCCGCGTGCACGCTGAAGCCGGCGCCGGAGAGCGCGGGGGTGGAGCCGTACGTCTTGTGCAGCCCTTCGGCCGTCAGGAGCGGCCCGCTGAGGCGTTCGGCGGTCATGACGTCACCTCCTGGGCGAGTCGGTCCAGGCGGGCGGCGGTGAGTTCGAGCCAGCGCAGGTCGGCTTCGAGGTGGAAGAGCGCGTGGTCGCAGATGAGCTGGTCGGCGAGATCGCCCTCGCGCTTGCGCCGGGTCAGCTCGCGCATGAGCCGCAGGTGCTCGGCCCGCTGGGTGTCCAGCAGGGCGGCGGCGTCGCGACCGGTCAGCAAGGCCAGGACCACCTTCGTGTAGAGCGTCGACTGCAGGTACGGCTCCGGCTTCTCGGGGTGCTCCAGCCAGTTCCCGACGTCGCTGACGCCCGCGTCCGTGATCGCGTAGCGCTTGCGCTCCGGTCCCTCCCCCGCTTCGACGGCGTCGACCTCGACCAGTCCGTTCTTCAGGAGCCGGGACATCGTGGCGTAGACCTGGCCGTAGTGCAGCGGCTTGTCGTGCCCGAAGCGCGCGTCGAAGGCGCGTTTCAGGTCGTAGCCGTGCCGGGGCCCCGCTTCCAGGAGCCCGAGGAGGGTGTGACTGATTGACATAGGAGGACCCTACACCAGGTGTATACACGCGATGTATACACCTCCTGAGTAGCGCCTCCGGCCCGTCGGCACCCGGAAGGGCAAAACCGCGTGCCCGGCGACGACACGCGCGGCAGACTGGGAAACAGACCGACGGGACGATCACTGGGGGTGGGGACCCGCAGGGGTGGCCCCTACTCACCCCTGATTCCGGTGGCACGTTCGTGGATCGCACAGGGCGATCACCTAACGTGTCGCTTACCTCAGGGATTGACAGCCGGGAGAGACCTCGATGCTCGACACCGCGGGGGAGCGGGTACCTTTCCCTGGTCAGGACCGCCCCCCAGAGCCGGCGTGGAAACGCGCGGGCCGGCACACGCTGGACGCCGCGCGCAGACCGTACTGGGACCGGCACGACGAGACGTGGCTGGTGCGCCGCTGGCCGGACCTCACGGCCACGACCGTGGCCACCCTGTTCTTCTGGCTGTCCCTGACCCCCTCACTGGTACCCCGCCCCTGGGCGCTCCAGGGCGTGATCGGCGGCATCACCGCGGCCATCGGCTACGGCATCGGCGCGCTGCTGAGCTGGATCGGGCCCGCCGTCGTGCGCTGGCGCCCGAGCGCGGAGGTGCAGCTGCGGGTGCGCGCTCACGCCTGGCAGGCGTACTGGGTCCTCAGCCTCAGCCTCACGGTCCTCCTGCTGGGCGAGAGCGCCGACATGCAGCGGGAGCTGCGCAAGCTCCAGGAGCTGCCGCCCACCCTCACCTGGCACTCGATGATGATCGCGCTGCTGGCCGTCGCCCTGTGCTCGCTCCTGCTCCTGGTGGCCCGGCTCATCCGGCTCGGCACCCGCAAGCTCATCGACCTCCTGCTGCGCTTCGTGCCCCGGCCCGTCGCCGTCACCGCCGGGCTGCTCATCAGCGCCATGGTCGTGACGTTCGGCGCCAAGGACGTCGTCTTCGAGCGCGGCGTCGTGGACATCGCCTCGAACATCGCGGCCAACACGGACCGGAGCACCCACAAGGGCATCGTCCAGTCCGACTCGCCGTTCGTCTCCGGCAGCCCGCAGTCGCTGATCCGCTGGGAGGACCTGGGGTACCAGGGCCGCAACTTCACCGGCAGCGTGCTCTCCCGGCAGCAGATCAGCTCCTTCACCGAGCGCCCGTCGATGGACCCGATCCGGGTCTACGTCGGACGGGCGGCGGCGGACGGCTACACCGAACAGACGGCGCTGGCCATGGCCGAGCTGGAGCGCACGGGCGCGTTCGAGCGTGAGGTCCTGGCCATCGCCGGGACGACCGGCAGCGGCTGGATCGACGCCCGCACCGCCGAGCCGCTGGAGTACCTCTACAACGGCGACACCGCCATCGTCGCCATCCAGTACTCCTACCTGCCCAGCTGGGTGTCCTTCCTGGTGGACCGGGAGGAGGCAGGCCGGGCGACCCGTGAGCTGGTCATGGCCGTGCGGGAGCGGCTCGACGCCTTGCCCGCGGCCGAGCGGCCCAAGTTCGTCGTCTTCGGCGAGTCCATGGGCGCGACGGCCGTCGAGGACTCCTTCGACGGCCTCGACGACATGCTGGCCACGACCGACGGCGCGCTGCTGGTGGGCCCGCCGAACTACTCCCCCGTGTGGTCGGAGATCACCGAGAACCGGGACCCGGGGAGCCCGGTGTGGCGCCCGGAGTACGAGGACGGCCGGCATGTGCGGTTCGCCCAGTACCCGCAGCGCGACCTGCGACGTCCGGACGGCGAGTGGGCCTTCCCGCGCGTGGTCTACCTGCAGAACGCCTCGGACCCGATCGTGTGGTGGTCGCCCGACCTCGCCCTCCAGCCGCCGGAGTGGCTGGAGGAGCCGCTGGGCCCGGACGTCACCGAGGAGCTGAACTGGTTCCCGTTCGTCACCTTCTGGCAGACGGCCGTGGACATGAGCATGTCGTACGGCGTGGAGGCGCCGCACGGCCACCGCTACGGTACGAACGCCGTGGAGGGCTGGGCCGCCGTGCTCCCGCCCGAGGGCTGGACCGAAGCGGACACCCTGCGGCTCAAGGCCTTCGCCGAAGCCCACGAGTCCCCGTACTGATCCGCGGGCGGGCGAGAGGCTTCCGGAGGCCGGCGCCCGTCCCGGCGGAGGTCAGTCGGGGCGGCGCTCGTCCTCGGCGCGCGCGCCCTCCGGCCCCAGCTCCGTCTCGACCAGCTCGTGCACCGCCTCCTGACCGGGGTCCAGCGTGCCCATGGGCTGGAGCTCACCGCGGGCGCCCCCCGGCGGCACGGCCGGTGACATGTCGGAGGCCGTCGAACCGTACAGCCGGTGCGCCTCCGGATGTCGCTGCGCCGCGTACGAGCGCAGATAGCCGACGACCGTGTTGGTCACCGCCACCAGCGGCACCGAGAGGACGGCGCCGGGGATGCCGGCCAGCAGTGAACCGCTGGTCACGGTCAGCACGACGGCCAGCGGGTGCACCTGCACCATGCGGCCCAGGATGAACGGCTGGAGGACGTTGCCCTCGATCTGCTGCACCAGCAGGACGACGCCCAGAGCCAGCAGCGCCGTGACGAGCCCGTTGGTGACGAACGCGACGACCACGGCCAGCGCGCCGGAGACCACGGCGCCGACCAACGGCACGAAGGCGAAGAGGAAGACGATGACCGCCAGCGGCACCGCCATCGGCACCCCGAGGATCCAGATGCCCGCGCCGATGCCGATGGCGTCGATCATCGCGACGATGACCGTGCCGCGCACGTATCCGGTCAGGGTGACCCACGCCCGCGGCCCGGCCCCCGCCACGCCCTCCCGGGCGCTCAGCGGTACGAACTTCAGGCACCACATCCACACCCGGCGGCCGTCGTAGAGGAGGAAGAGGCAGACGAAGGCGGCCAGCGCCGCGCCGCTGAAGAACTGGACCAGGAAGGACGCGCCCTCCAGACCCGCGCTGGTGAGGTCCTGGCTGTGCTCGCCGATCCACTGGTTGAGGTTGTCGACGAAGTCGTTGAGCTGTTCCTCGGTCACCTGGAAGGGACTGTCGAGGATCGCGTGCCGCAGTTCGTCGAGGCCGTCCTGCACCTGGCGGGTCAGGTCCTCCTGGTTCTCGATGACCTGCCAGACCACGAACCAGCCGATGAGCCCCATCACGGCGAAGCCGCTGATGAAGGTCGTCGCCGTGGCCAGACCGCGCCCGAGGCCGATGCGCCGCAGCCGGGCGACCGTGGGCTGGAGCAGGGCGGTGATGAGCAGCCCGGCGGAGAACGCGATGACCACCAGGCTGAGCGCGCCGACCACCTGGATCAGCACCCACACGACCCCGGCCAGGACGAGGATCCGCCAGCCCGCCTCGGAGGCGACCCGGATGCCCCACGGGATGACCGTCTCGGGCGCGGGCTGCCTGGGCGGCGCGGGCGGGGGCGGGGGCACCTCCTCGACCGGCTCCGGCTGGACACGCCGGCCGCGCTCCCGGTCCATGACCTCGCGCTCCTGTTCGGCACGGTGGCGGTACTCCGCCACCCGCGAGGCGAACCGGGACGCTCCCGATCTCAGCCGCTCAAGTCCTGACATTGGTGTTTCCTTCGCCCCCGTACCCGGCCCGTCCTGTCCCACCGAGGGACGACGTTACCGGACGGAAAGGTTGCGTCCGGGCGGCAGCGCGGGCGGCCTCCCCGCCGAGGCCCCGCGCGGGCGGTACCGCGCCGGAAACGCAGGACGCCCTCCCCCACCGAAGAGGGGAAGGGCATCGCCGGGTGTCGCTCGCCGCGTCGGAGCCGGGGGGCTTCCCGCCGGAGCCGGGGGCTTCCTCAGTACCAGTGGTTGGCCTGCCAGAACTCCCAGGCCCCACACGGGCTGCCGTACCGCTCGTTCATGTAGTTCAGGCCCCACTTGATCTGCGTGGCGGGGTTGGTGCGCCAGTCCGCGCCGGCCGAGGCCATCTTGTACCCGGGCAGCGCCTGCACCAGGCCGTAGGCGCCCGAGGACGGGTTCTGCGCCTGGTAGTTCCAGCCGCTCTCCCGCTCCACGATGTTGGAGAAGCACTGGTACTGGCCGCCGCCGACGATCTGCTGCGCCATCGCCTTGACCTCGGCGATGGTGTACGAGGACTGCTGCGGGAAGTCGGTCCGCTCGGTGCTGCGGCTGGCGGCCTGCCGGGCCTCCTCGCGCTCCTTCGCGGCCCGCTCGGCGGCCTCCTTGGCCTTCCGCGCCTCCTCGGCGGCCTGCTTCTTGGCCTCGGCCTCCTTGGCGGCGGCCTTGCGCGCGCTCTCCGCGGCGGACTTCTTGGCCGCGTCGTTGGCGGCGTCCGTCTGAACGTCCACCTGCTGCGTCAGGGAGGCGGTCTGCACCTGGGTGGTGCCGTCGACGGGGATGTCGGCGAGCAGCGTCGCGTCGGAGGCGGCGAGCTCGACCGGCTCCGCACCGATCTGCTGGTTCCCGGAGGCCACACCGACGACGGCGCCGACGGTGGTGACCGCGGTGGCGGACGCCACGGCGAATCCCCGGACCGAAATCCGAGCAGTCACACAGTTTCCTTCCACAGTGCCCACGGTGGTGACCCCGCGGGCAGAATCGTGCCCCTGGCGCTGACCTCCGTCAGTACATGTTCGTACATGGCCACAGGAGGTACGGGCCCGGATGGGGTCTCCCTGCGGGAGCCCGCGTGGTTCTTCGGGCGGCATACGGCGGTGATGTCTGTTGAGTTGTGTGGTGCGGCACCCCTGGAGATGCGGTTGGCCGTATGCGGGGCCTGACAGGAACCACACCCTGCCGGAAGCGCGGTGCCGATGGCAATTCCGAGCGACGTGGCAAAGCTCACATCCCGTTTGCACCAGGGGCTTTGTGGAAACGCGAGCGTAGCCGGGCGTGACCCGGCTACGCTGCTCCACCCTTTGACGGCGTGTCATTCCCCTTGCCCGCAATCACACCCCTTCGCGGCCTTTCTCACCCCTGTCCGGAATCACCCCGGCGCGGCCGTATCCACCCGCGGCTGCGCGCGCGGAACGGCCGTCCGAAGCCAGGTCAGATACGGCCCTCTTCCAACATTTCGGTCACCAGTGCTGCGATCGGCGAGCGCTCGGAACGCGTCAGCGTGATGTGGGCGAACAGCGGGTGCCCCTTCAGCTTCTCCACCACCGCGACCACGCCGTCGTAACGCCCCACCCGGAGGTTGTCGCGCTGGGCGACGTCGTGGGTCAGCACGACCCGCGAGTCCTGACCGATGCGGGAGAGCACCGTCAACAGCACGTTCCGCTCCAGGGACTGGGCCTCGTCCACGATCACGAACGCGTCGTGCAGCGAGCGCCCCCGGATGTGGGTGAGGGGCAGCACCTCCAGCATCCCGCGCGCGACGATCTCCTCGATCACCTCGCGCGTCGTCACCGCGGACAGCGTGTCGAAGACGGCCTGCGCCCAGGGGTTCATCTTCTCGTCGGCCGTGCCCGGGAGGTAGCCCAGGTCCTGGCCGCCGACCGCGTACAGCGGGCGGAACACCATCACCTTGCTGTGCTGCCGCCGTTCCAGCACCGCCTCCAGCCCCGCGCACAGCGCCAGCGCCGACTTGCCGGTACCGGCCCGGCCGCCCATCGAGACGATCCCGACCTCGGGGTCGAGCAGCAGGTCGAGCGCGATGCGCTGCTCCGCCGAGCGACCGTGGATGCCGAACGCCTCGCGGTCGCCGCGCACCAGGCGGACCCGGCCGTCCGGCGTGACCCGTCCGAGCGCCCTGCCCTTCTCCGACTGCAGCACCAGGCCCGTGTGCACGGGCAGGCCCGCCGCCTGCGGAACCGAGACGGTGTCCGCGCAGTCCGGATCGAAGAGTTCGTCGATGGCCTGGCCGGGCAGCGTCAGCTCGCTCATGCCCGTCCAGCCCGACTCGGTGATCGCCAGCTCGGCCCGGTACTCCTCGGCCAGCAGCCCCACCGAGGACGCCTTGATCCGCAGCGGCAGGTCCTTGGAGACGACGGTGACGTCGAACCCCTCGGCCTGCAGGTTCCGGGCCACGGCCAGGATGCGCGAGTCGTTGTCCCCCAGCCGGAAACCGGCGGGCAGCACACCCGTGTCCGAGTGGTTCAGCTCCACCCGCAGGGTGCCGCCGAGTTCACCGATCGGGATGGGTGCGTCCAACCTCCCGTACCGCACCCGGTACCCGTCCAGCCGCCGGAGTGCCTCGCGGGCGAAATAGCCCAGCTCGGGGTGGTGGCGCTTGGCCTCCAGCTCCGTGACCACGACGACGGGCAGCACGACTTCGTGCTCGTCGAAGCGGGCCATGGCCCCCGGGTCGGCGAGCAGGACGCTGGTGTCGATGACATAGGTGCGCCGGTCGTTCTCGCGGCGCTTCTTGCTGGTCACCACGGATGGACGAACCCCCTCGGCAGAGGATGGTGCGCGAGCCCGCCGGTTCGCGGGTCGCTGCGGAACGAGGCCGGGCCGCCCGCTGCCTGTGCGGGCCGGACACCGGCCCCCCGCGTCCCCGCACCCGCGGTGCGACGTCCGTGGCTGGCAAAGGGCCTCCCGGGGCCGACCTCCCCGTCTGGGTGTCGGCCTGCCAGGGGTATTCCCCCGCGCCGCCGTCCGCATGCCTTGGCATATGCGGACGGCGAGACGAACTCCCCGACACCCGCGAGTGAACGGGGAGGTCAGCCGTGCGGGCCCGCCCCCGGCCGGCGCACGCCCGACGCCACTCCGGCGCGCTTTGGGGCCGCGTCGGTCCGGGGTGTCAGCGGCCGAAGCGGCGGTGTCGGGCGGCGTAGTCGCGCAGGGCGCGCAGGAAGTCGACCTTCCGGAAGGCCGGCCAGAACACGTCGCAGAAGTAGTACTCCGAGTTGGCGCTCTGCCAGAGCATGAAGCCCGAGAGGCGCTGCTCGCCGCTGGTGCGGATCACCAGGTCGGGGTCGGGCTGGCCGCGCGTGTAGAGGTGCTCGGCGATGTCGTCGATGGTGAGCGTGTCGGCCAGGTGCGGCAGCGTCTCACCGCGGTCGGCCCGGTCCGCCAGCAGCGAGCGCACGGCGTCGGTGATCTCCTGCCGTCCGCCGTAGCCGACGGCCACGTTGACGAGGATGCCCGTGTTCCGCGACGTCGTCCCCGCGGCCTCCTTGAGCACCCGCTGGGTGTGGTCGGGCAGCAGGTCGGGGTTGCCGACGTGGTGGACACGCCACCGTCCGTCGCCCGCGAGCCGCCGCACGGTGTCCTCGATGATGCCGAGCAGCGGGGTCAGCTCGTTCGCCGGCCGGTCCAGGTTGTCCGTCGACAGCAGCCAGAGGGTGACGACCTCGACGTCCGTCTCGTCACACCAGCTCAGCAGCTCGCGGATCTTCTCCGCGCCCGCCCGGTGCCCCTCGACCGTCGTGCCGCCCGAGGCCCGCGCCCAGCGCCGGTTTCCGTCGAGGATGACGCCGATGTGCTTGGGGACCTGCGCCAGATCGAGATGGCCTTCCACCCGGCGTGAGTAGAGGCGGACCACCAGATTGCGCAGCTTCTCCTTCATCCGAGCCCGTCGCCCCTTCCACTGCCCACGTCGCACGCCGCGAGAAGCCTACTGCCCGTCAGTGGAGCCGGGCGCCCCGGGCGGCTCCGGGGCGATGTCGGCGGCCCGTGATAGTCAGAGGAGCATGACCGGCACGACCAGCACCACGACCAGTACCGAGCACTACGCGGCGGCGGACTCCCGCTACGACACGATGGAGTACCGCCGCAGCGGCCGGAGCGGGCTCAAGCTCCCCGCCGTCTCCCTGGGCCTGTGGCACAACTTCGGTGACGACCGCGCGCTGGCCACGCAACGCGCCATCCTCCGCCGCGCCTTCGACCTCGGCGTCACCCACTTCGACCTGGCCAACAACTACGGACCGCCGCCCGGCTCCGCCGAGCTGAACTTCGGCAAGATCCTCGGCCAGGACTTCCGCCCCTACCGCGAGGAGCTGGTCGTCTCCACCAAGGCGGGCTACCTCATGCACCCCGGCCCGTACGGGGAGTGGGGCTCCCGCAAGTACCTGCTGTCCTCCCTGGACGTCTCGCTGCGCCGGATGGGGCTGGACTACGTCGACATCTTCTACTCGCACCGCTTCGACCCCGACACCCCGCTCGAGGAGACGATGGGCGCCCTGGCCTCCGCCGTCCAGCAGGGCAAGGCGCTCTACGTCGGGCTGTCCTCCTACAACACCCAGCGCACCCGGGAGGCGGTGGGCCTCCTGCGCGAGATGGGGGTACGCCCGCTCATCCACCAGCCCTCCTACTCCATGATCAACCGCTGGACGGAGGAGGACGGCCTGCTCGACACCCTGGAGGACGCGGAGATGGGCTGCATCGCCTTCGCCCCGCTCGCCCAGGGCCTGCTCACGGACAAGTACCTCCACGGCATCCCCGAGGGCTCGCGGGCCAGCCGCGGCACCTCGCTCGACCCCGGCCTGCTGACGGACGAGGTGGTCGGCCGCCTGCGCGCGCTCAACGGCATCGCCGAGCGGCGCGGCCAGAGCCTCGCCCAGCTGGCGCTGTGCTGGGTCCTGCGCGACCCCCGGATGACCTCGGCCCTCATCGGCGCGAGCAGCGTGGCCCAGCTGGAGGCCAACGTCGCGGCACTGGGCGCCCCGCCGCTGAGCGCGGAGGAGCTGGCGGAGATCGACACCCACGCGGTCTCGGCGCCGGGCACCAACCTGTGGGCCCGCAGCAGCGAGAGCTGAGCCGGAAGGACAAGCGGGCCGGTCCGCGGGGGACTCCATCACGCCGGGGGGACAACCCCCGGCCCCGGCCACACGGACACCCACCGGGAACGAAAAGCGGGCCGGTCCGTGGGGGGGATACGGACCGGCCCGAGGGGGGGTCTCCACCATAGCCCCTTCCCGGCCGTGATCCGCGCATCGTTGCCGTTTTTTCATAGGGCGAGTCCACCTCCGGCCACCCCCGCGAAGGCTCCGACGATCATGAAAGGCCCGAACGGCAGAGGGGTCTTCCGCCCTGCTCGGCCCGCCAGGACCAGGGCCGCCCCATAGGCCGCACCCAGCACGAACGCCGTGAAGGTGCCCACCAGCACGGCCTGCGCGCCGTACCACCCAAGAGCGACACCGCAGGGGATCGCCAGCTTGACGTCGCCCATGCCCATACCCCGGGGATTGATGAGAAACAGCACAAAATAGCCAACCCCCAGGGCGAGACCGCCGAGCAGCGCACCGGGCCACGTCCCGCCGGCTCCGGGCAGGGGGGCGGCGAGGCCGAGCAGGGCTGCCGAGGCCGTGGCCAGCGGCAGCGTGAGCGGATCCGGCAGCCGGTGCACGCGCAGGTCGACCGCGCAGAGCAGGGCGGCCACCGGGGTCAGGGCCAGCCAGACGACGAGTTCCGGCCGCGTGCCGACGGCGGCGGCGAGCCCGCCGCACGCGACGGCCGTGGGCAGCACGAGCCGCAGGGGTGCCGGGCCATAGGCGGCGCCGGGGCAGCCAGGACACCGGCCGTCGCCCAGCCACCCCACGACGGGGTGGCCGTCCGGGCAGCGATCGCGCCACGGCTCCCCCGCCGGGACGGCGAACCGGTAGGCGGGGCGGACGAGGAGCCGTCCGGCCACGGCGCCGTACGCGACGGCGAGCAACACCACGATCAGTTCGGCCACGACCCGAGCCTACGGACGCGGCGGTCCCGCGGAGGACCGGATCCGGCGGCCGGGGTCGGTGGCCCGAGCCGGCCTCCGGGGTCGGCGCCCGGGGTCGGCGGCCGGGGTCGGCTGCCCCGGGTTCGGCACCGGGCGCCCGGGGCGAGGGGCGAAGTCGTCGGGCGAGGGCGGTACGGGGACCGTTCGGCCGGGTCGCCGATCCCGACGGACAGAACTCGGCCGCCACAGCGGCTAGTCTGACCAGCCGTGAGCCTGCCCCCCGCGGCGGCGGCCGACGGCCCCGCCCTCCTGCACGTAGGCGGGGTGACCATCCCGCTGGAGGTCGCCGCGACCCTGCGCGCCCGCAGTCGCGGGCTGCTCGGCCGGGACGGCGTCGAGGGCGCGCTGCTCCTCACCCCGGCGGGCGGCGTCCACACCCTCGGCATGCGGTTCCCCATCGACGTCGCCTATCTGGGCCGTGACCTGCGGGTGCTCGCCGTGCGCACGATGCGGCCCGGGCGCGTCGGCCTGCCCCGGCCGCGGGCCCGGCACGTCCTGGAGTCCGCGGCGTGCTCGATGGCCGGCTGGGGGCTCGTGCCGGGTGCCGTGGTGCGGGTGGAGCCCCTCCCGATCGGTCCCTGACCCGGGCGGCCCGGCTTCCGCGCCCCGTCTGGCCTGCGATGAATCGTTCCGTTTCGGCCCCGCCGTCCGAGCGGCCGCCTATCCTCGGGCACGTGATCACCACCGAACGGCTCTTCCTGCGCCCGCTGACTTCCGACGACGCCGACCGCATCGTGGAGATGCAGTCCGACCCCGAGGTCGGGCGCTACCTGCCCGCGTTCGACGCGGAGCGCACGCGGGAGCGCGTCGGTCACTTCGTGGCCCAGTGGGCCGAGCGCGGCTACGGCCTGTTCGCCGTCGAGCGGAAGGACACCGGGGAGTTCCTCGGCCGGGTGGGCCTGATCCACTGGGAGCAGTTCGACGAGGTCGAGGTCGGCTGGACGCTCCGGCGCGACGCCTGGGGCCACGGCTACGCGACGGAGGCGGCCCGCGCCTGTGTGGACTTCGGGTTCGCCCGCTGCGGCAAGCCCTATCTCACCTGCAACATCCACCCGGACAACGCGCCGTCCTTCCGTGTCGCCGAGCGGCTCGGCTACCGCCGCTTCCGGGAGGACACGCTCTTCGGGATGCCCGTCGTCGTCAACCGGCTGGACCGGTCGGCGCACTCCGCGTAGGGCGGGCCGTGCGTCGTTCTGTGCGGAGTCCGCGGGCGGCCGCGTTCGGCGTCCCGCCCGCGGCCCGGCGCCTCGGAGGCCGCCGGTGCTCAGGCGGGTGAGGGCTGTGGCTCCGGCTCCGGTGCGGGCGGCTCGGGCGTGGGCCCCGGGGCGGGTGTCGGCTGCGGCGGTTCCGGAACCGGCGGCTCCGGCGGGATGGGGACGGGGCCGGGAGGGGGAGCGGGGATCGGGCCCGGTTCCGGGCCGCCCGGCCCCGGTCCGGGAGTCGGTGCGGGCGGCACCGGCTCGGGGTGCCTCGGGACGGCGGCCGTCGGCGTCCGGGGCACGGCTGTCGCGGCGTTCACTGCTACCTCCAGTCGCCCGGACGCACCGGCCGGGCCTTGGGGGGCTGGCTGCCTTCCGTCGTCTCGGGTGCCCGTCGGGCCACGGGCTCACGCATCCCCGGCGCCGGGTGTCCGCGCGGTGCGGTGCCGAGGACGCGCACGGCCCCGGCCCGGCCGCCGTGGTACGGACGGCCGGGCCGGGGCTCGGCAACGGCTCGGCGCGCGGGCCCGGCGGCCGCTGGGCCCGCGGGCCCAGCAGTCGCCCGGCGCGCCGACGGGACCGCTGGTCAGCGGCCCAGCGCGCTGCGCAGCTGGTCCTTGTTCATCGAGGAACGGCCCTTGATGTCCCGCCGCTTGGCCTCCTCGTACAGCTCGTCCTTCGTCCGCTCCGAGGCGCCCTGTCGCGAGCGCTGGCCGCCTCGGGAGGACCCCCGGGTCTCCCCCGCCTGCGCCCGTTCCTTGTTCACCGTCCGCGCGGCGATCTCCTCCGCGCGGCGGGCGTCACGCCCGCCGCGCTGTTTCGCGCTCTCCTTGATGTGCTCGTACTGCCGTTCCCGCTTGGGTGTCTTGGCCACCGTGGTCTTCCTCCGTGTCCGTGGGCCGGTCCCGGTTCCACAGCAAGGCCGCCGAATCCGGGCATACGGGCACAAAATATCCCTGAGTCACCACTTCCGCACGGCGGCGCCCAAACGCCTCCCGCCTCGGGCAATCGGGGGCGGCATATTCACAGAGCAAAGTCATTGGACGCCGTGCACAACCCTTGCCAATCTGGCCTAAAGCAGCCATCAGTAATCCCTTGATGTCGCGTACGCAAACGATCTAACTTTTACTCGCAGCAATAAAGAATGAACGTTCTACCGGGGTGGGGAACATGAACGCACATGACGGACGAGGCAGTCGGGACCGATCCGGCTTAGGCCGGGCGCAGGACGCGGCCAACCGGTTCGCGGAGTACCTTCGCGAGGGCCCCCCGGAGGGGGAGGGGCAGTCGCCCCCGCAACTCCTCGACGGCGACTGGCCCATGCCGCCGGGCACCCGCTCGGTGTACGCGGTCGGCCAGGCACTCGTCCTGCGCGGCACCTTCACCCAGGCCGACTCCTTCGCCCTCAAACGGGCCTTTCCCGGCCAACTCGTCACCGTGGACGACCCGGACCTGACCCGACAGGGTCAGGCGACGCTCGTCGTCTGGCCTCCGGCGTTCAGCGGCGACGAGCACGCGGACCCGGTCGACCAGGCCGTCGGCCCCGAGGACTGACCGCCCCGTCACCCTGATCGCGCCGACGCCCACCGGCGCCGACGCCCACCGGCGCCGACGCCCACCGGCGTCGGCGCGCACCGGCCGGCCGGGAGGGGACGGCCGGTGCCGGCCCCGGGCCGACCCGAACCCCCGGGTCGCCCGGGCGGGCCCGCTCAGCGGGCACAGGCCGCGCAACTCCGGGGTGTACAACAGGCGATATCCGGCATAACCTGACATACGCCACTCACGCGATCTTGCCCATGTGACCCCGGGGGTCGAGATGCTCGCAAGCCGCCTGCGTACCGCCGTCGTCGCCGGGCCCGCGTGCGCGCTCGTCCTCGCACTCGGGGCGTGCTCCGCCACGGAAGGGGCCGCGGAGGCACCCGCCGGGGCCGCCGCACGGCCGGTGTCCTGGAGCCCGGGCCACGCGGACACCGCGAGCGCCCTGCTCGCCCAGGCCGCTGCCCTGCGCGAGAGCGCCCCGCCCGCCCCCGCCGCACCCGACACCCCCGCCGCCTCCGACCAGTGCACGACGGACCCCGCGGACCGCCCCCACTGCACCATGCCGCCCGGGGCCGAGATCACCCCGGACGGCGGCGATCTGGACGGCGACGGAGTCTTCGAGCCACACGAGCCCGTCGGCCCCGGCTACCGGGACCCGCGCGCCTACGACGGCGGCCCCACGAGCGGCGAGACCCAGTGCGACTGGCTGCGTCGGCAGGGCCACCCCTGCTGAGCCGCGCACCGACGCCGGCCGCGAGCATGCTCAGCAGCCGCAGGAGGCGGCGCCGGCCGGGGCCGTGAGGGGGTCGGGGGCGGCACGCCGCGTCCCCGTCGCCGTCTCGACGGCGAAGCCCTCGCGCGTCCAGTACTCGAAGCCGCCGATCATCTCCTTCACCGGGTATCCGAGCCGGGCCAGCGCGAGGGCCGCCCGGGTGGCGCCGTCGCAGCCGGGACCCCAGCAGTAGGCGATCACCGGGACCGCGGGGTCGAGGACGTCGGCCGCACGAGCGGGAATGCCGGCCGTGGGCAGATGGACGGCGCCGGGGATGCGGCCCTGCTCCCACGCCTCGGCCGACCGGGAGTCGACCAGGACGAAACCGGGGTCGCCGCTCTCCAACGAGGCGTGGACGTCGGCGACATCGGCCTGGAAGGCGAGGCGGGCCGCGAAGAACGCGGCGGCCTCGGCGGGCGCGGCGGGCGGCGTGCCGAGCGCCGCGCCCGCCGCGGGACGGACGGGGTCCTGCGGCCCCGCGGCCGTCGCGGACCGGGTCGTGATGGGGTGCGTCGTGATGGGGTGCGTCGTCATGGTCATCACGCTATGGGCACACCAGCCGACCCGGAACCGAGATCCACCGGCATCGCGCTGGACTGGGAGGGGATTCCTCGGCCATCATGCCGCATGACCGTTGATTCCCTGGACGACACTGACCTGCGCATTCTGGAAGCCCTCCAGCGCGACGGCCGCGCCAGCTTCGCGGAACTCGCGCGGGCCGTGAACATGTCGGCCAGCGCCGTGACGGAGCGCGTGCGCCGGCTGGAGGAGCGCGGCGCCATCTCCGGCTACTCCGCCGTCGTCGACCCCGAGGCGCTCGGCCTCGACATCATGGCCTTCGTCCGCCTCGCCTACCCGACCGGCAACTACAAGCCCTTCCACGACCTGGTCGCCGTCACCCCGGAGATCGTCGAGGCCCACCACGTCACGGGCGAGGACTGCTTCGTCCTCAAGGTGCTCGCCGCGTCCATGCGGCACCTCGAACGCGTCACCGGCCGCATCGCCACCCTGGGCGCCGTCACCACCAGCGTCGTCTATTCGAGCCCGCTGCCCCGCAGGGCGGTCACCGCCGTCGGACCGTAACCCGATTGCCGGGCCGTCGGACGGGTGCGAAGATCACCGGCATGACCGCCTCCCCCGCACACTTCCCGGCCGACGACGGCACCCGGCTCGCCTACCACGTCCACGGTGAGGGCCGACCGCTCGTCTGCCTGCCGGGCGGACCCATGCGGGACGCCGCCTACCTCGGCGACCTGAGCGGCCTGGCCGCCGCGGCCGGACGGCGGCTGATCCTCCTGGACCTGCGCGGCACCGGCGAGTCCGCCCGGCCCGAGGACCCCTCGACCTACCGCTGCGACCGGCAGGCCGACGACGTCGAGGCCCTCCGCGAGCACCTCGGCCTGGAGCGGCTGGACCTCCTCGCCCACTCCGCCGGTGCCAACCTCGCCGCACGCTACGCGGAACGCCACCCGAAGCGGATCGGGCGGCTCGTCCTGGTCACGCCCAACGCGGCGGCCGTCGGGATCGACGCGAGTGCCGAGGAGCGCCGGCAGGTCGCCCTCCTCCGCGAGGACGAGCCCTGGTTCGCCGACGCCTGGGCCGGCCTGCAGGCGGTCGCCACCGGGCAGGCCGCCCCCGAGGACTGGCAGCGCATCACCCCGTTCAAGTACGGGCGCTGGGACGATGCCGCCCGGGCCCTGGAAGCGGCAGGGAAAGACCAGCGGCACGAGGAGGCCGCCGGGGTGTTCATGAGCGACGCCTCCTTCGATCCGGAAACCACACGCCGCGCGCTGGCGGCCCTGCCCGGGCCCGCGCTCCTCCTCGCCGGGGAGTTCGACGTGGCCAGTCCGCCCGCCGCCGTCGAGCGCCTCGCGGAACTGCTGCCCGACGCCCGGGTCGTCGTCCAGCCCGGCGCCGGCCACTTCCCCTGGCTGGACGACCCGGCACCGTTCGCGTCGACCGTGGCCGCGTTCCTCAACTGACCTCGGCCGGAGGGCCGCTGAACGCGGCCGTCCCGCGGTCGATCATCCACTGGTTGCTGTGCAGCACACGATCGCCGAACGTGCCCTCCGTCCGGCCCACCAGCGTGCAGCCGAGCCCGCGGCAGACGCCGTTCGACGGTCCGTTCGGCGTCGCCGGGAACGCGTGAACGCGCCCCCAACCGCCGTCGTCACGCGCTCGCTCCAGCAGCGTCCGCGTCGCCCGCCTGGCCAGCCCGCGGCCCCGGAACTCCGGCAGCTCCATCCAGCCGATCTCCGAGATCCGCCCGTGTGAGCCGTGGTCACGCGTGACCAGGATCACCAGCCCCGCCACGGCATCGGGGCCCGCCCCGGCCGGGATGACGGCCGTGAACCAGCCCACGTCCGCCGCCGCGTCCCCGGCGTCCCGCCGCACCTTCTCCCCCATCCCCTCGCGCGGCACCGGCCCGCCCAGCTCGGCCGTCATCACCGGGATCACACCGCGTCCCGACCTACGCCTCGACGTCGCCGGCCACCACGTCCCGCAGCCCCAACCCCACCCCCCCTCCCGCGCGGCCTCGTCGCCGCGCGGGAAGCCCGATCCCCGCTCACCGCTGGCGTTGGGCGGCCAGGAACTCCTCGAACGTCACCGTCCCGACGGCCCGGTCGGGCGCGGTGTGATGACCCTGCGCGAACGCCCGGAACGTCCTCCCCGGCAACCGCAGTTGCACGATGCGGCGATGCCGCGGCCACGACGCCGTCGTCGCCCGCGCCAGCTCATACCAGGAACGCACCTCGGGCCCCGCCACGTCCGGCACGCGCCCGGCGGGCTCCCCCTGCGCCAGCTCCGCCAGCCGGGCCGCGACCTCCCGCACCTCCACAGGCTGGCACGGGACGCCCTTGCCGACGAAGACGCACGGCAGCCTGCGCTGCGCCGTCGTCACCCCCGCGACCAGCTCGTGGAACTGTGTCGCCCGCAGCACGGTCCACGGCAGCCCGGAGGACTCGATCAGCCGCTCCGTCTCGACCTTCGTCCGGTAGTACGAGAACGGGACGCGGTCGACGCCGACGATGGAGACGTAGACGATGTGCGGCCGCCGCCCCTCCGCCCTCACGGCGTCCAGCAGCCTCCGCGTGTGCGCCGCTTCCTTGCGCTGGTGCATGGCGCAATGGACGACGACGTCGACACCGGCCACCGCCGCGTCCAGCCCCTCCCCCGTCTCCAGGTCGGCCACCCGCCACTCACACGGCCGCCCGTCCCCCGCCGGACGCGCCCGCCGGCTCATCACCCGCACCGCGGCTCCGTCCGCCAACAGCCGCTCCACCAGCGGCCGCCCCAGCGTGCCCGTCGCCCCCGTGACCAGAATCCTGCCGCTCACCGTGCCGCCCTCCGCGCACCGACGCCGTCCTGACCCAAGGGTGACGGCGCGCCCCCGCGAACTGTGACACCGCCACGGCGTTGCCCCGTCACAGCGGAGACCACACGCGGCGCGCCGAGGGAGCGGCACCGTGTGGGGTGACGGCGGGGCCGTCACCCCACACGGCCGGTTCAGTCAGCCACCGCCGTGAAGGCCACCTCCGCGGTGCCGGCGGTCACGGCCCGGCGGCCGGGCCCGGACTGGAACTGCCAGTACAGGTTGGTGTGCGCGATCACCTGGGCCGGCTCGGGTGCGCCGTACTCGCGAAAGTCCTGCGTGGTGTGCGCGTCGCTGACCAGCGTCACGTCGTACCCGCGGACGAAGCCCCCGTGGATCGTCGCGCGGATGCACCCGTCGGTCACCGCGCCCGTCACGACCAGTCGGCCCACCCCGCGCTCGGCGAGCACCGCCTCCAGCGTCGTGTCCTCGAACGCGTCACCGTAGGACTTGTGCACGAGCGGCTCAGCCTCGTCGCGGTCCAGCTCCGGCACCCACTGCCAGGGCTCACTGCCCCGCTCCAGCTCGTCGTCCGCGTGCTGGATCCACACCACGGGAACTCCCTCGGCGCGGGCCTTGCCCACGAGCGTGTTGATGTTCGCGATGACTCCGTCACGGTCGTGGGCGTCCGCCACCACACCGTTCTGGACGTCGATGACGAGCAACGCGGTGTTCGGCCGATCGGTCAGGGTCGTCATGAAGAGCTCCTGTTCGTCGTCACGGGACGTGGTCCCGCAGCCCGGCCGATTCGCCCCCGTACGAACAGCGACCCCGGCCCCACTCGAGCATCGAATGGACTTTCACACTACGCGGGCGGACTGACAGCCGGCCCCAACCGCCCCTTCAGCCAAGGGCACGTAGGCAAGGAGCCACCGCCGAATCCCGTACACCACGTTCGTTAGGCTCCCCTGGCCACCAGGGGGAGGGGAGCGGCTGTGAGCACAGGGCGACAACTCGACGGGGAGAAGCTGCGGGCCGAAAGCCGCACCCGCATGCTCTGGGGCCTCACGTCTGTGCTGTGGGTGTGGTTCGCCTGGCTGATGCTCGTGCCCTACACACCGAGCGACGAGGCGCGCAAGGCCACATGCGACGCCCCTCTCGTCAAGGCCTTCGACCGCGAACCGGACCGGTGGCGCAACCCCGGCGCCTGCGCCGCGTACCGCACCTGGCCGGAGCTGCTCGGGGTACTCGCTCTCGCCACCACGTCCACCACCGCGGCCATGGCGGCCCATGTGCACAGGTCGTTCGTGGTGCGCCTGGGTGCGCGCGGCGAGGCGCGGTGAGAGCAGTCCTACGGCCGCCATGCGACTCGCCCGCTCAACGGCGGAGGTTCACACCGAAGCCCCGGAACGCGTCTCCGGTGAGCTCGCTGCCGCCGGTCCATGCGCGGAACCACTCGGTGGTCGGCGACGGAAGCGAAGCCCTCGAAAGGCTCCAAGTCCACGCCGTCGCCGCCGTCGTAGTCGAAGGGCTCCGCCAGGGCCGTGGCGAGCGCGGCGGGAACGCGCGATCGTCGTCACCGTCCGCCACCCGGCAGGTATCGGCGCGCCTGCGCGCCCCACTCGGGCGACGGGCCCGAGCGCACACCGGCGAGCAGGGAGGCCAGGCCTCGGGGGATCACGGCTGTATAGGGAGCAGCGGCTCCAAGGGTGCGGCCGGAAGCATCCCTCGGTACTCGTTCCACCACTGCCGCGTCCGGTCGTCCGCCATCGCCTTCAGGCTGTGGAGTAGGGCGACGTCGCCGCAGCCGTGGACGCGCGCGAAGGCTTCGACTCGCTCCGGTCTCACTCCGATACGCCCAAGCTCCATGTTGCTTACGCGGGACTGACCCACTCCGAGCAGTGCGCCAGCTTCCGTAGCCGACGACCCAGCACGCTCGCGCAGTTTTCGCAGCTCAGCGCCAAGCCTCCTCTGCCGGACCGTCGGTGCCTCTCGCGCCGGCATCTGACCTCCTCCGCTTCGGCGCCAACCGGCATCAGGTCACTCACGGACGGTGGCACCGTGGCACCGTGGAGGAAGTGCACCGCCCTGCCGCCGCGCGGTGGGGCGGCGGGCCACCGGAACGGGTAGCCATCTCGCCGTCTCCGAGAGGAAATACCACGCATGACGATCTCCCCTGCTCCCGGTCACCTCAGGCCGACGACGGACGGGAAGGTCGTCTGGTTCGAGCTGGGAGCTTGACGACCGTTCACGCCGAGGTCGAGATAGGCCTGAGCCGGTCCGCCACGGGGGAGAGGTAAACGAACCGGCTCAGAGTAACTACACTACTACGCTCAGCTTATTCGTTGCGGGGGAACGAGACCTCCACCCGTCGATTCTTTGTCCGGCCTTCCTCCGTGGCGTTGGACGCGACCGGGTAGTCCTCGCTGTAGCCGCGGATGTTGAAGGTGATCCCCGGGTTGTCGAGATGCTTGGCCAACTCGCGGTGCACGGCCTCGGCCCGGTCCTGGGAGAGCGTAACGCCGTGGTCATAGGAGCCGAGGTTGTCCGTGAAGCCGTAGATGTTGACCTCGGTCGAGCCCTGCTCGTTGATCTCGTCCGCGATGTCCTTGATGCGGGCGCTCGCCTCGGCGTTGAGTTCGGCACTGTCCATACCGAAGAGAACTTCCGCCTGAAGCGTGAACTTCGTCTTCTCGTTCGAGTCCTCGCGCCGCTCCTCGCCCGAGCCGTCCTCGACGACCTGAACGATGTCGATGACCCGAGGCTCCGCGAGTGCCGCGCCGTCGCGCATCCGCAGCTGCGGCGAGTTGGCGTCGATGCGTACCGGCGGCTTGTCGTTGGCCGAACCGTAGGGCCCGTCAGCGCTCGCCCCGGGAGCCAGCGTGAGGGTGAGCGCGGCGGCGGTGAGCGTCGCCAACGCCGCGGATGTCACTGGGCCGCGCCGCACGGTCATATGCTCACCCCTCCGTGAGTTCGAGCGTCACGGGAGACATTGACGGCACATGGAACTCCACCGCTGCGACATTGGCAGGCGGGGCAGGGAACTGAGCGAAGACGGGCCTGCTCTCGCCCGGCTGGACACCCGCCAACCCCGTCGTGCACAAGCATTGACCGTCAGTATCCCGGAGAACCATGTAGCGCTTTTTGCCCGACTTGTCAATCAAGGTGGCACCTGCGATTGAGGACTTGGACTTGATGGCCGTCTCCTCGGATCGCCACTCAGCGGCACGGAATGTTCGGTCGCCCTTGTTGTATAGCGTCCCACTCACAGTGACGAACCCGCCGGCGTCGCGCACGGCGGAGTGAACAGCGATCTCGATCCCGTTGGCACCTTTGAGCTCGCCAATCACCTTGCTGGTGTCGACTTCATCATCCCCTGCGTCCGTGCTGGCGCTACTGCTTGCGCTGGACTTCTTTGGCGCGGATGGGTTCGCCTCGTCGTCGTCTCCGCCACCGCCACACGCGGCCAGCGTGAACAGGGCGACCATGGTCACCGCTGTAGCCACGGCGCTTCGGTAGGCCGTGCGCTCAGTGTGCCGAGAACTCATTGGTGACAAATCCTTCGGTGGAGTGAACTTCAATCGATGAGCCGAACGGAAAACATGATGTCCAGGTCGGGCAAGGAGTCACCTGCCTCAGGATCAACTGTGACCGAATCGCCATCGCAGTCCAGTTCGATCGGAGCGGGATCACCTTCCGCGTCGGACTCCGACGTCAGTACGCAACGGGGTTCGAGGAGCGCTCGCGCATTCGCCGTCGCGAAAGTCCCTTCTGTGCCAGGCACGACGGTGTCACCCACCGGGTCCAGCGCCTTCACTTCTACCCGGACACTCTGCGGGGGCCATGGCGAGACCTCGCACACCAGAGCATCCGCGCCGTTGCTCTCCGCGAACTGGCGGGCTGCGGCACAGGGATCCTGGAGACCGACTATGTGCCCATTGAGCAGGTCCTTCCAATCATCAGGATTCGCAACGCTGTCCAGAAGTGCTTCGCCCAACTGGTCCCGTGTGTCGTACGCCGCAGCGAGGGCTGCGGCATCTGCAGCTCCTTGTACACCGTTGCGGCTGACGGCAGCCTGCCCGAACGCAAAATAGGCCACAGCCAGGAACAGCAACCCTGCGACCACAGTGATGTACACGGGAAAGGCTTGACCTCGATCACCCCCCATGGAGCGAGCCGCTATTTGCCCCCGGTGACCTTCGAGATCTGGTCGCCGATCGCATTGGCGATCTCCGTTCCGAAGTCCGTCGTCAGAAGCACGACGATGATCGCGGCTACGACGGCGAGGATGCCGAGGTACTCGATCGCGGTCTGGCCGCGATCGTCGGGGCGGGGCTTGAAGAGCGGAAGGCGGGGCATGGGGTTCTCCCTCTCCGGGGTCGGGCGCGGGGGTGTGAGGTCGGGCTGTGGAGCGGGACGGGGGCGGGGCGGGGCCCAGACCGTCACGGGGGGCCGGTGTCACATGGTTCGGCACGGGACATGGCCTCCTCGCGGTCCGTCGGGGGTACGCGGTGACGTGGTCAGGGTTCGCTCCAGAGAGTGACTCTGCCACAACGGGTTGCGCACGCGAAGGGGGTGCGGCGAATTGTGTGGGAACTCGTAATGTGTCAAGGCCACTTCACTCACCCCTCACTCCCCCGTGATGCGGCTGAACTCGGTTTCGGTGCCGAGGAAGAGACCGGCGACCAGCAGGATAAGCGTGGCCGGGACCATGACGGTGGTGATGACGAGGGTGGCCTTGGGGACGGCACGGGCGGCTCGGCGGCGGGCCAGTTGGGCGTCGGTGCGCCGCATGTCGGCGGCGATGGCGATGAGGGTGTCGACGATGGGCGCGCCGAGGTCCTCGCCCTGCTGGAGGGCGGTGACGAACAGGGCCACCTGTTCGGAGTCGTTGCGGCGGCGGAGGTCCTCGAAGGCCTGGCGGCGGCTGACGCCCATGTCCATCTGGCGCAGGGTGATGCGGAGTTCGTCGGCCCACGGGCCCTCGTACCGTTCGGCGACGCGGTCGAGGGCCTGGCGGAAGCCGAGGCCGGCGGAGACGACGACGGCGAGCACGTCGAGGAAGTCCGGCAGGGTGCGCTCGATCTCGGCGCGGCGGATGCGGATGGATGCCGCAATGCCGACCTCGACCCAGAACAGGCCGAAGGCGACCATGAGGGCCGCGAGGAGCCATTGGCCGCGGGTGAGCATGGCGAGGGCGCCGAAGGCGCCGAGGAAGCCGTAGACCGCGCGGCGGGCGGCGTAGCGGTCGAGGGTGAGGCCGCCGGGGTTGCCGGCGCGGTCGATGCGGCGCCGGACGGCGTCGACGCGCCGGGGGCCCATGAGCCGGAGGACGAGGGGTGCCCAGCGCATGCCGAGGCGGTCGAGGGCGGAGCCGACGGGCGTGGTGCGGGAGGCGCCGACTTCCAGGGCGAGGGCGAGGTCGGCGGGGAGCTTGGCGTCGGCGCGGTAGAGGCGGATGCCGTAGGCGAGCCCGGTGAGGGAGAGGGCTGCGAGGGCGGCGAGGAGGAGGGTCATGGGTGGTGGGCCTCAGACGTCGATCCGGGACATGCGGCGGATGACGAGGAATCCGGCCGCGTAGAGGGAGAAGGCGAGGACGACGGCGGCCTGGCCGACGAAGGTGCTGGTCATGCGGTCGAGGACGCCGGAGCCCGCGCGGTCCATCATGAGCAGGACGGTGAGGCCGATGAGGGGGACGGCGTAGGCGGTCATCATGACCTGGGAGAGCTGGGTCCGGACCTCCCGCCGGGTCTCCTTGCGCTGTTCCAGCGTCTCGGTGAGGTTGCGCAGGGAGCTGACGACCTGGCCGCCGGCCCGGTTGGAGAGCACCAGGGTGGTGACGAGGACGACGAGTTCGCGGGAGGGGAGGCGGGCGGCGAGCTCGCCGAGGGCGTCGTCGAGGGAGTGGCCGACGCCGAGGGCGTGGGAGACCTTGGTGAGCTCCTCCCCCGCCGGTGCGTCCATCTCCTCGGCGGCCATGGTGATGGCGGTGCGCAGGGCGAGCCCGGCCTGGGTGCCGTTGGCGAGGAGGCGGGCGAGTTCGGGGAGCTGGTTGATGAACTTGTCGATGCGCTTCTGCCGCTGCCAGTTGAGGAAGGCGTTGGCCGCGCCGAGGCCCAGCACCGCGGCGAGGGGGCCGAAGAAGGGGGAGAGGAGGGACTGGGCGGCGAGCCACAGTGCGGCGACGGCGGAGGCCACGTAGACCGTGTACTCGCCGGGGGTGAGGTCCAGCCCGGTCGCGGCGAGGCGGAGTTCGAGGCGGCGGCCGGGGGCGGTACGGCGCAGCCGGCGGTCGAGGGCGGCGAAGCGGCGGTCGCCGCCGGCCACGGGGGGCGTCTGGCTGAGCCGTTCGACGAGGGTTTGGTGCTGGGCGCGCCCCGCGGCGTAGGTGCGCAGCCCGGCGACGGCGAGGGCGCAGGCGACGAGCGTGGCGCCGAGGGTGAGCAGTATGAGCTGGTCGAGAGTCACGGCGGAGTCCTCAGCGGGCGGCGCGGGTGGCGAGTTCGAGTTCGGAGTCGCCGACGCCGAAGCTGGGCGGGAGGGCTTCGCCGCTGAGGTAGAGGCGGTCGGCGACGCGGCGTGGGACGGGGTGGTAGGTGAAGTGGCCGCGGACGACGCCGTCAGCCTCGATCGGCCGGTGCTGGAAGCGGGCGACGGTGGTGATGCGGTAGTCCTCGCGGCCCGCGGAGTCGAGGAGGGCGAGTTCGGTGACGCGGCGGGAGCCGTCGGGGTGCCGGGTGAGCTGGACGAGGACGTCGACGGCGCTGTTGATCTGGTCGCGTAGGGCCTCGAAGGGGATCTTGACCTCGGACATGGAGGCGAGGGTCTGGAGCCGCATGAGGGCGTCCTCGGTGCTGTTGGCGTGGACGGTGGCGAGGGAGCCGTCGTGACCGGTGGACATGGCTTGCAGCATGTCGAGGGTCTCGCCGCCGCGCACCTCGCCGACGATGATGCGGTCGGGCCGCATGCGCAGGGAGTTGCGGACGAGGTCGCGGATGGTGATCTGTCCGTTGCCCTCGACGTTGGGCGGACGGGATTCGAGGGAGATGACGTGCTGCTGCTGGAGCTGGAGTTCGGCGGCGTCCTCGACGGTGATGATGCGTTCGCCGTCGGGGATGAGCCCGGAGAGCGCGTTGAGGAGTGTCGTCTTCCCCGAGCCGGTGGCACCGGAGACGATGATGTTGAACTTCGCCCGGACGAGTGAGGCGAGGAAGACGGTCATCGGTTCGTCGAGCGTGCCGAGGCCGATGAGCTCGTGGAGGGTGTACGAGCGGGGAAAGCGGCGGATGGTGAGCGTCGGGCCGGTGAGGGCGAGCGGCGGGATGATGACGTTGACGCGTTCCCCGGTGGGCAGGCGGGCGTCCACCATGGGGTTGGACTCGTCGACGCGGCGGTTGACGGTCGAGACGATGCGCTCGATGGTCTGCATGAGCTGGTCGCCGGAGGCGAAGCGCAGCGGGAGGCGTTCGACGCGGCCGGCGCGTTCGACGTAGACGTGGTCGGGCCCGTTGACCATGATCTCGGTGATGGAGGGGTCCTCCAGGAGCGGTTCGAGGATGCCCAGCCCGAGCGCCTCGTCCACGACACGGCGGATGAGCAGGGCGCGTTCGGAGGTGGACAGGACGGGGCCCTCGCGGCTGATGATGTGGCCGAGGACGCGTTCGAGCCGGGTGCGGCGTTCCGCGGCGGTCAGCGAGGACATCTCGGCGAGGTCGATCTCCTCCAGCAGCTTGGCCCGGAACGTGCCGACGAGGTGGCTCTCCTCGGGCCGGTCGGCGGTGGCTTCGGGCGCTGCGATGCGGGCCTTGAGGCTCACGGCGGGGTTCTCCTTCCGGCTCGTGCGGTGGGTCGGTCAGTCGCGGACGCGGGGCATGGTGGCCGACTTCGTGGCGCTGCCGAAGTCGACGAAGGGGATGACGGAGGGGATGTCGACGGTGGCCGTCACCGTGACCTCCCCGGGGGCGCGGGCCTCGGCGAAGGACGCGCCGTCGGCGAGCCAGCCGCTGAGGGCGGCCTCCCCGGCGTCGGCGGCGGCGCGTTCGTCGTCCTGGGAGACGTAGCGGGCCGCGGTCCGGGCGGCGGTGCCGGCCTGCTGGGCGGTGTAGGCGGCGAGACCGAGCTGGACGGCGGCGAGGGCGATGAGGAGCAGCAGGGGCAGGAAGCCGAGGTACTCGATGGCCGCCTGGCCTCGGTCCCTGGAGCGGTTCCGGGAAGGTGCGTGCCCGCGCCCGCAGCTCAGCGGCCGACTCATTCCGCCTCCTCCACCACATGGGCGGCCTTGCCCGTGACGTCGAAGGGGAAGGCGACGCTGCCGGGGAAGAGCACGGGCACCCGCAGCCGGACGGTGGCGGTGACGAGCCCGCCGGACTCGGCGCAGCCCACGGAGGCCGAGGAGCTCCAGGCGCTCGGCAGGTCGGAGGTGCCCGCGGCGGCGCAGTCGCCACCGACGGCCGCGGCACGGGCGGCCTCGTCGGCGGCGTTCCCCGCGAGGCTGTAGGTGTAGCCGACGAGCGCGAACTGCCAGAGAAGCACCAGGGTGAGCAGGATCAGCGGCAGCATGCCGAGGAACTCGATCGTCACCTGCCCCCGGTCTCGGGAAGGCTGTTCCCGGAAACGCCCGCCCCCGAAGCGCCCGCCCCCGAAGCGCCGCTCCCGTGGCCGCCACGCGCACGGGACCGGCCCCGCCCCGCCGGGCACGGCTCACCGCTCCCCGGCCGCGCCGCCCCGGCGGCGTCGGCGGGTGGTGAGGGCGCCCCGGGCGCGGGCGGCCGGGACGAGTGAGGGGCCGGGAGACGCCGGGGCGGGGAGGAGCGCGGAGCGGCCGGAGGCGGCGGGCTGGGTGCCGCCGCGCCGTTCGCCGCCGACGAGCCCGACCTCCCCGGCCAGGGCCCACAGGGCCTGGCGGACGCTGCCGCGGCTGTCGAGTTCGTGCATGCGGGAGGAGTCCAGGCAGCTCTGGAGCTCCTTGAAGGCGGCGGGGACGGTGGTGCGGGCGACGCGGGTGCCGGAGATCTGCGCGATGAGCGGGGGCTGGATCTCGGTGCCGCGGGTGTGCCGGTTGACGAGGGTGACGGTGTCCTCCGCCTTGCGGATCTGGAGCCGGTCCCACAGCCGCACCTGCCGTTTGACGCCGCGTACGGCGACGACGTCGGGGGTGGTGACGAGCAGGGCGGTGTCGGCGGTCTCGACGGCGGCGGCGCCGGCGGCGTCGAGGTGGGCGCCGCAGTCGACGACGACGGCGTCGTAGCGGGCGCGCAGGGCGTGGAGGAGCTGGCGGGCCGCGGGGTCGGTGACCTCTTCGGCGCGCTCGCCCTCGGCGGGTGCGAGCAGCAGGGCGAGGCCGCTCTCGTGGGCGAAGACGGCGTCCTGGAGGACGCGGGGGGTGAGGTCGCTGATGCCGGCGAGGTCGGCCACGGAGCGGCGGAACTGGACGTCGAGGAAGGAGGCGACGTCGCCGGTCTGGAGGTCGAGGTCGACGAGGACGGTCTCGCGGCCGGAGGCCTGGGCGGCGAGGGCGAGCTGTACGGCGGTGAGGGTCGTGCCGACGCCGCCCTTGGCGCCGGTGACGGTGACGAGGGTGCCGCCGGGCCCGGAGCCGAACGGGTCCTCGCCGGGGCCGAGGTGGCGGCGTACCCCGGTGGACCACCCGGCGACGGCCTGGACCCGGGCGGCGAGGTCCTCGTAGCCGATGGGCAGGGCGAGGACGCCGCGGGCCCCGCTGTCCATGGCGGCGGAGTAGACGGCGGGGCTGGGGTCGCTGGTGATGAGGACGGTGCCGACGGCCGGGAAGCGCACCGCGATCTCGCGGATGACGTCGAGGGCGGGGCGAGGGCCGACGCGCTCGTGGACGAGGACGACCTCGGGGAGCCCGGCGACGGACTCGGAGCCGAGCGCGGCCAGCAGGTCGAGCAGGGACGTCGAGTTGCCGATGGGCGGCTGGGGGTCGGCGGCGGGGAGGCGCCCGAGGAGCTCGGCGAGGGCGTGGGCCAGGTCGGCGTCGCCCACGGCGGGGAGGACGCGCGTGGCGGGCTGGTGCATGGGCTGCCTCACTTGTCCTCGCCGAGCGTGTAGGTGCGTTCGTCCTGGGGAATGCCGCTCTGCTCTCCGGGGGCGACGAGGGCGAGCCGCACGTGGGTGGCGAACGACTCGGCGTAGGCGATGCGCTGGGCGCCGCGGGTGTCGAGGGCGAAGGTGATGGGCACGGCCTCGGAGGTGCCGCGGGCACGTCCGGAGTCGGCGTCGGTGTCCTCGATGCTGGTGAGTTCGCCGACGTCGATGACGCGGGCCGACTCGACGATGAGCTGGGAGACGTCGGGGTCGTCGCCCTCACCGCGGAACGTGGCGTAGACGTTGACCCGGGCTCCGGGGGTGATCTTCCCGGCGACTCCGGTGGCGGAGTCGATCATGATGGCGATCTCCTGCTGCCCGGTATCGAGGGCCGGGCGGTCGGCGATCATGTCGAGCTGCAGGAGGGAACCGGACTTCAGCGGGTTGACGGCGATCTTGCCCTTGATCGCCGCGAGGTCGGTGACGGCCGTCTCGGGCAGCCACCGCTCGGGCATGCTGATCTCCGTGAACTGCTCGGCCCGCAGTGCCTGGTAGGGCTCGATGTCCTTCTTCACCTCGTAGGCCCGCACCTCGGGCCCGACCTTGGACTCCACGTCGTTGACGACGGCGAGGACGCCGACGAACGCGATGAGCGCGCCGAGTGTGGACAGGAGCATCAGGAGGATGCCGCGGCGCTGGCGGGAGTTCATATCGGGGGGCTACCTCTGCTGCGTGGTCGAGTCCGGGCGGGGGCTGTTCGGCGGAGCTGCCGGCCGGAGGCCGGGTGGCCGGGGCCGGGGGCTGAGAGTCAGGGGCTGGGGGTCAGGGCTGGGGGTCAGGGGCTGAGGAGGCGGTCCGGGCCGGTCCGGGGTGCTATGGGGTTGTACCAGCATGGTGCGGTCTACGGGCCCGTCATGTCTGCCCATGGGACGGTCCGTAGGGGACGACGTCCGACACCGCGGCCTCGTGCGGTATGACGGCGCCAGGGCCGGTGTCCTCGTGCGGGTCAAGACCGGTGCCGTAGTCCGCCGGCGCGCGGCGGCTCGGCTGCCGCTGCTCGCCGGGGGGCACCGGGGCGGCGCAGAAGGCGCAGCGGTCACCGATGAGTTCGAGGCCGCACCAGTGGCACACGGTGCGCCGCACGGAGCCGATGAGCTGGTAGAGGACGGAGATGTCGGGGATGGCCGCGGCGAACTCGACCAGCTTGCCGGTGCCCCACCAGCGCGCCGAGTCGGGCGGCAGCGTGGCCTGTTCGACGCCGGTGACCTGCCACTGCGCGGCCAGGGTGCCGGCGGGCCAGGCGGAGGTGAGCTGGCCCGCGGCGGTCGTGAGCCGGGTGACGTAGTCGGGGCCCTTGAGCGGTGCGGCGTGCGGGCCGAGCCGGACGAGCTGCGGCTCCGGGGCCGTGACGACGGCGAACTGGCTCCCCGGCACCCAGGACCTGGCGTGCGTGGTCAGCGAGACCGGCACCCGGTCCAGCTTGGCGACCGAGGTGAGGACGGCGCCGGCGTGGACGTAGTGCGCCAGCAACCGGACGGCCGCGGCCAGCACGCCGGGGCTGAGGTCGGTCGCCGACAGCTGCCGCAGCTGCCGCACCAGCACGGCCAGCGCGAGCGGCGGCAGCTCGGACTCCACGAGCGCGATCCGCTCGGACTCCAGGACGGAGCGGACGGTGTGCAGCCGCCGCCGGACGGCGGCGGGGACCGAGGCGGGGTAGAGCACGACGAGGTAGCCGTGCTGGTCGAGCAGGTGACGGGTGTGGTCGAGCGCGGCGTCGAGCGGAGTGCGGTCGGGCGGTGGGAGGACGGCGGCGGGCGGCGTCTGCCGGTCCGGTGGCGGCAGCACCAGCTCCGGGCTGGTCACGGCTATCGCGGTCGTCACATCTGCCTGCCCGTCGTCGGTCGCGTTCCGCACGCCCCGCGCGGCGCTCTCGGATACCGGCCGCGGCGGCCGTTCCTCACCATATGTGCTCCTCGTGCCACCGCAGTAGCCCTACCAGGGAAGTGCGCGGATCTGTTCGACGCACAGGACGACGAACAGCGCGGCGGCCAGGACGAGCATGGTGTTGCTGAGCGGGCCGCTGCGCCAGGGCGCGGGCATGTCGCGCCGGTTGAGCAGCACGAGCAGCGTCCCGGCCAGGAACGGCAGGAACAGCGCCCCGAGGACGCCGTACCCGATCACGAGGGCGAAGGGGCGGTCGAGGAAGAGCAGCACGATCGGCGGGAACGTGAGCCAGAGCAGGTAGAAGCGGAAGGCGGGCGAGCGTTCCCGGGCCCCGGAGGCCACCGCGCGGGCACCGCCCACGTCACCGGCCGCGCCACGGCCCGCGCGACCGCCCGCCCACCGTCCCGCAGCGCCACCCAGGTGGGCGGTGTAGTCGGAGAACAGCAGGCTCACGCCGTGCCAGACGCCGACGAGCGAGGAGAACGAGGTCGCGAAGAAGCCGACGAGGAACAGGTCGGCGGTGAACGGGTCGAAGCGCCGCTCGAGTTCGGTGCCGACGTCCAGCAGGCCCCTGCTGCCGTCCAGCGTGGCCTGGGTGGCCTGCAGCAGCTCGGCGCCGACAATGATCATGGCGATGGTGAAGACGGCCGTGGTGACGTAGGCCGTCGCGTTGTCCAGCCGCATCATCCGCATCCAGCCCGGGGTGTCCCAGCCCTTGGCGTTCACCCAGTAGCCGTAGGCGGCCATCGTGATGGTGCCGCCCACGCCCCCGACGACGCCGAGCGTGTAGACGACGGAGCCGTCGGGAATGGAGGGCCACAGCCCGGCGAACGCCGCGCCCGCGTCGGGCACGACCCGGACGGCCAGCACCACCACGACGACGAACATGGTGCCGATGAGCACCGTCATGACGCGCTCGACGACCCGGTACCGGTTGAACCACACGAAGACGAGGCCGAGGAGAGCCGTCCCGACTCCCCACACCTTGAAGTCCACGGTGTCGGGGAAGAGCGCCGCCAGGGGCAGGGCGGCGGCGGACATCGCCGTCGCCCCGTAGACGAAGCCCCACAGCAGGGCGTAGCCGCCGAAGTAGTAGAGCGTCCAGGAGCCGAGGGAGCGCCAGCCGTCGAAGAGCGTGCGGCCGGTGGCCAGGTGCCAGCGGGCCGCGCCCTCGGCGAAGGCGATGCGGATGGCGCAGCCGACGACGACGGCCCACAGCAGCGTGTACCCGAAGCGGCTGCCGGCGACGAGCGTGGCGACGAGGTCCCCGGCCCCGATCCCGGTGGCGGCGACGACGAGGCCGGGGCCGACGGACCGCCAGCGGACCCGGCCCTCCGCCTCGTCCGACGCGGGGCCGGAACCGGGGCTTGACGCGGCGCCGGAACCGGGGCCTGACGCGGGGCCGGAACCGGGGCTTGACGCGGGGCCGGGGCCGGGGCCGTCAGCCGAAGCTGGGTGGGTGGACACGGAAGGTCTCCATCGCGAAACGGTGTACCCACGCGATCTCGGTGCTCTCGCCGACGGGCCCGGAGGTGACGAGGCTGTAGGGCGCGCCGTTGTCGGCGGTGAAGCGCTCGTCGAAGCTGATCCGGGGGCCGAACTCGTCGTGCTCGTACCGGTAGGCGTGCAGCACGCTGTCGGCACGGCTGGGCGTCACGAGCCCGGACTCATCCCGCTCGTAGCCCTCGAACCGCTCGGCGATGGCGCGGGCCTCGTCCATCGACTCCTGCGGCGAGTCCCACCCCAGGGTGAACACCTGGATGCGACTGCGCTCACCGGGGGTGCCGATGAAGGTGCTGAACCCGTCCCGCCGCAGCTGCCACGTCTCGGGGGCGGCCACGTCGAAGCGGACGTCGCGGAACCACTCCCAGCCCTCCGGAAGCGGGGCCGAGGCCCCGGAGGGCGGCGGCGAGGACGTGGGCGGAGTCGTCGAAGGGGCGGGGTCGGACGGGTTGGAGGGGGAGGGGGAAGTCGTGGACGGGCGCGGGGGCCGGGCGTCGTCCCGCTCGTCCTCCTCGCTCCCGGTGGCCCGCGCGAGCCACACGGCCCCGCCGACGGCGAGCAGCACGGCGAGGACGATGACCCCGGCCACGACCGGTGCCCGCCGCCCCCGTGCGGGCCGCGCGCCGACAGGCTCGGGCTCACCGAGCTCGACCGACGGGCCGACCGGCGGCGGCTGCGCCGACGGCCCGGCGGGTGGCTCGACCGGATGCTCGCCCCGGCCCGCGGGCGTCTCGGCGGGCTGTTCCGGCGCCGCGGGCTCCGCGGAGCGGCCGGGCGGGCGCGACGGCGGCGCCGCGGGCCGCGCGGGTGGCACGGACGGCATCGGCGGCGGCTGCCCACCGGAGAACCGGGGTTCGGCCCCTGGCCGGGGCTCGGGCCCGGGCTCGGTGACCCAGGTTCCGCGTTCCTCGTCCCAGTACGCCACGGCTGCCCGCTCAGCCGAGCAGGGCCTGGACGGCCTGGACGACGGGGGCCGCGGCGGCGAGGGCGGCCACAGCGCTGCCGCCGGAACGCAGCAGCTCGCGGAGGCGGCCGAGCCGTTCGCGTTCGGCCTGGCCGGTGCGCTCCAGCTCCGCGAGGCTCTCCCCCACCTCGGCCACGCCCTCGGCCTCGGGGGCGAGCATGGGCAGGTCCCGGCGCAGGTCGTGGACGGCGGCCAGGAGTTCGGGGCTCGCGGTGAGAACCTGCTGACCCGCCTGGTTCTGGGCGTGCTCGCCGGAGGAGACGACGGCTCCCGGCGAGTCGTTGACGGCCTGGGCGCCGTCTCCGGCGGCGACGGCGCCGCCGCTCATGTTCCCGACGTAGACGCCCCCGGAGACCCGGACGTTCCGCGGCTCCGGTGTCGGCTCCCGCTCGGCTTCCCCGTTCATGCGCTGCTCTCCCGTGCCGCTGGTTCGGTGGACTTCTGCGTGAGGGTGGACTTGGTGGCGCGGGCCTTGGCACCCGTGCCCGAGGCGACGGCGCCGCCGCTCATCTCCCCGATGTAGACGCCGCCCTGGGAGACCTGGACGATCTGCTGCTGGAACTCGTCCGTCTGGAAGCCGGAGGCGCGCAGGGCGTCCCGGACCCCGCTGGCGATCCGGTCCTGCACGGTCTTGATGTAGCGGCTGACGTCCATCTCCTGGAAGAGGGAGAGCTTCGGGGTACTGCCGAGCTCGCGGATGGACGTCTTCGGGCCGTCGGAGACGGACAGGTGCGGCTTGCGCATCCACAGCCGGAACGCGCTCGCGAGCGCGGAGCCGAGGGTGCGCAGGCTCTCGTAGAGGGCGGTCGGGGTGTCCCCCAGGGCCCGTACGGCGGACCGGCGGTTGTCGTTGCGCGCCGGGTCGGCCAGTTCGTCGATGCGCGTGAAGGACCTGCGCACCGGGGTCAGCACGTGCGGGACGACCTCCAGCACCAGCATCCCGCCCTGGGTGTGGACGCGGACGAGGACGGAGACGACGACCTGCTCGTGCCAGGCGCCGATGCGCACGCGGAGGAAGTACCTGCGGCCCTCGCCGCCCTCGTCGACGGCGACGTCGAGGTGTTCGCGGATGTGCTCGGCCTGCCGGGAGACCGCCGGGCGGGCGACGCCGCCGGGCAGGTAGACGAACTCCTCGATCTCCAGTGAGCGCATCCGGTCCATGCTGTGCCGGGCGCCGGCGGCGTCCCGCAGGGCGGTCAGCCGCGGGGTGATGAGGTCGACGACCTGGCGTGGGGTGAGCGGCTCCTTGGACGTGCTGCCGGGCTGCCGCTTGAGCTCCAGGGCGAGGGACCACGGGTTGTGCGGGAGCCCGGCGCCGAGGAACGGTTCGAAGGGGTCGTAGACGGTCAGCGGTGAGTGCTGTTCCTCGGTGATGGCCGCCTCGATACGCCGGTACCGGTCGCTCGCCGGGAGCCGGGGCGGCGGCGCGGTGCGGAACCCCTCGCCGGTCAGCTCGCGGCGCAGGAGCGACATGAGGTCGACCTGCTGGGCCCACAGCGGCAGGGCCAGGGCGAAGGGCAACAGCAGGCCGGCCCAGGCCGTCGGGTCCCCGGTGACCGCGGCCAGGAACACCGTGACGACGTACAGGGCCATCAACAGCCAGCCGAGCAGGCGCCCGACCCGCGCCTTGGACGTCTGCGGCTGCCGGGTGAGGAGCAACAGCAGACCGATCAGGGCGAAGAACAGCGGCCAGACGGTGAAGAAACCCAGCGGTGAGGCCCCGAGGTCGGCCACGGTGCCGGAGGCGGTGCGGCCGAGGCCGATCGTCAGGGCGAGGAACAGGGCCCAGACGACGAGCACCCCGACGGCCTTGCCGATCTCCTGGGACCGGGCGCGCAGGGCGTGGTGGAGCACCGAGACGACGTCCACGCCGAGTGAGGGCGGCACGGGGCGGTCCTCGTGGGCGACGAGCTCGTCGATCACCTTGGTGCGGAACGCGTGGTCGAGGTACACGCCGCCGGAGAGCAGCCGGGTGGCTTCGGTGTGGACGTGGCGACGTGGGGTGTCGGCGGGCTGGGCGCCGTCACCGGTGTCCTGGGCAGGAATCGTCATACGCGTCCCCCGACTCGTCCCCCGAGTTGACTGCGTATGACCTTAGTCACAGAGGATCAGGTGTGCAGGGGCGCACAGGGGTGTCAACCGGCGTACGGAGAAGCGCATGCGCCCCGCTCCCAGGCGCCGGCCTACGGCCGGGGCAGGGAGCAGCCGGGGGCGTCGAGGTCGAGGGTGCCGCCGGGGCGGAAGCAACGGGTGAGGACGCTGGTCTGCTGGCCGTAGTTGGTGCCCTGCCGCACGGTGACCGTGCCGTCGGCGCCGATCTCGCAGGGGTTGTGCACCGTGCAGCGACCGCCCTCGTCGTTTCCGGTGCTGTTGACGCCGACGACCCGGCCGGTGTCGCGGTTGACGACGGGAGCGCCGGAGGTGCCGCCGACGGTGGCGCACTCGGGGGTGTAGCGGATGGAGTCCGCCATGGTCCAGCGGCCTTCGCGCAGCAGCGGGACGAAGCCGTCGATCGCGCAGCGGTAGACGTGCTTCCAGTAGCCGGCCGGGATCTCGATGGCGGTTCCGGGGGCGGGCCGCCGGGCGGCCAGGGTGCGCGGGACGGCGCCGTGGCGGGCGCGGATCTCGCCGTAGGTGGAGGCGAGCCGGTAGACGGCGACGTCGGTGCCGGTGACGGTGGCGTAGAGGAGCCGGTCGGCACGCAGGGCGCCCAGGGCGTCCCCGTCGACGTCCAGCAGTGTGACGGTGCGGTGGGCGGGCTCGTCGGCGCGCGCCTCACCGGGCTGGGGCACCGGCCCCGGCAGGCAGTGGCCGTTGGTGAGGACGAGGGCGGGGTCGGCGGGGCGGGAGCGGGGCAGGCGGACGACGGCGCCCGAGCAGTTGCTGAGGGCGACGGTTCCGGCGAGCCCGCCCGGCGAGTCGGGGGCCGGCGGGGGCGGCCCAAAGGACCCGGGGCCGGCCGGAGTGTACCCGGGGCCGATCGCGGCGGGAACGGGCGCGGCGCCGAGGGCGGTGACGGCGACGCACAGGAGCGCGCCGCCCGCGGTGCCGAGGCGCCCGGGCCGCCGACTCGGCTTCCGGGGACACCAGGCCCGCACGGGACACCAGGCCCGCGCGGAACTCCGTGGCTGTGCGGAACGCGTCATCGCCCGTCTCCCATGCCGGCCTGCTCCCTGTTACGGGGAACTGGGCCGCCGCCGACGGGTTACGCGTGGGCACGCCCCACTGGGCCGAACCGGTGACGATGGCCGCGAGTAGGCTTTCCGAATGGTGGATTTCGGGTTGAAGGCGCTGCGGGACGATGTCGTCGACCATCGGTTCAAGGGCTTGCCGCCGGACGCCGAGGGGCTGACGGTCGGGGCGCTGGCGGAGGAGCGGAGGAACCTTTTCCACGGCGGCTTCAGCACCCCCGTGCTGGCGCTCTCGGCCGAGGCGCTGGAACACAACCTGGCCGCTCTGCAGCACTACACCGAGCGCCACGGGCTGGCCTTCGCGCCGCACGGCAAGACGTCGATGGCACCGCAGCTGTTCGCCCGGCAGCTGGAGCGCGGGGCGTGGGGCATCACGGTGGCGACGGTCGCGCAGGCGCGCGTGTGCCGGGCTTTCGGGGTGCGGCGGGTGTTCCTGGCCAACCAGCTCGTGGACGCGGCCGGGCTGCGCTGGGTCGCGCGTGAGCTCGCCGCCGCCCCGGAGTTCCGGCTCGTCTGCTACGTGGACTCGGTCCGGGGCGTGGAGCTGATGGAGGCCGCGCTGCGCGAGGCCGGCGCCGGACGGCGGCTCGATGTCGTCGTCGAGCTGGGCGCGGCGGACGGTGCGCGCACCGGCGTGCGCCGGGAGTCCGAGGGCGTGGAGGTGGCGCGGGCGGCCGCGGCGTCCTCCGCCCTGCGGCTCGTCGGCGTCGCGGGGTACGAGGGCGAGATGCCGGAGCCGGACGTGGCGTCGGTGACGGCGTGGATGCGGCGGCTGACGGCGCTCGCGCAGTACCTCGACGGGCTCGGCCTCTTCGAGGGCGTGGACGAGGTCCTGGTCAGTGCCGGCGGCAGCGCCTGGTTCGACGCGGTGGCCGATGTCCTGGAGGAGTTCGGGCAGCCGCTGTCGGTCCCGGTGGTGAAGCTGCTGCGCTCGGGCGCGTACGTGTCGCACGACGACGAGCACTACCGCGTCCTGACGCCGTTCAACCGGGTGCCGGACGAGGGCGGGCTGCGGGCTGCCTTCACCCTGTGGACCCAGGTCGTCTCGTGTCCGGAGCCGGGACAGGCGTTCGTCAACGCCGGCAAGCGGGACGCGGCGCACGACCTGCACCTCCCCCGGCCGATGCTGGTGCGCGACGGGGACACCGGGGCGGTGCGCCCGGCGGACGGGCTGACGGTGACGGCCCTGTCGGACCAGCACGCCTGGCTGCGGGTGGCGGAGGGCACCGAGCTGGCCGTGGGCGACTGGGTGGGGCTCGGCATGTCCCACCCGTGCACGGTCTTCGACAAGTGGCAGCTCATCCCGCTCGTCACGGCGGACGGCACCGTCACCGACTACGTGCGCACCTTCTTCTGAGCGGGCGCGGGCCCCGCGAGCGCCGGGGCAGGGGGGCGAGCGCGCTCGCTCGCCCCGCCGGGGGTCAGCCGTGCTGGTAGGCGACGATCGAGATGCCGACGTAGTGGACGACGAAGGCGGCCAGCGTGAAGGAGTGGAACACCTCGTGGAAACCGAACCAGCGCGGTGAGGGGTTCGGGCGCTTGATGCCGTAGATGATGCCGCCCGCGCTGTAGAGGAGCCCGCCGACGATCACGAGGACGAGGACGGCGATGCCTCCGGCGCGCAGGAAGTCGGGGAGGAAGAAGACGGCGGCCCACCCCATGGCGATGTAGCAGGGGGTGTAGAGCCAGCGCGGGGCACCGACCCACAGCACCCGGAAGGCGATACCGAGGGCTGCGGCCGCCCAGACGCCCCACAGCAGGAGATCGCCGCGGGCGCCGTCGAGCAGCAGGATCGTCAGCGGCGTGTAGGTGCCGGCGATGATCAGGAAGATGTTGGCGTGGTCGAGGCGGCGCAGGACGGCGCCGGTGCGCGGGCTCCAGTCGCCCCGGTGGTAGAGGGCGCTGACGCCGAAGAGGAGGCAGGCCGTCAGGGTGTAGACGGCGCAGGCGACCCGGCCACGGGTGGAGTCGGCGAGGGCGGTGAGGAATATCCCCGATGCCATGACCGCGGGAAACATTCCGGCGTGCAGCCAGCCCCGCAGCCGGGGCTTGAGGGGCATGGCCCCCGAGGGGTACCCGGCGGACGTACCGGACGCGGCGGCCGTACCGGACCCGGTCGTACCGGACGCGGACGTACCGGACGCGGCGGACGTACCGGGAGGCGCTTCCCCCGCGGTTGCGGGGTGCTCGGACACGTGCTCGGGAGCGGGCTGGAGCCCGGGCTCGGAGGCGGGCTGGGACCCGGGCTCGGAGGCGGCGACAGTCATGGCCGTCAGCGTACCTACGCCCCCGTAGGTGAAGGAGTGGGGTTTACCCCCTGGACTGCGGGTGTACTCAGCACTACTCAAACGAGTGGCGATGCTCACCTGTCGGCCCTCTGGACACATACGAGCGGAGAGAGTCATGATCAGATGAGCGTGGTCGACACCGGATGAGCATCGCCGCAGCGTCCGGGTCGCAGCCCCCACGGGGCCGAAGCACAACCCGGAAACAACACCGCCCTGGGCGGTCAAAAAACCCTCTCACCCTCTGGAGCGATTGTGGCGCGCAGTACTGCGGCTCCCACCCAAGCCCCCACCCAGCACCGCGAACTGGTGTCCTGGGTCGACGAGATCGCTGCCCTCACCCAGCCCGACCGCGTCGTGTGGTGCGACGGGTCGGAGGCCGAGTACGAGCGCCTGTGCGAGGAGCTCGTCGAGAAGGGCACGTTCACCAAGCTGGACCCGGTCAAGCGCCCCAACTCCTACTACGCCGCCTCCGACCCGCGCGACGTCGCCCGCGTGGAGTCCCGGACGTTCATCTGCTCCGCCAAGGAGGAGGACGCGGGCCCCACGAACAACTGGATGGCCCCGGGCGAGATGCGCGAGATCTTCGCCGGTGAGCAGGGCATCTTCCGCGGTTCCATGCGCGGGCGCACGATGTACATCGTCCCGTTCTGCATGGGCCCCGTCGGCTCCCCGCTGTCCGCCATCGGCGTGGAGATCACCGACTCCGCCTACGTCGCCGTCTCGATGCGCACCATGACGCGCATGGGCCAGGCCGTGCTGGACGAGCTGGGCACCGACGGCTTCTTCGTCAAGGCCGTCCACACCCTCGGCGCCCCGCTCGCCGAGGGCGAGGCGGACGTCCCGTGGCCGTGCAACGACGACAAGTGGATCTCCCACTTCCCCGAGGACCGCGAGATCTGGTCCTTCGGCTCCGGCTACGGCGGCAACGCGCTGCTGGGCAAGAAGTGCTACGCGCTGCGCATCGCCTCCGTCATGGCGCGCGACGAGGGCTGGCTGGCCGAGCACATGCTCGTGCTCAAGCTCACCCCGCCGAAGGGCGAGGCCAAGTACATCGCCGCCGCCTTCCCCTCCGCCTGCGGCAAGACGAACCTGGCCATGCTGGAGCCGACGCTCCCGGGCTGGACGGTGGAGACCATCGGCGACGACATCGCCTGGATGCGGTTCGGCGAGGACGGCCGCCTCTACGCGATCAACCCGGAGGCCGGCTTCTTCGGCGTCGCGCCGGGCACCGGTGAGCACACCAACGCCAACGCGATGAAGACGCTGTGGGGCAACACCGTCTTCACCAACGTCGCGCTCACCGACGACGGCGACGTCTGGTGGGAGGGCATGACGGAGGAGGCCCCGGCCCACCTGACGGACTGGAAGGGCAACGACTGGACGCCCGAGTCCGGCGTCCCGGCCGCGCACCCCAACGCCCGGTTCGCCGTCCCGGCCGCCCAGTGCCCGACGATCGCACCCGAGTGGGAGAACCCGAAGGGCGTGCCGATCTCGGCCATCCTCTTCGGCGGCCGCCGCGCCTCGGCGGTCCCGCTGGTGACGGAGTCGCGCGACTGGCAGCACGGCGTCTTCCTGGGCGCGAACGTCGCCTCCGAGAAGACGGCCGCCGCCGAGGGCAAGGTCGGCGAGCTGCGCCGCGACCCGTTCGCGATGCTGCCGTTCTGCGGCTACAACATGGGCGACTACATGGCCCACTGGATCAAGGTCGGCAAGAACGCCGCCGACCCGGCGAAGCTGCCGAGGATCTACTACGTCAACTGGTTCCGCAAGAACGACGAGGGCCAGTTCGTCTGGCCGGGCTTCGGCGAGAACAGCCGCGTCCTGAAGTGGATCGTGGGCCGGCTGAACGGCGAGGCCGAGGGCGTCGAGACACCGATCGGCACGGTGCCGGCGAAGGGCTCGATCGACACCGCCGGGCTCGACCTCTCCGAGGCCGACCTCGACTTCCTGCTGACGGTGGACAAGGAGGTCTGGCGCGAGGAGGCCGCGCTCGTGCCGGAGCACCTGAACACCTTCGGCGACCACACGCCCAAGGAGCTGTGGGACGAGTACCGGGCGCTGGTCGAGCGCCTGGGCTAGCCGCACCCGGGGGTCCGCCGGTCACGACCGGCGGACCCCCGCACAGCGGGCCGCCCCCGCCCGCACGTCGCGCCCGTGGGCACGCTCGGGCCGAGCGCGCCGTTCCCCGCGTCCCCTCGGGGGCGCGGGGAACGTCTGTGCGCAGCGTCAGCCGGTGCATGCGCAATGCATCGACTATAACTTTAGACAAGGTCCAAGCTAGGATGGTCTCCCGAAGCACGCAGGAGGCCTCCATGTACGAACCGAGTCGAGCGCACCGCGGAACGTCCGTCCACTCCGTCGCCGAGCAGGACGCGGCCGCCGACGGCTACCCCCACCGCTCTCGCGAGGAGGAGCTGGACATCCGGCTGGCCGGCCACCTCACCGCCCTGCTCACGGTCACGGACGAGCTGCGCGTCCTGGCCCCGAGCCCGGATCTGGACACCGCGGCGCACCGGCTGGCCACGCAGGTGGACCGGCTCCGCGGCGCTCCCCCGCAGCGGGCCGAGCCGACGTCGAGGCGCGCGGTGGCCGAGCATGTCGAGGCGCTGCACCGGCGGGCGCACACCCTGGCCGGGAACGCGCTCGTCGTCGCCACCGCGCGGGAGGACGTGCCCGGTGAGGCCCTCGCCGCCGCCCGGATGGAGGCCCACGCCGAGGCCCTGGGCCTCTGAGCCCCCGGGCGGCCCCGGCCCCTCCCAGGCGGCCCCGGCCCCTCCCGGGCGGCCCCGGCGGCGTCCCGGGACCGGAACGCGGGGAGGGTTACGGCTGGCCGTAGCCGTCCAGGAAGGACCCGATGCGCTGCACCGCGTCCGCCAGCTGGCGGGCCGGGGGCAGCGTCACGACGCGGAAGTGGTCGGGCTCGGGCCAGTTGAAGCCGGTGCCGTGCACGATCATGATCTTCTCCGCGCGCAGCAGGTCGAGCACCATCTGCCGGTCGTCCTTGATCGGGTAGACCTTCGGGTCGAGCCGCGGGAACGCGTACAGCGCGCCCTTCGGCTTGACGCAGGTGACGCCGGGGATCGAGGTCAGCATCTCGTAGGCGACGTCCCGCTGCTCGCGCAGCCGCCCTCCGGGCAGCACCAGGTCGTTGATCGACTGATGCCCGCCGAGCGCCGTGGCCACCGCGTGCTGGGCGGGCATGTTGGCGCACAGCCGCATGTTGGCGAGGATCGTCAGACCCTCGATGTAGTTCGACGCGTGCGCCTTGGGCCCGCACACCGCCAGCCAGCCGCTGCGGTAACCGGCCACCCGGTACGACTTCGACAGCCCGTTGAAGGTGAGCGTCAGCAGGTCGGGGGCGACGGTCGCCGTCGAGGTGTGCACGGCCCCGTCGTAGAGGATCTTGTCGTAGATCTCGTCCGAGCAGACGACCAGGCGGTGGCGGCGGGCGATCTCGGTCAGCGACCGCAGCATCTCCTCGCTGTAGACCGCGCCGGTCGGGTTGTTCGGGTTGATGATGACGAGCGCCTTGGTGCGATCGGTGATCTTGCGCTCGATGTCCGCGAGGTCCGGCATCCACTCCGACTGCTCGTCGCAGCGGTAGTGCACGGCCGTTCCGCCCGAGAGCGAGACGGCGGCCGTCCACAGCGGGTAGTCCGGCGCCGGGACGAGGACCTCGTCCCCGTCGTCCAGCAGCGCCTGCATCGCCATCTGGATGAGCTCCGAGACGCCGTTGCCCAGGTACACGTCCTCGACGGAGAGCTGGACGCCCTTGGTCTGGTAGTGCTGCATCACCGCGCGCCGGGCGGCGAGGAGCCCCTTGGCGTCCCCGTATCCGTGGGCGCTGCCCACGTTGCGGAGCATGTCCTCCAGGATCTCCGGCGGGCACTCGAAACCGAAGGCCGCGGGGTTCCCGGTGTTCAGCTTGAGGATGCGGTGACCTGCAGCCTCAAGCCGCATCGCCTCCTCGAGCACCGGGCCCCGGATCTCGTAGCAGACGTTGGCGAGCTTCGTGGACTGGATCACCTGCATGCGGTCACGATACGGGGGACGGCGCTCCGCCGCGTTATGTTTTTCACCACCCTGGCCCAGTCGCCCCCTCCCACCTGCGACATCGCCCGGCCGAGCGCCCGGGGCGGCGGCGCACCGGCGGACGCGGGCGCGGCCGCCCCGGGCCCGGGGGACCGGCGGTCACCCGGGCCCCGAGGTCCGGCCGTCACCCGGCCCAAAACGCCGCCGTCAGGGCAGCGGGACGGACTGGGGGAAGCGGAAGAACCCGTGCGGGTCGTAGGAGCGCTTGACCTCGCGCAGTCGCGGCAGGTTGGAGCCGTAGTAGGCCGAGGCCCAGTCGGTCAGCGCGGTGTCGGGGAAGTTCACGTAGGACCGCCCGTTGGAGTGCGGGTCGATCGCCCCGAAGATCCCGTCGAGCCAGTGCTGCGCCGCCTCCCGCTCCTCGGCGGGCGGCGAGGCATCGGCGAGGGAGACGGTGCAGGTGACGCTGTAGAGCGCGTCGCGATGCACCCAGGCGGTGTCCCCGGTCGCGGGCTGGTTGGCGTTGGCGCCGAGCCCGAGGACGCTGACGATCCGGGTCTGGCCCGCGCGGCGCTCGGCGTCGAAGGCGGTGAGCAGGTCCTCCACGCCCTGGTGGGAGAGGTTCGCGTCGAACATCCGGCCGCGGTTCTTCACGTACGCCTGGCGCGGCAGCGCCGCCTCCGGGTTGCTGCCGGTCAGGTGGCAGGCGTCGACCGTGCGGTCCTCGCAGCCGAAGACCCGCATCATCGCCCGCTGGTACGACAGCTCCTCCACCGCGCGGGTCGCCGGGGGCGCGCCCACCGCCGAGACCAGGTCGGAGAGCTCCCGCTCCAGCTCCGCGACCCCGCCGAAGTGGACGCCGGTGACGATCACCGTGGGAGGGTTCCCCTCCCGGGCGTCCGGCAGTCGCAGGAGGGCACCGCAGGCCAGGTCGCCGGAGGCCCGGGACGCCCAGCGCAGATAGGCGTGCACGGCCGCGGGCGCGTCGTCCCACGTCCAGGTCAGGGCGTAGTGGCCGACGTGGGTGATCGGGTTGGCGACGACCTCGAACTCGGTGACGACGCCGAAGTTGCCCCCGCCACCGCCGCGCAGCGCCCAGTACAGGTCCGGGTGGGAGTGCCGCGAGGCGGTGACGATCCGCCCGTCGGCCAGCACCACGCGGGCCGAGACGAGCTGGTCGCTGGCCGGGCCGTACTTGCGGTACTGCCAGCCCGTGCCGCCGCCGCTGATGAAGCCGCCGGGGCTCACCGAGGGACAGAAGCCGCCGGCCACGGCGACCCCGTGCGGCGCGAGCCGCTCGACGGCGTCCACCGACTGCACGCCCGAGCCCATCCGGGCCGTGCGGCCGCAGGCGTGGACGCCGTTCATGCGGGTCATGTTGACGACGAGCCCCTCGGTGGTGGACCAGCCGCCGTAGTTGTGGCCGCCGCTGCGCACCGCGGTGTGCAGCCCGTGGTCCTGGGCGAAGCGCAGGGTGAGGCTGACGTCCCAGGGGTTCTCCACGAGGACGACGGCCTGGGGGCGTATGTCGTCGAACATGGCGGTCGCGAGTCGGCGCGCCTGATCATAGGCGGCGTCGTCCGGCAGCACGAC
Organism: Streptomyces sp. JJ38; assembly: GCF_019303475.1. Classification (GTDB taxonomy): domain Bacteria; phylum Actinomycetota; class Actinomycetes; order Streptomycetales; family Streptomycetaceae; genus Streptomyces. Next base: position 61,509 of record NZ_JABLSI010000014.1, read on the forward strand.
GTCGCCCGTGAGCCACCGGTCGAGCCGGTCCCAGGGGACGGAGGAGTGGCGGGGGCGGGCGGCGGCGCTCTGGACGGCCCCCAGCGTGCCCGTGACGGCGGCGAGCCCGGCACCTGCGCCCAGGAGCGCCCTACGGCTGATCATGCGTTCTCCTACCTTTCCGGGGTTCCGCGGTCGGTCGGAACCGGTGTTTCGACGTTCGTTCGGTGGTGGTCTTGGAGGCGGGCCGGGTCAGGGCCCGCCAGCCGGGCCCAGCGGTCGGGGCCGGGTCGGATCCGGGCAGCGGTCACAGGGGCGGGGGCCTGGGGCAGCGGTCACGGGAGGGGCTCCTCCAGGGCGTCGAGGAGCCCCCGCCAGTGCCGCGCCCGTTCGGTGGGGTTCGTGCCGCGGCCGGTGCCGACCCACGCGCTCACCGGCCGGATGCCGTGCAGCGCGTTGACGAGCCAGACCTCGCGTCCGGCCAGGTCCTCGGGTCCGACGGGGACGGTGCGTACCGGCACCCCCCGCCCGGCCGCCAGCTCGGTGATCAACGCCTGCGTGACGCCGTCCAGTTGCCGTTTCCCCGCGTCGGCAGCGCACAGGGTCGCGCCGTCCCACCACAACAGGCTGGCGGTGGTGGACTCGCTGACGGCGCCGGACGGGAGGGCGAGCAGGACGTCGTCGGCCCCCTCCCGCTGCGCCGCCCGCCTCAGCTCGGCCAGCACCGGCAGGTCGGGCCCCTTCCTGGCCGGGGCCAGCCGGGGGTCGGGCCGTGGCGGCAGGAGCACCCGGATGTCGGGCCGGAGCGGCGGGGAGGGGCGGACGCGCAGCCCGAGCACCCCGTCGGCGTGCAGCTCCGCGCGGGGGAACCAGGAGCCGCGCCGGGGCAGGGCGGCCAGGGCGGCGTCCCAGAACCGCGCGACGCGCTCCTCCCTCAGGCCCTCCTCCCGGCAGGCGGTCATGAACCGGGCGCGGTGCCGGCACCGGCCCCGCATCCGGCCGTCCCGCACCAGCCAGGAGTCCGCCGCGAGGAGCTCGGGTCCGGGGCCCGCCGTCTTGGGCGTCCCCGGCTCCCGCGGGCCGGGGACCAAGCCCGCGGAGTCGTCCCAGATCCACCACCGCGGTTCCGCGTCGTGGCGCCGCACGGTTCAGTACCGCCCGCGCGGGTTGGTGCGGGCGCCGTTCCGTGGCCCGTAGGGGGCCCGCTCCAACCACTCCCCGCAGGAGGGCAGGACGGGTGCGAGGGCGGCCCCGGCCGCCTGCCTGAGCCGGGTGAGCCGCCGCTTCGGCCGGAGGTGGTCGAGGGCGGTGCGGGCGGCGTCGCTGTTGAAGAGGGCGGCCTCCCGGCGGAGCAGGGCGAACTCGTCGACCGCGCGCAGCCGCCGCCCCGGGGTGTTCAGGGCCTCGGCCACGGAGTCGGCGGCGGCCACCGAGTCGGCGATACCGCTGTTCATGCCGCGGGCCCCGAAGGGCGGGAAGAGGTGGGAGGCCTCGCCCACGAGCAGGACGCGGCGGTGGGCGTCGGCGAAGCGGTCGGCCACCAGGTGCAGGAAGTGGTAGCGGGAGACCCACAGGACGCGCTCGGCGTACTTGGCGGGGACGACGCGGGGCACCCAGCGCCGCACCGCCGCCTCGTCCGCCCAGTCCTCCGGGGTGTCGTCGTCCTTGCACTGGACGTCGAGCTGGAAGCCGCCGGCGAACGGCACCCGCATGACGCTGCGTCCGCCGAGCCCGGGGTGCTCGTAGGTGAAGACGCGCTCCAGCGGCATGGGGTCGTCGGCGTCCTCCTGGATGTCGACGACGACGTGGAAGGCCTCGGAACGGTCGCCCTCCATGGTGATCTCCTGGGAGCGCCGGACGCTGGAGCGCGCCCCGTCGGCCCCGATCACGTACCGGGCGCGCAGCGGTCCGCGCTCGGTGTCGACCTCCACGGCGTCCTCGAAGGCCCGCACGCCCCGCACCGGGGTCCCCCACCGGAAGCGGACACCGGCCCGGAGGCACGCGGCGAGCAGGTGCCGCTCCGTCTCCACCTGGCGCAGGCTGGTGAAGGGCGGGACGAAGTCCGCGGAGGGGGTGCGCGGCGGGTAGGTCCGCGCGAACACCTCGCGGCCCCGGTAGACGGTCCGGCGGGTCGGCCACACGACGCCGTGGTCGACCAGGGTGCGGTCCAGCCCTGGGCTGATCCGGCCCAGGAGCTGCAGCGACTCCCGGTGCACGAACAGCGCCCGGCTGCCGGGCCGCACCCGGTCCTCGGGCTCGGCCTCCAGCAGCACGACGGGCAGTCCGTGGCTGCGCAGGGCCAGCGCCGCCGTCAGCCCCACCGGTCCAGCGCCGACGACCAGCACCGGCAGCACGTCCTGGGGTGCCTCGGTTTCGGACATGGGTTTCCTCGGTCTCCTTCAGCGCGTTCGGGTCAGTCGGAGTCGGCGTTGAGGGCGGGCACGCGGTTCTCGCGCAGCATCTGGGTGATCTCCACGCGGCGCACCTTCCAGGTGGAGGTGCGGGGCACCTCGCCGAAGGGCCAGTGGAGCGGCGGGGCGAGCGGGGGCAGCCCGGCGGTGGCCCGCGCCCAGCGCTCCGGGTCCAGCGGGGCGTCGCGGCGGGTGCAGACGATGGGGACGGGCTCGCCGTCGGCGCCGATCACGATGATGGCTTCGAGCAGCTCGGGCAGCCGGGACATCAGGATGTCCTCGACCTCCAGGTTGCTGTCGATGTCGTCGATCTGGTCGATCTCGCGGTCGATGAGGTGCAGCTTTCCGAAGCGGCCGAGGTAACCCATGTCGCCCAGCCGCCACCAGCCCTGGTTCTTGTTCCGCAGGTAGCGCTCGTGCTCGCCGAGGTAGGTCATGACCGTGCTGCGCCCGCGCAGTTCGAGGTGGCCGGGGCGCCCCTTGGGCACCGGGCGGCCCGCGTCGTCCACGACCCTCAGGCGGATGAAGCCGGGCAGCACGTAGCCGACGTCCCGGCCGTCCATCGCGGCCGCGCCCTTCTCCGTGTAGACGGCGCCGGAGATCGGCCCCGTCTCGCTCTGCCCGTAGAGCTGGACGAGCATCGGGCGGCGCCGGGTGGAGGCGGCCAGCAGCCGCTGGATGGTGCGCGGGTGGATGGCGTCGAAGGTGCTGCTGTAGTAGCGCACGCTGGAGAGCGGGGCGCCCTCGGCGTCGGCCAGTTCCTCCCACTGGATGAAGTTGTTGGGATGGGTCTCGACGAGTCCGGGCCGGTGGCGGACGAACGTGGGCCCGATCTTGTCCGGGTCGGGGTCGTGGAGGACGACGAGCGGGTTGCCGTAGCCGAGGAAGACGCCGAGCGAGTGGAAGAAGCGCGAGTGCACGAAGGACATGCACAGCGCGACGGTCTCCTTCCCGCGGACGGGCCAGGCGATGAGCTGCTGCGGCAGCAGCCGGTGGAACAGCCCCCGGGCGTTGTGCACCATGAGCTTGGAGACGCCGGTCGTCCCGGAGGTGTGGGTGATCAGCGTCGGGTGGGTGGGGTGCAGCTTCACCGCCGGGCGGCGCGGGACGTCGTCGAGGTCGGCGATCATCCGCAGCCCGTCGAACCCGGTGGTGCCCGCGAGCACGGTCTCGTGCGTCAGCTCCCGCACCGGGACACCGTCGAGCGGGCCGGCCAGCTTCGCGGCGTCGGTGATCAGCCACGGCCGGTCCAGCCGCTGGAGCAGCTTGCCGACGATCTCGCCGGGGAGCGCGGCCGAGACCATCACCGGGACGGCGCCGATCCGGGAGACGGCACTGGCCAGCAGGGATATGTCGAAGTTGTCGTTCTTGTGGACCGCCACGTGCTCGCTCGGCCGGATGCCCAGATGCCACAGCCGCGAGGCGAGGTCGGCCACGACGTCGGCGACGGAGGCGTAGGTGAAGCGGGTGCCAAGACCGGGCAGGGTCGCCAGCGGCTCATCCAGAGTCACGGGCGTGGCGGGGAACTTCCGTGCCGCCTTCTCCCACATGAGGCCGACGTAGAAGGCGCTTTCCGGCAGGCGATCAAGGAACATCTCAGGCTGCTTTCTCTTCTGACGGACGAACAGGGGCGGGCGGAGACTCCTGGGGGACGGCCGGGTCAGGGCGCGCTGCGGGTCGTCACCAGGCGCCGCGGCGCAGCAGGTAGCGCTGGATCTTCCCGGTCGCGGTGCGGGGAAGGGCGTCGACGACCTCCACGCTCCGGGGCACCTTGAACGGCGCCAGGCCGGCGCGGGCGGTGGCGAGCAGTTCCGCGCTCACCGCGTCGGCCCCGGCGGACGCCGGCCGCAGGACGACGAAGGCGCGCAGCTTGGTGGCGCCCCGGTCGTCGGGGACGCCGGCCACCGCCACGTCCAGGACGGCGGGGTGCCGGGCCAGGAGGCGTTCGATCTCCACCGGCGAGACGGTGATGCCGCCGACCATCTCCAGGTCGTCGGTGCGGCCGTGGTGGACGAGGGTGCCGTCGGGGTTGCGTACCGCCCGGTCCCGGGTGTTGAGCCAGCCGTCGACGATCGTCCGCGCGGTGGCGTCAGGCCGCCGGTGGTAGCCGGGGGTGACGGTCGGTCCACGCACCCACAGCTCACCGGGCTCGCCGTCGGGGAGCGGGGTGCCGTGCTTGTCGCGGATCTCGGCCTCGAAGCCGGGGACGGGCCTGCCGATCGTGCCGGGGACGTGGTGCGCGGGCCCGCCCGTGGCGATCGCGTGGCCGGCCTCGGTGGAGCCGAGCTGGTCGTAGACGGGGGCGCCGAGGAAGGCGGTCACCCGCTCGCCCAGTTCGGGGGTGAGCCGCTCCCCCGCCGAGACGGCGGCGCGGACGCTGTGGAACGCGTCGGGCGCCGTCTCGGCGAGGAGGTTGGCGTACGCGGAGGGCACCGCGAAGAGGTAGGTGACCCGGTGCCGGGCGACCAGTTCGGCGATCCGCGCGGGCTTGGGCGGGCCCGGCTCCAGGACGGCCGCGCCGCCCGAGCACAGCGGGAAGGCGAGGGCGTTGCCGAGCCCGTAGGCGAAGAAGAGCTTGGACACCGACAGCAGGACGTCGTCGGGCCCGATCTCCAGCACCTGGGCGCCGGCGCCGCTGTGGTACCGCTCCAGGTCCCGGTGCCGGTGCACGACGCCCTTGGGCGCGCCGGTCGTCCCGGAGGTGTACTGGAGATAGAGGGGATGGTCGCCGGACACCGGCGCCGCCGGAGCGGGGGAACGGTCCGTCGCGTCCCCGAGCAGCTCCTCGGGCGTCGGGCACGGCAGGCCGGGGAAGTGGCCGGCGGTCTCCTCGCCGGTAACGGCGAGGACGGGCCCGCTGTCCGCCACCAGCCGGGCGTGGTCGGCCGCCGTGAGCGCCGGGTTGGTGACGACGGCGACGGCCCCGAGCCGGGCGGTGGCCAGGAACGTGGCCACCCAGGCGATCCCGTCGGGGAGGGCGAGGCAGACGCGGTCGCCCTCGGTGACACCCCGGTCCGCGAGGACGGAGGCCACCCGGGCCGCCAGGGCGTGGATCTCCCCGTGGGTGACGGTCGTGTCGTTCTCGTGGAAGGCGGGGCGGGTGGTCCATCCGCGGTGGGCGCAGGTGTCGGCCAGCGCAGCGGCGGCGTTCCCCGCCGTCTTCGCGTCCATGCTCGGGCTCCTGTCTCGTGTCGGCTCGCGGCTCGGGGTGGGGGCACTCGTCAGCCCGGCATCGGCACCTGGGTCTCGGCGTCGGACGGTTGCCGGGCGGCGTGGGCGCGCAGCGGGGCCGCGGCCTTGAGCAGCACCTCGTCGAACTCGGCGTCGGCGTCGGAGTCGAGGACGATGGCCCCGCCCGCGCCGACCCGCCAGCGTCCGCCGCTGCGCACCGCGGTGCGGATGACGATGTTCAGGTCGGCCGTGCCGTTGGTCGACAGGAAGCCGATGGTGCCCGAGTAGACGCCGCGGGCCTCGTCCTCCAGGGAGTCGATGATCTCCATCGTCCGCAGCTTGGGGGCGCCGGTCATCGAACCGCCCGGGAAGCAGGCCCGGACGACGTCGATCACGTCGTGCTCCGGGCGCATCCGCCCGCGCACGGTGGAGACGAGCTGATGGACCGTCGTGTAGGTCTCGGCGGCCATCAGGCGCGGCACGTGGACGCTGCCGATCTCGCACACGCGCCCGAGGTCGTTGCGCAGCAGGTCCACGATCATCAGGTTCTCGGCCCGGGTCTTGGGGTCGGCGGCGAGCGAGTCGCGCAGCCGGGCGTCCTCCTCGGGGTCGGTGCCGCGGTGGACGGTGCCCTTGATCGGCTTCGTCTCCACCGTCCCCGACCGGTCGATGGTCAGGAACCGCTCGGGCGAGGAGCTGGCCACCTCGACGTCGCCCAGCCGCAGGTAGGCCGCGTAGGGGGCGGGGTTGAGACGCCGCAGCGCCCGGTAGTAGGGGTAGCCGTCGCCCTCGGTCGCGGGCAGCCAGGCCGAGGTGGTCAGGCACACCTCGTAGCTCTCCCCCGCGTGCAGGGCGCGCTGGATCTCCTCGATCCGGGCGCGGTACTGCTCGCGGTCGTGCAGCAGCCAGGACTCGGCGTCGGCGCCGGCGGCCACCGGCACGGGCGGGGCCGGGGGCAGGGAGAGCAGGGAGGCGACGGCGGTGTCGATCCAGCGGGCGGCCGCCACCTCGGTGTCGGGGTCGGACAGCGCGACGACGTAGGTGCACTCCGCGAAGTGGTCGACGACGACGAAGCGGTCCACGAAGAGCCACGTCGCGTCGGGGACCGGGGACGTGTGCCGGTTGACCGATCCGAGGTCGCCCTTGAGCTCGTAGCCGAAGTAGCCGACGTAGCCGCCGGAGAAGTCGAACGGGACGTCCGTGAGGTCGGTGCGGCGCCTGCGCAGCTGCCGCTGGAGGTAGTCGAAGACGTCGCCGGGGACCCGGCGGGCGGGGTGCCCGGTCCGCTCGACGACGACGCCGTCCTCACCCGTGCGGTAGCGGACCAGCTCGGCCAGGGGTCCGGAGGCGTCACCCAGGAAGGAGAACCGGGCGCGGCCCGGCTCCACATGGGCGCTGTCCAGCCAGAACGCCGGGGCCGGGGAGTCGCTGTACAGGTGGGTGAAGGCGGCCTCGGCGTCCACGGCCGTCTCGATGGTGCGCAGGTGCACGCGCAGCCCGGCGGACGGTTCCTCGGGGTGGACGGGACCGGTGTCCGCCCGGGGCGGCGGGGCGTCGGAGGTACCGGTGGACGGCCCGGCCGGGGCGGCGTGGGCGGCCCGCTCGGAGGCGTCGGCCGACGGGGCTGCCGCGCGGGGGCGGAGCCCGTGCCGGACGGTGAGGTCGCGGAAGTTGGCCAGGAGCTGCCGGCCGTACTCGGTGCACACCGACTCGGGGTGGAACTGCACGCCCCACAGCGGGCGGTGACGGTGCCGGAGGCCCATGATGACGCCGTCCTCCGACCAGGCCGTGGCCTCCAGGGCCTCGGGCACCGGCTCGGCCACGCTGAGGGAGTGGTAGCGCACGGCGGTGAAGCCCTGCGGCAGCCCCGCGAACAGGTCCTCGCCGTGGTGCTCGACGGTGCTGAGGAAGCCGTGCCGCGGTGCGGGCGCGGGCCCGACCTCGGCGCCCTCGCTCAGCCCGATGCCCTGGTGGCCCAGGCAGACGCCGAGCACGGGGAGGTCGGCGCGCCTGAGCACGTCGGTGACGATGCCGAAGTCGCGTTCCCGGCCGGGGTGTCCGGGGCCGGGCGAGATGACCACGTTGTCGTACCCGGACAGGTCCAGGGCCGCGGCGGTCGGGGCGTCGTTCGTGATGACCTCGGGCTCGACACCGTTGACCTCGGCGATCAGCTGGAAGAGGTTGTAGGTGTACGAGTCGTAGTTGTCGATCAGCAGAGTGCGCATGGTCGTCGCTTTCTGCCGAAGTCGCGTGCCTCCGGCTTCGGAAGGAGAGGGGCTCACAGACCGCTCAGCAGATCGGCCACGGCGTCGGTGACGAGGTAGGCCTGGGCGTTGCTGAGCCGCGGGTCGCACAGGGTTCGGTAGGCGCGGGTCAGCCCCTCCTCGGAGGAGCAGCCGCCGGCCCCGAGGCACTCGGTCACCTCCTCGCCGGCGATCTCGAGGTGGACGCCGCCGGGCCACACGCCCGCCCGTCCCAGTACCTCGAAGAAACCGGTGAGTTCGGCGAGGACGTCGCTGATCATGCGCGTCTTGAGGCCGTTGCCGAGGGTGATGGTGTTGCCGTGCATGGGATCGCACATCCACACCACGTCGTGCCCGGCCCGGCGGACCGCCCGGACGAGCTCGGGCAGCCGCTCGCGGACGTGCCCGACGCCGAGGCGGCTGATGAGGGTGAGCCGGCCCGGGGTGCGGTGGGGGTCGATCCGGCCGCAGATCTCGACGAGGTCGTCCTCCCGCATGCCGGGGCCGACCTTGCACGCGACGGGGTTGGCGATCCCGGCGAGGAACGCCACGTGGGCGCCGCCCACCTGGCGCGTCCGGTCGCCGATCCACGGGAAGTGGGTGGAGAGCAGGTACGGCTGCCCGGTGTGCGAGTCCCGCCGGACGAGCGCCTGTTCGTAGTCGAGGAGGAGGGCTTCGTGGCTGGTCCACAGCCCGGTCCTGGTCCAGCCCTGCCGGCCGCGGACCGTCTGGCCGTAGCCGCGCAGCACGGAGCGCAGGCTCCCGTCCCAGGGGCGCACCGGGAAGTCCGTGGTGGTCTCGGTTCCGCTCAGCTCGCGCAGCGCCCGCTCGCCGGCCGTCTCGTGGGCCAGCAGCTGGAGTTCGTTCATCACCGCGCGGGCGGTGGCGTAGGCGCGGTGCATGCGCCACGGGTCGGGGGTCCGGGACGCCTCGTCGGGGGTGTGGCCGTTCACCATGTCCCCGCGGTACACGGGCAGCGACCTGCCCTCGACCCATTCGGCGTGCTTGGAGCGGGGCTTGGCGTGCTGGCCGGCGAGGCGCCCGACGGTGACCGTCGGCAGGTCGAGGCGGTCGCTGACGAGCTCGGCCATGGTGCCGATGGCCTCGTGCTTGGCGCGGGCCGCCGGGAGGGCGGCGGGGCCGACGGGTTCGGCACAGTCACCGGCCTGGAGGAGGAACGCTTCTCCGGCCCGGACCTGGGCGAGGGCGGAGCCGAGCCGCCGGACGTCGGCCGGTGCCGTCAGCGCGGGCCACAGGGCGAGCCGGTCCTGCACCCGGGCGGCCGAGGAACTGTCGGGCCACTCGGGCTGCTGCTCGGCGGGCAGGTGCCGCCAGTGCGGGCTGGGGAACGGGTGGGCCGCCGCAGCCGCGGAGGGGGTCGGGGAGGAGGCCGTGGAGGGGGCCTGGGAGGGGGATTCAGTCGTCGTCACCGCTCATCACTTCCGTAGACGTGGCAGGGGACTACACGTACTGGTGGCGGTTCAGCTCTCCGTCGGCGCGGAGACCAGCCCCTTGGGCTCCAGCAGGAACTGGGCGAGGCTGCCGTCGTGCGGGATCTCGGGCACCGAGGCCCAGGGCCGCACCCGTCCGGTCACCACCTTGCGCACGGTGGGCTCGCGCAGGACGCGCTCGGCCAGCCCCGCGTGCTCGTCGGGCAGGCTGACCACGAGGGACTCGCGCAGCGGGGCGGTGCCGTCCTGGGGCCGCCAGGGCGCCACGACGACGAAGGGGAAGCCGAGTTCGGTACCGACGAGCTGGTCGGTGGCGGTCGGCACCGAGACGACGAGGGGCCGCAGCACCGCGCTGCCGTCGCCGGGGTCGGCGCAGAGCCCGTCCGGGTACCGGTGGGTGCTGTGGTCGACGGCGTGCGCGGTCATCCCGGCGAGGTGCTCGGCCAGCACGGCACCCGCCTCCCCGGTCATGGCGGGCAGCGCCGCGTCCGGGTCGGTCACGGGACGCACCGGCAGCGTCGCGAGCCGGGCGGCCAGCGCGTCGGCCAGGGGCGCGACGGGGCCGCTGGTGAGGACGAGGGAGACGTTGTTGCAGCGCACTCCGCCGTCGTCGGCGATCCACTCGACGAGGTCGTCGAGCAGCCCCTCGTCCCTGGCGGCGCCCGCGCCGACCAGCGCCTTGCTGCGGCCGGGGCCGCGCACGAGCACGTCGCGGCGGGAGCCGAACCGCTCGGCGGCGGCCGGACCGCCGTACACCAGGCCGAGGTCCGCCTCGGCGAGCAGGTGCTCGCCCACCTCGTGACCGCCGGGCAGCAGGGCCGCGCGGTCCGGGTCGAGCCCGGCGGCCGAGAGGGCCGCGAGAAGCCGGCGCGGGGTGAAGGGGTCCTTGCTGCCGGGGCGCACGAGCACGGAGACGCCCATCGCCAGGGCGCGCACCCAGGTGACGTTGGGCTCGGGGTGGTTGTTGGGGACGACGGCCGCCAACAGGCGGCCGCGCGGCACCCAGTGCGTGGCGAAGCCGGGGGCGGCGAACGGGGCGGGCAGCTCGGCCTGGTTGAGCCGCTCGACCAGGGAGAGCTGGTTGCGGATGCCCTCGCGGGCGCCGGTGACGGCGCCCAGCGGGGTGCCGGTGGCCAGGGCGACGCGGCGGCAGTACTCCTGCGGGCTCTCGCCGTCCAGCTCGGCGGTGGCGAAGAGCTCGCCGGCCTTGGCGAAGAGCGCGGCGTCGGGGGCGGGCCCGGTGTCGGCGGAGCGGAGCCGGTTGAGGGCGGCCTGGGCCATGAGACGAGGGGCGAGGCCGACCGATGCCAGGGGGGAGCCGTCGACGGCCGTGAGGGTGGAGCGGTCGCGGCTGTCCACCTCCCGCCCGGAGATGACCGGGTTCACCACGGGCAGCGCGCTCATCAGTAGACCCCCTCGACGACGGCCGGTGCGTCCTTGGCGCGCAGCGGGGCGATGTCGGCCAGCCCGTCGACGGTGTCCCCGGCGGCGGGCCGGACCCGGATCGCGGTGTCCCGCTCCAGGACGTTCGGCAGGAACATGTCGTGGCTCATCTGGTGCATGAGCACCTGGCCGCGCTGCCCGTACTCCACTTCCTCGCCGGTCTCGGGGTCGAGGACCTCGACCACGGACTGCGGGAAGTAGGGCCGGAACACGCAGGGGTGCTCGTCGCCCTCCTCACGCGGACGCTGCGGGGCGATGCCCATGATGGTGTTGCCGTAGATGGCGGCCACCTTCGCCCGGGGGAAGAAGAACTCCTCGACCTGCCGCAGCGATTCCGGGCTCATGCTCGTGCCGGCCCAGAGGATGCCCTCCACGGTGGAGGCGAGCCGCTCGTGGAGTGCGCCGCGCGCGCAGACCGCCTCCAGCACGGGAGGCGTGATGAACAGCACCCGCACCTCCTGGGTACGGGCGATGAGCTCCATCTGGTCGAGCAGGTACTCGCGGTACTCAGCGGCCAGTTCGGTCCGGCCGGAGCCGATGAGCCGCTTCACCCAGCGCGGGTCGAAGTCGAGGGTGAAGCACACGCCTCCGCGCGACTGGGCGAGGTGGCGCACCGTCCGCCCGACGACGTGCGGGCCCGTGGGGCCGACGTGCAGCCAGTGCCCGCTGGAGGGGAAGCCGTGCTGTGCCAGCACCTCGCTCACCCAGTCCACGTTCCGGGTCCGGGCCGTGCTGTCGACGATGCGTTTGGGCGCGCCGACCGTGCCGCCGGACTCGAAGACGTCGAAGGCGCTGGACGCCGCTCCCTTGGGGAAGAGCTCCTCGACCGGGACGGTGCGCAGTTCGTCGCTGACGTCCGGGAACCGGCGCAGGTCGGCCAGCTCCTTGATGTCGGTCAGCGGGTCGAAGTCCAGGTCCCCCACCCTGCTCAGCCAGAACGGGGAGCCGGTGGCGGGCTCGAAGTGCCAGCGCAGCATCTCGCTCAGGTGTTGGGTGAGGGCGGCCTCGCCCTCGGGCCGTGGCGTGCCGTGGGTCAGCTCAGACATATCTTTCCAGCCGTTCATCGGTCGGTCCCGGATGACCGTCGGAGCGCGCGGGACGGGTCTCCGGGCGTTGGAACATGGCGAACTGCGGAACATGACGGGTGCAGGACGCACGAACGCGCGGGGACGTCCGGCGCGGCGCCACCCGCAGCGTTGAGCACAACGGTGCTGTGGTGCGGATCGGTCTGAGAAGGAGGGGGCGGTCGTTGCGTCGAACCGGAGCAGGGGGTCATTACTCCGGCGAGCACAGTTATCTTTCTCGCGAGCTAGTTCCCCTGTCAAGGAAGAGCCGAGCGACGTCCGAGTGAACCGCCGGCCACCAGGCGACTTCCCTGGCGAGCGGGCGTCTGGGGTGTTCAACTGCGCTGTTTGTAACGGGTGTTGGGGCAATTGCGGGTCACATATGGTCAGCGCATGGCTACCGGAAAGAACGAGCGCCTCAACCTCCGCGAACTGTCCTCCTCCACCTACGCGGTGATGAACCGCCTGGCCGGCCAGGCCGACACGGCGGCCGCGGAAGCCGGCCTGGAGAGCGAGCTGCTCCACCTCGTGCGCATCCGCGCCTCCCAGATCAACGGCTGCGCCTTCTGCATCGACATGCACACCATCGACGCCCGCCGGGCGAACCTGGCCGAGCAGCGCATCTTCGCGCTCAACGCCTGGCGGGAGACCCCGTTCTACAGTGACCGCGAGCGGGCGGCCCTGGAGGTCACCGAGGCCGTCACCCTCATCCACGACGGGCAGCTCCCGGACGAGGTCTTCGAGCTGGGCCGCGAGGCCTTCGGCGAGGAGCAGCTCGCCCAGCTCGTGTGGGTCATCGTCGCCATCAACAGCTACAACCGCCTGGCCATCACCGCCCGGCTGGCGCCCGGGAACTACAACCCCGGCGCCTGACCCCCGCGCCGGCCGCTGTGGCCGCGACCCGGCCACAGCGGCTCCGCACACCCTCCAGCACACCCCTTCAGCACCCCCTCCAGCACGTCTCCACCCGTCGAGCCGGGAAGGTGCCGCCATGCGGACGCTTGGGACCGCCCGTACCGGAACACCGCCACCACCCACGGCGAGCGGAGCGCCACCGCCCGCCGCGCGCGGAGAACGCTTCGCCGACCCGTTCACCCGGCACCTGACCGGCCACACGGGCTCCACCACGGAGCAGCTCCGCAAGCGCACCGGGGCTCCGCTGCGCCTGCGGCTCGTCAGCCAGCACACGGCGTCCCCGGCCGACGGCGACGCCCCGCGCCCGGCATCCCGTACGGTGCGCCGTCCCGCGGACACGCCCCACCTCGTGCGGGTCACCGAACTCCTCACCCCGGACGGCATCACCGTCTCCCGCAACCTCGTGACGGGGCCCCTGCCCGCGACCCCGGCCATCGCCGACGCCGTCACCCGCGCCGACACCCCGCTCGGCCCGGCGCTCGCCCTCGCCGGCGTCCACCAGCGCCGCACCCTGCTCAGCGTCGGCCTGACCCCCTGGCCGCAGGCTCCCGCCGGGCCGCCCGCGGTACGCCGCTCCTACCTGCTGTACCTGGCCGACGAGCCGCCCCTGCGCGTCGTCGAGCGGTTCAACCCGGCCGTCGTGCCCAGCGGGACGCGCCCCGGGAACCCCGCGCGCCCGTGGCCGGTGCGCGCGTGAGGGCGTCCGTCATCGTCGTCGGCGCGGGCCCGGTGGGACTCAGCGCCGCGCTCGCCGCGGCCTCCCTCGGCCTCGCGCCGGTGGTGCTGGAGGCCCGGCGCCGCGACGACGAGCGCCCCGGCAGCCGCGCCCTGTTCGTGCACCGCGCCACGCTGCGGCACCTGGACGCCGTCAGTGCCGGGCTCGGCGCGCGGGTCGCGCGCGACGGTCTCACCTGGGCCACCCACCGCACCCTGTGGGCGGGACGCGAGGTGCACCGCCGCTCCTTCCCCCCGGGCGCGGGGCGGCCGCCCTTCACCAGCCTGCCCCAGACCGCCCTGGAGGACCTCCTGCGCGAGGCCTGCGAGAGCGCGGGCATCCCCGTGCTGTGGGGCGAGGCCGTCGTACGTGCGGCCGGCCGGCCCGACGGGGCGCTGGTGCGCACCGCCTCGGGCGCCGAGCACCGGGCCGGACACGTCATCGCCTGCGACGGCCCCCGCTCCGCGGTCCGGGCGGGGCTGGGCGTGGCGATGGAAGGAGTCACCACCTGCGCGGAGTTCCTCGTGGTCGACGTCGACGAAGGTGCCGTCCCCGCCGAGCCGGAGCGGGTGTTCCACTACCGGCACCCGGCGCTGCGGCGCAACGTCCTCCTCGTGCCCTTCCGCGGGGGCTGGCGGATCGACGTGCAGTGCCGCCCGGACGAGGAGGCCGACCGCCTCACCGGGCGCATCGGCGACTGGCTCCCCCTGGCCGTCCCCCACCTGCGGTCCCCCCGCGTCACCTGGACCTCCGCCTACCGGTTCCACCAGCGCGTCGCGAGCGCCTTCGCCGACCCGTACGGCCGCGTCCTGCTCGCGGGCGAAGCGGCCCATCTGCTGCCCCCGTTCGGCGCCCGGGGCATGAACTCCGGGATCGCCGACGCCGTGGCCGCGGCCCACGCCGTCCGGGACGACACGGTCCTCCGGTACGCGCACGAGCGGCGCCGGGCCGCGCACCGCAACGTGGCGGCGGCCGCGAGCGCGCTGGGCCACCTCCTCGCACCCCGCCTCCGGCAGCGGGTCTCGCAGCGGACCGCGGCCCTCGCCGCTCCCCTGTGGCCCGCCGCCGGACGCTGGCTCGACGCCGCGCCGTACGGCCCCCGGCTGCGCGCCGTCCGCTACTGACCGCGCGTCCGGGGCGAGCGCCCGGCGGCACCCATCGACTCGGCCAGCGACTCCCACAACCGTCCGCAGGCCAGGGCCATTTCGGCCACGTCCTCCCGACGGTGGCCCGGCACGGCGTCGGCCATGGCACCCCACTCCTCCGCCGTGATCTTCCACTGCCCCAGCAGCCGCAGCAGCGCGCGGCCGGACTCGCTGTGCCGCAGGGCGGGGTCGCCGCACAGGCTGCCGTACAGCTCCCCGAACTCCTTGACGGTGCCGCCGCCGCGCCGGCCGCCCGCGGGCCGCTCGGGCTGCCGGCGGGGGCCCGAGCGCGGCGGCGCCGGGGCCGTGGCGGGGCGGCGCAGCCGCTCGGGGACCGGGTCCTCCCCCCGGCTGACCCGGTCCCGGACGTCCCGCACGGTGGCGGGTGAGAGCCCGGTGAGCCGGGCGATCTGCCGCAGTGAGAGCTCCGGGGCTTCGGCCAACAGGCGGCGCGCCTCCTGGCGTTCGGCCGCCGTGCTCAGCGGCCTGACCCGGCCGTCCCGGCCGACCCGGGCGTCCGCCGCGGGGATGGCGGTGCGGCGCCGCAGCGCGGCCACCGCGTGGGACGAGAGGCCGGTGACGGCGCCGATGGACCGGTCGGACCAGTGCGGGTGCGAGGCGACGATGCGCTCGGCGGCCGCAGAGCGCTCGGCGGGGGTGAGCGGCAGGCCGTGGCCGGCGTTGGCGGTGACGGCGAGCACGAAGGCGTCCTCGGGACTGCCGTCGAAGAAGCGGGCCGCGACCCGGGTGGCGCCGCGCAACACGGCCACGCGGAGGCGGTAGGTCCCGTCGATCACGCGCATGGAGGGCCGGTGGACGATGATCGGCGGCAGTTCCCCGGGCCATGCGGCCAACGCGCGGAGATGCTCCGGGTCCCCGACCGGCACCCGTGGCGAGTCGGCCGGACGGAGGTCGGCCACCGCCACGCTCACCGTGGCCGAGAGGTGTTCGGGACCGGGGGCGTCGGAGGGCGTGGGTAAGGAGACGGTGCGTCGCGCGACTTCGCCGTGGCTCGTCATGGATGACCCTTTGTGTGCGTCGGCTTGTGTGCGTCGGCGCCGGGTGGCCAACCGGGTGATTCACGCGGTTGGCCACCACGGGGGCTTGACGACCGGTGAGGGGATTTCGGGATTCCGCCGAGCCGCGAAACACCCCGGCCAAACCCTACTTCAAAGCTTTCCAGAAAGGTATATTCCTATGTTAGTATCCCCCGCCCCACGGAATCAACCGGCAATATCGCCAGGACACTCCGTCGGCGAAGGTTGCCTTCTACACTTGCTTCAGCAAGGCGCCGGGGGCCGTCTTCGCCATGGAGTGGGAGCACGAACAGCCCCCTCTGCGGCTTTGCACCCCCGTCAGGAAGCCTTCGCTACCGCTGCGCGGACCGGCCCGGGGAGCAGGAGCTACAGAAGCAGAAGGAGAACGTTGGGGATGGCGCCTTCCGACGAGTTCAGGGTCGATTCCAACGTGCTGGCCCAACAGGTCTACCGCCTCGGCCGGCTCCTCGACTCCGCCACCGCCTCGGCCGCGGCCCGCGTGGGACTGACCCGGGCCGAGGCCGACGTCCTGAGAGCGCTCCTGAGCGCCTCGGACCACCGGCTGCGGCCGACGGCACTGGCCACCGCGTGCGGGCTCTCCTCCGGCGGCACCAGCAACATCATCCAGCGCCTCGCACGCTCGGGCTTCGTCAACCGTGAGGCGAACGACCGCGACGGGCGCAGCAACTGGGTCCAGCTGACGCCCGAGGGAGCGGAGTTGACCCGCGTCGTCGCGGAGGCCGTCACGGACCGCCACACCCGCCTCCTGGCCCCGCTGCCCGGCGACACCGCGGCCTGCCTGCTGGAGACGCTGAACACGACGCTGGAACACATCGACGAGACGGGAGCGCGCACGGCGGCCGGGCGCGGCCACTGAGGCGCTCCAACCGGATATCCCGCCCGCCGCTCAGGCCCGCAGCGGCGCCGCACCCGCCGTCAGCCGCTCGATCTGGGCCACCGTGGGAACACCCTCGATCCAGTGCCCCCCACAGGCCAGCGTCGGCACCACGGTGATGTTCCGGCCCTCCCGGAGTGCCGCCCGGTGGCGCTGCGCGTAGTGCTGCGAGGTGACGGCTCTTCGGAACGCCTCGGGTTCCAGCCCCGCCCGTCCGGCGGCCCTCGCGAGCGGACCCAGCTGGCCTATGTCGTGCTTCTCCAGGAAGTAGGCCGCGTAGACGTGCTCGCTGTACTCCTCCCCCAGGCCCTGGTCACAGGCGTACTGGTAGCCGCGCAGGGCGAGCCGCCCACCCGTCGGCGGCGGCGCGGACCGGCCGATCTCCAGCCCCAACCGCCACGCGAGCCGCCGCACCCCGAACTCCCAGACGAGGGCAGAGGGCAGCGGGGCACCGAGCCGCTGATCTCCGCCCTCATGGGGTAACCAGCGCACCTCGACGGCCGGATCGGCCAACGCGCTCTCGAGCAGGCGCCGGGTCAACATGCTGAACGCGGACACGTAGTTGAACCATATGCGGATGACCATGGACCGGCCCACACCTCCCACTTCGCCGAGCCCCCGCACCGGGATTCCGGACCGAACCCCGATCGCACCTTCGGTAGCGGCGGGCCCCTAGGAATATACGCGCGTCATTACCCCACGAACTTGGACACTACCCCTGCGCGACGGCGCCGACCGGCCCCGGACACGCCCGCCGCCCGGCGACCAGCGCTCCCGTGCGCCCCCCGCGCGCCTCCGTCCCGAGCCGGCCAGTTCCAGCCCCCATCGACCGCGCACCCCAGGGGATCCGGCCCGAACCGCCCGGACGCCGCCACCGCCCGCCGACGCGGGCGGCCGTCCGCCGATACGGGCTTCGCCTCCTTTGCCCCAGCACGCCGAACGTCCCGCCCCCGGCAGCCTTTGCCCGCCCTCCGCCCTTGAGGGGCTCCCTCCAGATCGTTTTCCGCGTTCATGCGGTGCGCGGAAATCCGGCCGACACGAACGCACGGCCGGCGTCGTCCAAGGAGATGCGGGTGCCCGAGAACGACACCCGCAACGGACCTCGGAGCGAGAGGGCGGGCCGATGCCGCTTGGGGACGGATGGGGGCTGGCCGTGGACATCGGCGGCGCCTTCGTCAAGGCTGCGTACTGGGACGGAGAGGGTGGTTTCGGGCCATTGCCCCTGCTGCCGACGACGGTGTACCGCGATCTGGACGGACGGTTGCTGACCGGCTCGGAGGCCGTCCGGCTCGCCCGGACCGCCCCAGAGCGAGCCGAGGCGATGCCCGCCCGCAGCCTTGCCGAGCAGGACGAAATGCTGCTGGGTGGCGATGCGACGCATCCTGTTGAGCTGGTGGCGGCCCTGCTCACACGGGTTCTCCGCGATAGTTGGCCGGGTTTCGACCGGACGCGACCGGACGCGCTGACGATGGTGGTGCCGAGCGACTTGGGCGGGACTGATCGCGCCGTGCTAGGCCGTGCCATCGCCGCCGCCGGTCTGCCGGAGCCCGTCTGGGTGCCGGCCCCGGTGGCCATCGCGGCCGGCTGGGCCGCACGCCGGGAGGCACACGCGGGCACGCTGGTGGCCGTCTGCGACGCGGGCGCCACTGGTCTGCGGTTCGCCCTGGCCAGCGTGGGTCACGCAGAGTACCAGCCAGGTGACAACATAGCGTGCGGCGGTGCGGACTTGGACGAAGCGCTCTTCGGACTGGTGGAGGCTCGTACCAGGACGGCCAGGCCGGAGGCATGGAAACGGTTGCTGGACTGCTCCGGACCAGAGGATCTGCGGGCCAGGTCGCAGCTGCGCGAGGACGTCACTGGTGTGCGCGAGGCTCTCTCGGCTACGACGACCGTCCCGCTCACGGTGCCGGGACACCGCGAGGAGCTGCTCGTGCGCAGAAACGAGTTCGAGGAGGCCGCGGCACAGCCGCTGGCTCGTGCGGGTACGGCCCTGGCGGATCTCATGGCCAGCGGCGCCTGCCCGTCGGCGGTGCTGCTGGCGGGCGGCGCGGCTCGGACGCCGAAGCTTGCGGAGCTGCTGTCGCGATCCGCGGGCGGCCTGCTGCCCGAGGTCCTGCCCGACCCTGTCAACGCGGCCGTCCTCGGAGCTGCCAGGACCCACAAGGCACTCGTGGCCACCGGCGGAGGCGAGGCGCCCTACGCCTTCCCCGAAGACGAAGACCTGTTCCGCTGAACCGAGGAGCGCGTGCGATGGACGTGGTGATGCTCGGCGGCAGCGACGCGGGCAAGACGACATACGTGTCGTTGATGTACCGGTGGCTCAACGATGGGGTCGGGGGCTTCTCCTGCGGCACCGCCGACCCGCGTGTACACGCCGCGCTGCGGACCGCCGGGGACAACGTGCTGTCCGGCATCTACCCACGCAACACCCAGCAGCGCGAGGTGCACGATCTGATCCTTCGGTACCAGGGATCGGACGTTCTGCCGTTCCGGTGGCGGGACTACCGGGGTGGGGTGGTCACCCAGCCAGGGGCCACCAGTGCCGCCGCGCGGGAGTTGCACCGCGATCTGAACGCGGCCGACGGTATTTTGCTGTTCGCCGACGCATGGCGCCTGCTGCACGGGCGGGGACAGGACTTTGAGCTCCACCACATGATCACATCCGTCCTGCGGGCCCTTGCCGAGCGGGACAAGAGGCCCACCCCGCTGGTGATCGTCCTCACCAAGTTCGATCTCATCGAACAGGAGGGGCCCGCGGTGATCCACCGACTCAGAGAACCCTTCGGTCATCTCATCCGCTCGGCCTCGGCGGAGCCCCACATCAAGGGTGCAGTCGTACCCCTGGTCTGCGGTCGGCGGCCGGTCAACGCCGGGGTCCCGGCCCTGTGGGTCCTGCACAGCGGACTCGTCGGCTTGGCGCACCGTCTCCAGGAGTCCGCGGACACGGCCCTGGCACGCGGCCGACAGGCAGCGGACAAGGACACGGTGTGGGACAGAGTCTTGAGCAGGATCTTCTTCGAGCCGAGCTGGCGGGCCATCAGCGAGAGGGCGTTCGCCGACCACGAGGCCGAGCGCACCCGCCTCCTCCCGCTGCTGGCGTCGGCCGCCCGCCTGAACCCACTACTGAGAAGCGTCGACTCCTTCTGACCACGAGGCTGGCCACGGAACCGGCTAGCCCGCCGCACTCTCGTCCATCTGGAGGAATACCGGTGGCGAACCCGCAGATCACCCTCACCATGGCCGGCGGAAGCAACACGGCCAAGACCGCGTTCATACACAGTATGTATCACCGGCTGTCGGCAGGCGTGAGCAGTTTCTCCCTCTACAGCGTCGACCGGGACAAGGAGATCGGCCTGCTCAGTGCATGGAAAACGCTGCAGAAGACGGGGCAGATGCCGCGGGCCGGCATGGAACCCGAGGAATACCACTTCCAGTTCACCGTGGACTTCACTCCGCTCGTCCAGGTGAACTGGACCGACTATCGTGGGGGCGTCGTCACAGAAGCCGCCACCCCGGCCGCCCAGAAGGACCTCATCGCATGGCGGCAACAACTTGGCCGGTCCGACAGCGTCTACCTGGTCATGGACGGCGCCGAGCTCGGCAGATGGATCAAGAGCGGCACCCCGGCCATCTCGAACTTCGCAAGCGGTGGTATGGACGCGCAGGCGTACAACTGGGCGATCCGGGAGGCGAAGGAGAACCGGAAAGCCCAGGGGGAGCCGCCACCGTCCTTCGTGGTGCTGATCACCAAGATGGACATGCTTCCCGAGAATGCCGGAATGCCAGTCGGCCAGGCGCTGACGGCTGCGGTCAAGAACCTGGGCGGGCTGGTCAGGGAGCTCTACGCACCCGGGGTGACGGCCCTCGTCTGCCCGGTGCAGATCGGAGACTTCAAGACGGAGGGCTCGTCCGGTCGGAACGTGGACCCCTCGCTCATCCGTCCGCAAAACGTACATCGCCCTGTCTGCTTCACTCTGTGGCACTACCTGACAGAGGCTTTGACGGCACAACAAGAACAACTGACCAAGATCCAGCGGAAAATCACCGACGGTGACACCGCACTCTCCGAACTCCAGTCGAAGCCGTTCCGTTCCTTCCGGCTCAAGAAGATCGAGGCGGCTCGGGCCGACCAACAGGCCCAGGGGTTGGAGAAGGCCCGCTGGGAGGCCGAGATCTCCACCACACAGGACCAGGCCAACCGGCTGATGCGGGAGTTCGACCGTCTGCCGCTCATCAAGGACGGCAAGCTCCACGTCGCGTCGGACATGTCATCATGACGACCGCCGTGTGGAGTCCGGTAGTTGTCGCTCGGCTGCACCATGTCGACGAATGGTGGCGGGACATACCCGAGGGCGCACCGGTGGACGGCTGGCTCGGCGACGCGGTCTCGGCCGCCGTGATGAACGGACATGGTCTGTCCAAGGAGCCGCGTATGCTGCTGGCCCGCTCGCCCGGACCAGACAGCGAGGCCGTGTCCGTCCTGGTCGGCGTGGCTTGCGACGCCGAACTGATCAGCAGTGTCTACCACACCGACAGCGGGAGGCGTCCGCTCTTCTGTTTCGTCGGCTGGCTCGGCCCTTCCGGGGCCGACGGCATCCCGTCCCTTGACATGTTGCGCCACGGTTTCCGCCGCTGGGCGAAGGAGACCTACGAACGCGCGGTGGGCCCCGACTGGGAGACGACCACGTCACCCCCGTGGCGTGGGTACAGCGATCCGAGGCCCGCCCCCTGGGGGGCGACTGCGGTGGCGAGGACCGGCGGACAACCGGTCGAGCTGCCGAAAGCGGAGGACCGAGGGGTCTGGCTGCTGCCCGAGGACCGGGCGGAAGCCTACTGGGACAGCGCCCGGCTGTCGGACGGACCCTGCGTCCTGGTCACCGGAGGGGTTGAGCCCTACGTCCCCGTCCGGTCGGGGCTGACCCATCTGTGCCAGGCTGGTGTCGCTGCCCCGGTACTCGATGGCGAGCACCTCACTTCGGGGGAGCGCCTCGCCTCGCGGGCGGAGTCGGTGTCGGGAGGGAGCGGGCACGGGCTCGGGAGTGGCGGAGTGCCGCACCCGGGCTCCCGGCCGAAACGGCGCGAGCGGGCCAAGGCCAAGCTGAAGAACACCTTGGGTGGTTGCCCCTTCCGGTGGAGGAACTCGCGAGCCGGAACGACAGCCGAGGACACCACCGCTGGGCCGATCGCTGCCGCGGCGAAGACCGGTACGCCGCCGGACCGTCTCCCGCTGCCTCCAGGACCGTTGCCCGACTGGTCGGTGGTGGATTCGGAGGAACTCGAGGCCGGCGAGTTGTTCGCCGCTGTGGACGTCCACCCGTCCGAAGGCCCCCCGAAGCCATCCGCAGGTGCCCCGGTAGAGGCCGACGCGCCTGTCGGCCCCTACCGGACACAGCCGGGCGGCCCGTCCGGCACCGAGGAGGACGAGACATGAACGACACCGACCACAACCGCCGCTTCGACGCCTTGATCGACCTGGCGTACGAAGCCGCCGAGGCGGTGGAGACCTTGAGCGGAGAATCCACATCCGGCGGACCGGCCGCACGGATCCTCTCCGAGCTCAACGTCCTCGACACCGGGGCGGCGGTCGCCGTCTGCGTCGGTGAGAAGAAGCGGGGCAAGAGCTCCCTGATCAACGCGCTGACCGAGCACCCCGGACTACTGCCGGTGGACATCGACGTCGCGAGCAGCGTCCACGTACTGGTGCGCCATGGGCAGCCACCGCAGGCCGTTGTCCACCGCTGGGATTCCGGAACCGAACACGGCCTCGATCCGACCGCCACGCCCGTACCTCTGGACCGGATCGCAGAGTTCGCGGCGCTGGACCCGGAGACGCAGCTCCCCCGGCACGACGATGTCAGCCATCTGGATGTCGTCGTGCCCGCCGAGGTGCTGCGCCCCGGCCTGGTCCTCGTCGACACACCGGGAGTGGGCGGCCTCGTCGCCGGGCACGCGCAGCTCACCCTGGCCACGCTCGGCCGCGCCGACGCCCTGCTGTTCGTGACCGACGGATCCAGCGAACTCACGCGCCCCGAACTCGCCTTCCTGGAAGAGGCCACCCGTCGCGTAGCCACCGTGGTCTTCGTACACGCCAAGACCGACAAGTACCCGGGCTGGCGGGACGTCATGGAACGCGATCGCGCGCTGATCGCCGAACACGCCCCACGCTGGGCCCGGGCGCCGTGGTTCGCCGTCAGTGCGGCGTTGGAGGAGGACGCGCTGGACGCCGAACGAGCGGGCGACCCGGACACGGCTCGGCGCCGCAGGGCCGACAGCGGCTGCGAGGAACTGCGTTCGGCCTTGCACCAGATGATTACCGATCGGGTACTCGACCTGCGTATGACGAACGCGGCCCACGTCATCCGCGGGACCCTGGTCCCCCTGGGCGTACAGGCGTCCAGGATGCTGGACGCCTCTGTTGGACGTTCCACGACCGCCGCAGAGGTGGAACGCCTGCAGAGCGCTCTCGCCCGTGAGAAGAGCGCGGCAGCAGCCTGGCGCACGTCACTCGGCAGGCGGGCGACAAGACTCGAAGCCGATCTCCTCCTCCAGTTCCGGCGGAGCGTGAACGATCTGCGAGCCTCCGGTGAGGACCAGATCTCCGTCGCGGGTAGCGCCGCCGCGCTGGAGGAACTGCCGTCTTCTCTGGAAGAGGCGGCCCGTGCCTCCTGGCTGGACCTGGAGACGGCGCTCGGCGCGGGGCTCAGGGACATCGTCCGGGAGACCAACAAGGAGATCGATACAGCCCTGGCCGGCCCCGCACGCGGCGGCCAGGACAGCCTGCGGGACCACAACCCCTTCGGACTTCCGCTCCCGGACCGACTGCGGGATCTGGCGCGACCGGCGCCCACGGCACACGACCAGAGGGGCGCGGGGGCGTTCATGGAACGGCTCATTCCCTCCTGGGGGGCGGGCGTCGTCACCTTCGGCGTCGCCGCCGCCACCACGGGAGGGCTGCTCACCCCTCTCATCATGGGGGTGGGGATCACCGCGTGGCTCACCACGCGACGCCGCCGGCGCGGCGAACTGATCCGGGAGCGTGCCGACGCGCAGCGCTATGTGAACAGAATGGTCAACGAACTGAACACTGAGACGCCACCATTGATCAGAAAAGCGGTGGAGGAGACACGCGACGCGTTGATCCGGATGATCACCCTCGCCCTGGAACAGCGGGAACGGGAAGTGCGCAACGAGCTCAAGGAACTGCGTTCCGTGCTCGCACGTGAGAAGGAGGAACGCCAACGGCTCGCCGACGTCGCCCGGTCCCGGGGTGAGCTGATCACCGGGCTGCTCGACCGGCTTGATGCGCTGGTGCCCGCAGCGGACCCGTCCGGCAGCGGTGCGAGGTGACCGGTTCCCCTCCGGCACGATCCCGTCCGGACGCCTCCCCCACGAGCGGTTCACTTCTCGGACCGCAGGGCCGCCCGGAACAGGTTCCCGTGGTTCGGCTTGCCGCCCTCTGCGCCTCGCTCGGCCCACGGCTGCCCGAACCGGCCGCCACCGTCGTGGCGGCGACCGCCGCCCGGCTCGCGGAGCCGACACTGCGCATCGCCGTCGGAGGGCGCCTGAACGCGGGGAAGTCGACGCTGGTCAACGCGCTGCTCGGCCAGTCCCTCGCGGCGACCGGGGCCACCGAGTGCACGCGGCTGGTGACCTGGTACCGGTCAGGCCCCCAGAACAGGGTTCTGGTCCGGCGCAGAGACGGGAGGTCGTACTACGTACCCGGGACGGCGGGAGGCGGTGTCCCGGAGGAGTCCGGCGCGCTCGGCACGGATGCCGGGGCGATCGCCGAGCTCGTCGTGGAGACACCGAACCAGGCGTTGGAACGTTCCTACCGCCTTGTGGACACCCCCGGGATGGACTCGCTGAGCGGGCTGGACGACCTCGCCATGACCGCGCTGGACGAGTCGGACGCGCTGCTCTACGTGATGCCGCATCCAGGAGAGAGCGACGTCGAGGTGCTGGAAGCGCTGCGGCGCCACTCCAGCCGGGGTGTCACCGCCGCCAGGGCACTGGGCGTGCTGAGCCGGATCGACGAACTGGGACGCGGGACCGGCGATCCCTGGCGGCAGGCCGACCGGCTGTGCACCACGTACGCACGTCGGCTCACGGGACTGGTCGCCGACGTGGTCCCGGTCGCGGGCCTGCTGGCCCAGGCGAGCCGCTGTGAGCGGTTCACCGACCACGACACCGAGTCCGTGGCCCTGCTGGCCGCGCTGCCGTACTCCCGGCTGGAGCAGGTCCTCCGCTCGGCGGACGTCTTTCTGTCCTGGCCGGACGGGCCGCTCGGGAGCGAGGACCGACGACGGCTGCTGTCCCTGCTCGGAAGGTACGGAATCCTGGAGGCAGTCCGTTGCCACGCAGGCGAGTCCACCCGTGCTCTGCTGGCTGGACTGCGCGCGCGCTCCGGTCTCGATGCCCTGGAAGAGCGACTCCGGCGCGAGTTCGTGGACCGTGCCGACCACCTGCGCGCCGCCACCGCTCTCAGGGCCCTGACAGCGGTGGCGCACGGGCTCGGTCCCGACGGCCCCGGACGTGAACTGCGCTCGGAGCTGGCCCTGGTCCGCAGACACCCGGTGGTGAGACAGGCCGCCCTGTCCGTTGCCCTGGCGGACCTGGCCTCAGGCCGTCTGGTCCTCAGCGAGAGCCGGGTCCGGGCGCTGATGACGCTGGCCCGCGGCCGTACGGCCGCGGAGTGCCTGGGGCTCTCCGGTGGGGCCCCGGCCGCCGAGACAGCGGCGCGAGCAGCTTCCGAGGCGGGGAGTTGGCGCGCGTATGAGGCGGCCCCTCAGCGAGTCGTCCGTGAACACGCCCGCGCCGCCAGAATGTTGTGCGAGGCGCTGTACTTCGCCACTGGCGCCCACGGCGCGCGGCAGTGACCCGGGGAACCTGGCCGGCCTCGTGACCGCCCGCGCGCGGCGGGCTCCTATCGACCCCGGCTTCTCAGCCCAGGGGGCTGATCACGATGGCTGGGGCTTCAGTGGGAGAAGGGGTCGGTATCCGGCCCGCGACCGTCACCGCTGGAATCCTCGGTCACCGCGAAGGGATCGTCGAGCCCGGCCACCGTGTCCGCTCCTGTCTCGTCCCCGCCGTATTCCTCGTGGACCTCGCCGCTTCCGACGTTAGCCTGCTCGTTCCCGTACTCGTCGTGCTCGTCCTCCTCATCGTCATACGTCACGTCCAGCAGTTCGGGGCGGTCGGGGCCCATGCGGGTCGGGTCGAAGCCTGCCCGGCCGGCCATGACGTGACTGCCGGTCGGGGTGCGCTTCCCGCCGGGATCCGAGGGAGGGCAACTGATCAGGATGGCCGCGGCGGCACCACCGAACAGACTCGCGGCCGCCAGGTAACGCGGGCCGTGCTCCGCCAAGGCCTCCTCGGTGAAGACTGGCACTTTCTCGTTGGTACGGGCCGGGGGAATCACGCTGATCCTGGCTCCCACATCCGGTTTCCCCGACTTGACCGGCACTGTGACCCGCCGGAAGCCCGCCGGGGACAACCCCGTGAAGTCCTCGTCCACAACATTCCTGAAGTACGGTTCGTCCACTAGGAAGACGAGATCGCAGTCGGTCCTGGCCTTCAGTGCGTCGCGGGCATGGGTGGAATCCACCATCGCGCACGCTTCGTTCACGCCCGTGCCCACGAATCCGGTCGGTCCCACGGTGACGATCCCTTCGGTCAAGGCCATCCGCATCCGGAGCCTGCCTCCAACTCCGGGAGCACCGTTGACCCCGTGCAGTGCGGTCTGGACCCCGGAGACAAGCCCGGGCACCACATGGCCCTCCGAGATCCCGACCGGCAGCACGAACAGCAGGCCGTCCCCCTGGTTCTGCCGGAAGCACCGGCGCGGTTCCAGCTCCGCGGCCCGGAACGCGTGACCCATCAGCCAGTCGAGCCGGTCCTGGACATCGATCTGTTCCGTATGCGTGCGGCGGCTGGACCCCTCGACGTCCACGACCGTGCTCACTCGCCGCACGGACTCCAGCTCCGTTCTACTGAACCTCTTCTTCACAGGTCCGCGCTCCTCAGCCATCGGATTCCCGCAGTACGGTCCCGGCCGGGAAGAGCCGGGGCCGTCAGTTCTCCTCGCCTGCCGTCTGGGCAAGCGCGCGCAACGCTTCCACGTCGCGCACCACCAGGCGCAGATACCCGGTGGACAGGATGCCGCGACGACGGAGATCGGCCGCCGCGCGCTGGACGCTTGGCAGGGAGGCCCCCGCAAGCATGGCGAGATCGAGCTGGCTGAGCGGCACGTCAAGCTGTACGCCCTCGTCGGTGGGACGGCCGTGGGTCGCGACCAGACCCTCCAGAACCCCGCAGATCCGCACCAGAACCGGAGCCGAACCGGTTTCCATCCGGTGGCGGGTGGCCATCCGTAACTTGCGTGTGACGGAACGCTGGACGGACTCTGCCGCCTCCGGGTGAGCACGGAGAAAGCGGAGAAACTCGAAACGGCTGATGGAGTGGGCGAGCACGGGAGTGGCAGCCAGCACCGAGGCGCTGCGGGGGCCTCCGTCCAGGGCGGCGAGTTCCCCCACGAGGTCGCCCCGGGTACGCAGGGCCAGCAAAACCGTCCGGCCGCTTGCGGTGTCTCCGACCACGCGGACGTAACCGGCGGCCAGCAGGTACACCTCGTTGTCCAGATGGCCCTGGAGCATGATGGCTTCATGCGGTCCGTACCGGCGCACTGTGCCGAGACGGAGCAACGTCTGCCGAGGAGCCGGTGCGAGGTCCGCCACGAAGCTGCGTGCTGGCCAGTCCGCATCGGTGGCACGGGCCCGGACCGGAGCGTCCCCTGCGCCGAAGGCGTCTGCCGTTGTCTCCACCTCCAGGATGCGGTCAGAGCATCACGGTGGGCGAGTTTAGCTGCCATGTTCACACAGGGGCGGCGTTTCCGGAACGATCCGGACCGACCGTTGCTGACGGCGCGACTCCAACAGGCCGGCCAGGGCACGGCGCCCCCGGGCGAGCCGGGCGCGTACGGCGTCGGTGGAGGTGCCGTGACGTTCGGCTATCTCCCGATAGGACAGCCCGTAATGGTCTCGCAGCAGCACGACGGCCCGGGTAGACGGCGGAAGCTGTTCCATGGCCCACAGGAGCGCCACCCTCGTCGTCATCGTGTCGTCGAGATGCGTCGGCGCGGCGGCCAAGGCGATCTCCGAGGTCGGGTCGGGACGTCGCCTGCGGCGGCGCAACTCGTCGAGGGACGCGTTGATGGCCACCCGGCAGAGCCAGGTGCCCACCGAGGACCGGCCCTGGTGACTGCCCATCCGCTGCCAGGCGGCGAGCAGGGCGTTCTGCAGCGCGTCGTGTGCGTCGTGATCGTCGTGGGTGATCCGCCTGCAGAGGGCCAGCATGCGGGGCTGATGGCGGGCGACGAGTTCAGCGAAGGCCCGGTGATCGCCGTCGGCGGCGCCTTTCGCCAGTTCTCCATCGGTCGGCGAGGGTGAGAGCGTGGAGCAGGGCTCGGTCGTCACGGTGGCGCTTCCCTGAACTGTGCGGTGCGAGTGGGACTTGACTCAACCTAGCCAGGAGATGGTGGCCGCATTACCTCTCCTGATGTATTCGTGCGCTCGATTCCTCCGTAGGGTCGGCAGCCTTGCGGCGAGAAGGGAACTGCCGACATGTCCAACATGCCCATACCCCCTCAGGTGCCATCTGGGTCCGCCCGGGGGCCTTTCCCGGGATCCGCCCCGCAGTCGCCTTCGAACAGGTCAGCCGACGCGCCGGACGGTTCGTCAGCCCTGGACACCGCCTGGCGCGTGCACACGTCCGTGGCCGAATGGACCGGCCGGGTGGACGTCAAGGCCTCGGTTGTGCTGACCTTGGAGATCGCCATACTCGCCGGCCTGGTGACCGTGTCCACCGAGGGTGACATGGCCGTGCGGGGCGCCCGCCTCGTCCTGCTTTGGGCAGGAACCTGCCTCCTCGTGGCCAGTGTGGTGAGCTCGGTGATGGTGCTGATGCCCCGGATGAGGGCACGGAGCGTTCGGGCGGAAGCCTCGCGGGATTTCGTCTACTTCGGGCACCTGCGCCTGTGGGATCCCGTGCGACTGGCCGAGGCCATGAAGCACGACGTGCTGAACGTGCTCACGCGGTCCATTGTGGTCAACAGTGGAATCGCCTGGCGCAAACACTGGCTGCTCCGAGTGTCGATCGCTCTCGCGATGGCCGGCGGAATTCTCCTCCTTCTCGCCCTCCTTTTCACGAGCTGAGCCGGACAGGCTCGCCCCGCTGGTCGAAACCGGTGTGGGGCCTGACCCGTCCGCCGGACCAGATCCATGTACAGCGTGATCAGCTGGGAGCAGATCCGCGCAACGGAATGCCCTGCGGGCCTGGAGAACGCATTGCCGTTGTGCGCAGTGCAGGGCGCCCTTCTGATTCTCCCCGCCCGCCTGTGACCGGGGCTGTGGTGGTGGCGCGGTGCCGCCACTCGGCAACCGGTTCGGCCGCGCGTACACAGAGCCGGACGACGCGCTGCTTCTCGGACCGGGAGTCGCACTGCTCCGCGCTGGCCTGCGCATGCATCCACGCGGGCGCCACCATCTCGGCGGCCATGGTGGACCTCCTTCGAGGAGGCTCGGCAGGTCCAGCTCTGCTGTTCCCAGCCTCCTGTTCCGCGATGCCGGGTCCCCCGACCCGGAGGGCGGAGCCGCCCACCACGTGATGGCTCACACGTGCGTTCGACCAAAGGAGGTGGGGCCGTGAGGGTTCCGCTGGTCACGGCAGGTGCTGTGAGAGACTGCGTCGTATGAACCGGCTGGCTGGCGTGACCTCGCCGTATCTGCTTCAGCGCGCTGACAATCCGGTCGACTGGTGGCCCTGGACGCCGGAGGCGTTCGAGGAGGCAGAACGGCGCGACGCACCCGCTCTGCTGTCAGTTGACTACTTCGCGTGCCACTGGTGCCAGTGGACTCGCGAACCCAGTAGCCGGCGGTGCTCACACCTCTCTGATGATCACGCGCTTCCCGCAGAGTTTCGACCAGTCGTCTCGGTCGGAGGTCAGGACGATCACGGGGGCCGGGACGCGTAGCGCGAGCGCGGCGACGAGGGCGTCGATGGCGTACTTGTGACCGTGCAGCCCGCCTGCGTCCTGAAGCAGCCCCACCGCGGTCAGGGAGTCCTCCTGGTTGACCGGTTCCACCCGCAGCCGGGAGAGCACCCACTTCAAGCGGGCCAGATCGGTCTTCCCGTGCACGGCTTCAACAATGGTCAGCGCGGACACGAGGACGGGAACCCCGGTCTGCCGCGACGCCTCGATGCGTGCCGCCATACCGCGGTCGTTGCGCAGGAGCAGAGAGAGCGCCTCGGAGTCGAGCACCAGCGAGCGGGCCGGCTGCTCCTTCACGCGGCGCCCCGCTCGACATCCTCGGCGGTCACGTCTCCGAACAGCTCGCGACGAGCGGCTTCGATCTCCTGCTCCGTGAGCGCGCCGTGCTCCTCCTCGTGGGACGCCACGATCTCGGCGAGTCCGTCCATGGCGAGCTGGTGCCTGACGGCTTCGGTGATGTAGCTGGACAGCCCGCGACGACCGGTCCGCGAGCGGAGCTCGCTGACCAGCTCGGCGGGCATGGACACGGAGATGTTCTCAGTGGTCCCGGCTCGAGTCTGCTTCACACCCCGAAGTGTAAGACGGCATCTATTACAATGAGAAGGTTTGAGGTATCGGCACTGACGAGGAGAGGTGCCCTATCTGTTTCGTCAACCCCGGTGGGGTCGGCTTGTGGGGGTTGATGATGGTTTTCGGGAACGTCCCGCGAAGCAGGATGTTCCCGGCGGATCGGGTGGCTGATGGGGAGCCCGGTGGCCGCCAGGCCGGAGGGGCCGTGCCGGTGCGAGGGCAGGATGAGGCCTGGAGGACAGGGCGGTGGAGTCGACGTCGTCGGGGGTGCGCGGTTCGTAGAGGGTGCCGCACAACCAGCGTGGGCCTCGCCGGGCGTACCGGGTGCGAGGAGCCCGCCACCGTGCGCGGCCTCGTGCTCTACGCGGGCCCCGGCTACCCGTACGCCGTGGCCGGTGACGGCGCCGTCACCGGCACCCTGGTGGAACCGGACCCTGAGCGGTACGGCGAGACCTCCACGTCCTGGACGAGCTGGACGGACTTCGTGCCCGGCGGCGCGGCGAACGTCTACGAGCGGGTGACGGCGGAGGCGGAGCGGGCCGGGGGCGGCANCAGGAGGGGACGCCGATCGTCTCGGGGGACTGGCTCAGCCGAGCCCGGTGACGTCCGGCAGCCGGTCCGTGGTGTCCGGCCCCGGGTGGCCGACGGCGCCGGGGGCGGCGGCCCACGTCAGGTTCCGGCCCACCGTGGCCGGATCGCCGCCGGGCCGCTCACCCAGCTCCAGCTCCGAGGCCAACGGGTCCCTTGAGGGAGGCCGCTTCACGGGCGTCAGCGCCCTCGGCTCCCGGCGTCCTCCTGGAACGCCGGGACCCTTGCCGGGCTGCCCGCACCCCCGAGTCACCTCTGCTGCGCGGCCTGTTCGTTAGCCTTACCGGGTGCTTTTCCCGCGTACCCCCGAAGCTGTCCGCCGTCGGCGGCGTCTGGCGACGGTGTCGGGCGTGATCTGTGTGCTGCTGTTCGGCGCCGCTCCGGCCGCCTTCGGGAACGGGGGGACCGCTGACGCGGTGCCCGAGCACCGTGTGGCGCTTGCGTCCCACCTGGCCGAGCGGTTCGCGGCCGATCCGGTCCACGTCAGTGACAGCGTGCCCCACGTCCTGCCCGGATCGGCAGCACCCCGGCTGGCGGAGATCACCAGACGAGTGACGGTTCCGGTGTACGTTGCTGTGCTGCCCCGGGAAGTGCTGTACTCCTCCGCGGTCGGCCCTCCCGACCAGCTTCTGGCCTCCGTGTACGACCGTGGCGGCGCTGAGGGACTGTACGTGCTCCTGGACGAGGGCGGGGTGCGTGCCGCCGCCGCCTTCGACCTGGACCTGCCGCCCCGTCTGGTGGAGAAGGCTTTCCGTGCTGACGTGCCGCGCGGTTCCGGTCCGCTCCTGGCGCTGGACGTGAGCATCGAGGCGTTCCGCGGCCACTTCCCCGGACTGGCCGCTTCAGGCGCCGACGAACGCGTACTGCCCGATCCGCGGAAGGAACCGGAGCGGTCGGACGGCCCCGTCACAGCCCTGGGCCTGCTGGCGGGCGGTTTGCCGCTGCTGGTCCTGGTCCTGGGCCGTCGCGGCCGGTTTCCGCTGGCCGGCCACCGCCACGGCCGGCGGCTTCTGCCAGTCGTGGCGGCCGCCGGTACGGCCGTGGCCGTGCTGCTGCCCGCTCAGGCCCTCTACAGCGAAGTCCGCGAGAGCTATCTCACCGCCCGCACCGCCTACGATCAGCACGTCGCCCTCCTGCGTCCCCCGCCGAACGAGGACGACCTGGCACGCCGTGTAGAACGGGTGGCCGACGGACTGCGCGAGTCGCCGGTTTACCAGCATCCGGAGTACCCGGCATCCACCCCCGCCCACGCCCGGCAACTGGGCGAGCAGTTGGCCGAACTCCCCTACCCGGCCAAGCTGATAGCCGTGCCCTCGGTTTCCGAGGACGAGACCATGGGGAACGAACAACTCTTCGTGGAACGCGTGGCCGCCGCGCTGGAGCGGGACGGTGCCCGCGGCGACGGAGTACTGTACGTGCACCTGGACCCCCACACCCAGTACCTGCGCGTATACGACCTCGACTCGGGTGCCGCCAACAAGGCCGCGTACCCCCCTCCCCACATCAAGGAACCACGTCCTGTCCGCTCCGGCGGTACCGAGCAGGTCGCCACGCTGCCGCAGCGTGCCGAATGGCTCGTGGAGCACCTGGCGCAGGTCGGAACGGGTGAGGCCCGGCCGTACAGCCCGGCGCATGTGCCCGAGCCGGCCGACGGCTTCACCCCGCTGGAGCGGCACCTCGTCGACCGGACCTCCTTCCGCGTCTTCGCCGCACTGGGCGCGATCACCACCATCACAGTCTGTTTCCTGGTGCCCGCACGCATCACCGCCCGAGGCGTTCGGAGCCGGTCCCGTGCTGAGGGCGCCGCCGGTGATGCGACGAGAGGAACGAAGTCCTGAAACCGACGACGACCACCGAGCGTTGCGCCCGCCTCTGCCTGGCAGCGGCCCTGCTCGCCGCGGCGGCCCTGTTCCTCCCCGCCACTCCGGTCTCCGCGGCGGAGAGCCGCGGCGCGGAGATCGCGGCTGCGCTCCGCGAGAGCCCGGTGTACGTGGAGAGGCCCTACACCGCCGCCGTACCGGAGAAGGAGCGGCGGGCGCTGGCCCAGCGCGTCGAAGCGGTCCGCGCCGCGGGCGGCCCGGTCATCCGTGTGGTCCTGGTGGACCTCACACCCGGTGGCCCCTTCCAGGCCGACCCCGGCCGACTGGCCGGGGTGCTGCACGACCACCTCGGCGGTACGTGGTCCCTGTTCACCGTCCAGCCTGAGTTCGGCTCGCTGCGCGGCATCGAACTCCCCGACCGCGCGGACGGGGAACAGACACCCGCCTCCGCGGCGGCGTCGGCGATCCGCTACGACGACTCCGTCGCCGAAGCACCGATGGCCCGGCAACTCGCCTACGCCATCGACCTGCTGGCTTCCGGAGACGCCGTGGACACCCATCGGCGCGGTGTGGAGCGGGAGCGTGCGGCGCGCGCGGAGGAGACCGGCACGGAGGACCAGGACGCCCAGGGCGGCGGCGCCATGGTGGTAGCCGGAATCGCCGGCGGCCTGGCGGCCCTCGTCGGATCGCTCGCCTTGCTCGCCGTCTTCCGCCGCTCCCGGCACCGGCTGGCCAGGCAGTCGCCGTTCGTCGCGCCGCGCCAGGTGCTGCTCAACCATGCCGAGGCGAACGAAGCGGCCTTGCGCGCGGACGCACGCAAGGAATTGCTCGCCTACGGCCGGGAACTGCGCGGACGCCGGATGACCGGCGACGGAGAACGGCTGCGCCTCGCGCTCGACGCCTACGAAGCGGCCGGCAGAGTGCTGGACGACGCGCGGGACCGGGGGGACCTCATCGGCGTCCTGGCCGTTCTCGCGGAGGGGCGTGCCGCGTTGCGCGGCGAGGAGCTCGCGCCGCTGTGCTTCTTTCAGCCGCTGCACGGACGAGGCACCGACCGGGTGGCCTGGCAGCCGGTGCCGGACCGCGAGCCGGTACGCGTCGCCGCCTGTGCGGAATGCGGTGAGCTGGTGCGTCGGGGGACTGCGCCGAGCGTGCTGACAGTCCGGCATCGAGGGCGGACCATCCCGTACTTCGAGGTGCCGTCGGGGATGAGCCTCTGGGCAGCCACCGGCTACGGCTCCTTCGAAGGACCTCCACTCACCGATCGCGTAGTACGCGGGGAGTTCACGCGCACCCGGTGAGAGCAAAGGCCCCGTCCTGGGTCTCCCCAGCACCCGGCCGGGCGTCGGCGGGAAGTGTCGGAGCCGTGCTCCCGGCGGCTATTACATAACTGGCCAGGGCACGGGGCGGTGCTGTTCGCCGAGGTCTACGGCGCGGTTGCGGCGTTGGCCGTGGTGCTCGCGGTCGCCCTCGTGGCCAGCCTCGCCGGGACGGGCGGCCAGCCCCGGCCCGACCCGCCCAGCGCGGAAACCGAGCGTGCGCCGCCAACCGAGCAGCGACCGCAGCAGGAGGGGTGCCCCTATCTGTTTCGTCAACCCCGGTGGGGTCGGCTTGTGGGGGGTGATGATGGTTTTCGGGAACGTCCCGCGAAGCGGGATGTTCCCGGCGGATCGGGTGGCTGATGGGGAGCCCGGTGGCCGGCAGGCCGGAGGGGCCGTGCCGGTGCGAGGGCAGGATGAGGCCTGGAGGACAGGGCGGTGAAGTCGTCAGGCGGCGAGGTCGACGTCGTCGGGGGTGCGCGGTTCGTAGAGGGCGCCGGTGCGGATCATCGCGTGGATGACGTTCACGCGCTGGCGGGCCAGACGCAGGATCGCCTGGGTGTGGGTCTTGCCGCGTGCGCGTTGCCGGTCATAGTAGGTCCGGGAGGACGGATCACTCTTGCGGCCGATCGCGGCGAACGCGGCCTGGAACAGGGCACGTTTGAGGAGCCGGTTGCCGCGGTGGGGTGCGTGCTCGCCGCGTATGGAGGTGCCCGAGGATTTCGTAGCGGGAGCGAGCCAGCGTAGGAGGCGAGGTACCCGGCGGTGGGGAAAGTGGTGCCGTCGCCGATCGCGACGATGACGGCTGCTGTGGTCCTGACGCCCATACCGGGCAGGGACGTTAGGAGGTGGAAAAGAGGGAGGGGCTCCAGCAGGGCGGCGATCTCCTGCTCAGTGGCCTTTCGCTGGATGTGGGCGGCGGCGAGCTGCGCGGCCAGCCCGGGCACGATCAGTGCGGAGGTCTCGGTGCCCGGGACCACGAGGGTCTGCTCGTCCAGCGCCTCGAAGATCTCGGCGGTGAGGTGGGCGGCCTTGCGCGAGCTGTGCGCCTTGAGCAGGGCCTTGCAGCGGGCACGCCCCAGCTTCCTGATCTTCGCGGGGGAACCATGCCTGGCCAGGAGAGCCTGGACGTAGGGGTAGGCCAGCCGCTTGCCCAGGACACGCTCCAGGGAGGGGTGGATCTGGGAGAGCAGGCCGCACAGCCGGTTGGTGGTGCGGTTGACCTCGCCTGCCAGGTCGTTGTCGTAGCCGGTGAGCGGCACCACACGCCGGCAACCACGTTACGCAGACATCCCGCCCTGAAGCGGTCCGGCGTTGCGCCGGGTGCCGGGCCGGGCGGTCGTCAGGCCCCTCATCAGCGGTCAAGCGGTGCCCCGAGACCCGGCGGCCCCCCCAGGTCATCCCTTCGACAGGGGGCAAACAGCCATACCGGGCCCGGGGGCCAGGCACCCCATTGCGGTGCCACGAGAAAGGTAACGGGGGGGACGGCGGAGGCGCGCGACCGCCCAGGGGTGGCCGCGCGCCTCGTCTCAGCTTCCGTATCGGCGCAGCAGCTCGATCATGTTGCGGAGCTTCGGTATCGCGTCATCGCCGGCCTTGTCCTTGTCGTTGAAGTGCATCAACTCGTTGCGGACCTCGCGCACCTCGTCGAGGCGGGCCACGAAGGACTTGCGGTCCAGCGGCCAGCCCAGCTTGTCCCATTGCTGCGGATTGCTGAGGACCCGCTGATAGTCCCCATACGACAGCTGGCCGAAGGAGGTGATGTTGCGGAGCTTGTCCGGATCGCAGAGCGTGATCACCTCCTGAAGGTCGAGGCCTTCCGAGATGACCCGGCGCAGCTGCCGGTCGAGGTCGCCGATGAGGAGGAACGGCCGGGCCGTGGCGCCGTACTCGGCGGCCACGTCCGCGATGGTGATGATTCCAGCGATCTGCTTCGTCTGGTCCCTCACCAAGAGGAAGCCGTACTGCTCCAGGTAGGGCAGGACGTCGATCAGGTGATCGGCATAGCTGACATCGTGCGCTTTGACGATGGCTTGGGAAAAGGGAGCCTGGCTGTCCTTGTGACGAGCCTGGGCAATGGATTCCCAGGTGACAGCCCCCTGGAGGTTCCGAGTTCCGTCAAGCACCGGCAGCTGTGAGTACTCGTTGAGCTGCATCTTGGTGAACGCTTCCTCGAAGTTCGCCGAGGAGGTCACCGATACCACTCCTCTGGGCGCCGAGGGCAGGTTGCCGACCGTCTGCCCCCTGGACCGGCTCGCCCTTGTCCTCCTTCTCGTCGCCGGAGGTGGTGGCGGGCGCTGGTGCGCCGGTCGTCCTCGGCCCCGCCTGCCCCGCTGTCGCCTCCGGTTCGGCCGTTTCCGACTCCGCGTCCTCGGAATCCGCTGATGGCCCGGTCAAGGTGACGCGGTCGTCGATGCCTACGGCTGCGAAGTCTGGAACGGTGGACAGGCCGTGGTTGGTCAGTTCACTGGCTATCTGCTCGCTGATCAGGTAGCCGCGTCGGGAAGCCCCCCACCAGCCCAGCAGGTCTCGGACAGTGAGGGTGATCGGAGAACCTGCATCCGCTTGCCTCCGGGCGTCTTTCAACCGGGCGTGCCGTGCGCCGGAGACGTCCACTGCCGAGCTGCCGGACGCGGACTGCTCCGCCACCGTGTCCAGGAGGCTCTGTCTCAGAACGTCCAGCAGGGTGCCGTCGGCAAGTGCCCAGGCGGTCCATCCGTCGAAGGGTCCCCGCCCCGTGGCAGCGGCAGCCGCCGTGGAGGGGGACTTGAACTGCCGGCCGTCGCTCAGCTCGATCCTTCCGTCCCCGGTCACCTTCGCGAGGTGTGCCTCTCCGGACTGCTTACGCCGAAATGTGAGCTGCGTTCCGGCGGTCAGCAGCCCGGCGTCCACCAGGTCGGAGACCAGCACCCGCCGTCCCTCGATCAGGTAGGAGGCTCGCCCCAGAGGCTCTTCCGCACCGTTGCCCGCCTTGGAATCGGTCATAGGTGTCTTCCTCCGGCTCGATCCCGCTCGCAGTGGTCTGATCACCGCAGAGGCGCGCACCCCGCGCTGCTGTGGATTCCGGGTTGCTCGTTCGTTGGAGCGTCCGGGGTGCGAGGGCCTTCCGGTGTGGTGACGAGGGGATGCTCAGTGATCTGTATAACAAATGCACACAGGGAGTGACCGGCGTGGGATAGTTGCCGAACTCGCTGTTGTCGTGTCCAGGTGGGCCAATCGTCGTGCCACTTAGCCTGATGATCACTGGTGCCATGTGACCACACAGGCGCGGGAGCCTGCGCCCGTTCCGGGTAAGTGGCTGGCCAGAGCCGTGTGACCTTGGGCCAGCCCTGCGGGGAGGTCGCCCCGCAGGGCTGGCCCGGCCTGCAGTCGCCACTCAGTATAGCGATAGCTATACTCGTCCTGTGGATGGCGAGTGGGAGATCTTCCTCGTTGACGAGGTTCGTGAGTGGATCGACGGCTTGGACGGGTCCGCGTTCTCCCGGGTGGTGCAGGCGCTGGACGCACTGGCCGAAGGGGGGCCCGGGCTGGGACGTCCGCTGGTCGACACCATTCACGGCTCGTCGATGGCGAACCTGAAGGAGCTGCGACCGGGGACGGTTCGGATCCTGTTCGCCTTCGATCCGTGGCGCTGCAGCATCCTGCTGGTCGCAGGAGACAAGTCGGGTCGGTGGAACGAGTGGTACCGGGAAGCGATCCCTCTGGCCGAGCAGCGCTACGAGACGTATGTGAAGGAACGAGCTCGGGAAGAAGGTGGACGACCATGAGCAATTACGCCCGTTGGCAGGACATCCGTGCTGAGTACGTCGCCCGTGCTGGCGGCGAGGAGGCTGTACGGGAAGGCAAGGAGGAACTCCTCGCGGAGATGACCGGGCGCCGTCTGGCGGAGCTGCGGCGGGCCCGTGGGCTGACGCAGCAGGATGTGGCCGAGCGTATGGGTGTCACCAAGGGCCGTGTGTCGCAGATCGAGCGTGGGCACATCTCCGGACAGGACGTTCTTGCGCGGTTCGCCGCTGCGCTCGGCGGACGTCTGCACCAGGCCATCTACTTCGATGATGGTGACATCGCCGCCATCGCTTGAGCCATGCCTCGGTGCTTGGACGGCACCGGAGTCAGTGCCCCCGCCGACAACGCTCGGGGTCACGAGGCCGATCCCCAGAGTGGCGATGGGGCGAAAACGGATCGGTTCGGGTGACGCAGTCAGCGAAGGGGCTGCTACTCCCATCGAAGCCGAGGACGCCAAAAGGCGGCGGTTCACCTCCCGTCCTCGGGGGCCCTGGTGAGGCGTTGCGCCGCTTGGCTCTCATGAGTGTCGACCCGAGCACAACAAGTGAGCAACTTCTTGTCGATCTTGAGCGTACAGCGAAGTGTAGCCTGGTAAGTAGATGGGCTCAGGGAGCTCATCGCACGGGTTCCCCTCTCTATTCTGATGAGGAGGTCCTCGCGCATGCCCCATCAGCATCAGACCGTCTCGTCCGCTTCAAGGGGCGATCCTGGGCGCGACCGGCTGGAGGCTGTTCTCGACGGCTGGCGCACCTCGCTGATCGACATGGGCGGCCGTAATCGACTTCTCAATTTTCGCCACACCAAGATGGCAACGCTTGAGCTGACATCCCCTGCGGTCACGGAACTGCTGAGGGGCCTCGCGCGGGGATGGGGTTTCGCCCCGGTCGCCGAGGACACGGAGAGCCAGGGCGGGGTGCTCCTCTCCGAAGGGCCCACAGCACCTGGCTTGGTGACGCAGAAGGCTACGCAGCGGGCACTCGATTCCTCCTTGTACCGGCTTCGCCAGAAGTCCGCTCAGATGTTCAACGACTACGGCCTATGGATTCTGTGGCTGGGCGTCGGCATGCTCGACTGGCGGGAGGAGGACGCGTATGAGACTAGCTCGGCACCGCTGCTTCTCGTACCGGTCGAATTGCGCAGAGACAGCGACCGGCGCTACCGACTGCGTCCGGCCGACAACCAGGACGCCATGCACAACCCCGCCCTGGCCGTGAAGCTCGAACGGCTCGGCGTCGACTGGAGTCCCGTCGCGAACGTGGACGTCTCCGACGTGGCAGGGGTCATCGCCGCGGCACGATCGGTGGCGGCTAGGCAGAGGGGCTGGGCCGTCGAGGATCGGGCGGTCCTCGGTTTGTTCGCCTCCCACCATGAAGCCATGTACCAGGACCTCCGGCAGAACGAGGACCGCATCCTCCGAAATGAGCTGATCAGGGCCATCGCCCTCGGCCCGGACTCTGGACTGCCGGACGACGTTATCGGCTTCGAACCCTCGGACCAGGACCGCATCGACGACATCCAGTCACCAGAACAGACGCCGCTCGTCCTGGACGCTGACGCTTCACAGCGCCAGTGCGTCGCGGCAGCCCTCGCTAAACGGTCCTTCGTGATGAGTGGGCCGCCCGGTACAGGCAAGAGCCAGACGATCACCAACATGATCGCCTCTCTGATGCACGCGGGGCGCACGGTGCTGTTCGTCAGCGAGAAGGCTGCGGCGCTCGACGTCGTACGGAACCGGCTCCGTGGTGTCGGACTAGGCGACTTCGTCATGGCCCTCCACAGCGGAGACACGAGCAAGAAGGCTGTCGCCGCGGAACTGAACCGGGTCCTCACCACTGAGGCCCAGGTCACCGGAGCCGCCGAGCACGAATTGGAGCAGGCACGCAGGTTGCGCGAGGAGCTGTCAGCCTACGCCGCTGCCATGAATGAGGCCCGGGAACCCCTGCTTCGCACGGTGCACGACGTCATGGGTCGCCTGGTCCAGCTGGAGCAGGCGCATACGCCGGGACTGCCGCTGCCCGCGCGGAACGCGAAGACCGTCCGTGACCTGAGCGCCAGTGCACTGCAGGAAGCAGTCACGGCCGCTCGGGGGATCAGCCGTGCATGGCGCCCCGTGGCCGACGGGGAGTCCTTCGCCTGGCGGGGGCTGACCGGGACCTCGCCGCAGCAGGTGCTGTCCGAGGCCGCTGACGCGCTGGATGCCCTGCGGAGCGCGTGCACACGTCGCCCCTTCGCCCTTACGGAGCAGGAGCCGGAATCCGCCCGGATGCTCCAGCTGGCTGTACGCTCTATCCGGTCCCGCCTCCCCGAACTGGAAGCGCCGCAGGGCGCCGCACTACCGGAGCCGGAGGATGTCTCCCGGCCTGCGACCCAGCTCGCCAGCCTCTTCGGCCTCCCGTACGGGGAATCCTCAGAGGCCGCGTTCGCGGGGTGTGAGCTCGCCGACCTGACGCAGGCCACGCACCGTCCGCCCCGCACCTGGTTCGCGGCCCATGTACTCCGCAGAGCGCACGACGCGGCGGAGGACCTGCGCGAGGCTCTGGAGGTGGAGGCGGAGGCCCGGGCAGCCGCCGAGGAATTCTTCGGCGAACAGGTCCTGGTCTCAGAGGAACTGCCCGAACTGGTGGACCGATTTGAAGAGTACAGCGGCCTGTTCGTCCGGTTCTCGGCCCAGTACAAGGCAGACCGTGAGGCCGTGACGGCCCTCACACGCTCCGGGACCTGGGACAAGAAGGTTCCGGACCGCCTCCACCAGGCTCTCGCCTGGCAGCAGGCGGCTGCCGCGGTGAGGCACCTGGTCGAGACACATACCGACCTGCTGGCCCAGTACACCCCGCGTACCGAGGAGGATCTGGCGGCACTCGACGGAGCTCTGTGCACGGCCGACAGCGTCGCCCGGCTGACCCCTGGCGCCAAGGATCTCGACCTGTTGGCTGACCAGCTGGCCGACGGCGCGGACCCGGACCCGCTGCCCGCCCGGCTGGCCGCGAACGTACGCCGCGCGCTCAGCGACTGGTGTGCCATCACCGAACGCCGTGCAGATCGCTGGGCCGCCTCTGCGACCGCCCTGCTCGACCTGTTCGACGCGACACGGAGTGCTCAGCTATCACCCTCCCTGCTGGGTGATTTCGACCAGGCCCAGCAGGTACTCGACGCCCTGCTCGGTGACCCGCACGGGCCAGAGGAGTGGCAGGCGTACCACGACTGCCTCTCGACCCTGGCCCGCCATGGAGCAGAGATGCTCGTGGCAGGAGCTGCCGAGCGGGGCCTCGATCCGCAGCGGCTTCCTGACGTGGTCGAACAGGCGCTCCTGCGCTCCTGGGTCGACAGCGTTCTCGCCACCGATACCAGGCTCCGAACCACCCGCTCAGAGGACCTCGACGCACGCGTGGCCGAGTTCAAGGAGGCCGACCGAAAGCTGATCGAGGCGGCGGGCCGTACGGTGATCGAAGCCTGCAACAAGCGGCGCCCGCGCAATCACACCGCCGGAGCCGGAGCCGTCATCAAGAAGGAGGCGGAGAAGAAGATCCGCCACAAGCCGGTACGCGTCCTTCTCCACGAGGCCCGGGACGTAGTGCGGGCCATCAAGCCCTGCTTCATGATGAGTCCGCTCACGGTCAGCCAGTTCCTCCCGGCTGACTTTCACTTCGATGTCGTCATCTTCGACGAGGCGTCCCAGGTCCGGCCCAGTGACGCAGTCAACTGCGTTTACCGGGGCCGCAGTCTCGTCGTCGCAGGAGACGACAAGCAGCTGCCGCCTACCTCGTTCTTCGACGCCACGGTCGAGGACGACTCCGACGAGTACGCGGAGGACGTCCCGGACTCCTTCGAGTCGCTGCTGCACGCCTGCAAGGCTGGCGCCATGCGGGAGTTGCCGCTGCGCTGGCACTACCGCAGCCGCCACGAGAACCTGATCACCTTCAGCAACCGGGAGTTCTACGACAACTCGATGGTTGTCTTTCCCGGAGCCCTCGAGGCTGGCAACGACGTCGGCGTCGCCTTCTTCCCCGTCGACGGCGTGTATGACAGGGGCGGCCGCCGTGATAACCAACGGGAGGCGGAGTATGTCGCCCAGCGCGTCATCCACCACTTTGACACCCGACCCGAGCTCACCCTCGGTGTGGTGGCTCTCTCCCAGTCGCAGGCGTCGACGATTGACCTGGCCGTGCAGCAGGCGCGGATCCAGCGGCCGGACTTGGACCACCGCTTCACGGAGGACCGGCTCGACGGCTTCTTCGTGAAGAACCTCGAATCGGTGCAGGGCGACGAACGAGACGTCATGATCATGTCCGCCGGGTACGGCCCCGACGAGCGCGGCACTCTCGGCCTCAATTTCGGCCCGATCAACAAGCCGGGCGGCTGGCGTCGCCTCAACGTCGCGGTCACCCGCGCCCGCCACCGTATGGAGGTCGTGGCCTCCTTCCACGGCACGCAGCTGAAGGACAGCCCCAACGAGAGTGTCCAGTATCTCAAGCGGTACCTGGAGTACGCGGAGAACGGTCCGGCTGCCCTCACGCGCGACGTCATACAAGCCGATGCCGAGCCCGACAGCCCCTTCGAGGAGTCGGTTCTCGCGGTGCTCCGGGACTGGGGCTATAGGGTTCAGCCCCAGGTCGGCGTCGCGGGCTACCGCATCGACCTCGGCATACGCCACCCCGAGCTGCCCGGCGCGTACGCCCTGGGCATCGAGTGCGACGGCGCGATGTACCACTCCTCCAAGGCCGCTCGCGACCGGGACAGGCTGCGGGAACAGGTTCTGAATGGGCTGGGCTGGCGCCTGTACCGCATCTGGGGCACAGACTGGTACCGAGGTCGGGCAGCGGCGGAACTGCGACTGAAGGAGGCGGTTGAGCAGGCCGTCGCGCTGGGTCCGCTATCGGCAAGGCGGGTGAAGATGCGGGGGCAGGGAGTGCCGGAATCACCGGGGCCTACGCAGACGGTCCCGGCCCTCGCCACCGGGACGTCGACGGAGGTCGAGTACGAGCGCGTACCCGTCGATACGGCGACGGAGCGGGACTGGGCAGCCCCTTACCGCTCGCGTGCGGTCGATGTGCGAGCGACATACGAGCTGCACACGGTGGAAGCTCGACCGGCCTTGCGGAAAGCGTTGCAGCAGATCATCGAGTCGGAGGGCCCGATCCACGAGGATCTGCTGGTCCAGAGAGCCCGCGAGGCCTGGGGCGTGGCGCGGGCAGGCAGCCGCATCCGGGACAACGTCCGGGCCGTGGCCGCCGCCCTCGCCCGGTCGGGCACGATCGCCCTCGACGGCACGTTCTACGACGTAGTCGATCGGGCCGAGCTGCGGGCCCGCCGCCCGAAGGTCGACGAAAAGCCACGCACGGTGATCCAGATCGCCCCTGCGGAGCGGCGACTGGCACTGTACGAGCTGGCAGCGGAATGCCCCGGCATGTCGGAAGACGAGCTGATCAAGCAGACCAGCGAATTTTTCGGATGGAAGAGGACGGGCCGG
Source organism: Streptomyces sp. JJ38 (assembly GCF_019303475.1). Classification (GTDB taxonomy): domain Bacteria; phylum Actinomycetota; class Actinomycetes; order Streptomycetales; family Streptomycetaceae; genus Streptomyces. Next base: position 104,573 of record NZ_JABLSI010000014.1, read on the forward strand.
GACATACGCGACTGCCTGAAGGCGGATATCGCCGAGCTGCACCTGCGAGGCGCGCTACGCGGCGGACCGCCCCGCATCAGTGCAGTGCCGACCGATGCAGGGGAGCGGCCTGGAGGGGCAGCCTGAGTCTGTGGGGCAAGGGGTAGGTACGTAGGTCGTGCTCGTGTGTCCCGGCCCTGCTGGACTTGGGCGGGGGTCCGTGCCGTGCGACGATGGCGGTATGAATCGACTGGCTGACTCCCAGTCGCCCTACCTACTCCAGCACGCCTCCAATCCGGTGGATTGGTGGCCATGGGGAGAGGAGGCGATGGCGGAAGCAAAGCGGCGGGACGTACCCATCCTCTTGAGCGTGGGGTATTCGTCCTGCCACTTATGTTTCTGTGAATCCACTGGTGTCACGTCATGGCGCACGAGTCGTTCGAGGACGAGGCCACCGCCGCCTACCTCAACGAGCACTTCGTGAGCGTCAAGGTGGACCGTGAGGAGCGGCCCGACGTGGACGCCGTCTACATGGAGGCGGTGCAGGCGGCCACGGGCCAGGGCGGCTGGCCGATGACGGTGTTCCTCACCCCGGACGCCGAGCCCTTCTACTTCGGCACCTACTTCCCGCCCAGCCCCCGCGGCGGGATGCCCTCCTTCGGCCAGGTGCTGGAGGGTGTGAAGGACGCCTGGTCCGGGCGGCGCGGCGAGGTCGCGGAGGTGGCCGGGCGCATCACGTCCCAGCTCGCCGGACGCACGATCGGCTACGGCGAGAAGGCGCCCGAGCGGCCCGGCGCGGCCGACCTGGCGGACGCGCTCCTCGGGCTGACCCGGGACTTCGACGCCCGGCAGGGCGGTTTCGGCGGGGCGCCGAAGTTCCCGCCGTCGATGGTGCTGGAATTCCTGCTGCGGCACCACGCCCGCACCGGCGCCGAGGGCGCGCTGGAGATGGTGTCGACCACCTGCGAGGCGATGGCCCGCGGCGGTATCTACGACCAGCTCGGCGGCGGGTTCGCGCGCTACAGCGTGGACGCGGAGTGGGTGGTGCCCCACTTCGAGAAGATGCTCTACGACAACGCGCTCCTGTGCCGCGTCTACGCGCACCTGTGGCGGTCCACCGGCTCGGAGCGGGCCCGCCGGGTGGCGTTGGAGACGGCGGACTTCATGGTCCGCGAACTGGGCACCCGGCAGGGCGGGTTCGCCTCCGCCCTGGACGCCGACAGCGCCGATCCCGCCGATCCGGACGGCCCGCACCGCGAGGGCGCCTACTACGTCTGGACGCCGGAGGAGCTGCGCACCGTGCTCGGCGAAGAGGACGCCGCCCTGGCCGCGCGGTACTACGGCGTCACCGAGGAGGGGACGTTCGAGGAGGGCGCCTCCGTCCTCCAGCTCCCCGACACCGGAGAGCCCGTGGACGCCGGGCGGGTGGCCTCCCTGCGGGAGCGCCTGCTCGCGGCGCGCGCGGAACGGCCCCGCCCGGGGCGGGACGACAAGGTGGTGGCGGCCTGGAACGGGCTGGCCGTCGCCGCGCTGGCGGAGGCCGGGGCGTACTTCGAGCGGCCGGACCTCGTCGAGGCCGCGGCGGCGGCCGCGGACCTGCTCGTCAGCGTCCACACCACGCAGCGCGGCGGCGAGCTGCGCCTCGCCCGCACCTCGATCGACGGGACGGTGGGCGCCAGCGAGGGCGTGCTGGAGGACTACGCGTGCTGCGCCGAGGGCCTGCACGCGCTGTACGCGGTGACGGGCGACGGCTCCTGGCTGGAACTGGCCGGGCTGCTGCTGGACACCGTGCTGACGCGGTTCACCGCCGAGGACGGGGCCATGTTCGACACCGCGGACGACGCCGAGGCCCTCATCCGCCGCCCCCAGGACCCGACGGACGGCGCCACGCCCTCGGGCTGGACGGCCGCGGCCGGCGCCTTGCTGACGCACGCGGCCTACACCGGCGCCTCCCGGTACCGGGAGGCCGCGGAGCGGGCGCTCGGCGTGGTGAAGGCGCTGGGCAGCCGGGCGCCACGCTTCATCGGCTGGGGCCTGGCCGTGGCGGAGGCGGCGCTCGACGGCCCCCGGGAGGTCGCGGTCGTGGGCGAGGAGGACGACCCGGCGGCCCGCGCCCTGCACCGGGCCGCCCTCGTCGCCCCGGCGCCGGGAGCGGCCGTGGCCTTCGGCCCGCCGGACGCCGGGAGCCCGGCCCTGCTGGGCGGGCGCGGCCTGGTGGAGGGGCGGCCCGCGGCGTACGTGTGCCGTCACTTCGTGTGCGGCCTGCCCGCCACGGACCCGGAGGTGCTCGGCGAGCAGCTCCGCGCCTGAGCGAGCGGGGCGGCCCGCGCCCGGACGCCGACCGTCCGGACGCGGGCCGCACCCGTCAACCGGTGCACGGACCTCAGGAGATGAGGGCGCGGACCATCCGGCAGGTGGTGGTGGACGGGGCGTGCACGCCGATGCGCGCGGCGAGCGCTCGTATGCGGCGGTTGTCGGCCGCGGCCGGGTGGTAGACGCCCGTGTCGAGCAGGGCGATGGCCAGGCGCATGGCCTTCAGCCGTCGGTTGTGCGCGATGTACCACTCGCGCGGCTGCCCGGCCGGCAGCGGCTTCTTCCGGTAGGGGCTCGGGGACTTCCTCGTCAGCGTGGCAGCGGCCATCGGCACCCTCCTGGCGCGGGAACGGACCCTGTCGAACTGGTATCCATTCTAGTCGCGCCCACCGACAATCCTCCCTGGCCAGAGGCCCTTTGACGGCGTCCGAGCGGTACGTGCCGAGCCGCCGCCGGACGCCTTCCGCCCGCCCCCGCGCGGCGTCCGGGGTGTCGAATCAGCCACCGAGCGGGGAGACTTGGTCAGAAGACCGCAACAGAGAGGCACACATGTCGGGGGCAGTGACGGAACTGAGCGCGGGTCACCGCGCCGAGGCGGAGCGCGTGCTGGCCCGTGCCGTCGAGGAGGAGGTACGCCGCACCGGCGGCACGGCCGACGGCGACGTGCTGCTGGCACGGGCGCGCGCGGCGCTGGACGACATCGCCGGGCGGGCGAGCGAGGAGTACGCCGCCTTCGCCCGCGCGCTCGACACCGCCGGGCCGGGGCGGCTCGCCGAGCGCTTCTCCGGCCGGGCGCTCGGTCCCGTCCTCGGGGCGGTCCTGGTCGCGGCGGTGGCCATCATGCTGTGGGACCGGGAGTACGGCTCGGGGGAAGCGATGGGCGCCGCCCTGGTGGTGGGGATCGCCGGGTTCGGCGGCGCGCTCGCCCAGATCCTCACCGCCCATCTGTGGGCAGCCCAGTCCGGGGCGGGCGCGCGGCACCAGCCCGGCGGCGTCGAGCAGTTGCGGCTGGCCTGGCTGACGGCGCTGGAGGTGCGGGGCATCCGGCCGTACCTGGAGCAGCAGCGGGTCAGCGTCCCGCGGGCCCGGGCGGCCCGGTCCGCGCGGCGCACCGGCGAGGGTCAGCCGCGGCTGCGCGGCAGCGACCGCAGCGCGGCGGCCCGGCGGCGCACCGTCCTGGCGCAGTCCTTCACCCAGCTCCCCGACCCGGTGCGGCCGTTCGCCGGGCGGAAGGCCGAGCTGGAGCGCGTCGCCCAGTGGGTGCGCCAGGCGCGGGCGGCCACCGAGACGCGCCCCACCGTCGTCGTCCTGCACGGGCCGCCCGGGTCGGGGCGCACCGCGCTCGCACTGCGGGCCGCCCACGAGCTGAACGACCAGTTCCGCGGGGCCTGCCTGGTCGACCTGCGCGGCGACGGGGCCGGGGAGACGCCGCTGGGCACCCGGGACGCACTGCTGCACCTGCTCAACCGGCTCGGCGCGCCCCGCGAGCAGCTCCTGTTCCGCGGGGCGTCGGGGCGCGAGCACCCGGCGCAGGACCAACAGCTGCGGCGGCTCACCGAGCTGTACCACCAGCACCTGGCCGGGCAGCCCGTCGCCGTCGTGCTGGACGACGCGACGGACGCGGACCAGGTCGCCACGCTGGTGCCCGAGCGCTCCGACAGCCTGGTCCTCGTCACCGCCACCGCGCCGCTGGAGCTGCCGGAAGGGCTGGGCGCGTGGGTGCACCACCTGGAGCTGGGCCCGCTGGACGCCGCCGGGGCCGAGGAACTGCTGCGCGCGGCCGCCGGCGGTGAGACCGAGGCTCCGGCGCCCTACGACGCCACCGGCTACGACGAGCTGGCCGCCCTGTGCGGCGGGCTGCCCCTCGCCCTGCGGCTCACCGGTTCCGCGCTCGCCGGGGAACGGGCCGCGGGCACCCTCGCCGAGCAGCTCGCCGTCCACGGTCCGGCCGGCGCACCGGACCCGGTGCAGCGGGCGCTGACGCTGCGCTACGCCGACCAGTCCGAGGCCGCCCGCCGGCTGCTGCGCCGCCTCGCCCTCGCCGGGCGGGCCAGCCTCGGCGCCGCGGCCG
>NZ_JABLSI010000015.1 GCF_019303475.1 Streptomyces sp. JJ38
CACGAGAACCACACCAACCCACACACCGAACTCCCCACCTACCCCTTCCAACACAAGAACTACTGGCTGAACCCCGCCCCCACCGAGCCCGACGCGGAGGACTCCTCCTGGACCGAGCTGGAGAAGGCGGACCCCCGCAGGCTCGCGGGCGACCTGGGGCTGGACCCCGAGGCCCTCGGTGCCGTCCTTCCGGCCCTGGCGGCGTGGCGGAGGAGCACACGCCATCTGGGGAGTTGGCGGTACCGGGTCGACTGGCGTCCGCTGGAGCTCGCCGAACCGGCGGGTGGCGTCGGGGCCACCTGGGCCGTGGTCGCGCCCGACGGCGTTCCGAAGGCGTTGACGGCGGCGTTCGAGGCGGCCGGGGCGGTTGTGGTGCCGTGCGAGGGCACCGCCGAGCTGCCAGCTCTCCGGCAGGAGCACCCTGGCCTGTCCGGCGTACTGAGCCTGCTGCCCGAGGCGGCCGACGTGGTGGACCTCGTCAACGCTCACGAGGCGGCGGGCGGACCGCCCGTTCCGCTGTGGCAGGTGACGACGAACGCGGTCCGTGTCCGGCACGACGAGGCGGCACCCAGCCCCGAGCAGGCACAGATCTGGGGGCTCGGCAGGGTCGCCGCCCTGGAACACCCCACCCGGTGGGGCNACCCGGTGGGGCGGCCTCATCGATCTGCCCCCGCACCCCCGGCCGCAGCACTACAGCCTCCTCACGCGCCACCTGGTCGCTGGGGAGGACCAGATCGCGGTCCGGGACGACGGCGTCCGCGTGCCCCGGCTCGTCCGGGCGCCGCACCCCGCCGGGGCGCGGGAGGCGTGGCGGCCGAGGGGCACCGTGCTCGTCACCGGTGGCACGACGGGGATGGGGGCGCTGGTGGCTCGTTGGCTTGCCCGGGCGGGTACGCAGCACCTGGTCCTGACGTGCCCGGGGCGCCGGGCGGAGACGGACAGGGCGGAGGGGGACGGGCCGCTGGTCGCGGAGTTGCGGGAGCTGGGCGCGGGAGCGGTGACCGTCGCGCCCTGTGATCTCACCGATCCGGAATCCGTCCGGGCGCTGCTGTCCGGCGTGCCCGAGAGCCTGCCGCTGTCCGCCGTCTTCCACACCGCCGAAGCCGATACGTGGGCGCCGATGGCGGAGTTGACGCCGGAGGCGCTGGCCGAGGGGATGTCCGTGCGGGTGACCGGGGCGCGGCTGCTGGATGAGCTGACACGCTCCGTGGGCCACTCCGGGGACGACGACGCCCGCGGCCTGGACGCCTTCGTCGTCTTCTCCTCCGTGGCCGGGGTGTGGGGCGCGGCGGGGCAGGGGGCGCATGCCGCAGCCGTCGCGTCGGTGGACGCGGTGGCACAGGCTCGCCGGGCCGCCGGGGAGCGTGCGACGTCGATCGCCTGGGGCCTGTGGGCGGAGGCGCCGATCGGGGTGCGGGACGCGGCGGCCGAGGGTGAGCGCAGGCTCCAGCTGGAACGTCGCGGGTTGACGGGGCTGGCGACGGAGGCGGCCCTGGCGGCGCTCCAGCAGGCGCTGGACCACGAGGAGACGAACGTGGTGGTCGCGGACGTGGACTGGGCGAGGTTCGCGCCCCTGTTCACCGCCTCCCGGCCGAGCCCGCTGCTCGCGGACCTGCCGGAGGTGGCTGCGGCGTTGGCGCCCGACGACGAGTCGGAGGACGTCGACGGGGGCGGGGACGGCTCGGCGTGGTCGGCCCGGCTGGCGGGGCTTTCGGCCGAGGAGCGGCGGTCGGCGGTGCTGGACGTGGTCCGGGCGGCGGCCGCGGCGGTGCTCGGGCACGAGGGCGCCGAGTCGGTGGAGGCGTCGAGGCCGTTCAAGGAGCTGGGCTTCGACTCGCTGGCGGCCATGTCGCTGCGGAACCAGCTCAACACGACGACGGGCCTGCGGCTGCCCGCGACGCTGGTGTTCGACCATCCGACGCCGGCGGCCGTGGCCGAGCTGGTCCTCGCGGAGCTGGACGCGGCCTCCGCGCCGGAGCGAACCGGAGAACGAGCCGTGGCCGGGGACGCCGGCCGGCCGGCGTCCGGCGCCGGGCCGGAACGTGTCGGGGGCCCGCTGACCTCGGCATCGGACCCGTCGTACGCGTCGGACGACCTGGGGACGGCGGAGGTCGCCTCGGCCGTCGAGGGGTTCACGGACGACGAGCTGTTCGCGTTCATCGAGGACCGACTGGGCACCTTCGAGGCCCCGACCACCGACCACAACTCCGCCCGGGGGAGCGCCTGATGGCGAACGAGGCACAACTGAGGGACTACCTGAAGCGCGTCACGGTGGACCTGCACGAGGCGCTGCGGCGACTGCACCGCGCCGAGGCGCGGCAGCGGGAGCCGGTGGCGGTCGTCGGGATGGCGTGCCGTTTCCCCGGGGGCGCGGCGTCCCCCGAGGAGCTGTGGGAACTGCTGTCGGCGGGCCGGGACGCGATCGGGGGCTTTCCCACCGACCGCGGCTGGAACCTGGACGCGCTCTACGACCCGGATCCCGACCACCCGGGTACGAGCTACACGCGGCACGGCGGGTTCGTCCACGACGTGGCGGACTTCGACGCCGAGTTCTTCGGCATCTCGCCGCGCGAGGCCCTCGCCATGGACCCGCAGCAGCGCCTCCTGCTCGAAGCCGCCTGGGAGGCGGTGGAGCGGGCGGGGCTGGACGTCGCGGAGCTGTCGGAGTCGGAGACGGGGGTGTTCGTCGGGACGAGCGGCCAGGACTACGGCTCGCTGACACTGTCGACGTCGGACCCGGTCGAGGGGTACGTACTGACGGGCAACATGGCCAGTGTCCTGTCGGGCCGGCTCTCCTACACGCTCGGGCTGGAGGGGCCCGCGGTGTCGGTGGACACGGCCTGCTCGTCGTCACTGGTGGCGACGCATCTGGCGGTGGAGTCGCTGCGCTCGGGACGCTGCGGCATGGCGCTGGCCGGCGGGGTGACGGTGCTGTCCACCCCCGCCGGGTTCGTGGAGTTCAGCCGCCAGCGGGGGCTGGCCCCGGACGGGCGCTGCAAGTCGTTCGCGGCGGGGGCGGACGGCACGGGCTGGGGCGAGGGCGCCGGGGTGCTGCTGCTGGAGCGGCTGTCCGACGCGCGGCGCCGGGGCCACCCGGTGCTGGCCGTCATCCGCGGGAGCGCGGTCAACCAGGACGGGGCCAGCAACGGGTTGACGGCACCCAACGGCCCGGCGCAGCAGCGGGTGATCCGGGCGGCGCTGGCGGCGGCCGGGCTGGAGCCGTCCGACGTGGACGCCGTCGAGGCCCACGGCACCGGCACCACCCTCGGCGACCCCATCGAGGCCCAGGCCCTCCTGACCACCTACGGCCGGCGGCCGAAGGACCGGCCCCTGTGGCTGGGCTCGATGAAGTCGAACGTCGGCCACACGGGGGCAGCAGCCGGGGTGGCCGGGATCATCAAGACGGTGCAGGCGTTGCGGCACGAGCGGCTGCCGAGGACGCTGCACGTGGACGCGCCGACCCCGCACGTCGACTGGGCCTCGGGCGCCGTGCGGCTGTTGACCGAGGAGCGGGCCTGGCCGCGTGGGGAACGGCCGCGGCGCGCGGGGGTGTCGGCGTTCGGGGTGAGCGGGACGAACGCGCACGTCATCGTCGAGGAGGCGCCGCCGGGGGCGGAGGGTGGCGGACGGGCGCCGGACGGGCAGGCCCCGCTGACGTTGGGCGCGGGGGCGCCGGTGCCGTGGGTGCTGTCGTCGCGGAGCGGGGACGGGCTGCGGGCGCAGGCGGCCCGTCTGCGTGCCCATCTGGACGCCCACCCGGAGGCGGGCCCGCTGGATGTGGCGTTCTCGCTGGCGGCCACGCGGCGGAGCTTCGCGCACCGGGCCGTGCTGGCGGCCGGGGACCGGGACGCGTTCGGCCGGGCGTTGGAGGCGCTGGCGGCGGGCGAACCCGGCGCCGTGCCCGGTGTCGGGTCCGGCACCGGGCCCCGGATGGTGCTCGGTTCCGCGGCGGACGGGGACGGGGGCGGCGGCCCAGGACCCGTGTTCGTGTTCTCCGGCGGCGGGGCGCACTGGGCCGGGATGGGCCGGGAACTCCTCGACTCCTCACCGGTGTTCGCCCGGTGGATCGCCGCCTGCGAGGAGGCGCTGCGGCCGCACGTGGACTGGTCGTTGGCCGCGGTGCTGCGGGAGGAGGCGGGCGCGCCCTCGCTGGGCTCGGCGGGGGTGGTGCAGCCGGTGCAGTGGGCCCTGGGCGTGGCTCTGGCGGAGTTGTGGCGGGCCTGCGGGGTGCGCCCTGCCGCGGTCGTCGGCCATTCGCAGGGCGAGGTGGCGGCGGCCGTGGTGGCGGGCGGGCTCGGGCTCGCCGACGGCGCGGCCCTGGTCGCGCACCGCGGCAGGGTGCTCAACTCGTTGGCCGGGAACGGCGGTATGGCGGTGGTGCCGCTGCCGGAGGAGGAGGCGGCCGAGGCGCTGGCGCGCTTCGGGGGGCGGCTGGTGGTGGCGGCGGTCAACAGCGCCTCGGCCGTCGTCGTCTCCGGGGACGGGGAGGCGCTCACGGAGCTGCTGGCCGAGCTGGCGGCCCGGGGTGTGGACGCGCGCAGGGTGAAGGTGGACTTCGCCTCGCACTCCCCCCAGCTCGACCCGTTCCGTGAGGAGTTGCTGGCCGGCTGGCGGCCGGTCGTCCCGGTGAGCGGGGAGGTCCCCTTCGTCTCGACGGTGACCGGCGGCCTGGTGGACACCGCCGGGCTGGACGCCGACTACTGGTGGCGCAACGTGCGCAGCCCCGTGCGCTTCGAGGCCGCGGTACGGGAGCTGGTGGGCCGGGGGCACCGGGCGTTCGTCGAGATCGGGGCGACACCGGTGCTGGGCCTGAACGTCGGCGAGATTCTGGAGTCGGACGGGACGCCGGGGGCGGTGCTGTCCTCGCTGCGGCGGGACGACGGCGGGCTCGCCCGCTTCCTCACCGCGCTCGGCGAGGCGAGCGCGGCCGGGCTCTCGGTGGACTGGCCCGCGCTGTTCGCGGGCAGCGGTGCGCGGGTGTGCGAGCTGCCGACCTACGCCTTCCAGCGGGAGCGTTACTGGCTCGCCCCGGCCGCGCCCGCCCTCCCCGCCGGACCGGTGTCGCCGCTGGACGCGCTGCGGTACCGCGTGGCCTGGCGCCCGGCCGGTGCGGGGGCCGCGCCGCGGCTGGACGGCACCTGGCTGGTCGTCGCCGACGGGGCTCGGCGCGGGGACGGCGGCCCCCGGGCCGAGGACGTCGTACGGGCCCTGGAGGAGGCGGGGGCCCGCTGCCTGCGGTGGGACGTCGCGGCGGGGGCCGTCGAGCGCTCCGAGGCGGCGCGGCGGCTGAGGGAGGCCACGGACGGGGGCCTGCGCGGCGTGCTGTCGCTGCTCGGCGCGAACGAGGAGCCGCATCCGGGCGCCGCCGTGGTGCCGGGCGGTCTCGCGGGCACCCTCGCTCTCGTGCAGGCGATGGCCGACGCGGAGCCGGACGCCCGGCTGTGGACCGTGACACGGGGCGCGGTCGCGGTGGACGCTCACGACGCCGCGCCCTCCCCGGGCCAGGCGGCGGTCTGGGGGCTGGGCCTGGCGGCGGCGCACGAGCATCCGGCGTTGTGGGGCGGGCTCGTGGACCTGCCGGCGGACGGCGGCTGGGAGGGCCTCGTCGCGGCGCTGACGTGTGGAGAGGACGCCGTGGCGGTACGCCGGGACGGCTCCTTCGTGCGACGGCTCGTCCGCGCCCCCGCGCCGGACGGCGCACCGGCGGACGGCGACGGGACGGCGGACGTCACCGGCGGCACCGTGCTCGTGGCCGGTGCCGCCGGGGCCACGGGCGCGGCGGTGGCGCGCTGGCTGGCCGGACGCGGTGCGGGGCATCTGCTGCTGGCGGCGGACAAGGAGGACGGCGTACGCGACCTCGCCGCGGAGCTGACGGCGGCCGGCACCCCGGCGACGGCCGCCGGTGTCGACCTCACCGACCGCTCGGCGCTCACGGCGCTGCTGGACGCCCTGCCGGACGGGGCGCCGCTCACCGCCGTCCTCCACACCGGCGCGCCGCTGGACGAGGCGCCGTTGGACCAGCTGACGCCGCAGCGGCTGGCGGAGACGTTCACCTGCTCGGCCGCCGAGGTGCGGGCCCTGCACGCGGCCACGGCGGAGCACAAACCGGCCGGGTTCCTCCTCTTCTCCTCGATCGCGGCGACGTTCGGCGGGGTCGGCCAGGGCGCCTACGCTGCCGCCTGCGCCTACCTGGACGCGACGGCCGACCGGCGCCGGGCGGGCGGTCTGCCGGGTGCGGCGCTCGCCTGGGGTCCGTGGACCGAGCCGGACCGCCCCGGAGGCGGACGGACCGAGCGGCCGGACAGCGCCGGGAACGCGAGCGCTGGGAACGGGCCGGATGGGGAGGCGGTGACGGCCGAGGCGGTGACGGCCGAGGCGGCGGCGCGGGTACGCCGGGAACGCTTCCACAGTCGGGGCCTGTCCCTTCTCGACCCCGTCCGGACCCTGGACGCGGCCCGGGCGGCGTTGAGCGGCGCCGAGGGCAGTCTCGTCGTCGCGGACATCGAGTGGTCGCGGTTCGGCCCCGCCTACGCGGCGACGCGCCCGCCCGCGCTGCTCGCCGAACTGCCCGAGGCGGGCGGCCACGCGGCGTCGGGGGAGACGACCGGCGGCGGTTCCGGGCGGGGCGCGGAGCTGTCGCGCCGACTGGCCGAAGCCGGTTCCGAGGCCGAACGGCGGGGGGTGGTCGCGGAGTTCGTCCGGGCGGAGGCGGCGGCGGTGCTGGGCCACCCGGACCCGTCCTCGCTTCCCGAGGGCGGCCTGCTGGAGCTCGGGTTCGACTCGCTGACCAGTGTGGAGCTCCGCAACCGGCTCAGCGGCGCGACGGGCGTGACCCTGCCGACGGCGGCCTTCATGAGCAATCCGGCCCCGGCCGCCCTGGCCGACCTGCTGCTCGCGGAACTCCCCGCCCACGTCGTCGAGTCGGGGGCGTCGGACGGCGGCGGCGAACCGGCCCCGGCCGCCGGGGGTTCCGCGGCCCCGGGCGGCGGCACGCTCGCCACGCTGTTCCGGCGCGCCCTGGACCGTGGCGAGTCGGCCGCCTTCCTCCGGCTGCTCGGCGACGCCGCCGCGTTCCGCCCCGCCTTCGCCGGGCCCGGGGAGCCCGGCGCCGTCCCGGCCCCGGTACGCCTCGCCCACAGCGGCACCGGCCCGCACCTGCTCTGCCTGCCCAGCGCGCTCCTGGCCTCCGGGCCGCACCAGTTCGCCCGGTTCGCCACCGCCCTGCGCGGCGTCCGCCCCGTCACGGCGCTGCCGCTGCCCGGCTTCCTGCCCGGTGAGCCGCTGCCCGCGAGCCCGGAGGCGCTGAGCGAGGCCCTGGTCGCCGCGGTGCGTGAGGCGTCGCCGGAGGGCGAGCCGTTCGTGCTGGTCGGCTACTCGTCGGGCGGCTTGCTGGCGCACACCGTCGCCGCCCGTACCGGCGCCCGGGGCGTGGTGCTGCTCGACAGCGCGCCGCTGGACGGCTACTCCCCGGCCGACCACGCGTGGCTGCTGGCGGGCATGGCCGACCGGATGGACGCCGTCGGCGACGACCGGCTCACGGCCATGGGCGGCTATCTGCGGCTGCTGGAGGCGCTGCCGCCGATCGCCGGCGAGGGCACCGGGCAGGACGCCGAGGAGGGCGGCGAGCCGCTGCCCACGCTCCTCGTCAAGGCCGCCGAGCAGCGCCCCGGCCGCGCCGTCACCTGGCCGCTCCCCCACACCGAAGTGACCGTCCCCGGTGACCACTTCACCCTCATCGAGCAGCACGCCGGAGCGGCGGCGGAGGCCGTCACCGCCTGGCTGGACCGACCGGACCGGCCCGACGAGACCCGCCCCGTACCCCGGGACACGGAAAACCCTGAGAAAGGCACGTGACATGAGCGAGAACCCCAACCCCGCGCCGACGGGCGGCTCCGCCGATCCGGTCGTGGTCGTGGGCGCCGGGCCCTGCGGCCTGGTGACGGCCTGCGAACTGCTGCGGCACGGCGTGCCCGTCCGCGTTCTGGAAGCGGCGAAGGCCCCGCCCAGGGGCTCGCGGGCGATCCTGCTGTGGCCGCCGACCCTGGAGGTCCTGGACGGCCTCGGGCTGCTCCAGGAGGCCGAGACGTGCGGCATCCGGGCCAAGGCGCTCGCCTACCACATGGGCGACGGGAAGACCTTGCGCGTCCCCCTCGGTGCCGCGAACCAGCCGCTCCTGATACCGCAGGAGGAGACGGACCGGCTCCTGCGCGGCGCGTTGGAGAAGCTCGGCGGCGGGGTCGAGTACGGCACCCGCGTCACCGACGTGGCCGCCTCGGCCGACGCCGTCACTCTCACCGTGGAGAGGCCCGGACAGGCCGAGGACACCGAGGACACCGGGGGCCCTGAACAGGCCGGGGCGGCCGGGGACGGCCCGGCGACCCTGACCACACCGTGGCTGATCGGCGCCGACGGGGTCGGCAGCACCGTGCGGCAGCGGCTCGGGACACCGTTCACCGGCGGCGGGGTGCCGATGACGTTCCTGCTGGCCGAGGGTGAGGTGGAGGGCGAGTTCCCGCGTGAGGAGGTGCACTACTACCTCCGCCCGGCCGGTGTCATCCTGCTGTCCCCGCTCCCCGGCGGGAAGGTCCGCGTCTCGGGGCCGGTGCCGCCGGATTTCCCCTGCACCCAGGAGGGAGTGCAGCGCATCCTGGACGAACGCGGACCGGGCGGGCTGCGGTTCGTCTCCCCGTCCGCCATCGGCACGTTCACCAGCCAGGAGCGCATCGCCGAAACCCTGCGCAGCGGGCGGGTGTTCCTCGTCGGCGACGCCGCGCACGTCCACTCCGTCGTCGGCGGCCAGGGGCTCAACCTGGGCATCCAGGACGGCCGCAACCTGGCCTGGAAGCTCGCCGGGGTGATCGGGGACCGGCTCGCCCCCGGGGTGCTGGACAGCTACAGCGCAGAGCGCCGCGCGGTGGCCGAGCAGGTGGTGCAGAGCACCGGCAGAATGGTGCGGATGGCCGCCGCCGGGCCGGTGGCCTCCCGGGTGCGCAACGGCGTCTGGGCGCTGATGCAGGTCACCGGCGTCCTGCACCGGTGGTACGCGGCGATGCTCGCGGGGCGTCTCACCCGCCAGCCGGACGTGCTCTTCGGTCGCCCGGCGCCGAAGCCGCCGCGCGGGCTGCCGGCTCCGGGCAGCCGGACGCCGGTGTGGATCCCGGCGCCGGCCGCGCGGGCGGAGTCGGTCTTCCGGCTGGTGACGCTCGGGCCCGGGGAAGGGCAACTGGCCTCCTCGGCCCGCAGCCTCGCCGCCCGCTTCCCCGGTCTCGTCGCGCACGACCACATCGAGCGGCGGAGGGCGGGCTGGCTGCTCCTGCGGCCGGACGGCTTCGTCGCGGCGTCCGGGAACAGCGATGCCCGGCTGGCCGAGACGGGCGAACTCCTGGAGCGCGTCGCCCGCCGCTGACCGGGCCCCCACGTGCGGGCGGCGCGGCGAAGCCCACCGGCTTCCCCGCGCCGCCCGAACCCTGGGATCGCCGCCGGACCGTCAGCGGTCGACGCCGCCCAGCACCGGGTCGATGGAGGCGATCACCACGATCACGTCCGCGACCTGACCGCCCTCGCACATCGCGGCGATGGCCTGCATGTTGGCGAAGGACGGGTCGCGGAAGTGGACCCGGTAGGGGCGGGTGCCGCCGTCGCTCACCGCGTGCACGCCCAGCTCGCCCTTGGGCGACTCCACCGCCACGTACGCCTGGCCGGGCGGGACCCGGAAGCCCTCGGTGACCAGCTTGAAGTGGTGGATCAGGGCCTCCATGGAGGTGCCCATGATGGTGCGGATGTGGTCCAGGGAGTTGCCCAGGCCGTCGGGGCCGAGCGCGAGCTGCGCGGGCCAGGCGATCTTCTTGTCGCCGACCATCACCGGACCCGGCTCCAGCCGGTCGAGGCACTGCTCGACGATGCGCAGCGACTGCCGCATCTCCTCGACCCGGATGAGGAAGCGGCCGTACGCGTCGCAGGTGTCGGTGGTGGGGACGTCGAAGTCGTATGTCTCGTAGCCGCAGTAGGGGGCCGTCTTGCGCAGGTCCTGCGGCAGCCCGGCGGAACGCAGGATGGGCCCGGTCAGGCCGAGGGCCATGCAGCCGGTGAGGTCGAGATAGGCGATGTCCTGGAGCCGGGCCTTGAAGATCGGGTTGTTGGACGCGAGGGTCTCGTACTCGCCGAAGTTCTTGCGCAGCGTCTTCACCGTCTCGCGCATCGCGTCGACGGCGCCGGGCGGCAGGTCCTGGGCGAGGCCGCCGGGCCGGATGTAGGCGTGGTTCATCCGCAGGCCGGTGATCATCTCGAACAGGTCGAGGACCATCTCGCGGTCCCGGAAGCCGTACACCATCACCGTGGTGGCGCCCAGTTCCATGCCGCCGGTGGCGATGGCCACCAGGTGGGAGCTGATCCGGTTCAGCTCCATCAGCAGCACCCGGATGATCGTCGCGCGGTCGGGGATCTGGTCCTCGATGCCGAGCAGCTTCTCCACGGACATGCAGTACGCGGCCTCGTTGTGGAACGAGGTCAGGTAGTCCATGCGCGTCACGAACGTCGAACCCTGCGTCCACGTGCGGTACTCGAGGTTCTTCTCGATGCCGGTGTGCAGGTATCCGACGCCGCAGCGGGCCTCGGTGACGGTCTCGCCGTCGATCTCCAGGATCAGCCGGATCACGCCGTGGGTGGAGGGGTGCTGCGGACCCATGTTGACGATGATGCGTTCGTCGTCGCTCTTCTGAACGGCCTGGACGACCTCGTCCCAGTCCCCGCCGGTGACGGTGTAGACCGTGCCCTCGGTGGTCTCGCGGCCGGGTGCGTGTGACGTTGAGGTGCTCATCAGCTTTCCGACCTCCGCTGATCAGGGTCCGGGATGGCTTGCCTGTCCGCTCGTGAGATTGTGAGGCAGTTCACAAGACGTGCGTGCATCCTATGCCCCACCTCTGTGACATGCGACACGGGCCGGAACGTCGATCTTGTGATCCTCAACACCCGGCGACCCGCCCACTCCGAGCCTACGACTCCCTCCGCTCCACGCGCTGCCCCCAGTCGTTCACCATGCGTGACCGACGACCAGAACCTCGCGACTCGGAGCCACCTCGCCTAGCGCACATGATCCGCCCGGCCAAATTCGCGATGGACAACGCGGCATGCTAGCCGCCAGGAGGTGTACCAACCTCGGTACATGTACCAGTACCGACACATGCCCATGAAGCGCACCAACGTCTACGCCGACGCGGAAGACCTCACGATCATCAAAGAAGCCGCACTGCGGCGCGGCATAAGCGAGGCAGAGATCATCCGGGAGGGCATCCGGAGAACGCCGCCGCGGGCGAGGCGATCATGAGCGCCGGGCTGCTCGTCATGTCACCCCTGCTGCTGGCGGACCTCGACCACGTGGCCACACGCCGCCTCGGGCGTGATGCGGCGGCGAGCGCTGTCGACGATATTCGACGCTGGCTGCGTCGCGGCCGCGTCGTCGTGCCGTCCGTCACCGAAGAACACCTGGGCACAGCCCAGTCCGTACGCGCCCGCTACCGCGGCCTCGATCTGGGCCTCGCCGATGCTGTGAACGTGGCCATCGCCGCCGAATACGACACCGACGCCATACTGACGCTCGACCGCCGTGACTTCCGCACGGTGCGCCCACTCGGCCGCCACAAGGCGTTCCGCCTGCTGCCGGACGATCTGCCGCTCTGAAGCGGGAGCCGAACTCCGGGGTCCCCACGGGCGCCACCGTGGGCGTACCGCCCGTCGGTACCGCACTCGGTGTCTGCCGGGCGCGATCCGGGCGACACCGAGCGCCCCCGCCCCGGCCGGGGCGGGATCCGTCCGGCGGGCCTCACGGCCGGGCGGGGACGCCCGCTTCAGCTCACGGAAGCTCCGCGTAGGCGGCGAAGCCGTTGAACACGTCGATGTCTCCGCCGCCGACCCACAGCCGTCCGGCGTCGGCGTCGGCGCTCGTCAGCACGACAGCCCCGGTGGTCGGACCCGCCACCTGAACCAGGCGCGGACGCTCGGCGCCCGCCTCGGTCGTGAGCACCAGCGGCGTGGAGGCCCAGTCACGGTCGAACTCCTCGCCGACGACGACGGGCCGCCCGTCGACGATCGTCACGTCGTAGACCTGTGCCGAGACCTTCGGCGTCGGCACCTCGCTCCACTTCGAGCCGTCGTGGTGCCAGACGACCGGGCGAGCCGGGCCGGGGCCGGCGTACTCGACCCCCGCCGCCCAGACGTCGGTGGCGTCGACGGCGGCGAGGCCGGTCAGGATCTGCGAACCGTCGGCGGGGAACTCCTCGACCATGGTCCAGGACGTCCCGTCGAAGTGGGCCAGGCCCGGGTTGAGCGCCAACCACGCGTCGTCGGACGCCAGCACCGTCAGGCTGTTGCCGTTGATGGCACCCTCGAGACCGTCGGAGTGCTCGGTCCACACGCCGTCGGCGTACCGGTACACGACCGCGGGCTCGGCGGAGCCGATCCGGGCCCAGCCGGTCACCCAGACCGTGCCCTCCGCGTCGACGACGACGTCGTCGAACGCGCCGATCTCGGCCGGGCCCGGGATCTCCGTCCAGGCCGTACCGTCCCAGTGCACCACCAGAGGGCTGGTCGAGCCGTCGGCGGCCGAACCGTCCCAGCCGACGGCCCAGACGTCGTCGGCGGCGGCGACGTCCACCTCCACCAGGCTCGCCCCGGCGATGGCCGGCGTCGCGTCGGTCCAGGTGTCGCCGTCACGCCGCAGCGCCACGAGCCGCTCGCCGAAGTGCTCGGTCCCGACGGCCCAGGCGGTGCCGTCGTCGGCGTCGATGTCCTCGACCATGAGACCGGGCTGACCGATCGGCGTCTCGGTCCAGTCATACGGATCGCCGCCCGGCGCCGCCGCGCCGGCGGCCGGTACCGCCAGCGCCGCGGTCCACAGGAGCGCCAGGGCCGAGGCTCCGATCGCCCACCGCGACCGTCCGGTCGGCAGGTGTCGGTCCCCGGTCCGCGCTGCCCGCACTGTCCCTAACTTCGTCATCCACGCTCCTCCGATGACGGCCCCGTCCGGCGACGCGGCCTCCTGCCGTGATGGATGCAGCCGCGGGCGGTCGGGTTTCACGTGGTGCCCCGGCTGGGGAAACACGGTGACGGGCGGGTGGGGGCAGGAGAAGAATGGGGCGGATGCGAGAACGACTGCGACTGCCCTCCGGGCTGAGCCTGCGGCCGTGGGAACCCTCCGACGCAGCCGCCGTGCTGGCGGCCTTCGCGGAGCCGTTGACGGCCCGTCAGTCCGATGCACCCGTCCTCACACCACTCGACGCGGAGCAGTGGGTCGAGCGGCGGCGGACGCAGTGGCGGGAGGGCACGGCCCATGCCTTCGCCGTCACCGACGCCTCCGACTCGGCGCTGGGCTGCGTCACGGTCAGCCACCTCAACGCCCAGCACGCCACCGGCTGGGTCTCCTACTGGACGACGCCCGCCGCCCGGGGCCGCGGCGTGGCCTCCCACGGCTGCCGGGCGCTGGCCGACTGGTGCTTCACCGAGCTCGGCCTCTTCCGCCTGGAGCTCGCGCACCGCACCGACAACCCCGCCTCGTGCACCGTGGCCCTCACCGCCGGCTTCGCCGTCGAGGGGCTGCAGCGGCAGAAGCTCGCCTACGACGGCGTCCGCCACGACGTCGAAACCCACGCCCGCCTCGCCACGGACCCGCCGTCGCGCTGAGGGTCCGGTCAGGCGTGGCGCTTGCCGATGCGGTCGCCGGCGGCGCCGAGGGCGAGGCCGAGGACGACGAGGAGGAGGTTGGTGTACACCTCGTAGCCGTCCGGGCTGAGAAACCGCAGGAAGCCGAAGAGCCGGAACCAACCGAACCACTCGTGCAGCAGGCCGGTGACGCCTCCGGCGACGAGGACGAAGCTGAGCAGACCGAGCACGTTCTTCATACCGGCGACGCTAGGCGCGGGCGGGACCGGCGCGCGTCGGCCGTCGGGACCGGGGGCGCCGACGAAGGTCTCGTCCGGTGGCCGGGCCGTTCATCCGAAGGTATCGACACCGCTGCGGTCCGCCCCGCCCCGGCGCGGGGCGGACGTAGATTGCCGTCATGCCCCGCCGCTCCGCCCGCGAATGGTTCGCCGACACCGGCTTCTTCCTCTTCGCGATCGTCTTCTCCGTGCTGACGTTCGAGGACGCGCTCGCCGGCGACCGGGTGTCCGAGGAGGCGCTCTTCTACGAGCAGGTGGTGGGGGCGCTGGCCTGCGCCGCACTGTTCCTGCGCCGCCGGTGGCCGGTGCCGCTCGCCGTCGTCCTGCTCGTCGCGGGCACGTTCTCGCACTTCGTCACCGGGGCGATCATGGTGGCCGTGTTCACCGTCGCGGCGCACCGTCCGCTGCGGGTGTCGCGCTGGGTGGGCGCGCTCGCGGCGGCGCCCCTGCCGGTGGTCCTGCTGGACGCGCCCGACGTCGCGGAGCCCGACACGGTCTCGGCGCTCGTCTACTTCGCCCTCGTCGCGGCCTCGTTCGGGTGGGGCCTCTACACGCGCTCGCGGCGGCTGCTGCTGGTCGAGCTGCGGGACCGGGCCGACCGCGCGGCCCGGGAGGCGCGGCGGCACGCGCGGGAGGACATCGCGCGGGAGATGCACGACGTGCTGGCGCACCGGCTGTCGCTGCTGAGCGTGCACGCGGGGGCACTGGAGTTCCGCCCGGACGCGCCGGCCGAGGAGGTGCGGCGGGCCTCCGGGGTGATCCGGGACAGCGCGCACCAGGCGCTGGAGGACCTGCGGGAGATCATCGGGGTGCTGCGCTCCTCGGACGCCCAGAGCGAGGGCGGTGCCGGCGGCGACGGCGACCGGCCCCGGCGCCCGCAGCCGACACTGGGGGACCTGGCCGGGCTCGTGGACGAGTCGCGGGAGGCGGGCATGCGGGTCGCGCTGGAGCTGCGCGTGGCGGAGGACGCCGAGGTGCCGACGGGCACGGGGCGCACCGTCTACCGGGTCGTGCAGGAGGCGTTGACGAACGCCCGCAAGCACGCACCGGGCGCCGGGGTCACCGTGGCGGTCGGCGGGCGGCGGGGCGCCGGGCTGGAGGTCGAGGTGCGCAACGCCGTCCCGGGCGCGGGGGGCGACGCCTCGCCGGACGTCCACGAGGACGCCATCCCCGGTGGCGGGCAGGGGCTGGTCGGGCTGGGCGAGCGCGTGCGGCTGGCCGGTGGACGGCTCCAACACGGCAGGGCGGGCGACGAGTTCCGGCTCACGGCCTGGCTACCGTGGAGCGGGTGATGGGTGAGCACAGCGCTGTCCGGGTCCTGGTCGTCGACGACGACCCGCTGGTGCGCTCCGGGCTGCGGCTCATGCTCGGCGGCGCGCCGGAGGTGGAGGTCGTCGGCGAGGCGGCGGACGGCGGGGAGGTGGCGGCGCGGGTGGCCGCGCACGCTCCCGACGTCGTCCTGATGGACGTCCGGATGCCCGGGGTCGACGGCCTGGCGGCCACCGAGGCGTTGCGCCGGGACGAGCGCGCGCCGGAGGTGCTCGTGCTGACGACGTTCCACTCGGACGACTTCGTGCTGCGCGCCCTGCGCGCGGGTGCCGCCGGGTACGTCCTCAAGGACACGCCGCCGGCCGACATCGTCGCCGCGGTGCTCAGGGTGGCGGCCGGGGAGCCGGTCCTCTCCCCCGCCGTGCTCCGTCGACTCATCGCGCGGGCGACGGTCGACGGCGCAGGGCCCGGCCCGGGCTCGCGCGCGGCACGGGCCCGGGAGCGGCTCGGCTCGCTGGGTGAGCGGGAGCGGGAGGTGGCGCTCGCGGTGGGCCGGGGCAGGTCGAACGCGGAGATCGCCGCCGAGCTGTTCATGGGCGTGCCGACGGTGAAGACGCATGTGTCCCGGATTCTCACGAAACTGGATCTGAACAACCGGGTGCAGATCGCGCTGCTCGTCCACGACGCCGAGTCCGCGCCCTGAGCCCAGCGAGCTGACGGTTCGCCAGGGAGCGTGGGATTCCGCGACGTTTGCCCATGTTGGGGCCGTCAGGGCGAGTTGTCCGGTTGGGGCGCTTGGGGCCACCGGGACGGGCGAGGAGGGGTGTGATCTGAGTCACTAAACCCGCGTGACGCCAACCGTCACATTGGCGTTATCGGGCCGAGACATGCTAGGCCCACAAGAGGGGCCGACAAAGCGGACAACTGCGTGGTCGTAAGCCCGTAGTCGGACATTGATCAACTCCCCCGGAGTGACGTGACACGAGCTCAAAAGCCCCGAACCGGACACCGCGTCCGCGCCTGTGGCGGAGAACACGACGCTTGAGTGGAACGTCCGGCGCCTGGTAGCCCTTTGCTCATGTCCTCGAAAGCTCACATACGAAGCCACCGGAAGCCCCGGCGCGGTAACACGCTCATCCGCTCGGGTGTTGCCGGTGGCGTCTTCACGACCCTCGCGGTGACGGGTGCGGCCTCCCCGTCCTCCGCCGCGGGCCAGGCAGAGGCGACCGACGCCACGGTCGAGATGCCGACGCTGGACGGTCTCCTGACCGCCAGCACCACGGAGGCCGCCGAGGCGACGCGCACGCTCGCCATCCAGTACAACGTCGAGGCGGCCAAGGAGAGCGCCGCGGCGAAGGCCAAGAAGGCCGCTGCGGAGGCCAAGAAGAAGGCCGACGAGGCCGAGGCCAAGAGGAAGGCCGAGGAGGCCGCTGAGGCCCGCGCACGGGCCGCCGAGCGGGCCGAGGAGGAGCGGGAGCGCGCGACGGCCTCCCGTAGCGCCGAGCGCCCCGAGGCCCCCGCGACGACGAGCACCACCCAGGCGCCGTCCACCGCGACCGGAAGCGCCGCCGCCATCGTGGACTTCGCGCGGGCGCAGGTCGGCAAGGCGTACGTCATGGGCTCCACGGGTCCCAACGCCTACGACTGCTCCGGCCTGACGACGGCCGCGTTCCGCCAGGTGGGCGTCAGCCTGCCCCGGACCTCGCAGCAGCAGTCCGTCACGGGCACGCAGGTGCCGCTCAGCCAGGTGCAGCCCGGGGACATCCTGTACTGGGGCAGCGCGGGCAGCGCCTACCACGTCGCGATCTACGTCGGCGACGGCAAGTTCGTCGGCGCCCAGAACTCCTCGACGGGCGTCGTCGAGCGCGACATGAGCTGGGACCCGCCGACCGGTGCGGTGCGCGTGCTCTGACGTCACCCCGGCCCAACGCGACGAAGGCGGCCGTCCCCTGGAGGGGACGGCC
Organism: Streptomyces sp. JJ38; assembly: GCF_019303475.1. Lineage (GTDB taxonomy): Bacteria > Actinomycetota > Actinomycetes > Streptomycetales > Streptomycetaceae > Streptomyces. The sequence continues at coordinate 17,165 of NZ_JABLSI010000015.1, forward strand.
GCCTTCGCGTGTGTCCCGAAGGGGCGCGGGGGCACCGCGCGGGCAGCCACACGGCCGCGGTCCACGACGCGTGGCCGGGGGCGCCCGCCCGGGGCCCGGGCGGGGGCCCGGTGCCGGGGGCTGCGCTGGCCGGCCCCGCGCCTCAGCGCGGACCTCCCCAGCGCGGTCGGCCGCCCGGCCGCCGGGCCTACGCGCGCGGGCTGACCCTGGTGAGGCCGTTGATGATGCGGTCCATGGCGTCGCCGCCCGTCGGGTCGGTGAGGTTGGCCAGCATCTTGAGGGTGAAGCGCATCAGCAGCGGGTGGGTCAGGCCGCGCTCGGTGGCGAGCTTCATGACCTTCGGGTTGCCGATGAGCTTCACGAAGGCGCGGCCCATCGTGTAGTAGCCGCCGTAGGTGTCGGACAGGACCTTCGGGTAACGGCGCAGCGCCAGTTCGCGCTGGGCGGCCGTCTGCCGGGACTGGGCCTGCACGATGACGTCGGCCGCCATCTCGCCGGACTCCATGGCGTACGCGATGCCCTCGCCGTTGAAGGGGTTCACCATGCCGCCCGCGTCGCCGACGAGCAGCAGGCCGCGCGTGTAGTGCGGCTTGCGGTTGAAGGCCATGGGCAGCGCCGCGCCGCGGATCGGCGTCGTCATGTTGTCCGGGGTGTAGCCCCACTCCTCGGGCATGGACGCGCACCACGCCTTGAGCACCTCGCGCCAGTCCAGCTCGCGGAAGGCGCTGGAGCTGTTGAGGATGCCTAGGCCGACGTTGGAGGTGCCGTCGCCCATGCCGAAGATCCAGCCGTATCCGGGCAGCAGGCGGTCCTCCGGGCCGCGCCGGTCCCACAGCTCCAGCCAGGACTCCAGGTAGTCGTCGTCGTGGCGGGGCGAGGTGAAGTAGGTGCGGACCGCGACGCCCATGGGCCGGTCCTCGCGCCGGTGCAGGCCCATCTTGAGCGACAGGCGCGTGGAGTTGCCGTCGGCCGCGACGACGACGGGGGCCTTGAAGACGGCCGGCTGCCGGTCCTCGCCCAGCTTGGCCTCGACGCCGACGATCCGCCCGGAGGCGTCCAGGATCGGGTCGCCCACGTTGCAGCGCTCGTGGAGACGGGCACCGGCCTTCTCGGCCTGCCGGGCGAGCTGCTCGTCGAAGTCGTCGCGCTTGCGGACGAGTCCGTAGTCGGGGTAGCTGGCCAGCTCCGGCCAGTCGAGCTGGAGGCGGTGGCCACCGCCGATGATGCGCAGCCCCTTGTTGCGCAGCCAGCCGGCCTCCTCCGAGACGTCGATGCCCATGCCGACGAGCTGCTTGACCGCGCGCGGCGTCAGACCGTCGCCGCACACCTTCTCGCGCGGGAACGCGGTCTTCTCCAGCAGCAGGACGTCAAGGCCGGAGCGGGCCAGGTGGTATGCCGTGGTGGACCCTGCGGGCCCCGCCCCGACGACGATCACGTCGGCCTGGTGCTCCGAGGCCGGCTTCGACAGCGATTCCGCCACGAGGACTCCCGAGGGGTGAGGCGTTGGGTGCTCGAAGTCTATGCGGGGCGGATGCCCTCGCAGGGGTCAGGGCTTGGTGCCCCGGTGGAGGGCGACGATGCCGCCGGTCAGGTTGCGCCACGCCACCGCGTCCCACCCGGCCCGCTGCAACCGCCGGGCGAGCCGCGGCTGGTCCGGCCAGGAGCGGATGGACTCGGCCAGGTAGACGTAGGCCTCCGGGTTGGAGCAGACCGTCCGGGCGATCGGCGGGAGGGCCTTCATCAGGTACTCGGTGTAGACGGTGCGCAGGGGCGGCAGCACGGGGTGGCTGAACTCGCAGACGACGATCCGGCCGCCCGGCCTCGTCACCCGCAGCATCTCGCCCAGGGCCGCCTGGGTGTCCTGCACGTTCCGCAGCCCGAAGGAGATCGTGACCGCGTCGAAGACGTCGTCGCGGAAGGGCAGCCGGGTGGCGTCCCCGGCCGTGAAGGGCAGGAAGGGCCGCCGCTGCTTGCCCTCGCCCAGCATGCCGGTGGAGAAGTCGCACGGGACGGTGTAGGCGCCCGCGTCGGAGAACGGCAGGGACGAGGTGCCGGTGCCGGCGGCGAGGTCCAGGACCCGCTCCCCGGGCCGGGCGGCCACGGCCTGCGCCACGGCACGGCGCCACAGCCTGGCCTGCCCGAGCGAGATCACGTCGTTGGTCAGGTCGTACTTGGCCGCGACCTGATCGAACATCGCGGCGACGTCGTGGGGCTGCTTGTCCAGGCTGGCGCGCGTCACGCCCCCATTCTTCACCCCGCGCCGCCCCGGACCCGCGCCGGGGTGCGCGAACCGCCCCGAAAGGGCACGGTGAGGTCGCGCCCGAAGGGGCGCGGGGAACTGCGCGAGCGGGCACAGCGCGCCCGCAGCCCGCGAAGCCCGGGCAGGGGGCACCCCCTGCCCAGGGGGAACCCGGCGCCGGGGGCTGCGCTGGCCAGCCCCGCGCCTTCGCGCAGACCTCCCCAGCGCACGCGCGGGAGGCTAACGGCGGCGGTACACGATGCGGCCGGAGACGACCGTGGCGAGACAGGTGCCGTCGGGCGCGCGCACGGCGAAGTGCGCGGGGCCGCCCACGGCGAGCACCGGTTCGCGGGGTCCGGCGAGGACCGGCAGCCCCGAGCGCTGTACGGCGGTCCGCACGGGCAAACGCGTGAACGGGCCCACGAGTGCCGTCACCCCGTCGGCCAGGAGGCGTTGGAGGCCGCGACGGGCGCTGCCGCCCCAGCGGGCGTCGTCCAGCGGCCCGACGGCAGCCGGGTCCAGCGGCCCGGAGCCGAGCTCCTCCCGGGGGTCCGGGTGGTAGGCCGACTCCAGCCACGCGGCCGCGTCCGCGCGGCACCGCCCCGGCCCGATGACGCCCGCCCAGCGGCGTTCCCGCGCCGCCGGGTGCGCGGCGGCCAGCTCGGCGGCGGGGCCGAGCGCGGCGACCCGGGCGTCCGCCACGAGGACGGCGTCACCCTCGGACGGCACGTGCAGCGTCAGCACGACGAACCCCCGCCTCGCTCAGCCCGCGTCGACGAGCTTCAGCTCCGGGTGCGCGGTGCCGCCCGCGATCGCCGTGGACGACAGGTGGGAGACCACGCGGCCGTCGACCGGGTCGTTGGCCGGGTCGTCGTTGACGGTCAGGTGCTCGTAGGTCGTGGAGCGCTGCGCGGGCACCCGGCCGGCCGCCCGGATCAGGTGCAGCAGCTCGGTGAGGTTGGAGCGGTGCTTGGCCCCGGCCGAGGAGACGACGTTCTCCTCCAGCATGACCGAGCCCAGGTCGTCGGCGCCGTAGTGCAGCGAGAGCTGGCCGACGTCCTTGCCGACCGTCAGCCACGAGCCCTGGATGTGGGCGACGTTGTCCAGGAAGAGCCGGGCCACGGCGATGATGCGCAGGTACTCGAAGAGCGTGGCCTGCGTGCGGCCCTTCAGCGCGTTGTTCTGCGGCTGGTAGGTGTACGGGATGAACGCGCGGAAGCCGCCCGTGCGGTCCTGCACGTCCCGGATCATGCGCAGGTGTTCGATGCGCTCGGCGTTCGTCTCGCCCGTCCCCATCAGCATCGTGGACGTCGACTCCACGCCGAGGCCGTGGGCGATCTCCATGATCTCCAGCCAGCGCTCGCCGGACTCCTTCAGCGGGGCGATGGCCTTCCGCGGCCGCTCCGGCAGCAGTTCGGCGCCGGCTCCCGCGAACGAGTCCAGACCGGCCGCGTGGATGCGGCGGATGGCCTCCTCGGGCGTCACCTTGGAGATCCGCGCCATGTGCTCGACCTCGGAGGCCCCGAGAGAGTGGATGACCAGCTGCGGGAACTCCTTCTTGATCGCGGAGAAGTGCTCCTCGTAGTACTCGACGCCGTAGTCCGGGTGGTGCCCGCCCTGGAACATGATCTGGGTGCCGCCCAGCTCCACCGTCTCGGCGCAGCGGCGCAGGATGTCGTCCAGGCTCCGCGTCCACACGTCCTCGCTCTTCGGCGCGGCGAAGAAGGCGCAGAATTTGCACGCCGTCACACAGGCGTTGGTGTAGTTGATGTTCCGCTCGATGATGTACGTCGCGATGTGCTCGGTACCCGCGTAGCGGCGCCGGCGGACGGTGTCGGCGGCCCGGCCCAGCTCGTGCAGCGGCGCGTGCCGGTAGAGCTCCAGCGCCTCCTCCGCGGTGATCCGGCCGCCCTGCGCGGCGCGGTCGAGCACGGACGTCAGGTCGGCGTTCTCGGTCACCGGGCGGCCCCTTCCGCAGGCTGTACGACGCGCCCCAGCGTACGCGAGCCCGTCGCCGCTTCCGGCGGTCGGCCCACTGCGCTCAGTCCGTCTGGCGGGTGAGCTTGCCCGTCGGGTTGCCCGCGGGCTGGTCGCGGCTGGAGAAGTGCAGCGTCCCGCCCTCTTCCCCGAGTCGGAGGGTGGCGCCCTCGCCTGCCGTCGAGCACATCGGGACGCCGAACATCGTCGGGTTCTTGCCCACGAGCTCCTCGGTGATCATCAGCTTGGTGTCGGTGACGCTCTCCACCGTGCCGACGGAGTTGCACTCCTCGCCCGCGAAGGCGGTGGTCAGCCGCAGGGCCTCGCTGCCGACGCCACCCTCCTCGATCGTGACGGTCAGAACCCCGCTGCTCAGCCCGTTCTCCGTGAACACGCCGCCCGTCCAGGTGCCGATGAACCCCTTCGGGATCGACCGCTCGTCGCCCTCTCCCGAGTTCCCCGTCGTGCCCGCGTGCGTGCCGCCCGTCGTCCCGGCGCTGCTGCCGTCACCGCCGTCGCCCTCCCAGGGCAGGGGCACGAGGAAGCCGAGCACGAGGAGCACCACCGCCACGCCCGCGCCGACCCAGACCGGCAGCCGGTCGCGCCAGGTCGGGCGCGGCGGCGGGCGGAAGGCGTGTGGGCCCGTCCCGCCGTGCGCGACATGTGGGCCGTACGGGTGGTACGCGCCGGTGGCGGGCGCCGGGCCGGGCCGCCCAGCGGGCCCGTAGCCCGCCGAGACCGTCGGCAGACGCGCCTGCCCGGCCGCCGGGGTGGACCCGTACGCCGAGGGCCGCGGGGTGGGCGCCCCGTACGAAGGCGGCGGGGTGTGGCGGGACGGCGGAGGGGTGTGGGACGGCGCGGTGGGGCCGTAGGCCGAGGGCGCCGGGCCGAAGGAGCCCTGCGGATTCCCGGCGTTCCCGGAGCCACCCGCGTGCGTGCCGGTGTCGTCGCCGTCCTCCGGCGTCTCCGCCTCCAGCTCCAGCAGCGCCACCGCGCGGCGGCTCACGCCCTCCACCACCGGCCCCGGCAGCCAGCCTCCCGCTATCAGCTCCGCGGCACCGCCCGCGCCCGCCTCCCCGGCCAGGCGCCGGGCGACCTCCGCCACCGGGGGCCGCGCCCCGGGCTCCTTGGCCAGACAGGCCGCGACGACGTCCAGCAGCTCGCCCGCCAGCCCGGTCAGCCGCGGCTCCTCGTGCACCACCTTGTAGAGCAGCACCGCCGCCCCGTCCCCGGAGAACGGCGGACGCCCCGTCGCCGCGAACGCGAGCACGGCCCCGAGCGAGAAGACGTCCGTCGGGCCGCCGACGTCGTGCCCCTGCACCTGCTCCGGGGACATGTAGCCGGGCGAACCGACGGAGACCCCGGTCGCGGTCAGGGAGGCGGTGACGTCGGTGGCGCGGGCGATGCCGAAGTCGATCAGCCGGGGCCCGTCCAGGGTCAGCAGCACGTTGGACGGCTTGACGTCGCGGTGGAGCAGGCCCCGCTCGTGGACGGTCGTCAGCGCCTCCGCCAGCCCGGCGCCGAGGGCCCGCACCGCGGGCTCGGGCAGCGGACCGTGCTGCTCCACCGCCTGCTGGAGATCCGGTCCGGCCACGTAGCCGGTCGCCACCCAGGGCGTCGCGGCGTCGGGGTCGGCGTCCAGCACGGGTGCCGTCCAGTCTCCGCCGACCAGCCGGGCGGCCTCGATCTCCCGGCGGAACCGGGCCCGGAACTGCTCGTCGGCCGCGAAGTGCGCGTGCACCACCTTGACCGCCACCGTGCGGCCACCGCCGCTGCGGCCCAGGTACACGCGGCCCATGCCACCGGCACCGAGGCGGCGCAGCAGCCGGTAGCCCCCGATGGCCCGCGGGTCCTCCGCGCCGAGCGGCTCCATGTCTCGTCCCCCCTGTGTCCTACGCTGAGCGGCTCAGCGTAGGACACAGGGGGGACGCCGACTCCGTCCAGGTGGCCGTCAGTCCAGGTGGCCACCTGGTGCGGGCAGCAGCTCCACGGCGACGTCGGCCGGGTAGCCCGTGTCCGGGCCGGTGCACCGGGCGAACTCGGCGATCCCGGCCATCTGCTCCGGGCCCAGCCGGAAGTCGAGCGTCCGGAAGTAGCGGGCCAGCAGCTCGGCGTCGAACGTCTCCCAGCGGGCGGCCTGCTCGGCGACCTTCTCGACCTCCTCCAGCGACAGGTCCCGCGAGGCCAGGAACGCCCGGTGCACCTCCCGCACCGTCTCCGGTTCGCGGGCCAGGTAGTCACGGCGGGCGGCCCACACGGCGAAGACGAACGGCAGGCCCGTCCACTCCTTCCACAGCTGCCCGAGGTCGTGGACACGCAGCCCGAGCCGCGGCGCGTCCTGGAGGGAGGCGCGCAGCGCCGCGTCGCCGATCAGCACCGCCGCCTGGGCCTCCTGCATCATCAGCCCCAGATCGGGCGGGCAGGTGTAGTACTCGGGGCGGATGCCGTACCGCTCGGCCAGCAGGAGCTGCGCGAGCCGCACGGACGTCCGCGACGTCGAGCCCAGGGCGACCCGCTCCCCGTCCAGGGCCTCCAGTTCGCCCTGGGAGACGATCACGCAGGACATCACCGGGCCGTCGCAGCCCACCGCGATATCGGAGAGCGCGGTGAGCTGGTCGCTGTGCCGGAGGAATTCCACCAAGGTGACGGGGCCGATATCCAGGCCACCGTTCACGAGTTGTTCACTCAGCCTTTCGGGCGTGTCCTTGGTCAGCTCGAGGTCGAGCAGGCTCCCCGTCCGGGCGAGGCCCCAGTAGAGGGGCAGGCAGTTCAGAAACTGGATGTGACCGACCCGGGGCCGGGCCCGCGAAAAGCTCGTCTGCGCACTCACACTCCGGAGCGTACGCCTGGGCCCCGGCGCACTCTCACGGGCCTCTCACAGGCCCGGCGGCCGACATGCCGACCGGCGTCCCGACCGGCATCGACGCACGTCGGCGCCGGACCGACGCGCTCCGCCCGGCCGCGGCACGACGGATCTTGAACCACTACCGGTCCTGCACGGAGCGTGCTACGCTCAAAGCGAGTTGCAGTTTGGTTTCCTTGCAGTACAAAGCCTGCGGAGCATGTGACCGCAGGCTTTTGTCGTTTTCAGACTTCAAGACTTCTTGCAGGTTCTGGAGCAGGGCGACCCTTGTAGGCCCAAGGAGGGCTTATGGCTACCGGAACCGTCAAGTGGTTCAACGCCGAGAAGGGCTTCGGCTTCATCGCCCAGGAGGGCGGCGGCCCCGACGTCTTCGTCCACTACACCGCCATCAACGCGAGCGGCTTCCGCTCGCTTGAGGAGAACCAGGCCGTGACGTTCGACGTCACGCAGGGCCCGAAGGGCCCGCAGGCGGAGAACGTCTCGCCTGCCTGATTCGCAAGAAGGAACACCCAAGGAGCCCCCGCCCCGGCGGGGGCTCCTGCCTTTCCGCCGCGCCCCTTCCGGCCCCTTCCGGTTCAGAGCTCGACGAGCCCGTGCAGATCGACCTCCACCGCGAACGGCGACTCCACGAGCAACTTCCCCCGGTGCACCGGATGCTCCGGCGCCGGGACGTACGCGCCCAGATCGCGGTGGAGCCAGTACGTGTGAACCTCCGGGAGATCGTCCGTCCCCCGCTCGACGCGCCAGTAGTAGGGCACCCCGGCCGCCGCGAACATCGCCGGCTTGCGCACCCGGTCCTCCTGCCGGGACCCCGGCGACACGACCTCCACGACCAGCGCCACCCGGTCCACCGGCACGCACTCCAGGCTGAAGACATCCAGCCCCCGCTTGTCGTACACGACGACATCGGACTTGGGCGGGTTGTACGCGTCCACGAGCACACACTGCTCCGAGTTCACCGCGTACGGCTCACACCGAGCCGCCTTGAGTCTGTCGTACACGCCGTCCCGGACCTGGTTGTGCCACAGGTTGGTCATGCCTCGGACCACGATCGCCCCATCCACAAGTTCCCACTCGAACGGCAGGTCGAGCTCTTTCACCTGCTCGTACGTCCAGCCGTCCGAAGGCGGGTACATCCAGGTTTCCGGGGTCGCCTTAGCCTGCCGTTCGGCGGTCATCGCTACTCCCATGCGATCAGCGTGACGGAGAGGGAGCGGGTGGTCCCGCGAACGACAGTACTGCCACCCACCAGAGGGAACCCAGCGCCGCGCGCTTGACGCCGACCCCGGGTGGCCACGCCAACCGGGTCGCCACCGGGCTCGGAGCGCCCGGGTCCGTCTCCGACATGGGTGATCCCCTTTCGTCGACGACGACGTCACCGCCCCCGAGTGCCCCGCATGGGCGGACCTGAACGGGACGATCCGGGGCACCGCCCACACCATCGGCGCGAGGCGTCCTCCGGTCGACCGCGCGAACGCGGGCATCGGCCTCTCCACCCGGGGTCACCCCGGGGTCGGTGGGACACCCACACGAGCGCACATGCTGGTGACACTCTGTGCACGAGCGCTCACTTTCGGCACGATGGCTGTGACCACATCGTCCCCGACCAGGGGATCAACAGAAGGATCACCGATGCGTACCACGCACCAGCGCGCCACCCGCATCCTCGGCGCCGCGGCCCTCGCCGCCGGCCTCCTCACCGCCAGTCCCACCGCCTCGGCGGCCGAACCCGCCACGACGGGGGCCGTGGCGGACTACGAGGGGCACCGGATCAACCTCGCCCAGGACGGCTGGCGCGACGCCCACACCTGCGTCGTCCACACGCCCGAGGCCGTCGACTGCTACCGCGACGGCGCCCAGGCCGACCACGCGCTCGGCTACGACCGCGCCGCCGACCCGGCCGCCCTCCGCAGCGCCGCCGTCCCCGCCTGCGCCAACGGCTGGCTGTGCCTCTACGAGCACGCAGGCGGCAAGGGCCGCCGCCTGATCTTCAACGACGAGTACTGGCACAACCTCTACGACTACGGCTTCCAGAACCAGACCAGCTCCTGGCGCAACAACCAGCGCGACGGCGACTTCGGCGGCCTGCGCATGTCCGGGGACAACCGGCAGATCTGGCTCGACGCCCCGGGCTACGTGGCCTACCTGGGCAACTACAACGACCGCGCCTACATGGTCCACGGCTGACCGCCCCGGGTGGGCCGCCCTCCGCGCGGCCCACCCACCGCCCCCTAGGCCGCGACGGCGAAGTCGCCCCGCCCCCAGGCCAGCTCGACCCACACCACCTTGCCGACGGCCCCGAACCCGTCCTCCCCGACGGTGTACGCGCCCCAGTCCCGCGCCCACACCCCGACCAGCCCCAGCCCCCGTCCGCCGAGCCGCTCGTCCGGCACCGGCCGCACGGACGCGGCGGGCGGCCCGCCCAACGGCGGCGGAATCCTCGGACTCGTGTCCCACACCGCGATCCGGACCCGCTCCTCCCCACCGTCCACCTGAAGCCGCGAAGGCCCCTCGGTGTGCACGACCGCGTTGGTCACCAGCTCCGAGACGACGAGCTCGGCCACGTCTCCGAGTTGGGCGGGCCCGTAGAGCGCGAGCACGGTCCGCGCCATGCACCGCGCGACACGCGGTGCCCGCCTCTCCCCCGGCAAGGTCAGGCTGTACGTCCACGGTTCACCAAGGACCTGCCTATCCACCACAGCGATTCCCCTCTGGTCACGGTCGGTTCGGACCGCCGAGTCGGTGGCTCTGCCACCCGTCCCGCACGCGGGCAGGGCGGTGCACTTCCGGCTCCCCGCCACAGGCGGTAAGCGGCTCGCATCTCAGCGTAGGGCATCATGGAGTAACTCGTTACCCTTTCTCCCAGATACACGTGTGACTGGCATGCCCTCATGCAACGAGGCAGACTGTGCTCGGGACGGAAGAGAGGCCGCATGCCGCAGAGGAGCACACCGACCGCCAGGCAACAGCGACTTGGCGCCGAGCTGCGCAAGCTTCGAGAACGCGCAGGGCTGTCCGCGACGGACGTCAGCACACGGTTGGGTATCGAGCGAACGAAGCTGAGCAACATCGAGACCGGCCGCTCCGGGATCAGCGCGGAACGACTCCGGACCCTTGCCTGCCTCTACGAATGCTCCGACCCGAACCTCATCGACGCGTTGGCCGCCATGACCAACGACCGAAGCCGACACTGGTGGGAGCAGTACCGAGGGATACTGCCCACAGGGCTCCTTGATCTCGCCGAGGCGGAGCACCACGCCCGCGCACTGCTGGTGGCCAACGCCATGCACGTGCCCGGCCTGCTTCAGACCCGTGACTACGCCCGGGCGGTCTTCGAGCAGGTCGTACCGACACTCCCGCCCCCGCAGGTCGAGCACCGAGTAGCACATCGCATCATCAGACAGGACGTCCTCTACCGCGAATCGCCGGTTCCCTGCACGGCGTTCGTGCACGAAGCGGCGCTGCGCATGCTGTTCGGCGGGCCACAGACGATGCGGGCGCAGCTGAAGCACCTGATCGAGATGAGCGAACGCCCGCATCTCACACTGGGCGTGGTGCCGTTCTCCGCCGGTGCGTACTCCGGGGCCGGGCAGAACGTCGCGTACTTCACCGGCCCCGTTCCACAGCTCGACACCGTCCAGCTGGACACCGCACACGGTTCCGAACTTGCACACTCAGAAGCCCAGTTGACGAAATACCGGACCATACTGGAAGCCATGAGGAAGGTGGCCCTGCCTCCCCAGGCTTCCCGAGAACTCGTGCACGAGATCATCCGTGTCACCCTGTGAAGGGATCACCATGACCACGCTGGCATGGCAGAAGTCCACGTACTGCGGCGAGGGCAACTCCTGCGTGGAGATCGCCACGGACGGTGGCAACGCCTATCTCCGCGAGAGCGAGGACCCTGTCGTCACGGTGGCGACGTCACCCGAACGCGTCGGCGCACTCCTCACCGCCGTCAAGTACGGCCGCTTCGACCGCACGCTGCGGTAGCCGCGAGGCGGCGCACCCACGGTCCCGGGCGGAACCGGCCGGGGCCGCGCCGTGTCGGCTACGCTCAGGCCGCTGAGCACGGCGAGGCGACGGGGGGTCCATGGCCGACACATCGCTCTTCCTCCTGTCCGTGGTGCTGTTCGTTGCCGCGATCGGGGGCTTCCTCGTCTGGCGCCGCAGACGGCTGCGCCGTCGGCCGGTGGTGGACGGTCTCTTCTTCGCCTCAGCGGTGCTGGGCGCACTCTGCCTCTGCTTCTGGGGGTGGGTGCTCGTCATCCTGTACCTCGAGCGCGCGAGCACGATCGCCGATCCCGAGCCCTGCACGGCCACCGTCCTGTCCCTGGCCGAAGGTTCGGCCAGGATCAACGGACGCGACACCTACCTGATGGAGCTCCGGGTGCGGCCGGAGGGCGGCGCCCCCTACAGGCTCACCGTCGACGAGCCCTTGAGCAGCGTCGCGGCAGGGCGGGTGGGGGCCGGAGTGGCCACGTTCCCCTGTGTCGTGGACCGCCAGGACCGCACGCGCCTCGAGGTCTTCTGGCTCGACGACCCCGAGGCGGCTCCCACGGCTCCGTGAACGGAGGGCATGATCTACGGGGTCACCGGGCTCGCCCGGCAGGACGAACGAGGAGCGGCAACGTGAAGATCGAGGTGGACGACCTCTCCGGGCCGGAGATCGCCGAGTTCCTGGCGGAGCACGTCCGGCAGATGCTGGCCATCACGCCCCCGGAGAGCAAGCACGCGCTCGACCTCGACGCCCTGCGGAGGCCGGAGATCACGTTCTGGTCGGTGCGGGACGGCGCGGCCCTGGTCGGCTGCGGCGCGATCAAGCGGCTGGACGCGGGGCACGCGGAGCTGAAGTCGATGCGCACGGCTCCGGCCCGCAAGCGCAGCGGGGTCGCGTCCCTGCTGTTGGAGCACATCATCACCGAGGCGACGCGCATGGGCTTCACGCGCCTCAGCCTGGAGACGGGCACGGCCGCGTCCTTCCTGCCCGCCAGGAACCTGTACGAGAAGTACGGGTTCACCTACTGCGAGCCGTTCGCCGACTACCGGCCCGACCCGCACAGCACGTTCATGACGAGGAAGCTGCAGCCGCTCGCGGCGTGACCGCCGGCCCGGAGGCCCGGCTCGGCGGCGTGAGTCTCACACGTCGTCGGGCAGCAGCCGGACCGCCTCATGAGCCGACAAGGGCCGTACCGGCCGGAAGTCGCGCCGGTCCAGCGTGAGGATGGTGTCGGTGCTGTACTGGTTCGCCAGCGCCATGGTCACCGCGTCGGACAGGTCAAGCTGGAGGCTGGCGTAGTGCGTGCGCAGGTGACCGGCCTGTTCGAGGACCTCGTCGGTGATCTCGGGTACCAGGTAACGCTGAACCCTCACGTGCTGCCGGATCTCACCGGCGATCTCGACAGACGCCGCGTAGCCGAACTCGCTGCGGGCGATGTGGTCGATCTCCGGCGAGCGGTCACGACGCCGTCGCCGGGACGGACTCGCGCTGTCGGCGCTGCACCACCGGGCGCTGTGCGGTGACGACGACACGCGCACCCCGTGACCGGAGCCCTGAAGGGTCGCCAGAGCCGGGGGGTTGCCGGTGGTGTCGTCACGCGTCCGGGGTGCCGGGGCCTGACGGCGCCGCCGCGTCGCCGGTGTCGCCGGTGTCGCCGGTGTCGCCGGCGCGGCCCGCGGCGCGGCCGGCCCGGGCCGCGCCCCACACCAGCGTGCCGGTCAGGAGGGCCAGGGCGAGCGGGTAGAACACCGGGCGCAGCGGGACGAGGACGGGCAGGAGGGCGGCGGCGGTGCCGGCGCCGAGGACGAGCAGGAACGTCGGCACGCAGCAGGCGAAGCCGAGCAGGAACGCCGGGAACACCGCGGCCAGTCGGGCGTACCGGGTGCGACGGCAGGAGACGGCCTGGTGGGCGGCGTGGACGGCCACGGCGAGGTTGGCCCCGACGAGCGCGGCGACGAGGCCGCCCAGCGCCAGGTTGACGGGGCTGAGGAGGACCGCGACATGGCCGGTCGGCTGCCAGGCGAGGACCGGCTCGAACAGATAGGGCGCCCGCGCCTGGAACAGCTGCTCCGGAGCGGCGCGCAGGGCCGGGGCGTGGCTGAGGCGGCCCGAGCCGGACACCGTGAGGTCCCCGATCGAGAACAGGTACACGACGAGGGTCAGGGCGCCGGCGATCAGCGCGGCCCGGCGTGGGCCGCGAACGGCCAGCGCGGCCCGCGTGCGCCCGGGCGTGGCGGCGATGGCGGTGACGGTGGCGTCCCAGGCGTCGCCCGCCTTGGCGAGTGCGGTCAGCGGCCCGCTCATGCCCGCACCCTGGTGTCGGGGTAGAACGCGTACCAGGAGAACCACATGGCGTCGAGGAAGTCGGCCTCGACCCACCGGTCCCCGGCCCGCTGGAAGACGCGGGCGGTGCCGAGTTCCTCGTCCCAGCGGGCCTCGACCGGGGTGCCGCCGAGGTCGGCCCGCACGGTTCCGTTCGCGCGGACGAGCTGCTTGTCGATGGCCAGCCGCTCCTCGCCCACCCGGACGCCGACGACGACGTCCTTGTGTCCGAAGCGGTCACTGCTGGCCAGGACGGGGAAGACCGGTCGGCCGCTCGCGTAGTAGCCGCCGCGCTCCGGGTAGTCGTCGTAGGAGCCGTAGGGGTCGGTGCCGTAACTGCGCAGGGCGCCGGTGTCGGTGGAGAGCACCTCGGTGTCGGGGTGCTCTGTCCGCCACTGTTCCCAGGTGGTCCACACGAGGGGGACGGCGTCCAGCTGGGTGCCCTTGAGCGGACCGGTGACCGCCTGCCCGGTGAGCTGCGGCCACTGCGATCCGGTCTCCCGGTCGTACATGTAGAGGTTGGAGTTGACGAGCTTGCCGGTGGTGCCGAACGTCAGGTCCTGGACGCCGTCCGGTGCCGAGAGGCCGATGACCGTCCCGGTCAGGGGGCAGTAGGTGACGGCGAGCGGGTCGCCGCCGACCGTGTCGTTGACGATCTCGTGCCAGACCAGCACCTGCTGCGGGTACGCCTTCACCTCGCCGTCGTGCACCAGGCCGAACACCGGCTCGTCGTCCGAGAGGAAGCCCGCCTCGGCGGCCGGAACGAACTCGGGTTCGTCGATGGAGGGGATGCCGTCCCTGCCCGGGCCGGCGGAGACCGCCGAGTCGGCCAGGGCCTCCAGCGACGGTGCCTGCCCCTCCCGCACGGTCGTCGTCGGCCCGGAGGGGCGGTCGGTGAGTGCCTGCCACCCGACGACGCCCCCGCCGACGAGTACGGCCGTGGCCGTGCCGACCACCGCCGCGCCCTTGATGACCTGTCGCCGTGACGGGCGCGGTGAGCCCTGCCGTCCGGATGCGTGGGGTGACTGCTGGCCGTTCACCTGGCACCTCCCGGAACGCGCGGGGACGGGCCTCGCGAGGGCGGCGGGGCGCCGTCCCCGCACCTCCGATCGTGCCCGGGCTCGGGCGGTGGTTCGGTGAGCGCGCTCACAGTTCGCGCCCGGTACGGCGGCGCCCGGGCCAGGACGGGCGCCGGCTCGCCTGGCGACCCTGTGCGTCGCCGGGCGAGCCGGGCCTCCCCCGCTCGGGCGGTCAGGCGGACTCGGTGGGGAGGCCGGACTCCACCCAGTCCTGGATGCCCTCGCGGTACTTGCTGACGTTCGTGTAGCCGAGGACGGTGAGGCGGTCGGCGACCTGCCCGCTGTTGGGGCAGGCGGGGTTGGAGCAGTAGGTGACGATGTGGGCGCCGCGGTCGGGGAGGAGGGCGGCGGCCTTGTCGTCCACCTCTCCGGGGGCGAGCGGGACGGCGCCGGGCAGGTGCTGCCTGGCCCAGTACTCGCCGCCGAGCGCGTCGACGACGGTGACGTTCCCGGCCTCGATGGCGACCTGGAGTTCTTCACGGGTGATGAGCGCGGACATGCGACCTCCAAGGGATTCGGACTATAGTCCGGTTATGCCCGAGAAGATTAACGGACCGCAGTCCGCTTCGTCCAGCCGTCCCCGGAAGGAGCGCGCCGACGCCGCGCGCAACCGCGCCGCGATCCTGCGCGCGGCGGCCGAACTGTTCGCCGAGCACGGGGTCGCGGACGTCTCGATGGACCAGATCGCCGCCGCCGCGGGCGTGGGGAAGGGCACCCTCTTCCGGCGCTTCACCGACAAGTCCGGGCTGGCCGTGGCCCTGCTGGACGAGCGCGAGCGGGAACTCCAGGCCGCCGTGCTGAGCGGGCCCCCGCCGCTGGGCCCCGGCGCGCCGCCCGCCGAACGGCGCGCGGCCTTCGCCACGGCCTACCTCGACTACGTGCTGGCCCACCTGGACCTCGTACGGCTCTCCGAGACGTCAACCCCCGGCGCCCGCTACCGGATCGGGGCCTACCGCTTCTGGCACCGCCATCTCGCGGTGCTACTGGACGGCGAGGAGGACCCCGAAGGGGTCGCCCACACCCTCCTGGCACCGCTCGCGGCCGAGCATCTCGCCGCCGTCCTCCCCGAAACCGGCGCGGAGCGCCTCCGCGCGACCCTGGACCACCTCTTCCGCACCGCCCCCTGGGCCCCGGGTCCCGCCTGACACGGCCGGTCCGGGCGACCCCGCCGGTCCGGGCGCTAGGACGCCATGAACTCGCGGATGATCGCCCCGACCATGGCTGGATCGGTCCGGTGAGCGATGTGTGCGTGACCGTCGAGCACCCGGACCCGGGCATGGGGGATCGCGGTCACCGCCGCGTCGGTGGCCCGTTTCACCGCCGGGGGCTCTCCGAGCCCGACAGCAGCAGGGTCGGCGCCGTGACCGCGTCGAACTGTCCTGGCCGGTACACCCACTCACTCTCGGCGCGGGCCTCCCGCGGCACGGTGGGCGCCACGGCCAGGCGCCGCTCCCACTCCGGGCCGGAGCGGGCGGCGTCGAGCTGCTCGTCGGTGAACTCCAGCATGTCCCGCAGCACCAGGGTGATCACTTCATCGCCGTCGTGCCTGGCCAAAGCCCTCTCGGCCTTCTCGATCCAGCCCTGCGGGTAGGAGAGCCCCAGGCTCGGCTCGTAGAGCAGCAGGTGGCTGACGTTCTCCGTGAGCGCCGCCCCGCCCATCGCGAGACTCGCCCCGTAGGAATGGCCCCAGAGCGCGACGGGCCCGCCGACCCGCGCGGCGACCGCGTCGACGACGGCGGCCACGTCCTCGAACTCACGCCCGATCGCGTATGCGCTACCGTCACCGCTCGCGCCGAAGCCACGGCGGTCCACCGCGAAGGTGGCCGTGTCCCCGCGCAGCTCCGCGAGCAGGGCCTGGGAGATGGTGTGGTCCTGCAGCGAGCCGTGGACCAGCACCAACGCGGGCCCCTCGCCTTCGGCCCACACCGCGATCGCGGTCCCGTCGGGTGCCCGGACGTCGAACCGGACCGCGTCAGCGCTGCTCGAAGCCGTGCGGGTCATCGTCGTCCTCCCGTGCCGCGAGACGTTCCCGGCCGGAGGCGGGTACCCCGCCCGAGGCGGGGCATGCGGCGCAGCCCAGGCGGGGCACCGGGCCCCGCCCGGCTCAGCCGGCGGCGGACGCGGACCGCGACCGCAGCGCGGCGAAGGCGCGGCCCGCCGGGCGGACGTCCAGCCGCCGCCTGATGTGCTCGGCGCACGCGCGCGGAGAGAGCCGGGACGTGTCGCACTCGACGTCGTACACACCGTGCGCGTGGACGACGGGCAGCTGGGCGGCGGCGTGCCCGATCGCGCGGTCGCCCCTGGCGCGCTCCCTGCGGGCGAGCTCGTCCGGCGGGCAGTGCACGCCGACGAACGTCACGTCGAAGCCGTCCAGGACGGTGAGCAGGTCGGGGAGCCGCCACGGACGGCTGAGCACCTGGTCCACGACGACGTGGTTGCCCGCCGCCGCCATGCCCGCGACCGCCCGGTGGAACCCTGCCTGCGTCCTGCGCACGACCTCCTCCTCCGGCACCGGGCCGGACAGGGTCGCGCCAGCGCTCGGCAGCATGGCGTAGAAGCGGTCGACGCTCATCAGCAGGTGCGGCTCGTCGAGCAGGAGCACCAGCTCCGCCGCGATGCTCGACTTCCCGGAGCTCGACGCGCCGTTGAGCAGGATGATCCGGCCGGCGGGGGCCGCGGGGGTGTCGCTCACCACCGCACGATATCCGCGGCCCCTGCGCCCGGGCGCTCAGCCGGCGTCGACGGTGAAGGTCGTGACCACGGCGGCGTGGTCCGACGTCCACTCGTTGTCCGCGTGCTCGCCGTACGGCTTCGGCTCGCCGGTGACGAGGGTGTGCGAGTCCAAAACGGACAGCGCGCCCGCGTAGTGCACGAAGTCGATCCGGTCCTGCGGCTCGACCGCGCCCGTCGAGCCCTCGTGCCGCGGGTAGACCGGCGACCAGGTGGTGCCGGGCTCGGCCGCCGGATCCGGGTTGGCGACACGGTAGGAGTCGGTCAGCCCGGCCTCCTCGGCCAGCGCGGTGGCGGGCCAGCGCACGAGCCCGTAGCCGCAGTGCTGTTCGGCGGTCGCGGCCGTCCAGTCCAGGTGGCTGGGCACGTTGAAGTCACCGAGCAGCAGCACCGGGTCGGCCTCGGCGCCCGTGAGGTCGTCGCGCATCGCGGCCAGGATGTCCCGCATCTGGCCGGTGCGGCCCGACTGCTCCTCGCGCTTCATGAGGCGCCGGACCGACATCCCGTCGAAGCAGGCGTCGTACGGGCCGTAGGGCGCGTGGGCCAGGTGGGCGTTCCACAGGGCGATGTCGTGGTCGGTGCGCTCGTCGAGCCGGATGCGGGCGCTGACCGAGGCGTCGGTGCCCGCGTTCCGCTCGACGATCGGGTAGCGGCTGATCACGCCCAGGTCGTACCCGGCCTGGTAGTGGTGCCAGCCGAGCGCCTCGGCCAGCTCACGGGCGGAGGTGGACGACGTCTCCTGGAGCCCGACGACGTCGACGTCCGTCTCCAGCAGCGTGCGGAGCTGCTTGTCCCGGTGGTCGTTGACCTGTGAGCCGCCGTGCCACAGGTTCCAGCTCATCACCTTCAGTTCGCCCACCAGCGGCTGGTCGGCCGCGCGCACCGGCACGGTGACGGCGGCCTCGGCCCGCTGCCCGCTACCGTTGCGGCCCTCGACCGTGACCGTCGCCTCGCCCGCGCTCGACGGCGTCCCGCTCAGCGTGCCGTCCGCCGAGACCCCCAGCCACGAAGGCCCGGCCAGCTTGCCGAACGTGGCCGGGGTACCGCTGCCGTCCCGGAAGAGCCCGCTGACGTCCAACGTGAAGGGCTCGCCCACACGGGCGTTGGCAGTGGTGAACGCCTCGGCCGCGAAGTGCGGCGGCTCGTCCGACGTCAGCGTGACGTCGACGGACTGGGTCAGCCACGTGTAGCCGTCCCGGGCGAGGAAGTACAGCTCGTAGGAGCCCGGTTCGCGTCCCGTCGTGTCGAAGGTGACGGTTCCGGACGTGCCGGGGGCGTAGTGCCAGTCCAAGGAGGGCCCGACGTACTCCTGGTCCACCGGACCGTTGCCGGGGTCGGCGTAGAGCCCCACCCAGTTCGTGGCATCGGGCGCGTCCGTCGTGTACGTGACGGTGAGCGGCTCGCCCACCGCGACCGAGGGTGCCGCGCCCAACGATCCCTCTGCGGCGGCGGCCGGGCCCGCCGGCCCTGCCACCAGGGCCGTGAACGCCAAGGCCGCGGCGGCCATCCAGGACATCAACCGGCGCATCGTCGCCTCCGTGACACGGTCGGGGTTCCCCGCAGGTTCGGCCCGCGCGGTTCTGCCCGCCTGAACGCCCCCTGAACCCCCGCCCACCACAACGACAACATCCGTCGAGCCGGCCGCGCGCACAGCCCGTCACCGTTCGCACACCGTCGCACTAGCATACGAACCACAGGTTCACGACAAACGCCGGAGCACTTCCGACAGCCAAGTGTCGCGGCATCATCCAAGAGGGGGGGGAAGGGCCGTGTCGTTCGACGAGGAGTGGGCCCAGCTCAGGGCCGACACCACAGCCGAACAGAGCACCAGAACAAGACTCAACCAGCTCCCGCCGGACACGTCCAGCGGAGGAGGAGCCGACGGCGACCTCGCCTACTGCGTGGACACCAACAAGCAAGCGGCCGAATTCATCGAGAATCATCTCGGACCGGACACACACAAGGCAGGCGTTTCCGCCGACCAGGACACCGAAGCCCTCACCGGCGCGACCGGGACGCCCGGTTACATCAGCCCCGGAAAGCTTCGCGAGTGGGAGGTCACCGGCGCCCTGAGGGACCGCCTCGACGACTGGCAACGGCACGCCCGCCAACTGGACGGCAGGCTGCAGCACGAGCTGAACGGCCTACGCGGCGCGAACACGGCCTTCACCAACCAGGAGGTGGAGACGCAGTACCGCCTCGTGAGCCTCAGTCGCTGGCTTCCGAAGAGTCCGCTGCACGACCTCTGAACCACGAAAGTCACACATGTCTTCACTCGACTACGAGACGATCGTCTCCGCCGACCTGACCCCGCTGAAGACCGCGGCTTCCGCGTGGACCGACATGGGGAACAAGTTCGAGACACTCCACAAGGACTACGGGGACCACGTCAAAGCCGCCGTTGGCGATGAGTTCCCGGGCCCGGAGCGCCAGACCGGGCTGACCATGTTCGCCTTCAAGACCCGGGCCCAGAGAACCCACGAGGAGTACGAGGCCGCCCGCAACGAGGCCTGGGCCGTCGGGAAGCTGCTCGACGAGGCCCACTCGACGCTCACCATGCTCAGAAGAGCCGTACTGGACGTCCGGGACCAGGCGATAGAAGCGGGCATGCACGTGAGCGCCAGCGGAAAGTGCACGCTCGCCGAAACGGACGACGACGCCGCCGATACCGACGTCCTCGATGTCGCCAGGCGCATGGCCCGCGAGGGGGCATGGGATCAGGCGATCCTCAATGCCGTGCAGAACGTCAGGGACGCCGATCACAACCTCAAACTCGCGCTGAGCCAGAGACCCTTCGACATGACCGGAGTCGACGACGGCTTCTACGCCTGGACCCCCCGCGACGCCGGCGAGGCCGCCGCCCTGCACGCACTACCGCTCATCGAGAAGCTGGAGAGCGACGACGAGCTGGCCCCGGAAGAGCGAGCTGAACTGGCGCGGATCTTCCGCTCCAACGATGACGATCCAGAGTTCTCCCGCATCGTCCTGAACCACTTGGGGGTGGACAGGACTCTCGAACTCAGCAACAAAATAAGCGAGTTCTCCCATCTGGGCGACGACGCGGCCAAGAAAAACGAGTACAGATCCCTCCACCAGAGCCTCTCCGACGCGATGGCCACCGCGACAACCATCGACGAGGAGGACACCGCGGCGGACAAGCAGTTCACCGACAAGTGGCTCGCAGACCTGCGGGAGTGGGGCGACGCGAAGTACGAGATCAACCTCTTGCCAGGAGCGTCCGACCCAGAGTACGTCCGGGGGTACCAGACCCTCGCCACCCTCATGGAGCAGGGCAGCGGCTACGACAAGGAGTTCCTCCACCAACTCGCGGACGACATCCGCGCCGCAGAGGACCCTGGCAAGGGTGGGAGTCCAGACATCTGGGACCTCAACGCAGGGCCCGACTGGTTCGCACGAGACCCGCTCGACACCACACTCGGCGTGATGAGCCAGGATCCAGACGCAGCCACGGAGTACCTCGACCCCGAAGGCGGCAACGATAACCTCAAGTACCTGCTTGAGAACCGGGACTGGAAGTTCGACAACGAGCACCGGATCGACGGCAATTCCCAGAGCACCCTCAAGGACACCGACCTCCCGGACAGCCGAGTCGGCCTGGGCCAGATACTGGAAGCCGCCGCGACCGGTGAGCTCCCCCTGGGCGAGGACGGCGGTCCACTCCGCTTCGGCGCCACACACACCGAGGCCCAGGCCCGCGTCATGCAGGAGATGATCGAACTGCTCGACCCAAAGGGCCCCGATGGGTTCCCGGACTCGTTCGAATACCCTGAGAACATTCGCCGACCAGTCGCCAATGCTCTTGCCGACTACGCCGGGGACACCTTCGAAATCCTGGGGCGCGTCGACGACACATACCAATCGTCAAACGAAGCATTCCCCACGACCGAAGGCTGGCACATTTCCCCCGAGGCAGATTCTCTAATTCGCGTGATTCGCGGAGCGTCGGACGACCCAGGGGCCTACGCCGTTATCCACGAAGCCCAGCGCCAAGAGCTACGAGACGGCATGGACAGACTACCTGATCTCCACCCCGATAATCTGGAAACTCAGGACACCATGCGGAAGGCGTACCGCGGCCTGGGCGCACTGGAAGTAATACGGGAAGATATCGTAATAGATCAACGAGATAACGACATATCGGAGGCTAATTGGAACGCGAAGGTTGCGTATCACGTCGCTGGCGGACTCGTCACACCCTTTCCGGGGGGCGATGCAGCCCAGCGCGGCATCGACACACTGACGAGTGTGCTTGCTTCCGAATATTCAGCAGATGCCAGCGCTGAGGCAAACGCGAAAATCGCCAAACAATACATGGAAACGGAACGGAGCGTCACGCTGGAGATCGGGGACTGGGCGGAGCGCCGAGGCCTTGACAGAGACAGCAGCGCCACGAACGTACTCCAGGGGAATGCGCAGAATTACATAGACGAGGCGAGAACCGCAACCCAAAAGGCACTAGGAAATGGGAACGTTTGATGCGTATCAAACGAGCCACCGTAGCGGCTGTCTTCATTTCGGGTGTCATGGTAGCACTGTGGGTGTTGTTCGGGAGTGACTGGCTGGACGACCGGCGCACTGACCAATCCTTCGCGGACAATTGCAAGGACGTGGCAAGCAGTGGAGACGTAAAATACTTCATCTCCGGAAAAGGGACAAGGGCGAATGACACTCTCTACCGTGCAGGCCCAGCGGGACCCCACAGCGAAGTCCTGGTCAGTTGCCGGATCAGTCGACCCGAAGGGCCGGGGGCTGTTGATATCCGTGCAAGCCGCGGCAACGCGGATCAACAGGTGCTGCGTGCCACCGGACACGACTCCCTCTACCTCCGCGTGAACACCTCCGCCCCGATGGGGAATGGCTGGCCCGGTGTCGTGACAGTGACCGGTACGACGTCGGCCCACGGAACCCTCGTTCTCACCTGCGGAGACGACCGAGGGCATCTGACTGTTGACGTGATGGCTCACGTCTCCAACGCCGACTTCCTCCGCCAGGAGGAGAGCCGGATCGCGCTGGCGCGTACTTCGGCACGTGTCGCGCAGGCCGCAGCGGAACGCTGGGGCTGCGAAGCGCCGTCGGGGTCCCCGCTCCCCGAGGCGGTACCCCAGACTCCCGCGCACGCGGACCAACGTTCGGTCTCTGAAGCCGGGGGAACCTGCCGAGCCCTCGCCGAGGCCGCGTCGGTTGCACTCGACGCCGGAGTCACCCAGGTCAGGGAGACCACATCGGATGCCACCGCACCGATCGAGGAGTGCTACCTCCTCGATCGCGACGGTGAGAAGGCATTCCGTCTCAGCGCTCTCTACGGATCATTCGCGAAGACCTACACGATCAGCGGGTTCCGCAGGCCCTCGGCTGATGCCTCCGGGCGCTCCGAAGACGGATCACTGCACTGGCGCCGCGCTACGTGCCCCTCGCCCGTCGGCCCCGCCCTCTATCTGCTCAGCGAAGTGGTCAACGACGACTACGAGAGCCAGGAAGCAGCGCCAGCCGTCCGGCAGGAGCTCGTGGACGCGTTCGCCGCCGAGGCGGTGGAGCGGCGCGGGTGCACGTTGGCCACCGGCTGAACGGCTGCGGCGGCCGCCCGAGGTGGGTGTGCGGCGTGTGCGTACCCGCGGTACCGGTGGCTGCCGCGGCCCCTGGTCAGGTACACGACCCCGAGCACAGCCGTCGGTAGCCCCCGCGCGGCGTTGCGCGGCCGGCCGGGTCGGTGAAGGGCGCTCCCTCGGGGAAGTCGTGCCAGGGCAGGGTGAGGGCGGGGGCAGCCGGGCACCGAATGCCACGGTGACGGCCTCAGGGGCACGGCGCGCACCGAGCCGGCCGTAGCGGTGGATCAGGAGCCGGTGAGCCAGTAGCGGCCGTCGGCGCGGGTGAGGACGCAGTGGTCGATGAGGTGACGGCGGACGGTGACGTGGTCCGTCGTCGAGCCCTCGCACCACGTGCGCAGGCGGTCGTTGACCTCGCGCTCGGTGTACCGCCGGCCGGGCTCGAACGTGCGGGCCGCCAGGTGGCGCAGGAGCGCGGCGCGGCGGGTGAACTGGGCGGGGAGCTTGAGCAGGCGCTCGCCGCGCGTGAAGGTGCGCAGGAGGGTGTCCAGCTCTGCGAAGCCGGTGCCGTGGTCCTGGGCGGGGCCGGGTGGCGCGGCGCGGCGGGCGGCGTCCTTGAAGGGGTCGGCGGTGGCCCGGAGTCGGCCGTCGGTGTCGTCGACGAGCCCGCCACGGGTGAGGCGTTGGAGGGCTGCGGAGGCGGCCTGCGGGGTGACGTCGGCGGCGCGGGCGACCTCGGTTACGGAGGCGGCGCCGAGGACGACGGCGGAGAACACGCGCAGGCGTACCGGTTCGGCGAGGAGGCCGACGAGGGTGGTCGGCGGCGTGGCCATGGGTCAGTCCCCCCTGGTGCCGTCGGCGAGTTCGCGCAGGATGTCGAGGTGGCCGTTGTGGCGGGCCGTCTCCTCGATGAGGTGGAGCAGGATCCAGCGCAGGGTGACGGCCTTCCCGTCGCGACCGGCGCGGCGTGCGGTGGCGTCCAGGTCATGCGCGTCGACGAGGTCGCGGTAGCGGGCGGCCTGCTGCTCGTAGTCGGCGATGAGTTCGGCCAGCGGGGTCTCGGCGCCGATGCGCATCTCCCGGTCCGGGTCCTCCTCCGTCCACGGTGCCGCGTCGGGCTCGCCGAGGAAGACGACCTGGAGCCACCAGTACTCGACCCAGCGCAGATGGCTCAGGATGCCGCCGAGGGACATCAGCGGCGAGCCGGGCAGCGGGGCCGCAGACACGGTGGCCTGGGAGGCGTCCGCGCATTTGGCGATGGCCGTGGCGCGGGCGTAGTCGAGCATCGTGGTCAGCGTGGCGCGTTCGTCCCAGGTCGTGGGGCGGTCCGTGCGGGACGGGACGGTGTTCGTCATGCGCCACATCCTGGCCAACGGGTGCCTGGGCGTCGAACGGTTTTCAGCCACCGGAGGGGGTCGTGGCGCCGGTGCTACGGTCTGGTCGGCCGGTCGGACGGCATGGGGGAAGCGCAGTGCACCAGACGACACCAGGCGCATACGCCGGGGCGGGGACGCCCCCCGGCTTCGGGGCGCCCATGCCGGAGACGCTGCTGCGGCGCGATCTCGGTTTCGGCCAACTCTCGCTGCGGGTGGTGCTGGTGCTGGCCGCCGGGGCCGGGGTGGGCTTCGTCGGGGCGGGCGCGGACCGGTCCGACGGCTCCGGGGGCGGGCTCACCGGCGTCGGGGCGGCCCTGCTGGCGGGGGCCGTGGTCGCGTTGGCGGCGCTGGCCCGCGCCAGCCTCGCGCGGCGGCGGCTGCTGCAGGCAATGCGGCACAGCCAGCCCGCGCCGGCCGGGCTGGCCGGGCTGCGCGCCGCGTGGGGCGTCGTCTCCGGCCTGGCGCTGCTCGCCGGGCTGCTCACGCTGGGCGCGGGGCTGACCGGGGCCGCGCGGGCTGCCTACGACGAGTCGGACGTCGCGGTGTACGGGGCGCTGTTGGCGTGGGGCGTGCTGCTGCTGTCCACGGGCACGGTGGGGGCGGTGAAGGCGCTGCGCACGTTCGGAGGTTCTCCCGGGCACGCGTACGCCGCGGGCGGGCACCTCCCCGGCACGGTCGACGCTCCCCCGGGCTGGGCACCCGGTGCCGCTTCCCCGGGGCAGGCCGGCCGCACCGCCCCGGCGTTCGCGGCGCCGGTACCGCTGCCGATGAGCCCGGAGGAGGAGTACCAGGCCCGGCTGGAGCGGCTGTACTACAGGACCCGGGGCAGGCCGGTGGCCCCGCACTTCCTCAGCACGCGGCTCACGTACGCGATCCCCGGGCTCACCCGGGCCGGTGCGCTGGCGCTCTACGTCACGGCCGCGCTCGTCCTCGGGGGCACCGGGGTGGCGGCGTCCGTCCTGTCGGTGTGGGCGGACACCTTCCTGTGGCCCGTGCTGATCCTCTCGGGTGTGCTGTGGCTGGCCCTGCTCATGGAACTGGTGACGTACGGCGCCCGGGTGGGCGGGATCGTCTTCGTGACGGTGAGCGTGATCGGGGTGCTGGCGGTGCCGTACGCCGGCTACTCCAGCCAGGTCCTGCTGGACCGGGGCGAACTGGTGACCGCCGAGGTGACGCGCACGAAGATGCCGACCCGGGGCGGCGAGCGCTGCTTCCTGCGCCCGGAGGGGAGCGGGCGGGAACTCTCGCGCAGCGTGTCCTGCGCCGGGCGTGACGTGGGCGACCGCGTCCGCGTGTACATCGATCCCCGGGACCGGGTGCCGCCGAGCGACGACCCCTACGGCGACCGGACGTTCGCGTTGTGGGGCGGCGCGCTCACGCTGACGATGCTGGCCGGTTCGGCGGTGTGGTCGGTGACCACGGGCTACCGCAGACGCCGCGAGTTGGGACTCCTCGGCCGCCCCGCCGCCGACCCGCGTCAGCGGCCGTAGCGCGCCGCGACGGCGGCGGCCGTCTCGGCGAGGGCGACACGCAGGGCGGGCGGTGCGAGGGTGTGCCGTGGCGTTCCCGGGTGCGGCGCCCCCGCACGACGGCCGGGGGCCATGGGCGGCGTTCACCACGCCGCCCATGGCCCCCTTGCCACGCGTCCGCCCGCGTCGTGGCATCCCCCCGTGATGCCGGTCGCGGGGACACGGGCTCAGTTCACCGGGGGACGGGCCCCGGCGCGGCGCCCTCCCGGGCCCCACCGGCACGGCACCCGTCCGCGGGGCTCGCGGTGCCCTGGCCGCGGGCGTCCCGGACGAGGAGGACCGCGGGGACCAGCCCGAGCAGCAGCGGGCTCGGCTCCAGGATGGCGGCCCCGATCAGGCACCAGGCGCCCAGGCCCCAGCCGATCGGGGCGGGGACGACGAGCCCCTGCCGGGAGAGGTGGCAGACGAGCATGCCGAGCAGCAGCATCGGCACGGCGAAGCTGGCGATGACGAGCCAGAAGGCCCCGGCCGCCCTGCTCGGCTCGACGAACTCGTCACGGGACAGGCCCCACAGGGCGCCGCTGAGCCAGTCGTCCAGGTGTTCCGTCGTCTGCACGCCCATACCCAGGAGGTGCGCCAGGCTGAGAACGATCAGGCTTCGCCCTGCCCACAGTGTCATGACCCCGCCTTTCGAAACTGCAAGTTTCGGAACTGGCGGTACCGTAACATGGAGCCATGGGAAGGCCCAGAGACACCCGCGTCGACCAGGCGATCCTGGACGCCACGCGCATGCTGCTCGCCCGCGACGGATACGCGGGGCTGACGATGGACGCCGTCTCGGAGGAGGCGGGCATCGGCAAGGCCGCCATCTACCGCCGCTACGCGACGAAGCAGGAGATGGTCTTCGCCGCCGCCGTGCACGACACCGACCTGCCCGCCCCCGCGGACACCGGCAGCCTTGGCGGGGACCTCACGGCCCTGACGAGGGACATCGTCGAGCAGCTCACCAACCCGGCGGCGGCCAGCGCCGTCCTCGGCCTGCTCGCGGACATCGGCGCCTCCGCCGACCTGGCCGCCCGCTTTCACCGAGCCTTCGTCGTCCGGGAGCAGGCCGTCATCGCCGCAGTGCTGGACCGCGCCGTGGTCCGCGGCGAGCTGCCGGCGAGCCCGCCGGTCGCCCCGGTGCACGCCCTGCTCACCGGGCCCGTCTTCGCCGCTCTGTTCCTCCAGCGGGAGCAGCCCGCCGGGCTCGCCGAGCGCCTCGCCCGCGTCGTGGAGTCGGCCCTCACCAGCGGAGCCCTCCTCTCCACCCCGCCCGAGCCGCGGTAGGCCCGCCGCCTACAGCGGATGGCCGTGGTGGGCCAGGGGGGCGTGGGGGTCGGCTGCGCCGGTGGGGGCGTGGTCGGTGTGGACGGTCGCGGCGGTGAGCCGCGGCACCGCGTGGATCAGGGCGTGCTCGGCGGCGACCGCCAGCTCGTGCGCCCCGACGACCGTCAGCCGGGCGTCGACCACGATGTCGGCCTCGGCGTGCAGGGCGTGACCGATCCAGCGCATGCGCACCCGGCCGACGTCCCGCACCCCCTCCACGCCGTGCAAGGCCCGCTCGGCGAGATCGACCAGGGCCGGGTCGACCGAGTCCATCAGCCGCCGGAAGACCTCGCGCGCGGCGTCCTTCAGGATCAGCAGGATCGCGGCCGTGATCAGCAGCCCCACGACCGGGTCCGCCCAGCGCCAGCCGATGCCCGCGCCCGCGGCGCCGAGCAGAACGGCGAGCGAGGTGAAGCCGTCGGTGCGGGCGTGCAGGCCGTCGGCGACGAGCGCGGCCGAGCCGATCTTCCGGCCGGTGCGGATGCGGTAGCGGGCCACCCACTCGTTACCGGCGAACCCGGTCAGCGCCGCCGCCGAGACGGCCCACAGGTGGCTGACGTCCCGCGGGTCGAGCAGCCGGTCCACCGCGGCCCACGCGGCCAGGGCGGCCGAGGCCGCGATGGTGGCGACGATCAGCACCCCGGCCAGGTCCTCGGCCCGCCCGTACCCGTAGGTGTAGCGGCGGTTGGCCGCCCGCCGCCCGAGCAGGAACGCGATGCCGAGCGGGACGGCGGTCAGCGCGTCGGCGGCGTTGTGGACGGTGTCCCCGAGCAGGGCCACCGAGCCGGACAGCCCGACGATCACGGCCTGGACGACGGTGGTCAGGCCCAGCACGCCCAGGGATATCCACAGGGTGCGCATGCCCTCGCGCGAGGTCTCCATCGCCGCGTCGACCTTGTCCGCGGCCTCGTGGCTGTGCGGTGTGAGCAGATGGGCGAGCCGGTGCCGCAGCCGTCGTCGCCGCGGGCCCCGCCCGTGCTCGTGATGGTGGTGAGCGTGCGCGTGGGTGTGCCTCGTCCCCTCCATGAGCCAACGGTGGCACAGGAAGCCGATTGCGGCTATCGCCGTCGTACCCACCGTGACCAGCTGCGATGCCCTCGCAAGTACGAGGCCTCACGTACGTGTCCGGTGGCGGCCCCGGCTGGCCCGGGGGACGCTCGGGACGTGGTCGCCGAGCACGGCTCCGGGCAGCCGGCCGCTCTCGACGTTGAGGACGCGATGACCAGCCCGGTCCGCACCAGCCCGCGGCCCCACCCGTGCCCCGGGCCGCACCCCGGCCCGGGGGTATCCGATGCACGTCCTGCGCGGGCTCGGCGGCGTCCTCGGTGCCGTGGCACGCGGACGGCGAAGGGCTGAGCGCGCCCGTCGCTCAGTGGTCGTCCCAGTGGTCGCCGTGCGCGGCGTGCCGGTGTCCGTCGTGCAGGTAGTCGACGTGGTCCCCGTGCGGCACGGCCTCGTGGCCGCACATCTCGCCGTGCTGATGCTCGTGCCCGGTGTGCTGGACGTGGCGGCCGGGCTCGCACTCGTCCCAGTGGCCGGCGTGCGCGCGGTGCAGATGGCCGTCGTGCACGTAGTCGACGTGGTCGCCGTGCTCGACGCTCTGGTGGCCGCAGGTGGCACCGTGCTCGTGGGAGTGGGCCTCGTGCGGGTGGTGCGTGGCTGTCGTCATGAGTCGCTCCCTGGGTCTCTCCCCAGGCTAGCGATATGACCGGTTATGTCGCATGGTGTCCTGCTCGTTGCGGCTTTCCCTCCTCACTCGTCCCCGGGTGCGTACATCGCCGCGATCTCCCGGTGGAAGTCGCGGACGATCTGCGTCCGGCGCAGCTTGAGCGACGGCGTGACGTGCCCGGCCTGCTCGGTGAAGTCGACGGGCAGCACCGTGAACCGGCGGATGGCCTCGGCCCGGGACACCAGGCGGTTGGCCTCGTCCACGGCCTGCTGGATGTTGTGCCGCAGGTCCGGGTCCACCACGAGCTCCCGCATCGACAGGTGCTCCTTGCGGTGCATGCGGCGCCAGTGCGCGATGCCGTCGGGTTCGAGGGTGACGATCGCGGTGAGGTACTCACGGTTGTCGCCGATGACCAGACAGTGGCCGATGAGGGGGTGCCCGGTCAGCCACTCCTCCAGCGGCGCGGGGGCGATGTTCTTGCCGCCGGAGGTGATGATGAGGTCCTTCTTGCGGCCGGTGATCGTCAGATAGCCCTCGTCGTCGAGGGCGCCGAGGTCGCCGGTGGCGAACCAGCCCTGCGCGTCGGTCGCGGGCACCACCGCCTGCTGCTCGGCCTCCCAGTAGCCGCCGAAGACGCTGCCGCCCCTGATCAGCACCTCCCCGTCCCGCGCGATGCGGACGGCGGTGCCCGGCATCGGCCAGCCCACCGTGCCGAACCGGGGCTTCAGCGGCGGCGTGCAGGTGGCGGCGGCCGTCGTCTCCGTCAGCCCGTAGCCCTCGTAGACCTCGATACCCGCGCCGGCGAAGAAGGCGGACAGCCGGCGGCCGAGCGGCGAGCCCCCGGAGATGACGTACCGGACCTGCCCGCCGAGCGCGGCCCTGATCCGCCGGTAGACCAGCGCGTCGTACAGACCGCGGGCCGCCCGCAGGCCGAGACCGGGACCGCGCCCGCCGCCGGACGCGGCGGCGGTGGACGTCTCCCCGTACCGGACGGCGACGCGCTCCGCCCGGTCGAACGAGGAGGCGCGGCGCATCTCCTCGGCCGTCGCCCGGGCCCGGTTGAAGACCTTCTCCAGCACGTAGGGGACGGCCAGCAGGAACGTCGGCCGGAACGACCGGAGGTCGGAGATCAGGGCGTCCGTCTCCGTACTGGGCGCGTGCCCCAGCCGGGTGCGGGCCCGCAGGCAGCCGACGGCGATCATCCGGCCGAAGACGTGTGCGAGCGGCAGGAAGAGCAGCGTGGTGGCCGGCAGGTCGCTGACGTCCTGGAAGACGGGGTGCAGCAGGTCGACGGCGTTGTCCACCTCGCACAGGAAGTTCCCGTGCGTGAGCACACAGCCCTTGGGCGTGCCGGTCGTGCCCGAGGTGTAGATGAGCGTGGCGACGTTGTCCGGGCCGAGGGCGGCGCGGCGCTCGTTCACCAGCGCGTCGGGGACGGCCCGCCCCGCGGCGTCGAGCTGCTCGACGGCGCCGTTGTCGATCTGCCACAGATGGCGCAGCCACGGCACCGAGCCGCGGATGCCGCTGACGAGCCGCGCCCCGGCCACGTCGTACACGGCGATGCCGGTGACGCCCGCGTCCTGGAGTATCCAGCGCACCTGGGCGGCGGACGACGTCGGGTACACCGGCACCGTGATCAGGCCGACGGCCCAGGCGGCGAAGTCCAGCAGCGTCCACGCGTAGCAGGTGGGCGCCATGATGGCGAGCCGGTCACCCGGCCGCATGCCGGCGGCGATCAGCCCGCGCGCGACGGCCTGTACCTCCTCGGCGAACGCGGCGCAGGTGACGTCGTCCCACGCGCCGTCGGGGCGCCGCCGGGCCAGCACGACGTCCTCGGGCGCCTCGGCGGCGTTGGTGAACGGGATGTCGGCGAGCGAGCCCCGCCGCGGGAACGGCACGAGCGGAGGCACCTCGGCCTGCCGGACGACGCCGTCCCGGGAGCGGCGGAGCAGGGGCGGCACGAGTCCGGGGCGCCCCTGCTCCGCCCCCGGCCGCGCCGAAGACTGCGGGGCGGCACCGTGCTGTACGGACATGCGGCCCTCCACCACCAGTCGTTGACTGGGATTCGACAGAACTTACCCAGTCGTAGGTTGCCGCATGGCAGCACCTTCCGGCCAGAGGTCGTACACGTCCACCACACACCGTGACCCACTCCTTCACGCCCGCGGCACGACGCGGCCGCGGAGCGGGAGGGCTCGGCGGGAGCCGGGCGGGCTCAGCTCGGGGCGGAGGCGAGGCAGTCGATCCCGCTCTGCTGGTAGCCGACGGTGATGCCCGGGAACGGCACTCGGACTGGCCCGTGAAATGCATACAAGAAACTTGCATGGATGAAACTTTCTTGATTCCATCTCTTCTGGAGGTGGGCAGCCATGGACGGGTTTGTCGGACGTCGAGCCGAACTCGAAGCCCTCGCGGGCCTGCTCGCGCCGGTGCGGACCGGTGGACGCGGTGGGCGGCGCGGCCGCGCCGTGCTGATCAGAGGGCGTCGACGGGTCGGAAAGTCACGGCTGGTCGAGGAGTTTCTCGAGCGGACGGGCCTTCCCCACGTCTTCTTCACGGCCGTCGGAGGATCGAAGCAGGAGGACCTGGCGGGATTCACCGCCGAGGTGGCCGCGTCCGACCTGCCCGACGCCGAGCGCGTCGCGGATTTCGCCGCGGCGCAGACCTGGGACGGGGCCCTGAGTCTGCTGGCCGGAGTGTTGCCCACCGACACGCCGAGCGTCGTCGTTCTCGACGAGATGCCCTACCTCGTACGGGAGGACCCCACGTTCGAGGGTGCCCTGCAGAAGGCGTTCGACCGGAGCCTGTCCAGGCTGCCCGTGCTGCTGATCCTCATCGGCTCCGACCTGGCCATAATGGAGCGGCTCAACACCTACGGGCGACCGTTCTACCAGCGCGGGACGGAAATGGTCGTACCCCCGCTCAACCCCGCCGAGGTGGGGACCATGCTCGACCTGTCGCCCGCCGACGCCTTCGACGCCTTCCTGATCAGCGGCGGGCTTCCGCTGATCCTTGAGGAGTGGCCCCGGGGGGCAGACCTGTGGGGCTACCTGGACCAAGCCCTGCGGCAGCCGACCTCGGCGCTCCTCGTCAGCGGTGAGCGCACCCTGGCCGCCGAGTTCCCCACCGAGGCACAGGCACGCTCGGTGCTGGGCGCCATCGGACACGGTGAGCGCACCTTCACCCTCATCGGCCGCGCGGCAGGCGGCCTCAACCCCGGCTCGCTGACCCGCTCACTGGAGCAGCTCACCTCCCGGCGCATCGTCGCCGCAGACGTCCCGCTGTCCACCCGTCCCAGCCGTGAGACCCGCTACCGCATCGAGGACCCATACCTTCGCTTCTGGCTTTCCTTCATCGGCCCCCGCATCCCCACCATCGAACGGGGACGCGGCGACCGCGTCCTGGACGCGGTTCGCACCAGTTGGGCATCCTGGCGAGGCCGGGCGATCGAACCCGTCCTCCGCGACGCACTGTGGCGCCTGGCCGACGACCGTCTCCCCGACGGCACCGACGTCATCGGCGGATACTGGACCCGCACCAACGACCCCGAGATCGACATCGTCGGAGCCGACCGCTCACCCGTCGCCAAGAAGATCACCACGGTCGGCTCGATCAAGTGGCTGGAAAACAAGCCCTTCGACCGCCGGGACCTCTCGCGTCTCATCGTTCACCGATCCCGACTCCCCGGAGCTGACGACAGCACTCCGCTGCTCGCCGTGGCACGCAGCGGGTGCACCGCAGAGGGGATCGACCGGCTCGGCCCGGACGACCTCATCGCAGCCTGGACCTGACCAGTCCCGCCGCCAACGCGACGAGCCCCGCCGGCACAGCGGCGGGGCTCGGTGGGGTGTGGGAGGGTGGCTACGAGGCCGCGGGGACCGGAGGCGCGGCCTTGGCCTCGGGGGCGGTGGCCGCGGGCTCGAAGGAGTCGAGATCGAAGCTCCTGGCCGTGGCGAACGCGGTGGTGTCGAGGATGCGTTCGCGGGCCGAGACGAGGACGGGGATCACGGCTTGCCCGGTGACGTTGGTGGCGGTGCGGATCATGTCGAGCACCGGGTCGATGGCCAGGAGGAGGCCGACGCCTTCGAGGGGCAGGCCCAGAGTGGAGAGGGTGAGGGTCGTCATCACCGTGGCGCCGGTCAGGCCGGCGGTGGCGGCGGAGCCGACGACGGACACGAAGGCGATCAGCAGGTAGTCCTGGGCGCCGAGGCTGACGCCGAAGATCTCGGCGACGAAGATCGCCGCGAGCGCCGGGTAGATCGCGGCGCAGCCGTCCATCTTCGTGGTGGCCCCGAACGGGACGCTGAAGCTCGCGTACTCCTTGGGGACGCCGAGCCGCTCGACGACCTTCTGGGTGACGGGCATGGTGCCGACCGAGGAGCGGGAGACGAAGGCGAGCTGGATGGCGGGCCAGGCGCCGCGGAAGAACTGGAGCGGGCTGACGCGCGCGACGAGGCCGAGCAGCAGCGGGTAGACGCCGAACATGACGAGGGCGCAGCCGATGTAGACGTCGGCGGTGAAGGTGGCGTACTGGCCGATCAGGTCCCAGCCGTACCGGTTGATGGCGTTGCCGATGAGGCCGAGGGTGCCGAGGGGGGCGAGGCGGATGACCCACCACAGCGCCTTCTGGAGGAGCGCGAGGACGGACTCGCCGAAGGCGAGGAGGGGTTCGGCCTTGTCCCCGAGCTTGAGGGCGGCGACGCCGGTGACGGCGGCCATGAAGACGATCTGGAGAACGTTGAGCTCGGTGAACGGCGTGATGACGTCCGTGGGGACGATGCCGGTGAGGAAGTCGAGCCAGGAGCCGGCGCTCTCCGGGCGGGCGCCGTCCTCGGGGCTGAGGCCGGTGCCGGCGCCGGGGTCGGTGAGCAGGCCGATGGCCAGTCCGATGGAGACGGCGATCAGCGAGGTGACCAGGAACCACAGCAGGGTGCGGCCGGCGAGCCGGGCGGCGTTGGAGACGTTGCGGAGGTTGGTGATCGAGATGGCGATGGCGAAGAACACCAGCGGGGCGACGGCCAGCTTGAGGAGCTGCACGAAGATGTCGCCGGTCTTCTCCAGGCCGGTGCCGAGCCAGTCGACGTCACCGCTGCGGGCGGCCCAGCCCAGCAGGACGCCGAGCACGAGACCGGTCAGGATCTGGGCCCAGAAGGGCACCTTGGGGAGGCGGGGGCGGCGGGTGGACGACGGCGCTGCCGGGGACGTCTGGGACGTTTCGGGCGGCGTGGGGGACACGGGCACACTCCGGTGGGGTGGTGGGGCGTTATACGGCAGGGGTGAGCACCGACATGGTCGTGCGGGCTCGGAGATGTCGCCAGACCTGGCGTCAGGGCGGACCGTCAGGCGGGCCTGGCGGTCGGGCCGGAGGCTGCGTCAGGGGCGACAGGCCGTCGTCCGACAGCGGCAGAGGTCGACGTGCAGCCGCTCCACGAGGAGGGCACTCCGCGGTGCGGGGCGCTTCGGGGCTGCGGTCGTCATGGGCCTCACGCTAACACTGGGACTTATGGGCTCCCAAAGGATCACTTTGGGAGCGGGACACGTGAGATGACAACACCCCGTCGAGGGAAGGGGATTCCCGACGGGGTGCTGGAAGGGGTGTGACGAGCGTTACGCGACGTCGTCCTCCTGGTTGCGGTTGGCCGCGAGACGGGCCTTCATGGCGCCGGAGACGCGCTCCACACGCGGTGCGATGTGCTCGGACATCTCGTCCCGCTGACGACGCAGGAGGACGAGACTCAGCGGCGCGGAGATGAGGATGGCGAGGGCGACGAGCCACAGCGGGTTGGACTTGCCGATGCCCTCGGGGATGACGCCGACGTAGGCGAGGACGGACACGACCGCGAAGCTCGCGGCGAACAGCCCGAGGCGCATCGCGGTGTAGCGGAGCGTTGCCCTGGAGGTGGTGCTCGGGGTGCTGGTCACTTCTTCGGTCTCTTTCTCGTCCTGCGGGGCTGCGGGGTCTGCGGGGCTGCGGCGGCGCTCAGGTCAGGGGCAGCCACATCGTGATGTCGTCGCGGAAGTCGTCGTCGGCGACCCTGATCGCGTCCGGGACCCGGCCGACCTCCTTGTAGCCGCACGCCGCGTAGAAGTGCTCCAGGCCGAGCCCGCCGCGGCAGGTGAGCCGGATGCCGCGGACGCCGTCGAGGCCGCGGGCGGCCTCCTCGGCGGCGGCCATCAGGGCCCGCCCCTCACCGGAGCGCTGGGACGCGGGGTGCACCATCACGGTGTACAGCCACACCCAGTGTCGCATCAGCCGGTGGGTGTTCAGGGTGAGGAAGGCGGTGGCCTTCACCTCACCGGCGTCGTCGAAACCGGCGAGAAGGCGGGTGTGGCCCACGGTCATCGCCGTGAGGTGCCTGAGCAGCTCGGGCCGTACGTCGTCCGGCGTGACGGGCGGGACGAAGCCGACGGCCCCGCCCGCGTTGACGACGTCGGCCCACAGCCGGGCCACGCCGTCGAGCGTGGCCCGGTCGGTGCCGGGGTCGAGGACGTACCGCACCTGCGAGAGCCCCTGGTCAGAGCCGCATGGGCTGCGGGGTCTCGCGGCGCTCGGCGTCCGGGCCCGGGTACTCGCGGACGATCTCGTAGCGCGTGTTGCGCTCGACGGGACGGAAGCCGGCGTCCCGGATCAGCTCCAGCAGGTCCTCACGGGTGAGCTTGTCCGGGGTGCCGAAGTCGTCGGCGTCATGAGTGATCTTGTACTCGACGACGGAGCCGTCCATGTCGTCGGCGCCGTGCTGGAGGGCGAGCTGGGCGGTCTGTACGCCGTGCATGACCCAGAAGACCTTGACGTGCGGCACGTTGTCGAACAGCAGCCGGGAGACGGCGAAGGTCTTGAGGGCCTCGGCGCCGGTGGCCATCGTCGTGCGGGCCTGGAGCCGGTTGCGGACCTTGCCGTCCTTCATGTCGACGAAGTCGTGCTGGTAGCGCAGCGGGATGAAGACCTGGAAGCCGCCGGTCTCGTCCTGGAGTTCGCGCAGCCGCAGCACGTGGTCGACGCGGTGGCGCGGCTCCTCGATGTGCCCGTAGAGCATGGTGCTCGGCGTCTTGAGGCCCTTGGAGTGGGCGAGGCGGTGGATGCGGGACCAGTCCTCCCAGTGGGTGGCGTGGTCCACGATGTGCTGCCGGACCTCCCAGTCGAAGATCTCCGCGCCGCCGCCCGTGAGCGACTCCAGGCCCGCGTCGATCAGCTCGTCGAGGATCTCGTCGGCGCTCATCCCGGAGATCGTCTCGAAGTGGTGGATCTCGGTGGCGGTGAACGCCTTCAGCGAGACCGTCTCGGGCAGCGCCTCCTTGAGGGCGCGCAGCGAGCGCGGGTAGTACCGCCACGGGAGGGTGGGGTGGAGGCCGTTGACGATGTGCAGCTCGGTGAGGTTCTCGCCCTCCATCGCCTGGGCGAGCTTGACCGCCTCCTCGATGCGCATCGTGTAGGCGTCCTTCTCCCCCGGCTTGCGCTGGAAGGAGCAGTACGCGCAGGACGCGGTGCACACGTTGGTCATGTTGAGGTGACGGTTGACGTTGAAGTGGACGACGTCGCCGTTCTTGCGGGTGCGGACCTCGTGGGCCAGACCGCCGAGCCAGGCCAGGTCGTCGGACTCGTAGAGGGCGATGCCGTCCTCACGGGTCAGACGTTCGCCCGCGCGGACCTTCTCCTCCAGCTCCCGCTTGAGCCCAGCGTCCATGCGTCGCGCCTCCCTAGAAGTCTGCGCAGGTCTCCGCTCGCGCCTCTCGAGCGTACGCCACGACCATTCGGGGCAAGCCGGGCGGGTAGGGGTCGGCCACCGGGCCGTCCCCTCCCCCTGCGACGGGCCGTTTCCGGCCCGTCGCACCGGCCGTCCGCGGCGTGACTCAGGCGCCCGGAGGCTCCCCCTCGGGCAGCTCGCCGACGCGGTTCTCCCACTTGGTCGACAGCACGATGGTCGTGCGGGTGCGCGAGACGCCCTTGGTGCCGGACAGTCGGCGGATGGTCCGCTCCAGCCCGTCGACGTCCGTCGCACGGACCTTGAGCATGTAGGAGTCGTCCCCCGCGATGAACCAGCAGTCCTCGATCTCCTCCAGCTCGCGGAGGCGCTGGGCGACGTCGTCGTGGTCGGTGGCGTCGGAGAGCTGGACGCCGACGAGGGCTGTGACGCCGAGGCCCAGGCTGGGGGCGTCGACGGTGGCGCGGTAGCCGGTGATGACGCCCGCCGCCTCCAGCCGGTTGATCCGGTCGGTGACGCTGGGGCCGGACAGGCCGACCAGGCGGCCCAGCTCCGCGTAGGAGGCCCTGCCGTTCTCCCTCAGCGCCTGGATGAGCTGTCTGTCCACGGCATCCATGGGTCCGTCGCCCTTCAGTTGTCCGGCAGCAGTTGGCTTCGCTATCAGAATCTAAGCCATCGAGCCCGGCGCACCTGCACTACCCAGCCCGCCCCGCCACCTCCGGTACAGCGTGTGCGGGACTCCGGCGGCGTCCAGGGCCCGCCCGGCGACGAAGTCCACGAGGTCCTGGATGTGCCGGGCCCCGGCGTAGAAGGCGGGGGAGGCGGGAAGGACGACGGCCCCGGCCTGGTCGAGGGCCACGAGCTGCTGGAGTGTCGGCCCGCTCAGCGGGGTCTCCCGGACGGCGACGACGAGCGGGCGCCGCTCCTTCAGCGTCACGCTCGCCGTCCGCTGGAGGAGGTCCTTGGACAGCCCGAGGGCGACGCCCGCGACGCAGGCCGTGGAGGCCGGGACGATGAGCATGCCCCGGGCCGGGTACGAGCCCGAGGACGGCCCGGCGGCCAGGTCGCCGGCCGGCCAGTACCGGACGGCGTCGGGGTCTCCGTCCGCCGGGAGGGCCTCGGGGAAGGCGCCCGGGTCGCCGTCCGCGCCGCGGGCGAGCCAGCGCCGCAGGTCGTCCCGCCAGTGGGCGTCCCGGAAGGGATGCCCGGTCTCGTCGAGCAGGGTGAGGCGGGCGGCGCGGCTGACCACCAGGTCCACCGGCTCCCCGGCGGCGATCAGGGCGCGGAGGACGGCGGCGGCGTACGGCGTCCCGGAGGCACCGGAGACGCCGACGATCCACGGGCGGCGCTGGGCGTCGGTCACACCGCCGAGCCTACGGGCCGGGGCGGACGGGCGACGGGCCGGGGAGCCGCGGGCGCCGTGCGGCCCCGGCGCGAGGGCGCGCGATGGGGCACGTGCCGCATGCCGGAAGCCGTCGGCGCGTGGAGGGGGCGTGGAACCGGAGCACAGCGCGGGGGACGCCACAATGGTGCACGCCCCCAGGGACGCCGGGGGCGCCGCCCGCCGACCAGCCCGGGAGCCCGCCATCGCCGCTCGCATCGCACCGCGCCCCTGGTCCCGGCTCCGCGCCCGGCTCCACGGCCCGGGCGGCCGCCGGGTCCGCCCCCGGTCGCGCGCCCCGCTCGGCCGCCCGGGTGAGCCCCGGTCCCGCGGCCGGGCCCGCGCCCTGCTCCTCGTCCTCCTGCTGTGCGTCGGCCCGCTGCTCGGCGGCGGGGCCGTGGCCTGCACGACCACCCAGAAGCTCACCGCCGCCCTGCGCCTGCGGGAGGCCGTCGAGCGGCTCGGCAGGCTGGACACCGCCTCCCTCACCGCCCGGCTCGACGCCGAGCCCGACGCCGTCCTCGCCTACCTGCGGCAGCGCGCCGGGGCCGGGGCGGACGACGAGCGGCTGCGGGAGCAGGCCCGGCTCCTGGCCGACCTGGAGGTGGCCGTCGCCGTGCGGGCCGAGGGGCCACTGCGCGACCTCTCCCCCGGTGACCGGGTCGACCTGGCCGCGTCCCTCGGGTTCGGCGGCGAGGACGTCCTCGGCCTCGTCACCGTGGACGAACAGCTCCACCTGCGCTTCGGGCTCTCGGCCATGGCGGCGGAGACCCGCCGGCGCGGCCCGGTCCTGCGGGACGCGCCGGAGCTGGAGGAGTTCGCAGACGAGCTGCCGTCCGCGTTGCACTCCGTCCGGTCGGCGCTGCGCGGCGCGTGGGTACGGGTGGAGGCGGCGGAGTTCGGCGAGTTCGCCGAGGCCCTCGGCGGCCGACCGCACACCCCGGCGGAGCGGATCGCCCGCTCCACCGCCCTGCTGACCTCGGCCGAGGTCCGGCAGCACCTCGTCGGTTCCGTGCGCGACGTCCTCACGACGCGGGGCGCCCTGCGGGACGCCGGGGAGCGGGGCGGTGTCCGGCACCTGACCGTGACCCTGCCCGCGGGGGAGGCGGCCCGAGCCCTGGCGGCAGCCCTGGAACCGATCCGCTACCGCATAGGCGACCCGGACCTGGGCGCGGCCGAGCGCGTCCCCGACCGTCCCGTCGAGATCGACCTCGCCCTGCGCGACGGCGCCCTGTCCTCGCTCACCGTGGACCTCGCCCGGCTCGACCCGCGCGCGCCCGAGGGCCCCGCGGCGGCGACGCTCCCGCTGCGCCTGGACTTCGCGCCCGGCCAGGTGGTCCGCGTCTCCGCGCCGCACGACGCGCCACGTCTGCGGCCCCAGGACCTGCTGGCCGCCCTCACCTACGCCGACCTGCACAAGCCACGGCTCTCCTCGCTGTTGCGCACCTTGCGTACGCTTGATCTGGAGTAAACCGAACCGGGGGGTATGGGGGTCTGCATGCCGTACGGACCGAGCGGGACGGGAACCCACCCGTCACGCCGCTCACGCGTCGTCACCGCCGGCACGTTCATGCTGTCCTGGGTCGCGCTGATGTGGTTCCTGACCGCGCTGGACGGCGCGAGCGGCCCGATCGTACGCGAGTACGGCATCCAGCCGCGGGACACCGACGAACTGCTGGACATCTTCCCCGCCGCGTTCCTGCACTTCGGCTGGGACCACGTCCTCGCGAACACCGTCCCGCTGGTGATCTTCGGCTTCCTCGCGGCGCTGCGCGGCATGGGCCGGTTCCTCGCCGTCGTCCTCGTCATCATCGTGACGAGCGGGCTGGGCGTCTGGCTGACGGCCCCCGCCGGCACCAACACCGCGGGCGCCTCCGGCGTCGTCTTCGGCCTCTTCGGCTATCTGCTCGTGCGCGGGTTCGTGGAGCGCGACGCCCTCGACATCACGGCGGGCATCACCGTGCTCCTGCTCTACGGCTCGATCCTGTGGGGCGTCCTGCCCACGTCCTCGGGCGTCTCCTGGCAGGGTCACCTCTTCGGGCTGATCGGCGGCGTGCTGGCGGCGTTCTGGCTGCGCCGCACCCCGCCCCGGCGTCGCCGCCGTCCAGCGCCCTACGGCGCCGGGCCGAGCCCCTGGAGCTGACGGCCGCCCGGTGCCCGTCCCCGTTCGAGCGGCACCGGGCTTCTCCCGTGAGTAAGCCCCGAGTTGGGCGGAGGACCCGCGAGCGGCGAAAGGGACGGCTGGCACAATAAGGGGCATGGCTCGCCCGCCGGCTCCGCCCCCACTCCGCGCCGCGGTGTTCTCGGCGGTGTGCGTGCTTCCGGCGGCCACCGGGCACGTGATGATGTCCCACACGCTGCCGTTATGGGCACCCGTCGCCGCGTTCCTCCTCACCGCGGCCCTCAGCGTCCCGTTCGCGCGCCGCGAGCACGGCGCCCTGGCCGTCATCGGCTCCTCGGTCCTCGTCCAGACCCTGCTGCACCTGACGTTCTCGCTGGTCCAGGCGCTCGTGGCTCCCGCCATGAGGCACTCCGCCACGGGGGCGCACGCGGCCCCCGGTGGGCACTCCGACATGGCCGGGCACGCGGCCGCGGCCGGACACGGCCCCGGCGGGCCGCACGGCAACCCCGCGCTCGGCGGCTTCGGCACCTGCGGCGACGGCGTGACCGGCGCGCCGGCGCCGGGCGGCCCCGGCGACATCGGGACGGCCGCCGGGCACCACGTCCCCGGGCTCGACCTCTGGTCCCTGCTCACCCACGGCTCGGGGGGCATGACCGCCGCCCACCTCCTGGCCGCGACGATCACCGGCTGGTGGCTGTGGCGCGGCGAGGCGGCGGCCTTCCGGATCGGCCGCGCGCTGATCGCCGCCCTCTTCGAGCCGCTGCTCAGCCCGCCGCGCCGCGGCCACGTCCTCTTCCCCGACGTCCCCGCGGTCCCGCCCCGGTCCACGC
The DNA here is from genome assembly GCF_019303475.1 of Streptomyces sp. JJ38. GTDB lineage: Bacteria > Actinomycetota > Actinomycetes > Streptomycetales > Streptomycetaceae > Streptomyces. Next base: position 57,854 of record NZ_JABLSI010000015.1, read on the forward strand.
TCGCCGTCCTCCGCGAGGGGCGGCACCTGCGCCACACCCTCTCCCGGAGAGGCCCGCCGCCGCGTCCCGCCGCCGTCGTCGACGTCGACGGGACGACACCCGTACCCCTGAGGACCGGCCGGGTGCTCGCGGTCTGCTGACCACCGCCGCGGGCGCCACGCCACGCTGCGCCGCGCCACACCGTGCCGCGTCGTGCCGCGCCGTGCCGTGGCATGCCAGCCCGTCGGGCGGCCCGCCCTCGGGGCCTCACCGCTCATCCCGACGACGTTCGACGACGGAACGCACCCACCTCCCCACCGGCCCGGCGCGACGGGCCGGCCGACCGGGGCCGGGCTGCCCCAGCGCGGCCCCCCTTGTGAACGAAGGAACAGGGATGCACTCCGTGACCGAACCCGTACCCCGCCGCGGCACCCCGCGCCCGGGTACGTCGAACGACGAGAAGGTGACCCGCTGGGCTCTCGCGGCCCAGCGGGGCGACCGGCTCGCGGCGGAACGCTTCGTCCGGGCGACCCACTGGGACGTCTGGCGCTTCGTCGCCCACCTCAGCGGGGACGTCCACGCGGCCGACGACCTCACCCAGGAGACGTTCGTCCGCGCCCTGCAGAGCCTCCACGGCTTCGCGGGACGCTCCTGCGCCCGGACCTGGCTGCTCACGATCGCCCGCCGGGTGGTCGTGGACCAGCGGCGCCGGGCGTCGGCCCGCCCGGCCATCGCCGACGTCGGCGACTGGCAGGCGGCCGTCGAGCGGACGCAGGACGAGGAGGACAGCGGCTTCGAGGAGCTGGTGGCCCTGCGCGACCTGATGGACGCGCTGGACCCGCCGCGGCGGCAGGCGTTCGTCCTCACCCAGCTCGTCGGGCTGTCCTACGCGGACACGGCGGAACTCGTGCGGTGCCCGGTGGGCACCGTGCGCTCCCGCGTGTCCCGGGCCCGGCGCGAGATGACCGCATCGATCAGGGCCGCGTAGGAGGCGCGGCCCCACGGTGACGGTGCCCCGGGCCGTGGCCCGCCCACGGCGGGCCCCACGGCCCGGGGCACCCCCGACCGAACGCAGAACCACGAGAAGGCAGAAGGAAAGGGTGAAGCACGCATGACACCGGAGATCGAGGCCGCCTTCGCGGCCCTGACCCAGGAGTACGGCCCCGGCGCTCTGGACCGGGTGGAACGCATGCTGGAGCCGGGCGGGGCCGAGCGCCATCCGCTCCAGGAGAAGACCCGCTGGGTGCTGCCCGGCATATCGCCCCGGCCCTGGCACGACCCGTACGAACACCCGGAGATCAAGCCGCTGGTGACGGCCCTGGAGACCCACCACGGGGCGATCCGGGAGGAGTTGGCGACCGCCTGGGCCGACCGGCGGGCCATGTTCGGCGACTACGAGCACTACCTGCAACGGCAGACGGACTGGCAGGCTCTCTACCTGTTCAAGGACGGTGCCACGGTGCCGTCCTCGGAGGCCGTCGTCCCGACGACCGCGCGGATCCTGCGGGAGCACGCCATCGAGCCGGGGCTGCTGTCACCGCTGCTGGAGTGCCACTTCTCCACCCTGCTCCCGGGAGCGGCCATCGCCCCGCACTGCGACCTGTGGAACTTCACGATCAACCTCCACCTCGCCGTGGACATCCCGGAGGGCTGCGGCATCCGGGTCGCGGAGGAGACCCGCGCCTGGGAGCAGGGCAGGTGCCTGCTGTTCGACTACTCCTTCGAGCACGAGGCGTGGAACCACGGCACCGCACCGCGTACCTGCCTGCTGATGGACCTGTGGCACCCGGAGACGACCGAGTGCGAGCGGCGGGCGCTGACGGTGCTGGTCACCGAGGTGCGCAAGCTCATGGGCGAGACGTCATGACCTCGTGGCCTCATGGCCTCGTCGCCTCATGGCCTCGTGGCCTCGTGGCCTCATGAGCGAGGGCGCGTGCGAGCGCCGTACTCCGCGATCGTCACGGTCGTGGCGACGGCCTCGATCTCGCCGCTGACGGCGAAGCGCAGGACGAAGCGAACCGGCTGCCCGGGCACCAGCCCGGGCGGCCGGTTCAGCATGACGTTGCCCTGCCAGGGGTCCATGCGGACCTCCTGCCCGGCGGGCACGGCCACCGAGTCCAGCGGACGCATGGAACCGCCGCCGTCCCGGACGACGACACGGCTGAGCATGACGCCGTCCGGGACGTCGGGCGAGGACACGGACAGCAGCCGGTCGGCGCCCTCCCCCGTGTTCCGCAGGGTGAAGTAGGCCGAGCCCTGGCGGTCGTTGGTGGGCTCCAGGACCATGCCGTCGACGACGGCGATCTCCGGCCGGCCCTCGCCCGCGGCACCGGTGGCGGTGTAGAGGGTGAGCAGGAGCAGCGTGACGGCGGCGGCGCCGAGGGCGGTGAGCGCGGTGCGGACGGTGCTCATGCGAGGCGGCTCCTGGCGGGCGGTGCGGGGCGGAGGCCGCGGCGGGCGGGGCGGAAGCCGCGCAGCCGCAGGCTGTTGCCGACGACGAGGAGGGAGCTGGCCGACATGGCGAGCCCCGCGAACATCGGCGTCAGCCAGCCGGTGGCGGCCAGCGGCACGGTGACGAGGTTGTAGCCGAAGGCCCACAGCAGGTTGGCGCGGATCGTGGCGAGCGTGGACCGGGTGAGCAGCACGGCGTCGGTGATGCCGTGCAGCCCGCCGTGCACGAGGGTGAAGTCCGCGGCGCCGATGGCGGCGTCGGTGCCGCTGCCCATGGCGATGCCGAGGTCGGCGGCGGCCAGGGCGGCGGCGTCGTTGACCCCGTCGCCCACCATGGCCACCCGTCGTCCCCCGGCGCGCAGTTCGGCGACCTTGGCCGCCTTGCCCTCGGGTGTGACCTCGGCGTGGACGGTGCGGATGCCGGCCTCGCGGGCGGCGGCCTCGGCGGCCGCGCGGGAGTCCCCGGAGACGAGTACGGGTTCGATGCCCTGGCGGCGGAGGGTGTCGACGGTCCGGTAGGCGTCGGGGCGCAGGGTGTCGCCGAGGGCGAGCACGGCCACGGGCCGGGCGTCGAACTCGACGACGACGGCGGTGCGTCCGGCCTCGTCCGCGCGGCGCAGGGCCAGGGTGAGGGGCTCGGGCAGGGCGCCGTTCGTCCGGGGACGCCGCACGGCCACCGTCCGGCCGCCGACGCGGCCGGTGACGCCGACGCCCGCCTCGGCCCGGAAGTCCTCCGCCGCGGGCAGGCGTTCGCCCGGCGCGAGGCGTTCGGCGGCGGCCACGACGGCCCTCCCCACGGGGTGTTCGGAGCCCGTCTCGACGGCCGCGGCGGCCCGGAGCACCTCGGCCTCGCCGGGGGCGTCGGGCTGGCCGTCCGCCGGGCCGCCGACCGTCGTCTCGTGCAGGGTCATGCGGCCGGTGGTGAGGGTGCCGGTCTTGTCGAAGAGCATGACGTCCACGCGGCGCAGCCGCTCCAGCGCCTCCGGGCCGCGCACGAGGACGCCGAGCTGGGCGCCCCTCCCGGTGGCGGCGAGGAACGCGGTGGGGATGGCCAGACCGAGGGCACAGGGGCAGGCGACGACGAGGACGGCGGCGGCGGCCGTCGCGGCGGCCGAGGCGTCCGCCCCGGCGCCGAGCCAGAACCCGCAGGTGGCGACGGCGACGGCGAGGACGGCGGGGACGAAGACCATGGAGACGGCGTCGGCCAGCCGCTGGGCCCGCGCCTTGCGGGCCTGCGCGTCGGTGACGAGCCGGGTGATGCGGGCGAGCTGGGTGTCGGCGCCCACCGCCGTCGCCCGGACGACCAGCAGCCCGGAGGAGTTGACGGCGGCGCCGACGACGGAGGTACCCGGCCCGGCCTCGACGGGGGCGCTCTCTCCGGTGACGAGGGAGAGGTCCAGCGTCGAGCGGCCGGAGACCACCTCGCCGTCGGTGGCCACCTTCTCCCCGGGCCGGACGAGGAAGTGCCGCCCGACGCCGAGTTCGGCGACGGGGACCCGGGTGCCCGTTCCGGTCCCGGTGGAGCTGTCGTACAACTCGACGTCCCTGGCCCCGAGTTCTGCCAGGGCCCGCAGGGCGGCACCGGAACCGGAGCGGGCCCGCCCCTCCAGCCGGCGGCCCGCCAGCACGAACAGGGTGACGGCGACGGCGGCCTCCAGGTACACGTGCGGGGTGCCGTTGTCGGCCCGGGGGAAGGGCGAGAAGTCCATGCGCATGCCGGGGTCGCCGGCGCCGCCGAGGAAGAGGGCGTAGACGGACCAGCCGTAGGAGGCGGCCACACCGAGGGAGACCAGGGTGTCCATGGTGGCCGTCCCGTGCCGCAGCCCGCTCAGCGCCCGCCGGTGGAAGGGGAGGGCGCTCCACAGCACGACGGGGGTGGACAGGGCGAAGCAGAGCCACTGCCAGGAGTCGAACTGGGCGGCGGGCACCATCGACAGGAAGATCACGGGGATGGCCAGGACCGCCGTCGCCAGGAGGCGGCGGTCCTCGTCGGTGTCGTCCCCAAAGTGGTGAGCGCTTGGGTCCGCCGGCTCGGGGGCCGTGGCCGCCGGTGCGCCGGAGCCCGCGGTCGCGGGCCCGGAGGCGTGCGGCCCGGAGGCCGCGGGCGGGGCGACAGGGCTGGCGGTGTAGCCGGCGTGCTCCACGGTGGCGACGAGGGTGTCCGCCGTGACCTCGGGCGCGTGGTCGACGTTGGCCCGTCCGGTCGCGAGGTTGACGCTCGCCGAGGTGACGCCGTCCAGCCGGGTCAGCTTGCGCTCGACGCGGCCGACGCAGGCGGCGCAGGTCATGCCGCCGACGAGCAGTTCGGTGACGACGAGTTCCTCCGGCTCCGCGGCGGCGGGAGACGCGGTGCTCATCAGTGCCCTCCTCCCCCGTGCCCCTGGCCCGTTCCCCGGCCGGGGGCGTCGGGGCTGTGCAGACCGGGCGCGACGGGCCCGGCGGCGGCGCCGGCCGCGTAGGACCCGGCGAACACGGCGGCGAGCAGCAGGAGGAACCCGGCAGCGGCGTGCCAGGCGGGGCGGGCGACCGCGGAGACGGTCCCCGTGCGCTCCCGGAGGCGGCCGGGCGCGGGGCCGGGCGCGGGGCCGGGCGGTGCGGGCATGACGACGGCTCCCTTGCTTGCGGGCCCGGACCCGGTACGGCTCCCTCGATGCGAAGCCGAGACGGGCCGGTGGACGGCTCTGACGGCGGTTCAGGGGCCGCGCCAGGCTAATACGCGCCCGGCACCGAACACACACAGAACCGCCGGGCCGAATGCCGGATGGTCGCGGATATCCCGCCGTTCGGCTAAAATCCACCAAGCCTTCGGGAACTTTCCCGACACGCCATCCGACTTCCTCTGAATGGCCTGCGGAGAAGCCATCCGGGTTTCGGTCATTCCCCCCGACCGGACGGGGCTCCGTCCCAGTTCCCGGCGCTGGCTCATTCGTCTGGAAATCGCCGGACGCATACTCGCTAATACCGTTGCTCCGCAGCAATCCACAAGACGGGTTCCAGCCTGGCCGAAATCGTGTGACCTGTTTGCCCTCGAACTGGCGTCGGGCGACAGTGGAACGGCCGGAGCGGAAGCTTCGACAGTAATCCGGTGACGCTACCGACGTGATTCATGTCACCGAATTCTGCGGCACTTTTTGTGTTCAGGGGGAGAGCACGATGGATGGAGCGGAAGGCACGCGACCCGTGCCGTCCGACGCGCACCGGACGGCCGACCGAACGGGCCGCGGACGCGGAGGCGCACGGGCGCAGCTGGCGGTGCTCGCCGCAGCGCAGTTCGTCATCGCCGCCGACTACAACATCGTGCACGTCGCCCTGCCCAGCATCGGCACGGCAGCCGGCTTCTCCGAGCACGACCTCCAGTGGGTCGTCAGCGCCTACGTCGTCGTCACCGGCGGCTTCCTGCTGTTCGGCGGGCGCGCCGCCGATCTGCTGGGCAGGCGCCGGATGTTCGTGACCGCGGCGGTGCTGTACGCGGTGGCCTCCCTGGCCGGCGGCGCCACGGCGGAGCCCGGGGTGATCGTCGCCGCCCGCGCGGCCCAGGGGCTGGGCGGCGCTCTCCTGTTCCCCGCCACGCTCTCCCTCATCAGCACGCTGTTCGCCGAAGGCCCCGCCCGCAACCGGGCGCTCGCGGTGTGGGGTGCGATGGGTGCCTTCGGCCTGTGCGCCGGTTCGCTGGCCGGCGGGCTGCTCGTGGACGCCTTCGGCTGGGCGTCCGTCTTCTACGCCAACATCCCGCCCGCGCTGGCCATCGCGGCGGGAGCGCTGCTGCTCTTCCCGCCCGACGCCGCCCGGGAGCCCGGCCGCCGCTTCGACGCCCCCGGCGCCGTGGCGGTCACGGGCGGCGCGACGCTTCTCGTCTACACCGTCGTACGCGGGCCCCAGTCCGGGTGGCTCAGCCCGGAGGTCCTCGGGTGCGGCGGGCTCGCCCTGCTGCTGCTCGCCGCCTACGCGCGGCGGGAGCGCCGCTTCGCGGACCCGCTCACGCCGCCGCGCCTGCTGCGGGCGGCGGGCGTGCGGACGGCCGTACCCACCGCGCTCGTCTTCGGCGCGACGTTCAGCGCGCTCCCCTACTTCCTCACCCTCTACCTCCAGCGCGTCGCCGGTCTGGAGCCGTTGGCCACCGGGGCCGCCTTCCTCTGGCCGGCCATCGTGGTGGCCGTCGGCGCCCGGGCCGGCGAGTGGGCGGTCGGCCGGTTCGACGCAGCGGCCCCGCTGCGCTACGGCCTGGCCTCGGGCGCGCTCGGCACCGCGCTGCTGGCCCTCGCCATGACCGAGGACGGCGGCTACCTCGCGTTGCTGCCCGGTCTCACCCTGCTCAGCCTGGCCCAGGGCGCGGTGTGGACGGCGCTGTGGATCGTCGCGGCCGACGGCATCGCGCCCGCCGACCAGGGCGTGGCCTCGGGCACCGCCTCCACCGCGCTCCAACTCGGCGGCGCGGTGGGCCTGGCCGTCCTGGTCGCCGTCGCCAACGCGGGAGTGTCCGGTGCGGCGGCCGAGGGTCCGGGCGCGGCGGGCGCGGACGGGCTGCGCACGACGGTGTTCGTCGTCGCCGGGACGCTGCTGGCCGCCGCCCTCGCCTACACCGCCCGTGCCCGCGCCGCCCGCCCGCGGAAGGCGGCTCCGGCCATGAGGCGCTGACCCGCGCGGACGGCGCTCCCCTCGCCCGCCGGCGAGGCGCTCCGCCACCACCACGATCCACGTCCACCGCCGCGGCCCTGACCCCGCCGCGCGGTTCCCCTCAGGCGAGAAGGAGTGACCCTCCATGGCCCGACCGTCCCCGCCCGAACACGGCGCCGCGGTGCTCTGCGGCCTGGGTGGCTGGGTGCCGCCCAGAGTCGTCGACAACGCGGAGCTCTCCGCCCGGCTCGACACGACCGACGCATGGATCACCGAGCGCACGGGGATCCGCTACCGGCGGCACATCGAGCCCGGTCAGGCCACCTCCGACCTGGCCGTCGAGGCCGGACGGCGAGCCCTGAGCTCGGCCGGCGGCGAGCCCCCGGACGCCGTCCTGGTGGCGACGACGACACCGGACCGGCCCTGCCCGGCCACAGCACCGGCGGTGGCGGCGCGGCTGGGCCTGGGCGGCGTCCCCGCGTTCGACGTCGCCGCCGTGTGCACCGGCTTCCTCTACGGGCTGGCCACGGCCTCCGGGCTCCTCGCGACCGGCGCCGCCCGCCGCGTCCTGCTGATCGGCGCCGACGCCTACTCGACCATCGTGGACCCCGACGACCGCACGAACGCGGTCATCTTCGGCGACGGAGCCGGGGCCGTCGTCCTGCGCCCGGGAACGCCCGACGAACTCGGCGCCCTCGGGCCGTTCGACCTGGGCAGCGACGGCACCGGCGAGGACCTGATCACCGTCCGGGCGGGCGGCTCCCGACAGCGCTCGGACCGGGGCGGCGACGAACCGGCCCGCGGGGACCGCTTCTTCGCGATGCACGGCCGCGCCGTCTACCGCCAGGCCGTCACCCGCATGACCGACTCGGCCAGGGCCGTGCTGGACGCGGCCGACTGGAAGCCCGACGCCGTCGGCCACATCGTCCCCCACCAGGCCAACCTGCGCATTCTGCGGTCCGTCGCCGAGCACCTCGGCCTGCCGGCGGAACGCCTCGTGACCAACATCCGCCACATCGGCAACACCGGCGCCGCCTCTGTCCCGCTCGCCCTGTGCGACGCGGCGGCCGAGGGCCGGCTCGCCTCCGGCGACGGCGTCCTGCTCACCGCCTTCGGCGGCGGGCTGACCTGGGGCTCCACCCTCCTGCGCTGGCCCGCCCTCGCCCCGCCGACCCGCCCGACCGACCCCACCGACCCGGCCGAGGCAGCCCACACGGCTGATCAGGCCGGGGCTCACGGAACCACCGACACCGCCGACCCCACGGACCCACGTCCCGGCACACCGCGGACCCCCGCACCGAAGGAGCACGCGTGAACGACACGACGACCACACTCGAACGGCTGGTCTCCGCCGTCGAGGCCCTGGACCCGGGGCTGGCCGACGCCGACCCCGACGCCACCTACCACGCGCTCGGACTCGACTCGCTGACGCTGGCCGAGATCAGCCTGCGCATCGAGCGCGACTTCGAGGTCCCGGTGGACGACACCGAGATCACCGAGGAGTTCAGCCTCCGCAGCACCGCCCAGCTCGTCGACGAGAAGCTCGCCCACCGCGCGAAGGAACAGTGAGAGCAGCCATGGAGATCACCGTCCGCACCGACGCCCAGCTCGGCGCCGAGGCCAACGACTTCGACCACCGCACCGCGAGCGAGGACGACATCGTCCGGCTCAAGGAGGCCGTGTACCGCCACAAGATCGTGGTGCTCAAGCAGCAGGACCTCTCCCCGCGCGCGTTCCTGGAGCTCGGCCGCCGTCTGGGCCGCCCGGAGACGTACTACGAGGAGATGTACCACCACCCCGAGGTGCCGGAGGTCTTCGTCTCCTCCAACGTTCCGGAGGACGGCAAGCAGGTCGGCGTTCCCAAGACGGGCAAGTTCTGGCACGCCGACTACATGTTCATGCCCGACCCCTTCGGGCTGACCCTCATCTATCCGCAGGTCATACCTGAGCGCAACCGGGGCACGTACTTCATCGACATGGGCCGCGCCTACGAACGGCTGCCCGAGGACCTGCGCCGGGAGATCGCCGGGACCCGCTGCGTCCACAGCGTGCGCAAGTACTTCAAGATCCGCCCGCACGACGTGTACCGGCCGCTGTCCGAGATCATCGACGAGGTCGAGCGCAAGTCGCCGCCCGTCACGCACCCCACCACGTTCACCCACCCCATGACCGGCGAGACGGTGCTCTACCTCAGCGAGGGCTTCACCGTCGGCATCGAGGACGAGGACGGCAAGCCGCTCGACGACCTGCTGCTGGACCGCCTCTACGAGGCCACCGGGCAGCGGGACGAAACGTACAGCCACGAGAACATCCACCTGCAGAGCTTCGAGAAGGGCGACCTGCTGGTCTGGGACAACCGCAGCCTCATCCACCGCGCCCTGCACACCAGCACCCCCGAGCCCACCGCCTCCTACCGCGTCACCGTGCACGACGAGAAGCCGCTCTACGAGGGGCTCGTCCACGAGGACGCCCGGCCCGAGGGCGCTCCGGGCGCGCCGGAGGTGGGCACACGATGACCGCCACCCGCGTCCAGGACCCCGCCCCGAGCGCGGGCGCGGAAACCCGCCACCCGACCGACGGCCCGCTGCTCACCCGGGTGCTGCGGCCCTACAAGCCGGGCTGCGCCTACCTGAGATCGGCGGAGGTCACCGTCTCCGGGGACGGGCGGCTCGCCGTGCACGGCACCTTCTCCATCCCCGAGTCCTGCTACATCGACGACACCGGGCACCTCAACGCCGTCGAAGTCAACATCGCCTACAACCAGATGATGTACTACGCGGTCGCGAAGTCGGTGAAGGAGCGGCTGCTGCCCGAGTTCGGCGACTGGACGCTGGAGGACTACTGGCGCCACCAGCTCCCCGACATCCTCATCGTCCGCTTCCACAGCACCTTCCGGCGCCCCGTCAGCCCGCGCGACTTCACGGGCTCCATGGAGTTCACCGGGTTCAGCCGTCCGCGTCGCACCGCCGACGCCCGCCCCATGGTGCTGGCCGACACCGCGTTCCGGTACGCCGACGCCGCGGGCGGGCGCTGCGACGGCGAGGTGCGGCTCGCCCTCGTCGGCCTCGGCGGCGGAGCCCTCGGCAGCGCGGAGGAGGCCCCGTGACGCTGCCCACTCTGGTGGACTCGCTGCGCGAGCAGGCCCGGCTGCGCCCCGACCACCCCGCCGTCCGCTGCGGCCCGCACGTCCTCACCTACGCCGAACTCCACGCGGCCGGTACGCGGGTGGCCCGGCGGCTGCGGCAGGCGGGGCTGCGCCCCGGGGACCGGGTGGTCTACCTGGGCAAGGAGTCCGAGCGCTACTACGAGATCCTCTACGGCTGCGCGCTCGCCGGCACCGTCCTCGTACCGCTCAACTGGCGGCTCACCGCCGTCGAGGTCAGCCACGTCCTCGCCGACTCGGGCGCGGAGCTGGTGTTCCTGGAGTCCGCCTTCGAGGAGCTGCTGCGGCAGGTGGACGACGCGGCCCGGCCCTCGCGGCACGTCCTGCTCGGGGACGACCGCCGGGACGCGTATGCCCGCTGGAAGGCGGACGCGGACGCCGACGACGCCCACGGCGGCGACGTGGCGGACGCGGGTGGCGCGCTCACGCCGGACACCCCCGTCGTCCAGCTCTACACGAGCGGAACCACCGGGCTGCCCAAGGGCGTCGTGCTCGCCCACCGCTCCTTCGCCGCCGTCCGCACCGCCATGGCGGAGGCGGGCGTCGACTGGATCGACTGGCGGCCCGAGGACGTGAGCCTCATCGGCATCCCCGGCTTCCACGTCGGCGGGCTGTGGTGGGCCACCCAGAACCTGGCCCGCGGCGCCACCGTCGTCGCCCTGCCCGCCTTCACGGCACGGGACGCCGTCCGCGCCGTCCGCGAGCACGGGGTGACGACCGCCTGCGTCGTGCCGTCCATGCTGCGGCTGCTGCTCGCCGAACCGGACGTCGGCCCCGCCGACTTCGCCAGCCTGCGGAAGATCGTCTACGGGGGCTCCCCGATCACCGAGGACCTGCTCGAACGCAGCCTCCGCGTGTTCGGCGCCGAGTTCGCCCAGATCTACGGCCTGACGGAGACGGGCAACACGGCCGTGTGCCTGCCGCCCGCCGACCACCGGCCCGGACAGCCCCGCATGCGCGCCGCGGGCCGCCCCTACCCCGGGGTGCGGGTCAAGGTCGTGGACGCGAAGGGCGCGGAGCTCCCGGCCGGACGGGTCGGCGAGGTATGCCTGGCCACCCCGGCCCGGATGGTCGAGTACTTCGGACTGCCCGAGCGCACGGCCGAGACGCTCGTCGACGGCTGGGTCCACACCGGCGACGCCGGCTACCTGGACGACGAGGGCTACGTCTTCATCCAGGACCGCATCAAGGACGCGATCATCGTCGCCGGGGAGAACGTCTACCCGGCGGAGATCGAAGACGCCCTGGAGAAGCACCCGGGCGTGGCCGACGCCGTCGTCGTCGGCGCACCGGACGACAGCTGGGGCGAGCGCGTGCACGCCTTCTGGGTCCCGGCGCCCGGCACCCCGCCCACGCGCCGCGAGCTGCACCGCTTCCTGACCGAGCGGCTGGCCGCCTTCAAACTGCCCGCCGCGTACGAGGAGATCGCGCACGTGCCGCGCAACCCCAGCGGGAAGATCCTCCGCCGCGAGCTGCGCGACCGGCTGTGGGACGGGCGCGACCGCAAGGTCAACTAGCCCGTCCCCCAACCGACCCGAGCGCCCCGCCCGCCCCCTTCCGGCGCGCGCCCTGGCCCGCCGCCCCGAACGCACCCCCCAGGAGAGGACGATGAACGAACGAGTCGAGGCCGTCACCCCGGCCTCCTTCCGGGCCGATCTGGCGGAGCTCCTCCACCAGAGCCCCGACGAGGTGGACCTCAGCGAGGGCCCGGTCGACGCGGGGCTGGACTCGCTGCGCATCAGCACCCTCGCCGAGCGCTGGCGGGCCGCGGGCGTCGAGGTCGGCTACGTCGACCTCGCCGAGCGCGGCACGTTCCAGGAGTGGTGGGAACTGCTGGCCGCGCGCATGGGGCGGACGGTGCCCGATGGCCGCTGACGCCGCGACGGCACCCGGTCTGCCCCTGCTCGCCGCGCAGTGGGGCATCTGGGCCGCCCAGCAACTCGACCCGGACAGCGCCGCGTTCAACACCGCCGAGTACCTCGCCATCGACGGCCCCCTCGACCCGGCGCTGTTCGAGGCCGCGCTCCGCCGCACCGTCGCCGAGACCGACGCCCTGCGGGTGCGGTTCAGCGTCACGGACGGCGTCCCGCGCCAGCACGTCCTGGAGACCGTGGAGGCGACACCGGAGTACGCGGACCTCAGCGGGGAACCCGACCCCCAGGCCGCCGCGCACGCCCGGATGGCCGCCGACCTGGACCGCCCGGTCGACCTCACCTCCGAACCCGTCTTCGCCCACGCCCTGTTGCGCACCGGACCCGAACGGCACCTGTGGTACCACCGGGTGCACCACATCGCGCTGGACGGCTACGGGCTCTCGCTCGTCGCCCGCCGGGTCGCCGAGGTGTACACGGCACTGGCCCGCGGGGACGAGCCGGGCGAACGTCCCTTCGGCACCCTGGAGTCCGTGCTCGCCGAGGAGCGCGCCTACCTCACCTCCGAGCGGCACGCCCGCGACCGGGGGCACTGGACCGAGCGGTTCGCCGACCGGCCGCACGTGCCCACCTTCGCCGCCGGCGGCCGGACCGCCCTGCCCGCCCGCGGCTTCCGGCGGCACGTCGCCGACCTCGGCCCCCGCGACTCCGCCCGGCTGCGCGAGCTCGCCGGCGAACTCGGCGTCACCTGGCCCGACGTCGTCCTGGCACTCACGGCCGCAGCGCTGCACCGGCACACCGGCGCGCCCGAGGTGGTGCTCAGCGTCCCGGCCACCGCCCGCCTGGGTTCCGTGAGCCTGCGGGTGCCCTGCATGGTCCGCAACATCCTCCCGCTGCGGCTGTCCGTCGGCCCCGGTGACACACTCCGCGAGCTCGCGGTGCGCACCTCGGCCGAACTGCGCGCCGCCACCCGGCACCAGCGCTACCGGTACGAGCAGCTCCGCCGGGACACCCGGCTGATCGGCGGCGAGCGCCGCCTGTCCGGCCCCGGCGTCAACATCATGCCCTTCGCCTACGCGCTGGACTTCGGGACCGCGACCAGCACCGCGCACAACCTCACCGCCGGGCCCGTGGACGACTTCTCCGTCAACGTCTACGACCGCGGCGAGGGCGGCCTGCGCGTCGCGTTCGACGCCCATCCCGACCTCTACACCGAGGACGAACTCGCCGACCGGGCCGGGGAGCTGCTCTCCCTGCTGCGCGACGCCACGCCCGTCGGCGTCCTCGGCCGCGCACCCGCCGCCGCGCGGACGCCGCGCCCCGCCCCCGGCCGCCCCGCCCCCGGCCGACGCGTCACCGTCCTCGACGGCGGCCCGCTGCCCGGCCCCGTGCGCTCCGTACCGGAGCTGATCGCCGCCCGGGCCGCCGAGAACGGCGAGCGGACCGCGCTGGTGGCCGGGGACCACGCCCTCAGCTACGCCGAACTGCACCGGGACGCCGAGGCCCTGGCAGCGCGCATGGCCGAGCTGGGCGTCCGGCGCGGCGCCCTCGTGGCGGTGCTGCTGCCACGCGGGGCCGAGGCGATCACCGCCGTCCTGGCCGCGTTCGCCGCCGGTGCCGCCTACTGCCCGCTGGACGTCGCCGCCCCGGCCGCCCGCACCACGGCGCTGCTCGACGACGCGGCCCCGGCCCTCGTCGTCACCGTCCGCGCCCACGCCGACCGCGTACCGGCCGGCACCCCGGTCCTGCTGCTCGACGACGCCGAGGCGGCTCAGGCACCCCGGGAGCCGGGCCCCGCGGCGGAGGACGCGGAGGCAGGGGACGCGGAGGCGGCGGACGCCGCCTACGTCATCTTCACCTCCGGCTCCACCGGCACCCCGAAGGGCGTGCGCGTCGGGCAAACGGCGCTGGCCCGGTTCGTCGCCGCGGCGACGGAACGCTACGGGGTGACCGCCGAGGACCGGATACTCCAGTTCGCGCCGCTGCACTTCGACGCGAGTGTCGAGGAGATCTTCGTGACCCTGTGCGCGGGGGCGACCCTCGTCCTGCGCACCCCGGAGATGACCGAGTCCGTCGACACCCTCCTGCGGGCCTGCGCCCACCACCGGGTGACCGTGCTCGACCTGCCCACCGCCTACTGGAACGAACTCGCCTACGCCGTCGCGGGCCGCGCCGTCACCCTGCCCGCGAGCCTGCGCGCCGTCGTCATCGGCGGCGAGAGCGCCCACCCGGAGCGGGTGGACCGCTGGCGGGAGGCGGTCGGTGACGCCGTCCGGCTGTTCAACACCTACGGGCCCACCGAGGCCACGGTGGTCGCCACCGTGGCCGAGCTGAGCGATCCCGGTCTGCCGCGCGGCGAGGTGCCCATCGGGCTGCCGCTCCCGGGCACCACCGTCGCCGTCGTGTCGGACGGCGGCGCCGGACCGAGCGAGGGCGGCGAGCTGTACCTCCTCGGCGACTCGCTCGCCCTCGGCTACCTCGGCCGCCCCGAGCAGGAGGCCGCCGCCTTCGCCCCGCTGACCGAACTGCCCGGCGGCCCCCGCGCCTACCGCACCGGAGACCTCGCGGAGTTCGGCGCGGACGGCCAGCTGCGCTTCCTGGGCCGCGCCGACGACGAGTTCAAGATCAGCGGCCATCGGGTCCAGCCCGCCGAGGTGGAGTCGGCGCTGCTGGGCCACCCCCGGGTTCGGGAGGCCGCCGTCGTGGGGCAGGAGCTGCCCGACGGCACCAAGCGGCTCGTGGCGCACGTCGTCACCGAGGCCCCGGCACCGGACGAGGCCGAGCTGCGCGCGCACGCCCGCGCGGCGCTCCCGGCCCCGCTGGTGCCCGCGCTCTTCGTCCCCGCCGCGCGGCTGCCCCGCACCGGCACCGGCAAGATCGACCGCCGGGCCCTCACCCCGCCCGACGCCGTGCCCGCCGACCCGGCTCCGGAGCCGCGGGGCGAGACCGTCGGCGTCATCCTGGAGGTCTGGCAACAGGCCCTCGGGGGGAGGCGGCTGACCGCGCACGACGACTTCTTCGACGCCGGCGGCCAGTCGCTCCAGGCCATCCAGGCCGCCAACCGGCTGACGGTACGGCTCGGCCGGGACGTGCGGGTCGCGACGCTCTTCCAGCACCCCACCGCCGCCGGGCTCGCCGCCGCCCTCGAGGAGGCCGACGCCCGCGCGGACGCCGGGGACACGGCCTCCGACAGCGGGGACGGCGCCGGGGACGGCGCCGCGCCCGGGCTGCCCGCCCAGGCGCTGGAGGACGCCGTCCTCACCCTGCCCGCGCCCGTGCCGTCCCGCCCGCCGGTGGGCACGGAGGGCCCCGGGCGGGTGCTGCTCACCGGCGCCACCGGGTTCGTCGGCGCCCAGCTCCTCGCCGAACTCCTGCGCCGCACCACGGCGGAGATCGTCTGCCCGGTGCGCGCCCCGGACGCCGAGGCCGCCGGGCGGCGGCTGGAACGGGCGCTCGCGGCCCAGGGCCTCACACCCGAACCGGAGGCGGCCAAGCGGATCGTGCCGCTCCCGGCCGACCTGGCCCGGCCCCGGCTCGGGCTGGACGAGGCCGGGTGGGCCGACCTCGCCGCCGGCGTCGACCTGGTGTGCCACAACGGCGCCATGGTCAGCGTGATGCGCGAGTACGCCTCGCTGCGGTCCGCCAACGTGGAGGCCACGCGGGACCTGCTCACCCTCGCCGCCGTCCGGGGCGTGCCGTTCCACCTCGTCTCGACGCTCTCGGTCGCCCAGCCGAGAGCCCGCGCCGCCGAGGTGCCCGAGGACTTCCTCCCGGCGCACCCGGGGCTCGTGACGGGCTACCAGCAGTCCAAGTGGGTCGCCGAGCGGCTGGCCGAGCAGGCCGCCGGGCTCGGGCTGCCGGCGACCGTGCACCGGCTCGGGCGGGTCACGGGCGAGGCCCGCACCGGCCACGTCAACCCGCAGGACGTGCTGTGGGGTGTCCTGCGCACGGGCGTGCCCCACGGCGTCCTGCCCGAGCTGTTCGAACGGGAGGTGTGGACCCCGGTGGACTACGTCGCCCGCGCCCTGGTCCACGTGATGCTGGCCGCCGAGCCACCCGGCGGCGTCCTCAACCACGCCCCCGCGCCACCGATACCGCTCGCCGAGCTGTACGAGGCGCTGCGCGCCTACGGCTATCCCGTCCGCTCCGTGCCGATCGGCCGCTGGCACGCCGAGCTGACGTCGTCCCGCCCCGAGGCCGTCCGGGAGGGCGTGGCCGCCACCACACTGTCCTTCTTCGACTCCTGGGAGGCCCCGGACACCGGCGGCGGCGCGGGAGCCGAGACGCTCGACATCGGCACCGTGCGCGCCGGTCGGGCCGCCGCCGCGCTCGACGGCAGCGGGGTGACGTGCCCGCCCCCGGACCGCGAGCTCGTCTTCCGCTATCTCGACCACTGCGTGGCCACCGGGGCCCTGCCCGCGCCAACCACCGGGCAGGGCTGACGCCCGGTCGCACCACGGGCGGCGGGCGCGCGCCGGGAACCAGGGGCGCCCGCCGTCCGACTACTGCACGGAAGGTCGCCCACCCCTATCCGTGCCCGGGAGTCTCCATGCCCTCGCCCCGTTCCACCGTCGCCCTGGGCGCGGTGCTGGCCGCCGTCTGCCTGGCCGCCGTGGCCTGCGCTCCGGCCGACAGCACCACCGTCGGCTCGGCCACCCCGACCGCCGCCGGCAGCCAGGACGCCTGGCAGGGCGAGGGCTACCCGGTGACGCTCGACGTCTGCGGCGTCGAGCAGACCTTCGAACAGGCCCCCGAGCGCGTGGTCGTGATGAACGGCGCCTCCGTGGCGGAGGTCTCCACACTCCTCGCCCTCGGCCTGGAGGACCGCATCGTGGCCAACGCCCAGAGCTACGGCCGCTCGGAGGTGAAGGGGCGAGCCGAGGCGATCGACAAGCTGCCGACCGGCGACGTCCGCCGCAACGACCTCCAGGACTTCCCCCGCGAGTCGATGCTCGCCCTCAAGCCGGACCTCGTGCTCTCCACCACCGGCTTCGGCTTCCGCTCGGAGAACGGCTTCGCCACCCGCGAGGAGCTGGCCAAGGCCGGGGCCGACACCTACATACCGCGCAAGGGCTGCGACGAGCGCGCCGCGCTCGACGACCCGCCGACCATCGAGGACAGCTACGCCATGCTGCGCGACCTCGGCGCCGTCTTCGACGTCCGGGAGCGGGCGGAGAAACGTATCGACGCCTCCGAGAAGCGCATCGCGGCCACCGCGGAAGCCGTCCGCGAAGCCCGCCGGAAGCAGGGCACGGGCGAGGAGGACAAGCCCGAAGTCCTCGTCGTCTTCGCCAACATGAGCATGGGCGCCAACCAGTACAGCTCCGTCGCCGCCCGCGGCATCTGGAACGACATCCTGGCCAGGGCCGGAGCCCGCAACGCCTTCGCCGACGCCTCCCCCACCATGTTCGCCGACCTCAGCGCCGAGCAGCTCGCCGCGACGGACGTCGACGCCGTCGTCGTCGTCGCCTGGCAGCCCGGGGACGACGCCGACGCCTACGCCCGCGAACTCCTCGACACCTTCCCCCAGTGGCCCGCCGCCCGCGAGGACCGGTACACCGTCCTGTCCGACTCCATCTACCTCGGCCCCTCGAACCACCTCGCCGTCGAACGCGTCGCCGGCCTGCTCTACCCCGCAACCGCACGATGACCCGCACGGCACCTCCCCTGCCCGTCCTGCTCCTCGGGCTCACCCTCGCCCTGCTCGCCCTCATGCTGGTCGCCGTCGGCATCGGCTCCGTCTCCGTCCCGCCCGACGAGACCTGGCGCATCGTCCTCGCCCAACTCACCGGCGGCTCCGGCACCGGCACCGACCCCACCCACACCCAGATCATCTGGGACTTCCGCGTACCGCGCGTCCTGCTCGCCGCGCTCGCCGGCACCGGGCTCGCCGTCGCCGGGGTGGTGCTCCAGGCCGTCGTCGCCAACCCCATCGCCGACCCCTACGTCCTCGGCATCTCCTCCGGCTCCGCCCTCGGCGCCGTCCTCGCCCTCTCCTTCCTGCCCCTGACCGTCGGCTGGATCGGCGTCTCCGCGGCCGCGTTCCTCGGCGCCATGCTCTCGGCCGCCCTCGCCTTCCTCCTCGGCCGCCGCGCCGGACGGATCGCCCCCACCCGCCTCGTCCTCTCCGGCGTGGCCATCGGCTACCTCTTCCTCGCCGCCACCAGCTTCCTCCAACTCCGCGCCACCCCGGGCGAGCTGCGCTCCGTCATGTTCTGGATGCTCGGCAGCGTCGCCGGCGCGAGCTGGCAGCAGCTCCCCGTCGCCGCCACCGTCATCCTCGCCACCACCGTCGTGCTCGTGCTGCTCGCCCGACGCCTCAACACCCTGCTCATGGGCGACGAGACCGCCACCGCGCTCGGCGTCGACGTCCACCGGCTGCGCGCCGTCCTCCTCGTCCTCTCCGCCCTCCTCACCGGCACGGTGATCGCGGTGGCCGGCGGCATCGGCTTCGTCGGCCTCGTCGTCCCCCACCTCGTCCGGCTCAGCTGCGGCGGCGACCACCGCAGGCTCCTCCCCCTGGCCGCCCTCACCGGCGCCGCCTACCTCGTCGCCGTCGACCTCCTCTCCCGCACCGTGGACCGCCCCAACGAACTCCCCATCGGCATCTTCACCGCCTTCTTCGGCGCCCCGTTCTTCCTGTGGCTCCTGCGCCGCAACACCAGCCTGGACGCCGCCGCATGAGGCTGACGGTGGAACAGCTGTGCGTCGCCCTCGGCGGCAAGCCCGTCCTCCACGACGTCACCCTCGACGCCGCGGACCGCGAGATCGTCGGACTCGTCGGCCCCAACGGCAGCGGCAAGTCCACCGTGCTGCGCGCCGTCTACCGCTCCCTGCGCCCCGAGCACGGTGCCGTCCGCGTCTGCGGCGACGACGTGTGGCGGCTCACCGCCCGCCAGGCCGCCCGCCGCACGGCCGCCGTCCTCCAGGACGCCACCGGCAACCCCGTGGGGCTCAGCGTCGCCGAGGTCGTCGCCATGGGCCGCACCCCGCACCACGGACTGTTCGGCCGCGACGACGCCGGCGACCACCGCGCCGTACGGGAAGCCCTCGCCGCCTGCACCGCCGGCCACCTCGTCGACCGCGAGTTCACCTCCCTGTCCGGCGGCGAACGGCAACGCGTGCTGCTCGCCCGCGCCCTCGTCCAGCGCCCCCGCCTCCTCGTCCTGGACGAACTCACCAACCACCTGGACATCCGGGCCCGCTTCGAACTCCTGGAGCTCGTCCGCTCGACCGGCGTGACCACCCTCGCCGTCCTCCACGACCTCGACCTCGCCGTCCGGCTCTGCGACCGCGTCGTCGTCCTGCACGAGGGCGCCGTCGTGGCCTCGGGGCCGGTCCTGGAGACCCTCACCTCCGCGCTCCTGGCCGAGGTGTTCGGCGTCGCGGCCACCGTCGACCGCCACGCCGACGGCGTCACCCGCGTCACCTACGCCGCCGACCCCCTGGCCGACCGGGCTGTCCAGGTGCGTTGACCTCACCCCCGGCCACCGCCACGGCGTTCGACGCGGTGCTGTGCGATCCGGACGAAGCCCGGGCAGCGGGCGCGCGCTGGGAACCGCGGTGGCGACGGCGCCGTTCGGGGCCGGCGAAGCGGTGGTCGCCCCGCTCCGTCAGGCGTCGGGCTCAGCTCGTCAGGCGGTCCAGCTCCTCGCCGATCGCCTCCCGCACGGCGTCGTGCCGCTCCCCGAGCGCGTACCGCTCGTCGCTCCACCGGTCCCGTGGATACAGCCACACCGGCAGGCTGACGCGTTCGGCGGGCTCCCACTCGAACCGGGGCCACACGTGGGCGTGCAGGAAGCCATCGGTGTTGCCCAGGATCTCCAGATTCACCCGGCGGAAGGCCGGGTCAAGCCCCCGGCAGGCCCTCTCGACAGCCTCGCCCAGCCGGTCCATGTCGGACAGGAAGGCCAGCCGCCTGCTCCTCGGCAGGTCGGACAGCCGCTGGACGGCGGGGTCGTCCGTCAACAGCACCGAGTACCCGGGCAGGAACTGGACGTCCCCGATCGCCGCGAACCCCGCGTCCAGCCGCCGCAGCACCGTCGGGTTCTCACCCCGGAGCGCGCTGCCGATCCGGTCGTTCCGCCAGTCCCCGTCCATGACCGGTGACCCTACACACCCTTGATCACCGGGGCCGGGGCGGCCTGCCTAGGCGCGGTCCGCCGTGCCCCGGTCGACCGGGAGCGCGGTCGTGTCGAAGCTCAGTTTGCCGACCGGGGTGTCCACGGACACCGTCCCGCCGTACGGGAACGTGTCCCGGCCCCGGTAGCCCTCGGGGCCCGGGTTCCACAGGGTGACGCAGTGCGCCTGGTAGGGATCGAAGATCAGGTAGACCGGGATACCGGCCCGGGCGTACCGCGTGTTCTTGACCTCGTAGTCATTGCGCACGCTCGTGGGCGACACAACCTCGGCGGCGAACTCGACAAGCTCCGGGGAGTAATGAGTGAGATTCTTGTCCTTCTCCACGGCCGGGATAACGGCCAAGTCGGGGCAGAACTCGAACTCCGCATCGATCGGGATACTCACACCGCCCATCAGGGCCAGGCCGTCCGGCAACTGCGGTTTCAGCTCGGTCCACAGCGCCACGATGGTCTCAAGGTGGTAGGGACGGACTGGACTCATCACGATGTTGCCCTCAACGATCTCTGTCGTATAGCCCGGAAACTGGTCCTCCAGGCGGCTGAGCTGTGAGTGCAGGCGGTCCAGATCCGAGATCACCACGGCGCTCTCCCTTCCTTGCCCTCATGGTACGAGCAGAGGCTATGAAGGCCCCTGCGCCGCATATGCCGAGACTGCCGACGTCGCACCCGAACGGGTGACGCTCGGCGCCGACGTCACGGTCAGAGCGTGAGGCCGCGGACGGCGAGGTCGGTGAGGGCGCAGACGAAGAGGGCGATGCCGATGAAGCCGTTCACCGTGAAGAAGGCGCGGTTGAGCCGGGAGAGGTCGCCGGGCCGGACGATGGCGTGCTCGTACGCGAACGCGGCGGCGACGACGACGAGGCCCGCCCAGAAGAACGCGCCGGCGTCCGTGGCCAGGGCGAACCAGACGAACAGGGCGAGCGTGACGACGTGACTGGCCCGGGAGGCGTGGAGGGCGGCGGCGATACCGAAGCGGGCGGGTACCGAGCCGACGCCCTCCTCGCGGTCGGCCTCGACGTCCTGGCAGGCGAAGATCAGGTCGAAGCCGCCGATCCAGACGCCGACCGCCAGGCCGAGCAGGACCGCGTCCCAGGACCAGGCACCGGTGACGGCGAGCCAGGCGCCGATGGGGCCGATCGCCTGCGCGAGCCCGAGGATGGCGTGCGGGTAGGTCGTGAACCGCTTGCCGTAGGGGTAGACGACCATCGGGACGACGGCGAGCGGCGACAGCACGAGGCACAGCGGGTTGAGCGCGGCGGCCGCGGCGAGGAAGAGGGCGAGCGCGATCAGCGCGCCCGTCCACGCCGTACGCACGGACACCGCACCGGTGACCAGCTCACGGGAGGCCGTGCGGGGGTTGCGGGCGTCGATCTCCCGGTCGATGATCCGGTTCGCCGCCATCGCGAAGGTGCGCAGCGTCACCATCGCCACGGTGACGAGGAACAGCGTCCACCACTGGACCGAGCCGCCATGCAGGTACATCGCGGTGAGCGAGGCGATGTAGGCGAAGGGCAGGGCGAAGACGGAGTGCTCGACCATCACCAGCCGCAGGAACGCGCGCACCCGGCCGGACGGCGCCGGGGCGGGCGGCGGCCCGGTGAGCGACCCCGTGGCGCTCACAGCCCGTACTCCCGCCAGCGCCGGTCCACCAGGGCCGCCGTGTCCGGGTCGGAGGTGACCATCTCCGGCCAGCCGCGGGTGTAGCCCTCCTCGGGCCACTTCGCGGTGGCGTCGATGCCGGCCTTGCCGCCCCAGAACTGCTGGTAGGAGGCGTGGTCCAGGTGGTCCACCGGGCCTTCGACGACGCTGAGGTCGCGGGCGTAGTCGGTGTTGCCCAGGGCCCGCCAGGCCACTTCGTGCAGGTCGTGGACGTCACAGTCGGAGTCGACGACGATGATCAGCTTGGTCAGCGACATCATGTGGGCGCCCCACACGGCGTGCATGACCTTCTGGGCGTGTTTGGGGTACTTCTTGTCGATCGAGATGATCGCGCAGTTGTGGAAGCCCCCGGCCTCGGGCAGGTGGTAGTCCACGATGTCCGGAATGATGATCTTCAGCAGGGGGAGGAAGAAACGCTCGGTGGCGCGGCCCAGCGGGCCGTCCTCGGTCGGCGGGCGGCCGACGACGATCGACTGGAGCAGCGGGCGCTTGCGCGTGGTGACGCAGTCGATCGTCAGCGCCGGGAAGTCCTCCTGCGGCGTGTAGAAGCCGGTGTGGTCGCCGAACGGCCCCTCCGGCAGCATCCTGCCCGGTTCGAGCCAGCCCTCCAGGACGACCTCGGCCTGCGCGGGCACCTGGAGCGGGACGGTCTTGCAGTCCACCATCTCCACCCGGCGGCCCTGGAGGAAGCCGGCGAACAGGTACTCGTCGATGTCCCCCGGCAGCGGGGCGGTGGAGGCGTAGGTGACGGCGGGCGGGCAGCCGAAGGCGATGGCGACGGGCAGTCGCTCGCCGCGCCGCGCGGCGACCTGGTAGTGGTTGCGGCTGTCCTTGTGGATCTGCCAGTGCATGCCGATCGTGCGGCGGTCGTGGCGCTGAAGCCGGTACAGGCCGAGGTTGCGGACGCCGGTGTCCGGGTCCTTGGTGTGGGTGAGGCCCAGGTTGAAGAACGAACCGCCGTCCTCGGGCCAGGTGAACAGCGCGGGCAGCTCGTCCAGGTCGACCTCGTCGCCCACGCGGACGACGTCCTGCACGGGGGCGTCCTTCACCTTGCGCGGCGGGACGTGGGTCATGCCCGCCAGCTTGCCGAAGGCCTCCCGGAAGCCGACGAAGCCCTGCGGCAGCTCGGGCTTCAGCAGCCCCCCGATGCGCTCCGAGATCTCCGCGTAGGACTTCAGGCCGAGCGCCTTCAGCAGCCGTCTGTCGGTGCCGAAGACGTTCATGGCCAGCGGCATCGCCGAGCCCTTGACGTTCTCGAACAGCAGCGCGGGGCCGCCCGCCTTGTTCACCCGGTCGGTGATTTCCCCGACCTCCAGGTACGGGTCGACCTCAGCCGTCACGCGCTTGAGATCACCATCGCGTTCCAGCGCCCGAAGCAGCGAACGGAGATCCTCGAATGCCATGGGTGCCAGTATCCGCCATCGCCGCGCGCCCACGGCGGCGGGGCGGGCGCCGCGGCGCGTACGCACCGTAGGCTGGTGGCGTACGACGTGCTCGGCCGTGCGGAACCCCGCGCGGGTCACATGCTCTGGGGGCTGCCCACAATGCTGCGGACTCTTCCGTTCCTGCTGATGCTCGCGGTGTGGATCTACGCCTTCGTGGAGTGCCTCAACACGCCCGAGCAGGAGGTGCGCAAGCTCCCCAAGGTGGCATGGGTGATCATCATCCTGCTGTTCGTGCCGCTGGGCCCGATCGCCTGGTTCATCGCGGGGCGCCCGCGCCGCAACGCGCCCTACGGCGCCGTGCGCTCGGACGAGCGCCGCTGGGTCGCCCCCGACGACAACCCGAACTTCCTGAAGTCCCTCGACGAGCGCGACGGCGAGCAGGAGCGACGTGACCGGGGCCGGGAGCGGGAACGAGGGGACCGGGAGCGGCGCCCGCGCCGGGACGCCGACGACGAACCCCCCGCGAGCGACGCGGGCCCCGAGGACCCGCCCCCGTCCCGCTGACCCGCCCCCGTCCCGCTGACCCGGGCACGGCCCCGCCACGCCCGCCCCGCCACGCCCCGGACACAGCCCGGCCCTTGCCCGGCCCCGGGGCAAAGGCTGGGCAAATCCGGCGCCCGTACGGAACCCCGCGGGCGCGGACTGCCTCCTTGCCGGTGACGGCGACGTCGCTGCGAGGGAGAGTGCCATGGCCGGGATGGACCGACGGAGGCTGCTGGGGCTGGGGGCCGCAGCGACGGCATCGCTGGCGGTGGGGCTGACGGGCTGCTCCGGCGGGACGGACGCCGACGCGCGCGGGCCCGCCGACGGGAGCGAGGGGCCGGGCAAGAGCACCGAGGGCCCCCAGGAGAAGCCGATCGGTGACGGCTCGACCGCCGACACCGGGCCGCAGCCGAACCAGCCGCCCGCGCCCCGGCCGCTCGAGCCGGGCGAGAAGCCGCCCCAGTTCGTCGTCTTCTCCTGGGACGGCGCGGGCGAGGTCGGCAACGGGCTGTTCCCCCGGTTCCGCAAGGTGGCCGAGGACCACGGTGCGGCGATGACGTTCTTCCTCTCCGGGCTGTATCTGCTCCCGGAGTCGCAGCGGAACAAGTACCGGCCCCCGGGTAACGCCGTCGGCGCCTCCGACATCGGCTACCTGAAGGACGAGAACATCCGGCTGACGCTGGAGAACCTGCGCGCCGCCTGGCTGGAGGGCCACGAGATAGGCACGCACTTCAACGGCCACTTCTGCGGCGGCTCCGGTTCGGTGGAGCACTGGACGCCGCAGGAGTGGCGCTCGGAGATCGAGCAGGCGAAGAGGTTCGTCTCCGAGTGGCGCACGAACACCGGGTTCACCGACCTGAAGCCGCTGCCGTTCGACTACGACAAGGAGCTCATCGGCGCCCGCACGCCCTGCCTGCTCGGCCAGGACAACCTGCTGCCGACGGCGGCGGAACTGGGATGGCGCTATGACGCCAGCTCCTCGGGCGGGCTCCAGGTGTGGCCGCGCAAGCGGCAGGGGGTGTGGGACCTCCCGCTCCAGTCGCTGCCGTTCCCGGGCCACAGCTTCGAGGTGCTGTCCATGGACTACAACATCCTCGCCAACCAGTCCCAGGCGACGACCAAGGGCCCGCCCGCCAACTACCCGAGGTGGCGCCAGCAGGCCATCGACACCTACGTCCAGGGCTTCCAGCGCGCCTACGAGACGAACCGGGCGCCGCTTTTCATAGGCAACCACTTCGAGGAGTGGAACGGCGGCATCTACATGGACGCCGTCGAGGAGTCCCTGAAGCAGATGGCGGGCGGGGGCTACTCCGACGTGCGGCTGGTCTCGTTCCGGCAGTTGGTCGACTGGCTCGACGTGCAGGACCCGGCCGTGCTGGCCAAGCTGCGCGACCTGCCCGTGGGCCGGGCCCCGGCGGCGGGCTGGAAGAGCTACCTGTCCGGCGCCGCCTGAGCCCGCGCGTCAGGACCGCCCGTGGTACGACGCCGGGCGGTCCCTCGGACGTGCGGCCGTCAGACGCCCGCGTAGGAGTGCTGGCCGTTGAAGAGGAAGTTCACGCCGTAGTAGTTGAACAGGAAGGTCGCGAACGCGATCAGGGCCAGATAGGCGGCCTTGCGGCCCCGCCACCCGGCCGTCGCCCGGGCGTGCAGGTAACAGGCGTAGGCGGCCCAGGTGATGAAGGACCAGACCTCCTTCGGGTCCCAGCCCCAGTACCGGCCCCAGGCGCTCTCCGCCCAGATCGCCCCGGCCACGATGGTGAACGTCCAGAACGGGAAGACGGCCGCGTTGAGGCGGTAGGCGAACTTGTCCAGCGAGGCGGCCGAGGGCAGTCGTTCCAGCACCGAGGTGGCGAACGCGCCGGGCTTTCCGCCACGCTCCAGCTTCGCCTCGTAGTGGTCGCGGAAGAGGTAGAGGCCGGTGCCGACGGCCCCGAGGTAGAACAGCGCGCCGCAGGCGATCGCCAGCGAGACGTGGATGACCAGCCAGTACGAGTCGAGCGCGGGCGGGAGCTGGTCGCTCTCGGTGTACAGCACGGTGGTGGCCAGGCCCAGGTCCAGCAGGACGGTCGTGACCAGCGGCAGTCCGAGCCAGCGGACGTTCTTCTTGGCCAGCACCATCGCCAGGTAGGAGCCGACGGCCAGCACCGAGAACGTCGTGGAGAACTCGTACATGTTCGCCCACGGCACGCGCCCCACGGACAGGCCACGGGTGACGACGCCGACGGCGTGGATGCAGAACGCCAGGATCGTCAGGGCCAGCGCGATGGTGCCGTAGAGGTCGCCCTGCTCGTCACCGGCGGCGGCCCCGGGCCCGTCGGGCACGTCCGCGCGGCCAGTGGACGAGCGGGAGACGACCTTCGGCCGGTCCAGCACGGTGGTGCCACCGCCCCGGGTGGCCTTCGCCCCCTTGACCCGCACCTCCGGTACGGCCGCGGCGCGCCGGCCCGGCTCCCGCTCCCCGCCCCTGCCCGGGCTCAGCGCGGCCGCCGTGCGGGCGACTCTGCTGCGCGTGCCGAAGACCCACTCGGCGACGTGGCCGAGGAAGGCGAGGACGTAGACCGCCATCGCCATGTGGACGACGGTGGTGCTGAAGTCGGCCAGTGACTGGTTGTTCGCGGCGGCGAGGTTCACGGCTCAGCTCCTTCGGCGTTGGTCGGTGCCGACGGCGGAGCCGCCGTCCGGCGAGGGGTCTGCGGGGTCGGTGGCGGTGCGTGGCTCAGCCTGCGGCTCGGCGCCAGGCTCCGGCGCGGCGCTGGCGTCGGCGTCGGCATCCGGCCTGGCGCCAGGCCCCGGCTCGGCGTCGGCGTCCGGCTCGGCGTCGGCGTCCGGCTCGACGGGCTCCGCCTTCGCGGACAGGTCGGCCACGAGTTGGTTCAGCTCCTCGGAGAGCCGCGCCGACTCGCTGCGGCCCAGCCCGGCCAGCTCGACGGCGGTGTGCCCGTCGCCGTCCCGCCGGGCCCGCACCCACACGCGGCGGCGCTGGATGAACAGCGAGCCCGCGAGTCCGGCGATGGCGGCGAGCGCCCCGAACAGCGCCCAGCCGCTCGCGGGCTTCTGGGAGATGTTGAAGGACGCCCAGCGCTCGATGCCCTCGAACTTCAGCGTGCCCGCGCCGTCCGGCAGCTCCCAGGAGTCCCCGGGGCGGAGGGCCTCCCTGACGGTGTCGCCGTTCTCGTCCTCGAACGGCTCCATGTTGCGCTGGTCGAGCTGGTAGACGTTCTGGGAAAGTCCGGAGTCCAGGCCGAGGTCACCGTGGTGGGCGGACAACGAGAGCACCGGGTAGTTCAGCGCCGGGAACGTGGAGTGCGGCCCGAGGTCGGCGTTCAGCCCGTAGGTGGGGGTGAAGATGCCGACGAAGCCGAGCTGGTCGGGCTCGCCCTTCGCGTCGCGGTAGTCGGTGACCTTGATGACGCCCGCCGCGGTGCCCCCGACGTCCCGGGGCAGGAACGGCACCGGGCCCCGGAAGGCCAACTCGCCCTGTCCGTCGGTCACCGAGACGACGGGCGCGTACCCGTGGCCGATCAGATAGACCTTGGAGTCGCCGATCTCCAACGGGTGGTTGACCTCGATGCTGGCCTTCCGCTCGGGCCCGTCCACGCCCTCCCAGTAGGAGACGTCGGCGCGGAACTCGCGTGGCGTGCCCTTCTGCGGGCCGTCGGGCTCGAAGGAGGAGTGGAAGTCGTCGAGCGTGAAGCCGAACACGCCGAGGTCGTCGTAGTCGTAGAGGCTGCCGGAGGAGATGTCGTCGTACTGGGGCAGGGTGTTGGCGAAGGTGTGGCCCTGGACGAGCAGCTTGCCGCCCTCGACCTTCCACAGCTGGCCGACCGCGAAGGCGATGAGCATGAGGACGAGCGCCAGGTGGAAGAGCAGGTTCCCGGTCTCGCGCAGATAGCCCTTCTCGGCGGCCACCGATCCCTCGCCGTCGGCGACCCGGAAGCGGCGACCGCGCAGCAGCCCCCGGGCGGCGCCGAGCACCTCGTCCGGCGTGGCCTCGGTGCGCCAGCTCGCGTAGGCGGGCATGCGGTCGAGGCGACGCGGCGCGCGCGGCGGGGCGGCCCGGAGCTGGCCGACGAACTGCCAGCTCCGCGGAACGATGCAGCCGATGAGGGAGACGAACAGCAGCAGGTAGATGGCCGAGAACCACACCGAGCTGAAGACGT
Organism: Streptomyces sp. JJ38; assembly: GCF_019303475.1. Taxonomy (GTDB): domain Bacteria; phylum Actinomycetota; class Actinomycetes; order Streptomycetales; family Streptomycetaceae; genus Streptomyces. Next base: position 85,820 of record NZ_JABLSI010000015.1, read on the forward strand.
CGAAGAGCTGGAGCTTCTCGTAGATCGGCGTGAGGGTGGGGTGGTCCTGCTTGAACAGCTCGACCTTGAGCTGGTCCACGCCGTTCTGCGGGATCATCGAGCCCGGTACGGCGGCCAGCGCCAGCATGAGGAGCAGGAGGAGCGCCGTCCGCATGGAGGTGAGCTGCCGCCAGAACCAGCGGGCCCACCCGATGACCCCGATGCCCACGGGGCCCGGCGGCTCCTCACGCGGCGCCGTCGACAACTGCTGGTCCGCCTCACGGTTGCCCTCGGCGTGCTCCTCGGCATCGCGCGTGGCGTCGGCGCTCTCGACGGTGCTCATCGGCTCAGATCCCCACGGTGAAGTCGGACGACCACAGTTGCAGCTCGTACACGATCTCGGTCCAGACTCCGGTCACCAGCAGCAGGCCGACGGCGACGAGCATGCCGCCGCCGATCCGCATGACCAGCTTGTAGTGCTGCTTGACCCAGCCGAACGCGCCGAGCGCCTTGCGGAAGGCGAGGGCGGCGACGACGAACGGCAGGCCGAGCCCCAGACAGTAGGCCACCATGAGCGCCGCGCCCCGCCCGGCGCTGGCCTCGGTGAGCGCGAGCCCCTGCACCGCGCCCAGGGTGGGGCCCACGCAGGGCGTCCAGCCGATGCCGAACAGGATGCCCAGCAACGGCGCCCCGAGCAGGCCCACGGCGGGCCTGCGGTGGATGCGGAACTCCCGCTGGGTCAGCCCCGGCAGCAGCAGGCCCATGAACGACAGCCCCATCGCGATCGTCAGCACGCCGAGGATCCGCGTGATGACGTCCTGATGCTCCTGGAGCGTGTCGCCGAAGTAGCCGAACAGGGCCCCGGTGGAGACGAAGACGGCGGTGAAGCCACCGACGAAGAGGAGCGCGCCGGCGAGCATCCGGCCCCGGCGGGCGTCGGCGAGGTCGGCACCGGAGATGCCCGTCACGTACGACAGGTAGCCGGGGACGAGCGGCAGGACGCAGGGGGAGAAGAACGACACGAGGCCCGCGAGCAGGGCGATGGGCGCGGCCAGGAGGAGTGCGCCGCTGGTGACCGTGTCGGTGGTCGTGCCGGCGAGAAGCTGGTTCATGAGGGAGTCGCCGGGCCCGTCACTTCTCCGCCAGGACCGGCTCGATGAGCTCGCGCAGCTCCTCCGCGCCCAGGGGCTTGAGCGCTCGCGCGGCGATCTTTCCGTCGCGGTCCACCACGAGTGTGGAGGGAATCGCCTTGGGGGAAAGCGTGCCACGGGGGAACTTCAGGATCTGCCGCCCGCTGGGGTCGTAGATGCTGGGGTACGGGACGTCGAACCTCTCCTCGAACCGTCGCGCGGGCACGACGTCCAGATCCCGCGTGTTGATTCCGAGGAACCGGACGCCCTCGTCCGCCATGTCCTCGGCGACCTCGGCGAAATGCGGTGCCTCGACACGGCACGGCCCGCACCACGATCCCCAGACGTTGAGCACGACGACGTCGCCCGCGTAGTCGGAGAGCTTCACCTCGCCCTTGCCGTCGTCCTGGACCGTCTCCCCGCCGACATCGGGCGCCGCCACTCGGTCACCGGCCGGAACGACGCTGACCTGGCCGTTGCCGGAGACGAAGTTCGTCCCCTCGGCGCTGCTGACCTGCTGGTCCGAGCACCCGGACAGGGCCAGGGCCAAGGTACCCGCGAGGAGAGCGACGGCGGCGCGGGCACCAGAACGGATCCGGGGTCGACGGACCGGGCTCATAGTCATGTGAAAAGTTTCGCATGCGCCGTCGCGCCCCCTCACACGCCCCCCGTTTCGGACATAACTTCCCACGTCACCCCGGCTCGGACAGCCGGTGCGGGCGGGGACGCCCGGACCGGACGCGGTGACGGCGGCACCCCGAACACGCCGAAGCCCCGGCCGCCGTGCTGCACGTCGTCGACCAGGGCCCGGGGAAGGCGGCGGGAGACTCAGGCGCCGAACCCCTTGCCCTTCCCCTTCGCCGGTCGGGCACCGGCCAGCAGGTGCGGGGGCACCAGGTCGCGGGCCGGCTCCGAGTAGCCGACGGAGACGATCTTGTCCCCGACGTAGGTGAAGCTGGTCAGCGACGCGAGCGTGCACTCACGCTTGCGGGGGTCGTGCCACAGCCTGCGGCCCTCGACGAAGCTCCGCACCGTCCAGATGGGGAGCTGGTGGCTGACGCACACCGCCTCCCGGCCCCGGGCCGCGTCCTTGGCGGCGTCCAGCGCGCCCATCATCCGCACCACCTGGTCGAGGTACGGCTCACCCCAGGACGGCTTGAACGGGTTGCGCAGGAGGCGCCAGTTCCCCGGCCGCCGCAGGGCGCCGTCGCCGACGCCGAAGGTCTTGCCCTGGAAGGAGTTGCCCGCCTCGATCAGCCGCTCGTCCGTCGCCACGTCGGCGCCGTGCGCCTTCGCGATGGGAGCGGCCGTCTCCTGCGCCCGCTCCAGCGGCGAGGCGACGACGTGGGCGATGTCGTTGTCCGTCAGCGACTCCGCCACCCGGTCGGCCATGCGGCGGCCCAGCTCGGAGAGGTGGTACCCGGGCAACCGGCCGTAGAGGATGCCGTCCGGGTTGTGCACCTCGCCATGCCGCATCAGGTGCACGACCGTGACCGTCTTGTCCCGTGCGGGCGGCTTCGGCGCGCCCGCCCCCGCCTCGGCGTTCGGCGCCCCGCTCATGCCGGCACCGCCTCGGCGGCGGCCCGGGCGGCCCCCGGCAGCGCGGCGGCGACGCGCTCGATCGCGGCGTCGTCCAGCGCCGTCGACACGAACCACGACTCGAACGCCGACGGCGGCAGGTACACCCCGGCCGCCAGCATGGCGTGGAAGAACGCGGTGAAGCGGAACGTCTCCTGCGTCCGGGCGCCGTGGTAGTCCGTGACCGGCCGGTCCGTGAAGAAGACGGAGAACATGTTCCCCGCCCGCTGGAGGGTGTGCGCCACGCCCTCCTTCGTCAGCGCGTCGGCGACCAGCCCGCGCAGCGTGGCGGCCGACGCGTCGAGCCGCGCGTAGGCCGCGTCGTCCAGCTGCCTCAGCTGGGCCACGCCCGCCGCCGTAGCGACCGGGTTCCCCGACAGCGTCCCCGCCTGGTAGACGGGACCGGCCGGGGCGAGGGCCGCCATGACGTCCTCCCGGCCGCCGAAGGCCGCGGCCGGGAAGCCGCCGCCCATGACCTTGCCGAAGGTCATCAGGTCCGGCACGACGCCGTCCAGCCCGAACCAGCCGGCCCTCGAGACCCGGAAGCCGGTCATGACCTCGTCGGACACGTACAGCGCGCCGTGCTCCTCGCACAGCGCCTTCAGCCCCGCGTTGAAACCCTCCCGCGGCGGGACGACGCCCATGTTGCCCGGCGACGCCTCGGTGATCACGCAGGCGATCTGGCCCGGGTGGGCGGCGAACGCCTCGCGAACCGCGTCCAGATCGTTGTACGGCAGCACCAGCGTGTCCCCGGCCTGGGCGCCCGTCACGCCCGGGGTGTCCGGCAGCGCGAACGTCGCCACCCCGGAGCCGGCGGCGGCCAGCAGCGCGTCCACGTGGCCGTGGTAGCAGCCGGCGAACTTGACGACCTTCGCCCGGCCGGTGAAACCGCGGGCCAGCCGGATCGCGGACATGGTGGCCTCCGTGCCGGAGGACACCAGCCGGACTTGCTCCACCGGTGCGATGCGGGAGACGATCTCCTCGGCCAGTTCGACCTCGCCCTGACCAGGCGTTCCGAACGAGGTGCCGCGGGCCACGGCCGCCTCCACGGCCTCCTGGACGGCCGGATGCCGGTGGCCGAGGATCATCGGCCCCCAGGAGCAGACGAGGTCCACGTACTCGCGGCCGTCGGCGTCCGTGAGGTACGGGCCGGAACCGGAGACCATGAACCGGGGCGTACCGCCCACGGCTCCGAAAGCCCGCACCGGGGAGTTCACGCCTCCCGGTGTCACGACGGCCGCACGGTCGAAGAGGGACTGCGATACTGGTGCTTGGTACGGATAGCTCACAGGGGCCATGGTGACAGAGCTTCGTGCGGGTGGGCGGCCGGGCGTTTCGGCAGCCGTGGGCGGGGGAGGTCTCTGGGACGATGATCGGGTCGCGCGGCATGGGCCGCGGGCGTATGGGGGCACTCCCGGGCGGAGTCCGGGGGAGAATGCGGCGAACAGTCGGGTGGTGACATGCAGCGCGGAGGCGGACCGGGCGATGGCGCCGGGGACCTCGAACCGGAACGCGTCCCCCGCGGCCGACACCGCGGGGAAGCGTCCGAGAGCGAGGGTCTCGGACGGAGCGGCGGCCGTATGGAGGTGACCTACAAGTACTTCGGCGCCCCCGACGGTGCGACGGCGGCCCGGGTACCCCTGTCCATGCGCCCCCAGGATCTCGGGGGCGACGAACTCGGCCACGGCATGTTCACCCGCATCAAGCCCGAGACGATGGCCGCGATGGTCCTCACCGGCCTCGAGGGCATACCCCTGCACCGGGTACCACCCCTGGAGCTCGTCGTCCTCCACCCCGACTACGCCGTCGTCAAGCTCCCCATGACCGTCGTGGACCCCCTGCGGGGCGTCGGCGAGGAGTCCGTCGGCGCCGCGGCCTTCATCTGGTCCACCGTCCCCGACCGCAGCGGCCCCCGCGACGCGTTCGACGTCTACCGCCTGCTGCACCAGTGGCAGGACTTCAGCCACCGCCTCCACGAGGCCGGCCACGAACCCTACTGCCTCGTCTGGCCCTGACCGCCCCCACTGCGGGGTGGGGCGCCCGCGGCCCCGGGCCAACGCGGCATGCCCCCAGGCAGCCACCCCGCACGCAGACGCATCGCGCCTGGTCACGGGGCGCACGAAGCTCCGACGCGCCCCGGTCGCACCCTCCTGTCGCCGAGCCCCGGCCCTGACCGCCATGGCTACGCCATAATGCGAGCATGGCTCCAGCGCTCAGCGTCTCCGACCTTCGCCGCGCCAAGTACCGTCGGCGCCTGCCCACCGAACTCTCCGCGCTCGCCGGTCCCGACGGCGGCATCGTTGAGCTGCCGCTGCATGTGAGCTGGTCCGGCCTGTCCCGTTACGACCTCGACCAACCCCGGCTACGGATGAGCTGCTACCGGATCGTCCTGGCCGAGGGCCAGCACGACGACCTGGTCCGGTACCTCAACCGCGACCTTCTCCTCGACGCGTGGCCCGTCCTGCGCACCCTGATCAGCCGCGATATCCGGGACGTCTGGGAGGACGCGTTCACCGAGCTTTCCCACCGCGTGCCCGCTACAGCATGAATCTCACCGGCCTGCACAAGCGACTGCTGATCGACGTCCTGAGCGTGGGTTCCGGATTCCCGCTCGCGCTGACTGGAGGCTACGCGGTCCAAGCCCACGGTCTGGTGAACCGGCTCAGCAAGGACCTGGACGTTGCCACCGAAACCCAGGTCCGAATGGACCAGGTCGCCACCCAGCTCCGCGCGGGCCTGGAAGAACGAGGCTGGCACGTACGGGAAGTGGAAACCGACCCGCTGTCCGCCCGTTTGATCGTCACCGACGCGACCACGGGTGAGGACTGCGAACTCGACATCCTTAAAGAAACGACCTGGGGGCCGCTCGTGCACACCGAGTACGGCCCCGTGCTCGCGATCGAGGACGTCGTCGGCACGAAGGTGCGCGCCCTCGCCGACCGAGGGCTGGCCCGCGATCTCATCGACGTTCGTGCCGCCGCGCGCCGGTGGACCGATACCGATCTCGAAGAACTGGGTGGCCGTCACGCCCGCGACGAACTCGATCTCGAAGAACTCCAGGACCGGCTGAATGGCGCCGACTGGATCGACGACACCGAGTTCGCCGCCCATGGCCTTGACGACGCCGCCATCGCCGAACTTCGGGGCTGGGCCCAACGCTGGGCCGACAGCATCACTTCCCGCCTTCCCCGCGCTGAACCAGGTGAGGACTGAGTCGCCTCGGCTTTTTTCGCCCAGGAGCTCGACCCGACCCGGCGCAGGTCCTGACGCTCATCGACGAGCACCCAGACCTCGGGGCCGAGCCCGTCCTCCGGGAACTGAACATCCCCGCTTCCACCTACTACCGATGGCGCAAGACCGCCCGGCAGCCCTGTCGGCGCAAGCAGGAGGACACGGAGCTGACGGAGAAGATCGAACAGATCCACACCGACTCGATGGGCACCTACGGCTCGCCCCGCGTCCACGCGGCTCTGGCCAGGCAAGGGGTGAGGACAGGCCGCAAGCGGGTCGAACGCCTGATGCGCGAAGCCGGACTGGCCGGGCTCAGCCCCCGCCGCACCAAGGGCTTCACCCGCCGCGACCCGACCGCCCAAGCAGCCGACGACCTCGTAGAACGCGACTTCACCGCCCCCGCGCCGAACCGACTGTGGGTCGCCGACATCACCCACATCCCCACCACCGAAGGCCCCCTGTGGCTGGCCACGGTCAAGGACGCCTACTCCGGCAAGATCACCGGCAGAGATCGCATCCGTGACCTGCTGACGAACTGAGGAGGCGAATCGGATGACCATCCTGGCAGTGACGGGCCACATGGACCTGACCGACGACACTGTGCCACTCGTGCGACGGGCGCTGCGCAAAATTCTTGCCGAGTACCGAGGCGGGGAACTGGTCGGGATCTCGTGCATCGCGAAGGGCTCGGACTCCCTCTTCGCGGAGGCCGTTCTGGAGGCCGGTGGACGTCTCGTCGTGGTGATCCCGTCGCAGGACTACCGGGAACGGAAGGTGAAGCCGGATCACGCTGCGACGTTCGACCGGTTGACGGCGGCAGCGTCGGAGGTGGTCGTGATGCCTCACGCGACGGCCGACCGGTCAGCGTACGAGGCCGCGAACACGGTACTCCTGGAGCGCGGCGAGCGGCTCGTCGCGGTGTGGAACGGACAACCGCCGGGGGCCAAGGGCGGAGGCACGGCGGACGTGGTGCTGGCCGCTCGCAGCTCCGGATTGCCCGTGGACGTCGTGTGGCCCGAGGGAGCTGCCCGAGGCACGTGAGGGCGATGCCCATGCCGTGAGTGACCGATCCCGACCAACTCGGGTCCCGGAGGCGCTCAGCAACCTCCGCCGCAGCGGCCCCCGCGACGCGTTCGACGTCTACCGCCTGCTGCACCAGTGGCAGGACTTCAGCCACCGCCTCCACGAGGCGGGGCATCAGCCTTATTGCTTGGTGTGGCCCTGACCCGCCCGCTCCGGGCGCCCTGCCCCTGCCCTGCCCCCAACAGGGCAGACAAGGCACGCCGGTCCGTGATCCGTGATTCCGAGCATGGGCCAGAGCTCAAGCGTCGCCGGTCTTCGCCGATCCACGTACGCCCGGCTGCTGAGTTCAGACGGGCACGACAGTGACGACGCTGTCCAGCGCCTTGAAGTCGTCAGCGTTGCGGGTGAACAGCGGCAGCCCCCGGACCGAGGCGATGGCCGCGATCATCAGATCCGGCTTGCGGGGGCGCGGGTCGCGGCGCGCCGCGAGCGTCAGCGAGACCAGCGTGCCGTACCGGGCCGCCGCTTCACCGTCGAACGGAAGCGGATCGAACCCGGCGACAGCCGCCCCCAGCAGCTCCGTCCGCGCGGCCCGGGCAGCCGCGTCCCTGGCCATGGCCACACCCTGGTGCAGCTCCGCCAAGGTAACGGCCGTGAGCTCGGAGACCACGGGGAGGTCGGCGGGGTCGAGCAAGTGCAGATCGATGTATGTGCAGGTGTCGAGCACGCCGGCCGGGTACTGCTCAGCCACGACGCCGCTCCCAGGGGTCCTCGTCACCGATACGCTCCTCCGCTCCGAAGAGCTCTTCGGCTTCCTCGCGCATCCGCGCGTAGTCCACACGGGGCAGCCTGCGGTGCCGCTCGACCAGCTCCCGGGCACTGAGACGGGGCTTGCGGTGTATGGGGCGCAGCTCGGCCACCTCATTGCCGTTGCGCGTGATGTAGTACGTCTCACCCGCTTCGACAGCGTCCATGACGGCGGCGGAGTTGTTGCGGAACTCACGCTGAGTGATCGTCTTCATGCATCCATCGTAGCGCAGCGTGTCTCACGAGGCTACGCACTCGGAAGGGCTGCCCACCGCCGGGATTCCGGTGGCCGGCTGCCGCCTTCGGCGCGGAGCCCGGCCACAGGACCCGCGCCCGGGCGCCCCACGTGGGCGCCCGGGCGCGGGTCCTGTACGCCGGGGGCCGCCGGAACCAGTGGACGTGACGGGCGGCCCCGGCCGGGGCGCGCGTCAGCCGACGGGGCGGCGGGTGGCGGTGAGACGGAGGCGGGTCTCCAGTTCGTGCTCGCCTGGGACCGTGCCGTGGTCCTCGGAGACGAAGGCCGACATCAGGACCTCGTGGACCCGCCGCACGGGATCGGCCGCGCCGTGGATCTCCACGGCCACGTCCTCGTCCAGCGGCACCGGCACCGCCGGCAGGCCGGAGCGGGGCGTCTCGGTGTCCACCGTCGAGGTCCAGACGACGTGGTGCTCCGCTTCGGCGGTGCCGCGCGCGGCTCGCGGTGTCGGGTCGCAGCCCTCCGGGTAGGCGGTCTCCAGCGCGCCGAAGACCGCGCTGGCCGTCTCGTGGCCGCAGCCCGTCAGGTGGACGCTGACGCAGTACTCGCTGTCGGGACTCCGCATCACGGGCTCCTTACCCACGGTCGTCCGGCCCCCTCGCCTCCACCCCACCGTACGACGCGGGCCCCGTCCGGGCACGCCCGCGCCGTCGGCGAGTGTGACGTCACCGCATGCGGCGCAGGGCGAGGTACTCGACGTCGGCGAAGACGGCGACCGCGAGGGCTCCGGTGACGAGGACGGCCGTGCCGAGGCCGGTGAGCGGGACCCAGCCGGTGAGGGGCAGGAGCAGCATCTCCAGGGCGCACACCGCGTTGAGGGCGATGACGGCCCAGGCCAGGCCGCGCGGGATCGTCCGGTACCCGGCGATGAGGGCGAGGGCCACGGCGGCGCCCAGGAGGAAGACGCCGAAGGGCACGGACCAGTGGGCGGGCAGGCCGAGCGGCGTGCTGAGCCAGTCGGCGCCGAGCAGGAGGACGAGGCCGAGCACGCCGCAGGCGGCGGCGTCCACCCGGAGCACGGTGCGCAGGAGGCGCGCCGGGTCGGCGGCGTGGGCGGTCGCGGTGAGGGGGCGGTGGTCGAGGGCGTGCGGGGTCATGTCGGCCTCCGTCTTTTCGGTCGATTGCCCCTGACCTTCGCAGCGCGGAGGTCAGGGGCTCAATGACGTCCAAGGTCATGGCCGAGCGCACCGGCCGCTCGCTACGCTCCGGGCATGGAGACCGCCGAACTGCCGGGAGTGGGCACGCTGTTGCGCGAGTGGCGGCAGCACCGCAGGCTCAGTCAGCTGCAACTCGCGCTCGACGCCGACTCCTCCGCGCGGCACGTGTCGTACGTGGAGACGGGCCGGGCCAGGCCGAGCCGGGAGATGGTGCTGCGCCTGGCGGAGACGCTGGACGTGCCGCTGCGGGAGCGCAACACGCTCCTGCTGGCGGCCGGTTACGCGCCCGCCTTCCGGGAGTCGGCGATGGACGCCGCCGAGATGGCCGCCGTCCGCTCGGCGCTCGACGTCATGCTCACCGCGCACGAGCCGTACCCGGCGGTCGTCGTGGACCGGGTGTGGAACGTGGTCTCGGCCAACGAGGCGATGGGGGCGCTGCTCGACGGGCTTCCGGCCGGGCTGGCGGAGCCACCGGCCAACGTGTACCGGATGGTGCTCCACCCCGAGGGGCTGCTGACGCGGGTCGTGAACGCGGACGAGGTGCGCCACCACCTGCTCGACCGGCTGCGGCGGCAGGCGCGGGCGAGCGGGGACGCGGAGCTGCGGGCCCTGCACGAGGAGGTCGCCGCGTACGGGCCCTGGGTGGAGGAGCCGGAGGGCCACGGCGCGGGCGGGCAGGCGGCGGGGCCGGTGGCGTTGCCGGTGCGGCTGCGGGGACCGCACGGGGAGCTGTCGATGTTCAGCACGATCGCGACGTTCGGCGCCCCGGCCGACGTCACCCTCTCCGAGCTGGCGATCGAGTCGTTCTTCCCGTCGGACGAGGCCACGGCGCGCGCGTTCCGGGCGCTGGCCGAGGAGCGGGCCCGGTGACGGCGCCGGTGTGGCCGACGGTGGCGGAGCTGCTGGCCTGGCTGGAGCGGGAGAGCCGGCTGCCGCCCGGACGGCCCTGCGGAACATGATGCGCGACCAGAACCGCGACTCAACGTGATCGCCCCTCAGATCGCTCGCAGGCGACCCTGGCCGTAGCAGCGGCCAGGCGAGGCTGGGGCGTCCTCGTCGATGCTGATCACGCACGTGCAACGATGTCACCCTTCCCCGCACGAAAGACACGCCAATGAGCCGTCCCGCGATACCCGACCTGGCCTGGTGGCGCGGGGACCCCGAGCGATGGGAGCTTCTGGAGTTCGACGGGCAGCACACTGAGGACGGGCTGCCCATGGACGCCCGCTGGGAGGACAGGCAGCAGGTCCTCGAAGCCCTGGTCGGGGACCCTTGCCAGGAAGACGGGAACTTCGCCCGGTTCCTGCTCCTTCAGGAGACACGCCGGCATGGGCATTCCTGGGGATTCAGCCACAGCATCGAACTCGCCGCCCTGCGGGTCGCCGAAGAGCGCCGCGTCGAGGACGTCTGGCTCCTGTGGGAAGCCGTCTGCCGGAGCTTCGACACCTGGTGCGGCCTTCCCCACCACCTGCTGCTCACTGCCGGAGTTTCCACCACCACGGAGTACGTCCAAGACTCTGACCATCCCCAGCGGGACAACCTTCTGGAGCACCTCAGGAAGATCTCCCAGGTCACAGACAAGGAGGTCGCCCAGACACTGAGCCAGCGGCGCCGCTACTACGGCAAGATCCTCGACGAGCTGGGCGGGGAGTGAGGCTGCGTGGAGATCACTGTGCAGTGGGTACGGACCTCGTGGACCAAGGAGTCGCGGGGAGGTGAGAGTGCCGCGCGCAGGAATGCCGCCCCGATCGGGTTCCCTCTTCCACATGCGTCGAGTTCGCTGGCGCACGTGGTGCGCATGCGTGAGGAGAATGGCTTTCAGCCTCATGTCACTCTTGAGGACCTCGGCAAGGCCGATGTCCAACTCCGTGAAGTCGAAGGACGTCTGCGGGTCTTCCCGCGAGTGCAGCCTTTGCTTGCCCTGCCGCCGCGGCGACGACGCCGGCCGGCCGTGCGACTTGCCCCCGGGCAGTGGGCCCGTTGGCAGCTGAACTACCGCTTCAGCAGCGCACTGGGGATCCGGGACTGGTCCTACTGGTTGGACACCTTCAACATCGCCTACGGGCCGGTGACCACTGACCTGTTCTGTGAAACGCCTGACTTCTTCATCGACGAGCGGGGCCCCGTCCGCTAGCGCTGGCTGACGTGACCAGCGAGAGGTTGCGGCCCCTGCCATCATGCGCCCGTCGTCACCATGGATTCGTCAAACGCCCCCGACCAACTACTCCGCGCCCAGCTGACGCAGGTGCTCAGCGGCATCGAGCCCTGGGACGATCACGAGCAGACACACCTTGCTGCAACAGCAGAGTGGATCACCAGCGGAGCGCCTCCCTACAGGACGCTTAAGCCTGCCACCCCCGCGAAGCACCTGGTCAGCTACTTCGTCGTGCTCGACAGGTGGCCGCGCGCAGCCTGGGGTAGGCCCTCGGAGGAAGCTCCAAGCGAAGCCGCAGCTACCAGGCCGGAGCTCCTAATTTCCTTGCAGGTGCGAGGAAGATGGCCGTAGGTTGACGCACATGCAGTCCTACACCATCGGACAGGCGGCCCGGTTGCTCGGTGTCAGCCCCGACACCGCGCGTCGCTGGGCGGACGCCGGCCGGGTCGCGACCCACCGCGACGACTCCGGGCGCCGCCTCGTCGACGGCCGCGACCTGGCCGCCTTCGCCGTCGAGCTGGGCCAGGGAGCGCACGGTGAGGACGAGGTGGCCTACACCTCGGCCCGCAACGCCTTCTCCGGCATCGTCACGGGCGTCACGCTCGGCGACGTCGCGGCGCAGGTGGAGATCCAGGCCGGGCCGCACCGCCTCGTCTCCCTCCTGACCAGGGAGGCCGTCGAGGAGCTGGGGCTTGAGGTGGGCGTCCGGGCGGTCGCCCGCGTGAAGTCCACCAGCGTCCACATCGACCGCCCGTGACGCGCCCGCGATCCGCCCCCGAGGAGCTCCCGTGTTCACCGCCCGACGCCGCCCCCGGCACCGCGCCGCCGCCCTGCTCGCCACCGCCCTGCTCGTCCCGACGGCGGCCTGCGGCGGCGGGGACGGGGGCGGCGCCAGGCTGACCGTGCTCGCCGCCTCCTCCCTCACCGACGCCTTCGAGGAGGCCGGCGCCGCCTGGGAGAGGGAGAACCCCGGCACGGAGGTGTCGTTCTCCTTCGCCGGCTCGCAGGAGCTCGTCTCCCAGGTGCGCCAGGGCGCCCCCGCCGACGTGATCGCCACCGCCGACAGCCGGACGATGGACGACATCGCGGACGACACCGAGCACCGGGCGACGTTCGCGACCAACCGGCTGGTCATCGTCGTCGGCGCGGGCAATCCGCACGGGGTCGACGAGCTGACGGACCTGGCCGACCCCGGGCTCACGGTCGTCCTCGCCGCGCCGGAGGTCCCCGTCGGCGGCTACAGCCGCCAGGTCCTCGACCGGCAGGACGTGGACGTGCGGACGGTCTCCGAGGAGCCCAACGTGCGGGCCGTCCTCAGCAAGGTGGAGCTGGGCGAGGCCGACGCGGGCATCGTCTACCGGACGGATGCCGCCGTCGCCGCCGACAGGGTCGACGCCGTCGAGATACCGGAGGAGCAGAACCAGCTCGCCTCCTACCCCGTGGCCGTGCTGAAGGAGTCCGGGCGGCCAAAGGCCGCGGCCTCCTTCGTGGAGTGGCTGCGGGGCCCGGAGGCGCGGAAGATCCTCGCCGAGCACGGCTTCCAGCAGCCGTAGAGCCCCCAGCGCCGGCCCCCGACGCCCCCGGAACGTGTCCGCCATGCCTCGATCCACCGCCCCCGCTCCCCGACCGCCCCGGCCCCCCCGGAGCCCCGGCCGTCGTCGCGGCCCGCGCGCGCCCCTCGCGCTCGTGCTGCCCGCCCTGCTCGCCGTGGCGTTCCTGGTCCTGCCGCTGCTCGGCGTCCTGAGCCGGACCCGGTGGGACGAGCTGGGCGGGCACCTCACCGACCCGCGCACGGTCGAGGCCGTGCGGCTCTCCCTCGTCGTCTCCGGCTGGGCGCTGGGCCTGTCCCTGCTCCTGGGCGTGCCGCTCGCGTGGGTGCTCGCCCGGGTGCCGTTCCCCGGCAAGGCGCTCGTCCGCTCCCTGGTGCTGCTGCCCATGGTGCTGCCGCCGACGGTCGCCGGGGTGGCGCTGCTGCTCGGCCTCGGCCGGCGCGGGCTGCTCGGGCCGTGGCTGGAGGACACGTTCGGCGTCACGCTGCCGTTCCACACCTCGGGCGCCGTCGTCGCGGCCACGTTCGTGTCCATGCCGTTCCTCGTCATCAGCCTGGAGGGCGCCTTCGCCGGGCTGCGGCCCCGGTACGAGGAGACGGCGGCGTCGCTGGGCGCGTCCCCGCTGCGGGTCTTCGCCACGGTGACGCTGCCGATGGTGGCCCCCGGGCTCGCCGCCGGCGCGGCCCTGACCTGGGCCCGCGCCCTGGGCGAGTTCGGGGCGACCATCACCTTCGCGGGCAACCTCCCCGGCGTCACCCAGACCCTGCCGCTGGAGGTCTACCTCCTGCTCCAGGACGAGCCGCAGGCCGCCACCTCCGTCTCCCTGCTGCTGCTCGCCGTCGCGATGGCGGTCCTCGTCGCGCTGCGCGGCCGGTGGACGGCCGTGGGCACCGGCCCGGGGACGGGACGCCGGGGGCCCGCCCCGGCGGCGGAACCGGAGACGGGCCCGGAGCCCGGGTCGCGGGTCACCGAACGCGGGGCCCGGCTGCCCGAGGAGGCTCCCGCCGACCGCCGCTGGGCCCTGCACGCCGAGCTGACCGGCTTTACCCGGCTCACCCTCGACGCCGAACCGGGCACCACCATCGCCGTCGTCGGCCCGAACGGCGCGGGCAAGACGACGCTGCTGCGGGCCCTCCTCGGCCTCACACCCCGCGCCCACGCCACCCTGCGCCTCGGCGACGACGACGTCACCGGCCGCCCGCCGCACCGCCGCCACGTGGCCTGGGTGCCGCAGGACGGCGCGCTCTTCCCGCACCTGTCCGCCCTGGCCAACACCGCGTACGGGCTGCGGGCCCTCGGCACCGGGCGCGTGGTCGCCCGCCGGGCCGCCCGCATCTGGCTGGAGCGGCTCGGCGTCGGCCACCTCGCCCACCGCAGGCCCGCCCAGCTCTCCGGCGGGCAGGCCCAGCGCGTCGCCCTCGCCCGGGCCCTGGCCACCCGGCCCCGGCTGCTCCTGCTCGACGAGCCCCTCGCCGCGCTCGACCAGACCACCCGCGCCCACGTCCGCCACACCCTGCGCACCCATCTGCGGTACTTCGGCGGGGTGTGCCTCATCGTCACGCACGACCCCGTGGAGGCCGTCTCGCTCGCGGACCGCGTCCTCGTGCTGGACGAGGGCCGCGCGCTCCAGTACGCCCCGCCCGCCGAGGTGAGCCGCCACCCGCGCTCTCCCTGGGTCGCCCGGATGCTGGGGCGCAACGCCTGGCCGGGCACCGGGACGGCCGAGGGGCTGGCCCTGGCCGGGGGCGGGCACCTCGTCGTCGCCGAGCCCGGTGCGGCCGGGGACGAGGCCTTGGCGATCATCCCGCCGGAGGCCGTCTCCGTGCACCGCGACCGCCCCGGCGGCAGCCCCCGCAACGTCTGGCCCGGCACCGTCCGCGAGATCACCGGGCTCGGCAGCCGGCTGCGGGTGCTCGTGGCGTCCGACGCGGCGCCCGACCTCGTCGCCGAGATCACCCCGGGGGCCGCGGCCGAGCTGGGCCTGGCCGAGGGCGTCGAGGTGTGGACGAGCGTCAAGGCGACGGAGGTCACCCTCGTCGCCCGCTGAGCGCACACTACGCTCCGCCCATGACCGTCGGGCGATCCGTGCTGCTGTTCCTGCTCGCCGCGCTGCTGGAGATCGGCGGGGCGTGGCTGGTGTGGCAGGGCGTGCGCGAGCACCGCGGGTGGCTCTGGGTGGGCGCGGGCGTCCTGGCCCTCGGCGGCTACGGCTTCGTGGCCACCTTCCAGCCCGACGCCAACTTCGGCCGCATCCTCGCGGCCTACGGCGGGGTGTTCGTCGCCGGGTCACTGGCCTGGGGCATGATCGTGGACGGCTTCCGCCCCGACCGCTGGGACGTCATGGGCGCCCTCGTGTGCCTCGTCGGCGTGGCGGTCATCATGTACCCACCGCGCGGTTAGCAGGGCGGCCGCGCCGGGGAGCCACGTGAGAAAGGGACTCGTATGACCAGCCGTACCGCCGTCGTGACCGGAGCCAGCAGCGGGATCGGCGCGGCGACCGCGCGGCGGCTGGCCGAGGAGGGCTACCGCGTCGTGCTGACCGCCCGCCGGGCCGACCGGCTGGCGGCCCTGGAGAAGGAGCTGACGGCGGCCGGCCTGGCCGCCGAGGCCCGCCCGCTGGACGTCACCGACCGGGCGGCGGTGGACGCCTTCGCCGCCTCGCTGAGCCCCGGGGGCGTGCAGGTGCTGGTCAACAACGCGGGCGGGGCGCTGGGCACCGAGTCCGTGGCCGAGGGCGACCCGGCGGACTGGCGGGCGATGTACGAGATCAACGTGCTCGGCGTCCTGCACATGACGCAGGCCCTCCTGCCCTCCCTCACCGCCGCGCCCGACGGCGGCACGGTCGTCGTCGTGTCCTCGACCGCCGGGCACGGGGTGTACGAGGGCGGGGGCGGCTACGCCGCGGCGAAGTACGGGGCCCACGCCCTGACGGAGACGCTGCGGCTGGAGCTGTGCGGGGAGCCGGTGCGCGTCATCGAGGTCGCGCCCGGCATGGTCCGCACCGAGGAGTTCGCGCTCACCCGCTTCAGGGGCGACGCGGAGCGGGCCGAGGCCGTGTACGCGGGCGTGCCGGACCCGCTGCGCGCGGAGGACGTGGCCGACACCATCGGCTGGGCCGTCACCCGCCCCCCGCACGTCAACGTGGACCTGCTCGTCGTCCGCCCGCGCGCCCAGGCCGCCAACCGCAAGGTGCACCGCGAGGGCTGAGCGGCGGTCAGCCCTTCACGCACACCACCTGCCGCAGCTGGGCCACGACCTCCACCAGGTCCCGCTGCTGGTCGATGACCTGCTCGATCGGCTTGTAGGCGCCGGGGATCTCGTCGACGACGCCGGAGTCCTTGCGGCACTCCACGCCCTGCGTCTGCCGCTCCAGGTCCTGGGTCGTGAACCGCTTGCGCGCCTGGTTCCGGCTCATCCGGCGGCCGGCGCCGTGCGAGGCGGAGTTGAAGGACGCGGCGTTGCCGAGCCCCTTCACGATGTAGGAGCCGGTGCCCATCGAGCCGGGGATGATGCCGTACTCGCCGCTGCCCGCGCGGATCGCGCCCTTGCGGGTGACGAGCAGGTCCACGCCCTCGTAGCGCTCCTCGGCGACGTAGTTGTGGTGGCAGGAGATCACCGGGTCGAAGGTCGGCTTGGCCTTCCTGAACTCCTTGCGGAGCACGTCGAGCGAGAGCGCCATCATGACCTCGCGGTTGTGCCGCGCGTACTCCTGCGCCCAGAACAGGTCGTGCCGGTAGGCCGCCATCTGCGGGGTGTCGGCGACGAAGACCGCCAGGTCGCGGTCGATCAGGCCCTGGTTGTGCGGCAGGCTCTGGGCGACGCCGATGTGGTGGTCGGCCAGTTCCTTGCCGATGTTGCGGGAGCCGGAGTGCAGCATGACCCACACCGAACCGGACGTATCCACGCAAAGCTCCCAGAAGTGATTCCCGGAGCCAAGCGTTCCCATCTGCCTGGCCGCCCGGTCCCGCCGGAAGTGGACCGGCTCCGCGACGCCGTCGAAGCGCGCCCAGAAGTCGTCCCAGCGGGCCGCCGGAACGCCGTGCAGGCGCCGCGGGTCGACGGCCTCGTCGTGCATACCGCGGCCCACCGGGATCGCCGCCTCGATCTTCGACCGCAGCCGCGAGAGGTCCCCGGGGAGGTCGTTCGCGGTCAGCGAGGTGCGGACGGCGGACATGCCGCAGCCGATGTCCACACCGACGGCGGCCGGGCACACCGCGCCCCGCATGGCGATGACGGACCCCACCGTCGCGCCCTTGCCGAAGTGGACGTCGGGCATGACGGCCAGACCCTTGATCCAGGGCAGGGTGGTGGTGTTCCGCAGCTGCCGCATCGCCACGTCCTCGACCCCGGCCGGGTCCGTCCACATCCGGATCGGGACCCGCGCCCCCTCGACCTCGATGTACGACATGGTGTCCAACTCCCCCTACGTGACGATTCTCAACCCGACGCAGAATCCGGACAAGGCGCGACAAACAGCCCGGCAGGCCGGACGTCGGTGCGTGGGTTGCTGTAGACATTGTCTTCTGCCGCCCCGAGCGGGCGGCAACACGTTTTCGACGTCGAGCCGATCGACGCGACGAGCGAGTGCAGGGAGGCCAACGTGCGGCGCAGGACGTACCTGGGCGGCCCCGCGGCCCTCGCGGCGCTGACCGTGGTCCTGGCGGGCTGCACGGACGGCGTCGTCGGCGGCGGCCCGAACGACGGCAAGTCCGACGCGTTCACCAGCTCGACGCACGACAAGAAGCCCGGCCGGTACCGCACCCTCCCCGAGCCATGCGGTTCGCTGGACCGGGACGCGCTGCGCAAGGCGCTGTTCCCGGAGGGCGACGGCGAGGGCTCCACGGCGTCCACCCACCCCACGGACTCCGTCCTGGACGGCGAGGCGGCCGTCACCTTCGACACCGACCGCCGCGTCGGATGCAGCTGGAAGAGCTCCACCCCGCTGGGCAGCCGCCACCTTTCGCTGGACTTCGAGCGCGTCGTCTCCTACGACCCCGAGGTCAGCGACGACGACCGGGCCCTTGAGCTCTTCGACCTGCGCGCCGCGGAGGCCGGCATCCCGGCCGAGCCGCCGGCCGGGGACGGCGGCGGCGAGGGGGACGGGGAGGAGACCGGCGAGCCCTCAAAGGAGCCGACGAGGGAGCCCTCGGACTCCGAGTCGACCCCCGCCTCCGGCACCGCGTCGGACGAGCCGGGCAGCGGAGCCGCGAAGGACGCCGGGGGCGACACCGGAGCCCCGGACGACGGCGGGGGCGCCACCCAGCCCGCCTCGGCGGGCCAGGAGCCGCCGCCCACGGACGGGGCCAGCGGTGACGGGGCCAGCGGCCGGTCCACGCCCGACATCGGCCCGGAGCTCGCCCCGCGTCCCCTGGAGAACGTCGGCGAGAACGCCTACCTCGACGACAAGCTGGTCACCGCCGACGCCGGCGTCCACCGGGACGTCACGCTGGTCTTCCGCACCGGCAACGTCATCGTCACCGTCCAGTACAACCAGTGGTCCACCGACAAGCGCCGCCTGCCCGACAGCGAACAGCTGCAACGGCAGGCCGACCGCCTCGCGAAGCAGATCGCCCGGCGGCTCGACAGTTGATCCGAGACCGGGAAAGCGAAGCCACCATGCTCCACACCGCCCCGACCCTGCGCCGCGCGCTCGCGCTCGCGGCCATACCCGCGCTGCTCGTCACCGGCTGCCTCGGCGGCGGGGACGACGGCAAGGCGGCCGAGTCCCCGTCCCCGAAGGCCGAGTCCGCCGAGCCCACGCCCGAGCCGGTGAAGTACTCCACGCTGCCGGACACCTGCAAGCTGGTGCCGGCAAAGCTCGTCGAGGAGCTCGTGCCGGAGGTCGACCACAAGAGCGGTGAGCCGCTCAAGACCTCGGACGTCGCCACCTACAACGGCTGCCAGTGGTCCGCGCTGGAGGACTACGACTACCGCACCCTCGTGGTGTCGCTGCGCCGTCACGAGTCGGAGGTCGGGGTCGGCAGCGGTGACGAACGCGCCGCGCGGTACGCCGAGTCCCAGATCAAGAAGCTCACCGGCGACAAATCCCTCAAGGGCGTCGAGCAGACCGCGGTCGAGGGCGTCGGCGACGAGGCCACCGGCATCGCCTACGAGCACACGTCCGACGGCGACGACTACCGCACCCGCACCGTCGTGGCCCGGACCGGCAACGTCGTCGTTGTCGTCGACTACGGCGGTACCGGCTTCGAGGACGGCGAGAAGCCGAGCGCGAAGGACCTGGGCGAACCCGCCGAGAAGGCTGCGAAACAGACCATCGCGGCCCTGGACAAGGCCAAGGACCAGCCGAAGGACGAAGCCGAGGACAAGGCCGAGGACAAGGCCGAGGGCGAGACCGAGGCGTAACCCGGGACACCCCTCCCGCCGGGCATGCCCTTGACAACGTGTGCCAGGCTGGGCGCCGCTCACGTGTCCAGAGCGGGAGGAGACCGCGGGTGTCCGCGATGAAGCTCAGCCGCACGCACCGCGTGCTCGTCGGCGTGGTCGTGATCGGGGCACTGGTGATCGCGGCGATCGGGTTCGCCGGTTCCTACGCCGCCGTGCGGGACCTCGCCGAGCGCAAGGGCTTCGGCGCCTTCGCCCCGTTCTTCCCCATCGGCATCGACGCCGGCATCGTCGTCCTGCTCGCGCTGGACCTGCTGTTGACGTGGCTGCGCATCGGCTTCCCGCTGCTGCGCCAGACCGCGTGGCTGCTCACCGCCGCCACCATCGCCTTCAACGGCGCCGCCGCCTGGCCCGACCCGCTCGGCGTCGGCATGCACGCGGTCATCCCCGTGCTGTTCGTGGTGGCGGTGGAGGCCGCCCGGCACGCCATCGGGCGCATCGCCGACATCACCGCCGACAAGCACATGGACGGCGTCCGCGTCTCCCGCTGGCTGCTCGCCTTCCCCTCCACCTTCCGGCTGTGGCGCCGCATGAAGCTGTGGGAGCTGCGCTCCTACGACGAGGTCATCCGGCTGGAGCAGGAGCGGCTCGTCTACCAGACGCGGCTGCGCGCCCGGTACGGGCGGGCCTGGCGCCGCCGGGCACCCGTCGAGGCGCTCATGCCGCTGAAGCTCGCGCGCTACGGCATACCCCTCGCGGAGAGCACCCGCGCCCTCGCCGCCACCGAGCCCCCGGCCCGGCCGGAGGCCACCGCGGGCCCGGCCCCGGAGGCCGTCACCGGTGACGCCGCCCAGGCCGCGCCCGCGCCCCCGGCAGAACCCGAGCCCGTGCCGGAGCTCGAACCCGTGCCGGAGCCCGCCCCGGCGTACGTCCCCGGCAGCCAGGGGCGCCGTCCGATCCGCCGTCCCCCGGAGCCCCCGTCCCCGGAGCCCACCGACGAGCCGGTGGGCCTCCCCGAAGACGTCCCCCTGGAGGACGTCTTCTACCACGCCTACCGCGACCTCGCAGCGCAGGGGCAGGAGCATGCCATGCCCAGCGCCCGCGACCTGTCCAGGGCCCTCGACGGGCGCTTCGGCATCCGCAACCGGGACGGCAGCCTGCTGAGCGAGCCGTACCTGCGCCCGCATGTACGCGAGTTCCGCGCACGCCTGAGGGGAGAGATGGGCGTCTCCAGCTGAGGCACGCGCAGGGCCGCGCCCCGCAGGGGCGCGGGGAACTGCGCGACCCGCCACAGCGCACCCGCGGCCCGCGACCACCGCAAGGGGCACCCCCTGCCCGGCCCGTCGGCCGCCCAGGCCGCAGTCCTACGCGGCGAGCAGCTTGCGGACGCGGTCGGCGCCGACGGCAAGCAGCAGCGTGGGCAGACGCGGACCGGTGTCCCGGCTCACCAGCAGCCGGTACAGCAGCGCGAAGAACGCCCGCTGGGCCAGCTTCAACTCGGGCGTCGGCTTGGCCTCCGGGTCCAGCCCGGCCTGCACCTTCGGCACGCCGTAGACCAGCGTCGTCAGCCCGTCCAGCGACCAGTGGGTGTCCAGCCCCTCCAGCAGGAGCCGCAGGCCCTCGCGCTGCTGCTCGTCCAGCGAGGCCAGCAGCTCGGTGTCCGGCTCGTCCCGCACCCGGGTGCGCTGGTCGACGGGGACCTGGGTGGAGATCCAGCGCTCGGCGCGGTCCAGCCGGGGCCGGGTCTGGTCCAGCGAGGTGACCGGCCGCTCCGGGTCGAGCTCGCCGAGGATGCGCAGGGTCTGCTCCGCCGAGCCCTGGGTGATGTCCACGACCGAGGCCAGCGTGCGGTAGGGCAGGGGACGCGGGGTGCGGGGCAGCTCGGCGGCGGCCGTGCGCACGGAGCGGGCGTGCGCGGCGACGTCGGCGGGCTGCGCCGTGCCGTCGGCGATCCGGCGCTCCAGCGCGTCCCACTCGTCGTAGGTGCGCTGGATCTCCTGGTCGAAGGCGATCTTGAAGGACTGGTTCGGCTTGCGGCGCGCGTACAGCCAGCGCAGCAGCGGCGCCTCCATGATCTCCAGTGCGTCGGCGGGCGTGGGCACGCCGCCGCGCGAGCTGGACATCTTCGCCATGCCGCTGATGCCGACGAACGCGTACATGGGCCCGATGGGCTGCCGGCCGCCGAAGACCTCGCGGACGATCTGCCCGCCGACGACGAACGAGGAGCCCGGCGAGGAGTGGTCGACGCCGGACGGCTCGAAGGTCACGCCCTCGTAGGCCCAGCGCATCGGCCAGTCGACCTTCCACACCAGCTTGCCGCGGTCGTACTCGCGCAGCAGCACCGTCTCGCGGTGGCCGCAGGTGCAGGTGTAGGTCAGCTCGGTGGTCTCGTCGTCGTAGGCGACGACGTTCGTGAAGTCCTTCTCGCAGTTCCCGCAGTAGGGCTTGTAGGGGTAGTAGGCGCCGCCGCTGCCGCTGCCGTCGTCCTCGGACGCGGCGCCCGAGCCCTCGGCCGCGGCCAGCTCGGCCTCGTCCACCGGCTTCTGGCTCTGCTTCCCGCCCTTGCCGCCCTTCCCACCGGCCGGCTTGTCCTTGGTGCGGTAGCGGTCCAGGACGCCGTCGATCGTGCCGCGCTCGCGCATGGCCAGCAGGATCTGCTCGCGGTAGGCACCGGAGGTGTACATCTGCGTCTGGCTGACGCCCCGGAACTCGACGCCCAGTTCCGCGAGCGCCCGGACCATGGCCGACTTGAAGTGCTCGGCCCAGTTGGGGTGCTCGCTGCCGGGCGGGGCGGGCACGGAGGTCAGCGGCTTGCCGATGTGCTCGGCCCAGGACGGGTCGATGCCGGCCGGGACCTTGCGGAAGCGGTCGTAGTCGTCCCACGAGATGAGGTGCACGCACGCGTGGCCGCGGCGCCGGATCTCGTCGGCGACGAGGTGCGGCGTCATGACCTCGCGCAGGTTGCCCAGGTGGATCGGCCCCGAGGGGCTGAGGCCCGAGGCGCAGACGATGGGTTTGCCGGGGGCGTGTCGCTCCGCCTCGGCGATGACCTCGTCCGCGAATCGGGAGACCCAGTCGGTCTCGGTGCTCTGAGCCACGTTCGGCACGTCCTTAGCTTCCGTGTGTTCCTGTGGTGCGTGTTCCGCGGGCCCGTGGGCCTCCGCGCGGCCCGTCCGGACCGGCGCGGACCCGCGTGTTCCCGGGTGCTTTCGTGAGGCCCATTGTCCCAGACGGACTCCGCCGCCCCGCGTCCGCACGGTGAGAAACCACGCCGGGTCGCGGGGCCCCGCGTGGGATACTGCCGATACGTCCACGGGACGTTCGAACGTCCACGCGTCCACACCACCGAACGGAACGGTTCACCTTTCATGGCTTCGGTCACTTCGCTCACCGCTACGGTCCACCAGCGCGTCGCGGACGCCCTCGCGGGCGCCCTGCCGGAGGCCGCCTCCGCCGACCCGCTGCTGCGACGCAGCGACCGGGCGGACTTCCAGGCCAACGGCATGCTGGCGCTCGCCAAGAAGCTGAAGGGGAACCCGCGCGAGCTGGCCGGGCAGGTCGTGGAGCGGCTGCCGGAGGAGGACGACGTCCTCGCGTCCGTCGAGGTCTCGGGCCCCGGCTTCCTGAACATCACCGTCACGGACGGCGCCATCGTGCGCACGCTGGCCGCCCGGGCCGCCGACGAGCGGCTGGGCGTGCCCCGGGCCGAGCACCCCGGCACCACCGTCATCGACTACTCGCAGCCGAACGTGGCCAAGCAGATGCACGTCGGCCACCTGCGGTCGACGGTGATCGGCGACGCGGTCATGCGCATCCTGGAGCACCAGGGCGAGCACGTCGTCCGGCGGCACCACATCGGGGACTGGGGCACCCAGTTCGGCATGCTCATCCAGTACCTGGTCGAGCACCCGCACGAGCTGGACCACAGCTCCGACGCCGAGGGCGGCGAGGCCGCCATGGCCCGGCTCGACCGGCTCTACAAGGCGTCCCGCGCCCTGTTCGACTCCGACGAGGAGTTCAAGACCCGCGCCCGGGACCGGGTCGTGCAGCTGCAGGGCGGCGACGAGGAGACCCTCGCCCTCTGGCACAAGATCGTGGACGAGTCCAAGATCTACTTCCAGGCCGTCTACGAGCAGCTGGACGTCGAGATCCGCGACGAGGACGTCGTGGGCGAGAGCGCCTACAACGACGACCTCCAGCAGGTCGTGAAGGACCTGGAGTCCTCCGGCGTCGCCGTGCGCTCCGACGGCGCGCTGTGCGTCTTCTTCGACGACGTCAAGGGCCCCGACGGCACGCCGAGCCCGCTCATCGTCCAGAAGTCCAACGGTGGCTTCGGCTACGCCGCCACCGACCTCGCGGCCATCCGCGACCGGATCGGCACCCTGAAGGCCGACAAGCTGCTCTACGTCGTCGACGCCCGGCAGGCGCTGCACTTCCGGATGGTGTTCGAGACCGCGCAGCGGGCCGGCTGGCTGCCCGAGGGCGCCGCGCTGCAGCTCGCGTTCGGCACGGTCCTGGGCAAGGACGGCAAGCCGTTCAAGACCCGGGAGGGCGAGACGGTCCGGCTGGTCGACCTCCTCGACGAGGCCGTGGACCGGGCGGCCGACGTCGTCCGGGAGAAGGCCCAGGACCTCACGGACGAGGAGATCGCCGAGCGGGCCGCCCAGGTCGGCATCGGCGCCGTGAAGTACGCGGACCTCTCCACCTCCATGTCCCGCGACTACGTCTTCGACCTGGACCGGATGGTGTCCCTCAACGGCGACACCAGCGTCTACCTCCAGTACGCCTACGCCCGCATCCAGTCGATCCTGCGCAAGGCGGGGGACGCCCGGCCCGTCGCGCACCCGGAGCTGGCCCTGGCCCCCGCCGAACGCGCCCTCGGCCTGCACCTGGACGAGTTCTCCCAGACGCTGGCGGGCGTCGCGGAGACCTACGAGCCGCACAAGCTGGCCGCCTACCTCTACGCCCTGGCCACGCACTACACGTCCTTCTACGAGCACTGCCCGGTGCTCAAGGCGGAGGACGCGGCCACCGTCGAGAACCGGCTCTTCCTGTGCGAGCTCACAGCCCGCACGCTGCACCAGGGCATGGAGCTGCTCGGCATCCGCACCCCCGAACGCCTGTAGCCCCGAGGCCGGGGGTGGGGGCGGCCCCACCCCCGGCCCGGGGGCAGGGCGGCTCCTCAAGCGCCGTTCGACTGCCTAGCGTCATCGTCATGCGGACCATGACGAGACGTGGCGGCACCGTGCGGCGGGCGGCCTACGTGATGATCTCCGTCGCCGTGGCGGCGGGGCTGCCGACCGCCGCGGGACAGGCATCGGACGGCGACCCGGACCCGTCGGTCGTCCGCACGGACCAGGGCGCGGTCCGGGGCGAACTCACGCCCACCGCGCGGATCTTCCACGGCATCCCCTACACCTCCCCCACCATCGAGTGGCACGGGGTGCGGGACGCCACCGAGCCCTGCTCCGCGATCGCCTGCCGCAGCCTCACGGTGACCACGCCGCGCGGTGTGAGCGTCGGCGCCGGGCTCCCCGTCCACGTCCACCTCGGCCCCACCACGGCCTCGGTCGCCCCGGACACCGTCACCGTCGCCGTCCCGGACGAGGGGCTCGCCGATCAACAGGCCGCCCTGCGCTGGGTCCAGCGCAACGCCGTGCCCTTCGGCGGCGACCCCGACGCCGTCACCCTGCTCGGCCCGCGCGAGCGGCTCTGCGCCCACCGCTCCCACCCCGGCTCCGCCTACCTGTACGCCGCCACCGCCCCGGCCCGCCCCTGCCCCGCCCGGTAGCGTCACCGCATGACACACGACACGGCCACGGCCGAGGCCTGGGCGGCGCTCGGCGGACCGGCGGAGCTGGCGCGCCGGGTCGCCCACGCGGGCGCGCGCGACGTCCTGCCCGCCCGGCTCCCGGTGCGCGAGCTGGCCCGCGCGACCGTGGGCGCCTGCTCCCTCGCCGCGGCCGAGCTGCTGGCCCGCCGCAACGGCGGCCCGGTGCCGTCGGTCTCCGTCCACGAGAGCGCCGTGGCGACGGCCTTCGTCAGCGAGCGGCACCTGCGGATCGACGGCCGGCGGCCCACCGCGTTCGCCCCGCTGTCCGGGTTCTGGCGCACGGCGGACGGCTGGCTGCGGACCCACGCCAACTACCCGCACCACCGCGCCCGCCTGCTGGCGGCTCTGGACCTGCCGGAGCACACGGACGCCCCCGGGCTGGCCGACGCCCTGGCCCCGACGAGCGCGCGGACCGTGCAGGAGCGGGTGTACGCGGCGGGCGGGCTGGCGGTCGCCGTCGACGCGATGCCGGTCCCGGCCGGACTGCCGCTGGTCGAGCGCCGCGTCCTCGGCACGGGCGGCGCAGTGCGTGCCCTGCCGCCGGCTTCCGTACCCGCGCAGGGGGTGCGCGTGCTCGACCTGACGCGGGTCATCGCGGGCCCCGTGGCCACCCGCACCCTGGCCCTGCTCGGGGCCGACGTCCTGCGCGTGGACCCGCCCCGGCCACGCGAGGACGACGACGCGCACGCCGACACCGGTCTGGGCAAGCGCTCGGCGCGGCTCGACCTGAACGAGCCGGGCGACCGCACCCGCTTCGAGGAACTGCTCGCCGCCGCCGACGTCGTCGTCACCGGCTACCGTCCCGGCGCACTGGACCGGCACGGGCTCGCGCCGGAGGAACTGCTCGCCCGCCGCCCGGGGCTGACCGTGGCCCAGCTCTGCGCGTGGGGCTGGTCGGGTCCCTGGGCCGCACGGCGCGGCTTCGACAGCCTCGTGCAGGCCGCGGGCGGCATCGCCTCGGCCGAGGCGTCCGAGGACGGCACGCCCGGCGCGCTGCCCGCCCAGGCGCTGGACCACGGAACGGGCTACCTGCTCGCGGCGGCCGTCCTGCGCACGCTCACCGAACGCCGGTCGTCGGGTGACGGGCGTCACCTGCGGCTGTCCCTCGCGGGCACCGCCTCCTGGCTGCTGCACGGCCTCCGGCCCGCGCCGCTCGACGGCCCCGCCCACGATCCCGGGCCGTGGCTCGCCACGCTCCCGTCGGCCTACGGACCGCTGCGCCACGCGCTGCCGCCCGTGCACTACGCGGGCGCCCCCCGTACGTGGGAACGCGGCCCGGGCCGCTGGGGCGAGGACGCTCCCGCGTGGGCCCGCTGAGCGCCTCCCGCCGCGGCCGAGCCGTCCGCCTCAAGGGCTCAGCGGCCTTCGTTCAGCCAGCGGGCGGCCTCCGCGGCCCAGTACGTCAGGACGAGCGAGGCGCCCGCGCGGCGGAAGCTCGTCAGCGTCTCCAGAACGGCCCGCTCGCGCTCGATCCAGCCCTTCTCCGCCGCCGCCTCGACCATCGCGTACTCGCCGGAGACCTGGTAGACGCCGACGGGCACGTTCACCTCGCGGGTGAAGTCGCGCAAGACGTCGAGGTAGGGCAGGCCGGGCTTGACCATGACCATGTCGGCGCCCTCGGCGAGGTCGAGCGCCAGCTCGCGCAGCGCCTCGCGACCGCCTGCCGGGTCCTGCTGATAGGTCTTGCGGTCGCCCTTGAGCGAGGAGCCGACGGCCTCGCGAAACGGCCCGAAGAACGCGGAGGCGTACTTCGCCGTGTAGGCGAACATCGCGACGTCGGTGTGCCCGGCCTCGTCCAGGGCCCGGCGCACGTACCCGACCTGGCCGTCCATCATGCCGCTCGGCCCGAGGACGTGCGCCCCGGCCTCGGCCTGGACGCGGGCCATCTCGGCGTACCGCTCCAGCGTGGCGTCGTTGTCGACCCGGCCCTCGGCGTCCAGCACGCCGCAGTGGCCGTGGTCGGTGAACTCGTCCAGGCACAGGTCGGACATGACGACGAGGTCGTCGCCGATCTCCGAGCGCACGTCGCGCAGGGCGCGCTGGAGGATGCCGTCCGGGTCGGTGCCCTGGGAGCCGACGGCGTCCTTGTGTTCGGGGACGCCGAACAGCATCAGCCCGCCGACCCCCGCCGCCGCGGCCTCGACGGCCGCCCTGCGCAGGGTGTCGCGGGTGTGCTGGACGACGCCGGGCATCGAGGACACCGGCACCGGCTCGCTGATGCCCTCCCGGACGAAGGCCGGGAGGATCAGGTCGGCGGGGTGCGGGCGGTGTTCGGCGACCATGCGGCGCATGGCCGGCGTGGTGCGCAGCCGCCGCGGGCGCGCCGCGGGGAAGCCGCCGTAGGCGCTGCCCGCGCCGCCGTACCCACCGCTCCCGGACCTGTCGTTCACGCTGTTCACGACCGGGTTCTCCTCCTCGTCGGCCGCTTCTCGCTCGGCCGCTTGACGGGTTCGCCCGCCTCGACGGCGGCCTTGCGGCGCTGGGTGCCGAACTCGGCGAGGGCCTCGGCCAGGCGGTGCACCGACGGCTCGGGGGCGAGCACGTCGACGCGCAGCCCGTGCTCCTCGGCCGTCTTCGCGGTGGCCGGTCCGATGCAGGCGATGACCGTCACATTGTGCGGCTTGCCGGCGATCCCGACGAGGTTGCGCACGGTGCTGGACGAGGTGAACAGGACGGCGTCGAAGCCACCGCCCTTGATCATCTCACGGGTCTCGGCCGGCGGCGGCGAGGCGCGCACCGTCCGGTAGGCGGTGACGTCGTCCACCTCCCAGCCCAGCTCGATGAGCCCGGCGACCAGCGTCTCGGTGGCGATGTCGGCGCGCGGCAGGAAGACGCGGTCGATCGGGTCGAAGACGGGGTCGTAGGGCGGCCAGTCCTCCAGCAGCCCGGCGGCCGACTGCTCGCCCGAGGGGACGAGGTCGGGCTTGACGCCGAAGTCCACCAGCGCCTTGGCCGTCTGGTCGCCGACGGCGGCGACCTTGATGCCCGCGAAGGCGCGCGCGTCGAGGCCGTACTCCTCGAACTTCTCCCGTACCGCCCTCACCGCGTTGACCGAGGTGAACGCGATCCACTCGTACCGGCCGGTGACCAGGCCCTTGACGGCCCGCTCCATCTGCTGCGGGGTCCGCGGCGGTTCGACGGCGATCGTCGGCACCTCGGCCGGGACGGCGCCGTAGGAACGGAGCTGGTCGGACAGGGAGGCGGCCTGCTCCTTGGTGCGCGGCACCAAAACGTTCCAGCCGAACAGGGGCTTGGACTCGAACCAGGCGAGCTGGTCGCGCTGTGCGGGGGCGCTGCGCTCCCCGACGACGGCTATCACCGGCTGATTGGCCTCGGCGGCAGGCAGCACCTTGGCCTGCTTGAGCGTCTGCTGCAGGGTGCCCAGCGTCGCGCTCCAGGTGCGCTGGCGCGTCGTCGTCCCGGCGACGGTGACGGTGAGCGGAGTGTCGGGCTTGCGCCCGGCGGTCACCAGCTCGGCCGCGGCGGCCGTTACCGAGTCGAGCACGGTGGAGATGACGACGGTGGCGTCGGAGGCGCCCACCTCCGTCCAGCAGCGGGCGTCGGCGGAGCGGGCGTCGATGAAGCGGACGTCCGTGCCGTGCTCGTCGCGCAGCGGCACCCCCGCGTAGGCGGGCACACCGACGGCCGTCGCGATGCCGGGCACCACCTCGAAGGTGATGCCCGCCTCGGCGCAGCCGAGCATCTCGCGGGCGGCGTCGGCGTCCAGCCCGGGGTCGCCGAGCACCGCACGGACGACCCGCTTGCCGGAGCGCGCGGCCGCCATGACAAGATCTGCTGCGACGGCAGATGTGGCGGAAGTCTCGGTCGAGTCGTCTGCCGCCGCCTGTCCGGGCGTGTCCACGCCTGTCCGGGCGTGGGGCCGCACGACGTCGTGCACCTGGGGGTCGGCGACGAGCACGTCGGCGTTGGCCAGGGCCTCGACGGCGCGGAGCGTGAGCAGCCCCGGATCGCCGGGACCGGCGCCGAGGAAGGTCACGTGGCCGTCGGCGCCGTAGAGGTGCCGGTTGGGCGCCGGTGCCGCGGAGACCGGCGCGGTGGCGCCGCGCGCGGTCTTGCCACCGCTACCGGTGGGCGCTGCCGCCGCGGCTGGCGCGGCGTCGGCTTTCGGCGTGTTCGCGTCCGTCCTGCCACGGGACGTGCGGGTCCCGGCCTTGGTCGCGTTCTGGGCGGTGGTGGGGCTCAATGTGCGCGCTCCCCCATCAGACCGGCCGCACCCTTGGCAAGCATCGCGTCGGCGAGATCCCGGCCCAGGCGTTCGGCCCAGGCCCTCTGCTCGTCGGCGGACGCCGGTACGTGACCGGTGGTGGACAGCTGCACCAGCGTCGAGCCGTCGACGGTGCCGACGACGCCACGCAGGCGCATTTCGGTGACAGCCTTCCCGTCACCCTGGAGGTCGGCCAGGGCGCCCACGGGCGCACTGCAACCGGCCTCCAGGGTGGCGAGGAGGGTTCGCTCGGCGGTCACGGCGGCCCGGGTGTGCGGGTCGTCGAGGCCGGCGAGCTGGGCGGCGAGTCGTGCGTCGTTCGCGACGCACTCCACAGCCAGTGCGCCCTGCCCGGGGGCGGGCAGGACGGCGTCGGTGTCGAGCAGCTCGGTCGCCTCGTCCAGGCTGCCGAGGCGGGTCAGGCCCGCGGCCGCGAGGACGACGGCGTCGAGCTCCCCGGAGCGGACGAATCCGATCCGGGTGCCGACGTTCCCCCGAACGGGCACCGTCTCGATCCGGTGGCCCAGCGTACGGGCCCAGGCGTTCAGTTGCGACATCCGTCGCGGCGATCCCGTGCCGATGCGGATGGGGCGGGCGTCCGTGCCCTGGGCGGCGAGCTGCCCGAAGGTGAGGCCGTCGCGGGCGACGAGCGCGTCGCGCGGGTCCACGCGCGGCGGCACGGCCGCGATGGCCAGCCCCTCGGGCTGCTCGGTGGGCAGGTCCTTGAGCGAGTGGACGGCGAGGTCGATCTCCCCGGCCAGCAGCGCGTCCCGCAGAGCGGAGACGAACACCCCGGTACCGCCGATCTGCGCGAGCTGCTCGCGGGAGACGTCACCGTAGGTCGTGATCTCCACGAGCTCGACCTCGCGGCCCGTCAGCCGGGTGACCTCCCGCGCGACCTGGCCGGACTGCGCCATGGCGAGCGCGCTGCGCCGGGTGCCCAGCCGCAGCGGGGGCTCCCCGGCCCGTCCACGCGTCGGTGGGGTGTTCGGTGCGGTGTTCGGTTCAGTGGGCATCGCCGCTCCTGTTCGGCTTGCTGACAGCGGCGACCGTCTGGGGGTCGAGGTCGAAGAGCTCCCGCAGGGCGTCGGCGTAGGAGGCCCCGCCCGGCTCGCCGGCGAGCTGCTTGACCCGCACGGTGGGCGCGTGCAGCAGCTTGTCGACGACGCGGCGCACGGTCTGGGTGATCTCCGCGCGCTCCCGCTCGTCCAGGCCCGGCAGGCGGCCTTCGAGGCGGGCCATCTCTCCGGCGACGAGGTCGGAGGCCATGGTGCGCAGGGCGATGACGGTGGGCGTGATGGTGGCGGCCCGCTGGGCGGCGCCGAAGGCGGCCACCTCGTCGGCGACGATGCGGCGCACCGCGTCCACGTCGGCGGCCATCGGCGCGTCGGCGGCCGCCTCGGCCAACGACTCGATGTCCACCAGCCGGGTGCCCTCGACGCGGTGCACGGCGGCGTCGATGTCCCGGGGCATGGCCAGGTCGAGCAGGGCCAGCGGCGCCTTCCGGCCGGCGACCGCCGTGGCCACGACGGACTGCGGCAGCACGAGACCGGTGGCACCGGTGCAGGAGACGGCGATGTCGGCCGCGGCCAGCTCCGCGGGCACGTCGGCCATGGCGGCGGACCGGCCGCCCAGTGAGGCCGCGAGCCGCTCGGCACGCTCCAACGTCCTGTTGGCGATCACCAGTTCGGCCACACCGGCTCGGGCGAGGGTGGTGGCCGCCAGGGCGGACATGGAGCCGGCGCCGATCACCAGCGCGCGCTTGTCCTTCGCCCAGCGCTCGACGTCCAGGCCCTCGCTCTCGGCGGTGGCGAGCTGCTCCAGACCGAAGGTGACGAGCGACTGGCCGGCCTTGTCGATCCCGGTCTCGCTGTGCGCCCGCTTGCCGACGCGCAGCGCCTGCTGGAACAGGTCGTTGAGCAGCTTGCCGGCGCTGTGCACCTCCTGGGCGAGCGCGAGCGCGTCCTTGATCTGCCCCAGGATCTGGCCCTCGCCGACGACCATCGAGTCCAGGCCGCAGGCCACCGAGAACAGGTGGTGGACGGCCCGGTCCTCGTAGTGGACGTACAGGTAGGGGGTGAGCTCCTCCAGCGCGACGGCGCTGTGCCGCGCGAGCAGCGTGGACAGCTCGGCGACGCCGGCGTGGAACTTGTCCACGTCCGCGTACAGCTCGATGCGGTTGCAGGTGGACAGCACGGCCGCCTCGGTGGCGGGCTCGGCGCCCACGACGTCCGCGAGCAGCGGGCCGCGCACCTCGGGTGCGAGAGCCGCGCGCTCCAGCACGCTGACGGGTGCGCTGCGGTGGCTCAGACCGACGACGAGCAGGCTCATGCCGGCATCACGGCGGGGACATCCCCGTCCGGCCCTGCCTCGCTGTCGTTGCCCGCGCCCGCCTCGCCACCGGCGTCCGCGGCACCCCGGCGCGTCACGGAGACGGCGGGGGGCGCGGCCGGGGCCGCGGTGTCCTGCCCTGCGGCCTCCCCGGCCTCCAGCTCTCCGGACTTGCGCTGCTCGTGGAAGGCGAGGATCTGGAGCTCTATCGAGAGGTCCACCTTGCGCACGTCCACGCCCTCCGGCACGGACAGCACGGTGGGCGCGAAGTTCAGGATGGACGTCACCCCGGCGGCCACCAGGCGGTCGCACACCTGCTGCGCGGCGCCCGCAGGGGTGGCGATGACGCCGATGGAGACGCCGTTGTCCTCGATGATCCGCTCCAGGCGGTCGGTGTGCTCGACCCCGATCCCGGCCACGACCTTGCCCGTCATCGCGGGGTCGGCGTCGATGAGCGAGGCGACGCGGAAGCCGCGGGAGGCGAAGCCGCCGTAGTTGGCCAGGGCGGCGCCGAGGTTACCGATACCGACGATGACGACGGGCCAGTCCTGGGTGAGCCCCAGCTCGCGGGAGATCTGGTAGACGAGGTACTCGACGTCGTAGCCGACGCCGCGGGTGCCGTAGGAGCCCAGGTAGGAGAAGTCCTTGCGAAGCTTGGCCGAGTTCACCCCGGCCGCGGCGGCCAGCTCCTCCGACGAGACCGTGGGCACCGAGCGCTCGGAGAGCGCCGTCAGGGCCCGCAGGTACAGCGGAAGTCGGGCGACGGTAGCCTCGGGAATCCCTCGGCTCCGGGTCGCCGGTCGGTGGTTTCGGCCAGTTGCCACGGTGCTCCTGCCGTTTGCTCCTAGGGGCGCCGCCCAACATCGGCTGGGTGAGGCACCCCCGCGTCAGCTGGGGGCGGGAGCGGTTCCGCCTGCCAGGGCCCGCCCCGGTACCGCTCCGTCCCTCACAGGCTATGCCTTTGTGAAAGCGTGCACAAAGATAGTGTCCGATTTGTCCGTGCGAAGTGATCGGCGCCACACGCGCCAATCCGGACACCAGGGCACACACCTCCCCGATTTCCGGCCCGTGACGGGAACCGATCCGGCACCCGTCCCGACCGCGCACCCGCACCCCGTCATCGCTCAGCCCACCAGGGCCCTGCGCAGCCGCACCGGATCGACACGCCAGAAGTCGTGCTGCGCGCCGTCGACCAGGACGACCGGGATCTGCTCCCAGTACCGGCGGTACAGCTCGGCGTCCTGCTCGATGTCCTTCTCCTCGACCGCCGCCCCGGTCTCGGCGCACACGGCGGTGACGATCTCCCGGGCGTCGTCACACAGATGACAGCCGGGCTTGCCGATGAGGGTCACGGTGCGGCCCGCGGCGGGCGCTTCTGGGGTCTCCATGGGAACCATTGTCCAGCCGGACGGGACCGGGACATCCGGCCGTAACCGGAGCGCGAACGTCCGATGGCTATGCTCGCCACATGGGTGCACTGGCATGGCTCACCCCCCGTAAGCGAACCGCCACCGAGGCGAGCGTCCTCGCCGGCGAGGCGTCCGCCGAGGCCGCGCGCAAGTCCGGACACGCGGAACCGGATTTCCCCGTCGCCGGAGACGTCCGCGCGGCGGCGTTCTTCGACCTCGACAACACCGTCATGCAGGGCGCCGCCCTCTTCCACTTCGGCCGCGGCCTCTACAAGCGCCGCTTCTTCGAGACGCGGGAGCTGGCACGCTTCGCCTGGCAGCAGACGTACTTCCGCCTCGTGGGCACCGAGAACCCCGAGCACATGGCCGAGGTGCGGGCCAGCGCGCTGTCCATCGTCAAGGGCCACCGGGTCGCGGAGCTCATGGCCATCGGCGAGGAGATCTACGACGAGTACATGGCCGGCCGCATCTGGCCCGGCACCCGGGCTCTGGCCCAGGCCCACCTGGACGCGGGCCAGAAGGTCTGGCTCGTGACCGCCGCCCCGGTGGAGACGGCCACGATCATCGCCCAGCGGCTCGGCCTGACCGGCGCCCTCGGCACCGTGGCCGAGTCGGTCGGCGGCGTCTACACCGGACGCCTGGTCGGCGAGCCGCTGCACGGCCCGGCCAAGGCGGAGGCCGTCCGCGCGCTCGCCGCGGCCGAGGGGCTCGACCTCGCCCGCTGCGCCGCCTACAGCGACTCGGTCAACGACATCCCGATGCTCTCGCTCGTCGGCTACCCGTACGCGATCAACCCGGACAGCCGCCTGCGCGAGCACGCCCGGGACAACGGCTGGCGGCTGCGGGACTACCGGACCGGGCGGAAGGCGGCCCGCGTGGGCCTGCCCGCGGCGGCCGGGGTCGGCGCGGTCGCGGGAGGCGCGGCGGCGGCCGTCGCGCTCCGGCGGCGGCTCTCACTCTGAACCCGGCCGCCCGCCGGGCGGGCCCGCCCGCCTCGGCCGCTCTCGTCCGGCCGCCACGGCGCACCGCCACCACGCACCGGGGTCCGGCCGCATGACCAGCCGGCTCGCTGCACCGTCCGGCCTGCCCCGCCGCTCGGGTTCCGGCGGGGCATCAGGCCATTCTTCCCGGCGCGAGGCAGGGTAGTCCACCACGGGCGACACATACTCAACTCGGCCTGAAACAGACCGAACTTGATACCAGAACGATCAAAGGATGCCGCACGTTCGATTCCTGATCGAGCATCAATGCGTAACAGAACAAACCGAATCGGTGATTTGAGCAACTAGGCGTAGTGCGGCCAGTACTAAGGGTTATTCTCCTCAGACGTAATCCGGTGCCAAACGTCCCACCATCGGACGGTCGGTCCCGCACTGCACGTGATGGAAGCTCTGCCTCTGGGAGTCCCGTGTACCCACACGTCGGGGTTGACGCCTCGGGCCTGGCCAGGCTGCGCGATACGGTCGCCGACCGGCTGCGCTCGCTCGTCCCCACCGCCTACGCCGTCCCGGCCCTCGCCGGGGCCGTCCCCGCACACCCCGCCTACGCGCTCGCCGACGGGGCCGCCGGCACCGTCGGCGCCAGCGCGCTCGGCAGACGAAGCCGCGCCGGAGCCGCTGGCACCTCGACCGCCCGCCGCCCGGTGGACGGCGACAGCCGTCGCATGATGGACCTGGTCGAACGGGCCCAGGGCGGCGAGGCCGACGCCTTCGGCATGCTCTACGACCAGTACGCGGACACCGTCTACCGCTACATCTACTACCGGGTGGGCAGCCGGGCCACCGCCGAGGACCTGACCAGCGAGACCTTTCTGCGCGCCCTGCGCCGCATCGGCACGTTCACCTGGCAGGGCCGCGACTTCGGCGCCTGGCTGGTGACGATCGCGCGTAACCTGGTGGCCGACCACTTCAAGTCCAGCCGCTTCCGGCTGGAGGTGACGACGGGCGAGATGCTCGACGCCAACGAGGTCGAGCGCAGCCCCGAGGAGTCGGTTCTGGAGCGGCTGTCCAACGACACGCTGCTCGACGCCGTCCGCCGGCTCAACCCGCAGCAGCAGGAGTGCGTGACCCTGCGCTTCCTGCACGGGCTCTCGGTCGCGGAGACGGCACGGATCATGGGCAAGAACGAAGGAGCGATCAAGACCCTCCAGTACCGGGCCGTGCGCACCCTGGCCCGGCTGCTCCCGGACGACGCCCGCTGAACGCCCCCGACCCCGTCCGGGCCCCCGCTCACGCTCGCGGCCCCCGGACCCCGGGCCCCGGGGGCCCGGCTCACGGTTCCCGGCTCCGGGTGCCCGAGCCTCGGGCCGCTGGGCCCGGGCGGGGCGACCGGGCCCCGCTATCTCACTCCAGGCAACGATCAATGACCTCTGCGTCACCTTCTTCATCACATCATCGCCCCTCCGTAACCCGGACGCACTGCCGCTCGTTGGGGGGTGTGCAGACTCCCCGTGGTCCCGATTCGTCCACTCGATCTCACTCTTTCGGGTGTAACGAAACGGGTCACGCAACCACCCGAACGGTCCTGGGAGTCAACCGTGCTGACGTAAGGAGGTGCCGCCCGTGATCGGCTCCGTGTCCACGAACCGGCGGGCCAACGCCTTCGCCCAGGCGCTCGAAGAGCGGGCCGGGTCGACGGCGGACGATGCCGAGGCCGCCCCGCGGGGCGTGGCGGCCACCCCGAACTCCGGGCCAGCGGCTTCCGACGCGCCCGCCGCGTCGCCCGCCCCGGCCCGGGGCGGGCCCGCGGAGGAGGCCGAGCAGCGGGCCATGCTGGCGCTCGCCGAGGGGCTCGGCTCCCTCCCCGCCCCCGAGCTGGACCCAGAGGTCAAGGCCGTCCAGCGCGCCCAGCTCGTCGCCGCGATGGAGAACCAGTTCGCCGGCAAGGGCACCCACGTGCCCGAGCAGCGTGGGCGTTCCGGGAAGGGAGCCCACCGCGCCCCGGCCCTGGGCCGCTTCAAGCCGCGGACCCGGCTCGGCAAGGGCCTCGCGGCGGGCGGGCTGACGGTCGGCGTCGCGGCCGGAGCCTTCACCGGCGTCGCCGCCGCCAGCACGAACGCCCTGCCCGGCGACACGCTCTACGGCCTCAAGCGCGGCATGGAGGACCTCAAGCTCGACATGGCGGGGAACGACTCCGACCGCGGCGTCCTCTACCTCGACCACGCCTCCACCCGCCTCAACGAAGCCCGTCGGCTCATGGAGCGCGGGCGCGAGGGCGCGTTGGACCACGAGTCGCTCGGCGAGGTCCGCAACGCGCTCAACTCCATGCGGAGCAACGCCTCCGAGGGGCACCGGCTGCTCAGCGGCGTCTACGAGCGCGACGGCGACCTCGCGCCCATGCGCTCCCTCTCCTCGTTCGCCCAGTCCCACCGCGACACGTGGGTACAGCTCCGCGACCGGCTGCCCGTCCAGCTCCAGGGCGTCGGCGACGAGGTCAACTCGGTGTTCGACGCCATAAACGAGGACGTCGAACCGCTGCGGGACGAGCTGTTGCCCCCGGCCGGGGACGGAGCGAACCGGGAGTCGGCACCCGGTTCGGAGGAGGGCACGGTCGAGAACTACCGCACGGAGCCCTCGAACCCCTCTTCCGGAGCCGGCGCACCCGGCCAGGGCGGCGAGGGCTCGCCGGACTCCGGGCGCGAGCCCAGCCCCACCGAGTCCGGCGAGGGCAGCGAGACGCCGGGGGACGGGCTCATCGGCGGCGACCCCGGCCTCCTCGACCCGCTCCCCACCGACCCGGAAGGCTCCCTGACGGGCGGCGTCGATCCGCTCCCGGGGCCGGACGTCACCATCCCGCCCCTCCTCCCGGGCGGGCTCCCCGGCCTCGGCGTGGACGTCGAGGACACGCCGTAGCCGCGGACCGTGGCCGGTCGGCCCGCGTCGACGCGTCGAAACCGGGCACGTCGACGCGGGCCGCCGTTTCGGGCCCGCGTCGGGCCCCCGTCGGTGGGCGCCTCGGGGCCTGCTTCGGGGGGCGCCTCGGGGAGGCGACCGTCAGAAGAACACCGACCGGCGCCGGACCAGGAGTTGGTACAGCGTGCGCTGGATGGTCTCGCGCACCTGATCGGTGAGGTTGAACATCAGCATCGGGTCGTCCGCGGCCCCCGGCGCGTACCCGTCCGTCGGGATCGGCTCACCGAACTCGATCGTCCACTTCGTCGGCAGCGGCACCGCGCCCAGCGGCCCGAGCCAGGGGAACGCCGGGGTGAGCGGGAAGTACGGCAGTCCCAACACCCGGGCCAGGGTCTTCGCGTTGCCGACCATCGGGTAGATCTCCTCCGCGCCGACGATGGAACACGGCACGATCGGCACCCCCGCCCGCAGCGCCGTCGAGACGAACCCGCCCCGCCCGAAACGCTGAAGCTTGTAGCGGTCGGCGAAGGGCTTCCCGATGCCCTTGTACCCCTCCGGCATCACCCCCACCAGATCCCCGCCCGCGAGCAGCCGCTCGGCGTCCTCGGTGCACGCCAGCGTGTGCCCCGCCTTCCGGGCCAGCTCCCCCACCACCGGCAGCGTGAACACCAGGTCGGCGGCGAGCAGGCGCAGATGCCGGCCGGCCGGGTGGTGGTCGTGCACGGCCACCTGGAGCATGAGCCCGTCCCAGGGCAGCGTCCCGGAGTGGTTGGCGACGACCAGGGCGCCGCCGTGCGCCGGCAGGTTCCCGACGCCCCGCACCTCCACCCGGAAGTACTTCTCGTACACCGGGCGCAGCAGCGACATCAGCACCTGGTCGGTGAGCTCGGCGTCGTAGCCGAACGCGTCGACGGCGTACTCCCCGGTGAGCCGCCGCCGGAGGAACGAGAGCCCCGCGGCGGCCCGGCGGTCCCACCCCGTCCCGAGCAGGCGGTCGAGCCAGGGGGCCTCGCCCCCCGGGTCGGTCGGCCGGCCCGCGCCCGGCTCCCCCGGCGAACCGTCCACCGGTTCCGGGTCCGCCGGCTCCGGGACGGACGCCGGCTCGGGGGTGGGCGGGCGCTCCCCGGGCGGCGGCGACGGGTGCGGGACGCCCCGCGCGCGCCGCCGGGCCCGGTCGTCGTCGAAGGGGATGACCTTGGCATCAGGCACGGCGGACCGCCTCCTCGAACCGGTCGACTGCGCCGGCGACGGCCCGCGGGGGCAACAGCCCCGGCCCGTGCCGTCCGGCGAAGTCGGCGAGAGCCTCGGCGGTGGTGTACTCCGGCGAGAAGCCCAACGTCTCCCGCGTCAACGCTGTACTCACCACCCGCCCGTGGGTGAGCAGCCGGACGTACTCCGGCGAGAAGTCGGCGATCCCGACGGTGCGCAGGGCCGTCCCGGCCCAGCTCAGCGCCGGCCGGGCAAGGGGCAGCACGGGACGGCCCAACCGCCGCGCGCACTGGGAGAGCAGCAGCACACCGTCACCGGCGACGTTGAACGTCCCCGCCGCGAGCGAGCCGCTACGCGGCTCCCCGGCCGCGAGCTCCAGCGCCGCCAGAGCGTCGTCCTCGTGGACGAACTGCAGCCGCGGATCGTAGCCGAGGACGGTGGGCAGCACCGGGAGGGCGAGGTAGCCCGCCAGCGCCTCGTCGGCGGCGGGCCCGAGGATGTCGGCGAACCGCAGGACCGTGACGGCGACATCGGGACGTCGCCGGGCGAAGCCGCGCACGTACTCCTCGACCTCGACCGTGTCCTTGGCGAAGCCGCCACCGGGCACGCTGCCCGACACCGTCGTCTCCCGGCACACGGCCGGATCGCGTGGAGCACCGCCGTAGACGTGGGTACTGGACCGCACCACCAGCCGCCGCACACCCGGTGCCTTCTGACAGGCACCGAGTAACTGCATCGTGCCGATGACGTTGGTCTCCTTGACGGTGACACGGCTGCGGCGGCGCGTGGACGTGTTACCGCCGACGTCGAGGTGGACGACGGTGTTCACGCCCCGTCGCGCGATCAGC
The DNA here is from genome assembly GCF_019303475.1 of Streptomyces sp. JJ38. Lineage (GTDB taxonomy): Bacteria > Actinomycetota > Actinomycetes > Streptomycetales > Streptomycetaceae > Streptomyces. The sequence continues at coordinate 124,734 of NZ_JABLSI010000015.1, forward strand.
GTGCCGACCGCCGGGTGCCGGATGTCCGTCTCGACGAACTCGGCGTCCCCGATCGGGTGCTGGGGTTCCACGGTGTCCACGGCCAGGACCGCGTCGACTCCCTCGGCACGCTGGAGTCGGCGGATCAGCCGACCACTCAGCCGTCGAGCGGCTCCGGTGACGAGAACGACCTGGCCCACGTGCCCTCCCTCACAGCCGCTACATCCCCGCGGTCACCGTATCGGGTCGACGTTTCGCGGCCGTGACCGAACCTGCGCGCGGCCCATGCGCCGCGTGGAGCCCCGCGCAACGTGGAGCCCCGCGCCCGCGTGGAGCCCCGCGTGGGGCCTCCGCGCCCGGAAACGCCGCGGCCCTCCCGTCGCCGTTTCGCGCGGGAGGGCCAAGGCGGGCCGGTCCTTCAGGACCTGCGTGTGAGGCGTTCGCTCACTTCTTGTTGCGACGCTGCACACGCGTGCGCTTGAGCAGCTTGCGGTGCTTCTTCTTCGCCATCCGCTTGCGCCGCTTCTTGATAACAGAGCCCACGACTACCCTCGCTCACTTGATCACTCGGTGCGGGGCGTCCGAGCCCACACGACCTACGGGGCCCCAGCCTACCCGGCACCGAGTGATGGTCGTAATCCGAGGGCTTTCGAGAACCTGTCTCAGGCGCTTTCCACCCCCACATACGACTGTTGGAGGTATTCGTGGACGGCGTTCTCCGGGACCCGGAACGAACGACCGACCCGGATAGCCGGCAGATGACCGCTGTGCACCAAGCGGTACACGGTCATCTTGGACACGCGCATCACCGCGGCCACTTCCGCCACGGTCAGAAAGTTGACCTCGCTGAGAGGCTTCTCACCAGCAGCCATGTCACACCTGAACCTTTCGCACATGTCGGGCACCGGCTTCCCCTCCGATGCACCTGCTCGCATGCGCGCTCCTCCCCAGATTAGGGGCGGGTGATGCAAGTGGGGAAGAGGAGTAGCGATCGGCCTCCTACTGTGACAGACGGGAGCGTTTGAGTACATAGCGCGTGCGCGGCCGGTAGTGGGCGGGCGGCACAGCGTCATCGCCGGTCACGTCCCCGCGGAACTCGGCCCGGCGCGGACGCCGCGGCCGCGCTCCCGTCGCCCGTCCTCTCTGTGAACACCCCCGCCGACCTGCGCGGCAGCCCCGTGGTCAGGTGGGCACCCACACCTCGGAGCCTGATTCCCCGAGATCGGAAAGCCACCGCCTCCGGCGCCCGGAGCACCGGGGGCGCGGGGCCGCACGCCGGTCGCACCAGGGGCGCACTGAGGCACATTGATCGCGGCACGTGCGACTCCTCCTACGTAGGACAACGTGCACGCGCCTACGCCGAAACATGCCGCCAAGTCGATACATCGTCTTGCGACACCTCCTGGACAGGAGGGGTGACGGGCCGTCTGATCCGGCGTCAGAACCCCGCCCGTAGCCGCCTCGCCCGGTCAGCCGGGTCACTCGGCGCCGTGGACCGCTACGGCAGGAGACCGTGGGCGGGGAAGACCACGCGGCGGGCGGACAGCACCGCCTGGTCCAACGCGTCGGCCGGGTCGTAGCCCGACTCCGCCCAGTCACGCCACACCGGATCGCGCCCGTCCGTCATCCTGCGCGGAGCCTGCACCCTCGTCGCCGCGTACACCTGGTGCCGCCACTCCTCCGGCACCACCGTGTCCGGCGCGATCGGCGCGCCGGCCGCGATGGCCACCAGGTGCGTCCACGTCCGCGGCACGACGTCCACGACCGCGTACCCCCCGCCGCCCAGCGCGAGCCACCGCCCGTCCGCGTACTGGTGCGCCCACTCGTGCAGCGCCGACGCGGCGGCCCGCTGCGCGTCGACCGTCACCGCCAGATGCGCCAGCGGGTCCTCCAGGTGTGTGTCGGCGCCGTGCTGGGTGACCAGTACGGTCGGCCGGAAGGCCGCCAGCAGTTCGGGAACGACGGCGTGCAGGGCCCGCAGCCAGCCGCCGTCCGCCGTCCCGGGCGGCAACGCCACGTTGACCGCCGACCCCTCGGCCGCGGGACCGCCCGACTCCTCGGCCCGGCCCGTGCCGGGGAACAGCGTCCGGGGGTGCTCGTGCAGGGAGACGGTCAGCACCCGGGGGTCGTCCCAGAACACCCTCTCCACGCCGTCACCGTGGTGGACGTCGATGTCCACGTAGGCCACCCGCTCCGCCCCCAGTTCCAGCAGCCGGGCGATGGCGAGGGCGGCGTCGTTGTAGATGCAGAAGCCGGAGGCCGTACCGGGCATCGCGTGATGCAGACCGCCGGCGAAGTTGACCGCGTGCTGCACCTCACCGCGCCACACGGCCTCGGCGCCGGCGATGGACTGCCCCGCGATCAGTGCGGAAGCCTCGTGCATCCCGGCGAAGGCCGGGTCGTCCTCGGTACCGAGACCATAAGAGCCGTCGGCCCTGCCGGGCTCCGCCGACACCCGTCGGACGGCGTCGATGTAGTCCTGGCGATGGACCAGCCCCAGCGTGGAGGCCCCGGCCGGACTGGCCGCCCGTACCTCGGTCTTCGCGTCGAGCCCGAAGGCCTCGACCAGCCGCATCGTCAGGGCCAGCCGAACCGGGTCCATGGGATGCCCCGAGCCGAAGTCGTAGCCGGTCACCGCTTCGTCCCACATCACGCGCGCTGTTCCCGTCATACGGCACACGGTATCGACAGCGGGTACAACAAAACAGCACTGTGGTCCACGGCACAGGGGCTCCGTGTTGTCGGGTGCGCAGACCCGGAACACAAAAAAGCCCGGGGCCCTGGACA
>NZ_JABLSI010000016.1 GCF_019303475.1 Streptomyces sp. JJ38
GACGCTTCCTTCGGATTCCCTTCCGGGTTTCCTCCGGGCGCTTCCCTTCGGTGTGTCCACTACTTTAGCGAGTTTTCCGCTCAGCTCCTAATCGAGCTTTTCGGGGATGCTTTCCGGGCGCGCCGGAAGACGTCCCCTTGCGGGAGAGTCCGTAGTAGTGGGTTGGCCGCCTGGCGCGGCACCCCACTCGATCAAGTCTGATGATCGTTGTAAAGGCTCTGCCTGCGTCCAGCGGCTCGGACTACGTTAGGCGTCTCGTGTTCCAGAGTCAAGTCGCCCCGGACGGCGTCGCGGCTGGTGCGCCCGGTAGGGACTGACGGTGGGGTCGCCGCTGATCCAGAAGCGGTAGGGGTGCCCCGCGCCGTCCCCGCCGACGCCGGTGCGCGGGCCGGTCCGGACCAGCCCGGGCGCGGGGGGATCGCCGGCCAGGAGCGACAGCGCGGGCCGCGGCTCGCCGTCACCACACACGTCCGCACCGTTGAGCCGACGGTCGATGTCCAGGGCCGTCGCCAGGCGCGCGGGCCCCCTGGCCAGCTCGGTGTCACGTCGTGCCGTGTGCCGCCGGGTACGGGCCAGCTCGGCACCGGTCAGAATCTCGCCGCCACGCAGGAGAACCCCGGCCGCCGTCCCCTTCGTCTCACAGACCAGGTTCAGGCAGTGCCACATGCCGTAAGTGAAGTAGACGTAGGCGTGACCGGGAGGTCCGAACATGACGGCGTTGCGTTCGGTCAGGCCGCGGAAGGCGTGGGAGCCCGGGTCGCGTTCGCCCTCGTACGCCTCCACCTCGGTCAGGCGGAGCTCGATCGGCCCGTCCGCGGTGTGGCGGACGAGGGTACGGCCGAGCAGGTCGCGGGCCACGTCGAGGACGGGACGGTCGAAGAAGGCTCGGGGAAGCGCTGTACGGTCACGGGCGGCGAACATGCCAGTCGAGCGTAGTCGAGTAGTTCGAGTAGTCGGGAGGGACGAGATGGGCTTCAAGAAGCTGTTCGCGAGTGTGGGGATCGGCGGCGCATCGGTGGACACCGTGCTGTCCGAGCCGAACGTGCTGCCGGGTGGGGCGGTGCACGGAGAGGTGCGGATCGAGGGCGGGTCCGTGGACCAGGAGATCCAGGGGGTCTCCGTCGGCCTGCAGGGCAGGGTGGAGGTGGAGAGCCAGGACCAGGAGGTCCTGCGGAACGTCGAGTTCCTCAAGCAGCAGGTGGGCGGGGCCTTCCAGCTCCAGGCGGGGGCCTCGCACGTGGTGCCCTTCACCATGGAGATCCCGTGGGAGACGCCGATCACGACGTTCCTCGGGCAGGAGCTGCGGGGGATGCACATCGGTGTGACGACGGAGCTGGCCATCGCGCGGGCCGTCGACTCCTCCGACCTCGACCCCGTGCACGTCCACCCGCTTCCGGCGCAGGCGGCGATCCTCGATGCGTTCGGCTCGCTCGGCTTCCGGTTCAAGAGCGCGGACCTGGAGCAGGGGGTCATCCGCGGCACCCGGCAGCGGCTCCCCTTCTACCAGGAGATCGAGTTCTACGCGCCGTCCCAGTACCGGGGGCTCAGCCAGGTCGAGCTCTCGTTCGTCGCGGACGACCGGACGATGGACGTCGTCCTGGAGATGGACAAGAAGCCGGGGCTGTTCACCGGGGGGAGTGACTCCTACCGGTGCTTCCAGGTCGATCTGGAGCACTTCCACCAGACCGACTGGACCGGCTACCTGAACCAGTGGCTGTCCGAGGTCGGCAGCCGCCGCAACTGGTTCTGAGCCCGGGCCGGGCGCTGAGCTGAGCTGAGCTGAGCTGAGCTCAGCTCAGCAACACCGTCATCGGGGTGGCCCGGCCTCCCCAGAAGCCGACGGCCGCGGCGAGGACGTCCGCGGCCGTCGCCGCGTCCCGGGGCGCCGCCTCCGTGAACCTGTCCCAGCCGCGGACGAGCAGCAGACGGCCTTGCTCGGGGGGATCCGTCCAGCTCAGGTCGGTGAGGCAGTCGGCGAGGGCGTCCCAGTTGTGCCCGAAGCTGTCGGGAAAGCCGAGGCTCTCGGCGCAGCGCTCGAGGAAGCCGGCCGTGCCGCTGACATCGGCCAGGTCCACCACTCGGCTGTCCCATCCGGCTTCTTCGGGCCCCTCCGCGGGCCCCGGGTCGCCCTCCGAGGGCCGCCAGCGGTAGAGACCGGGCGGCAGGGAGCCGTCGAGCACGCCGGAGAGGTCGGCTGTCGGAAGGGCACCGGACGTCTGGGGGCTGGTCATGGTGTCACCACCGCTGTGAAGGTCGAGTCATGGTCACTGGTGTCGTACCGCCGCCTCGCCGGTGACGAGGCGGCGGGCGCCGCGGTCGTCCGAGCCGGGCGTGGGCACGGTGTACTCGCGGTAGTACCCGCGAGACCGCTGAGGCAGTCGGCCCTCGAAGTTGCCGAAGGCGGTGCCGTCCCTCTCCTCGTACGGGTAGGGGCCTCCAGCCTCGATGAGACGCAGGGTCTCACGGGCCTCGGGCGGCAGGCGTCCGGGCGTGGTGACCGGCATCCCGGTGGCCCAGGAGGGGGTCGCGACGGGGGTCGCGTGCCGACCGCCGGAACCGTCGGAGGGGCCGCCGCCCCCGTCCGTGCTGCCCGAGGGCGTGACGCAGCCGGTGAGCAGCGCGGTCGGCGCCGTCAGGACGAGCAGGATCTTTCGCAGCACCCCGACATGCTGTCAGTTTCGGGGGCGCCCTCTCGTTAGGCTGGCCGATGCATCGATGCCAGCGATCAGGAGGTTCCCAGTGACCGAGCAGAAGCGGCGTCCTCTCCCCCATGAGTTCCACCCGCCGGTGGCGTCCTTCACGGTGGTCAGCGACGACGTGTCCGAGGGCGCGCGGCTGCGGCCGGACCAGGTGTACGCGGAGGGCAACGCCTCGCCCCACCTGCGCTGGGAGGGCTTTCCGGCGGAGACGAAGAGCTTCGCGGTGACCTGCTTCGACCCGGACGCGCCGACCGGCAGTGGCTTCTGGCACTGGGTCCTCTTCGACATCCCGGCGTCCGTGACAGAGCTGCCGGCCGGTGCCGGGAGCGGCGGCTTCCCCGGTCTGCCGCAGGGGGCCGTGCACGTGCGCAACGACTACGGCTCGAAGGAGTTCGGCGGTGCCGCGCCGCCGCCCGGCGACGGACCGCACCGCTACGTCTTCACCGTGTACGCGGTCGGTGAGGAGAAGCTGGGCCCGGACTCCGACGCGAGCCCGGCCGTCGTCGGTTTCAACCTGCGTTTCAAGGCCATCGGCCGGGCGCAGCTGATCGGCGAGTACGAGGTGTCCGCCTCCTGAGTCACCTCGGTTCCCGGCCGCCACCGTGCCGCGTGCGCGGCTCGGGGAGGTGGCCTCCGCCAACACGAACGCCCCGCCTGTCAGGCGGGGCGTTCGCCCGTTCCGGGCCCGGTGCGCCGGACGGTGGCGCATCTCCCTTCCCCTCCCCGACGGCCGACGGTCCGCCGATGGTCATCTCCCGTACACAGCGGGGAAATTGCGTTGTCCACCGGAACGGGCAGCGGCACAGTGGTGGCCACCCGCCAGGGGGCGGGCGGACGGGGAGGTGGACGGGATGCGCGAGACGCTCATTCTCAACGCGAGTTTCGAGCCGTTGTCGACGGTGTCGCTGCGTCGGGCCGTGGTGCTGGTGATGCAGGACAAGGCCGTCGTCGAGCAGGAGCATCCCGGGCTTCGGGTGCGGGCGGCGCAGCTGGAGCTGCCCGTGCCCCAGGTGATCAGGCTGCGCCGGTACGTCCGGGTGCCGTTCCGACAACGGGCGCCGTGGTCGCGGCGCGGTGTCCTGGTGCGGGACCGGCACCGGTGCGCCTACTGCGGGCGGCGGGCGACCACGGTGGACCACATCGTCCCCCGGTCGCGGGGCGGGGGCGACACGTGGCTCAACACGGTGGCGGCCTGCGCGGAGGACAACCACCGCAAGGCGGACCGGACTCCGGCGCAGGCGGGGATGCGGCTGCTGACCCAGCCCTTCGAGCCGACGCCCGCGGACACGTTGCTGCTCGCCCTGAACCTGCGTGACGGCGGCGCTCTCCCGGAGTGGCTGCCGATGCCGGCCCCGGCCTGAGGCGCGGACGCCGGCGGGGAGGCACCTCGCACGGCTTCGGCCCGGTGCGTGACGCACCGGGCCGAAGCCGTGTCAGGACAACGGTAGTCAGAACGACGGTTGGTTCAGTCAATCGGGGGACGCTCGGAGGGCCGCTTGCTCATGCCCGTCGACGGCGCGGGGATCGTCGGGCCGGAGGGCTCACCGCCCTGCCGCTTGAACCCGTCCAGCGCACCGCCGAGGCCCTTGAGCGCGTCGCCGATCTCGCTCGGCACGATCCAGAGCTTGTTGGCGTCGCCCTCGGCGATCTTCGGCAGCATCTGGAGGTACTGGTAGGAGAGGAGCTTCTGGTCCGGGTCGCCCGCGTGGATGGACTCGAAGACGGTGCGGATGGCCTGGGCCTCACCTTCGGCGCGCAGCGCGGCGGCCTTCGCGTCACCCTCGGCCCGCAGGATCTCCGACTGCTTGTGCCCCTCCGCCTGGAGGATCTCCGACTGCCGGACGCCCTCGGCCTGGAGGATGGCGGCGCGCTTGTCCCGGTCTGCGCGCATCTGCTTCTCCATCGAGTCCTGGATGGAGGTGGGCGGTTCGATCGCCTTCAGCTCGACGCGGTTGACGCGGATGCCCCACTTGCCGGTGGCCTCGTCGAGCACACCGCGGAGGGCTGCGTTGATCTCCTCACGGGAGGTCAGCGTGCGCTCCAGGTCCATGCCGCCGATGATGTTGCGCAGCGTGGTGACGGTGAGCTGCTCGATGGCCTGGATGTAGCTGGAGACCTCGTAGGTGGCCGCCCGCGCATCGGTGACCTGGTAGTAGATGACGGTGTCGATGTTCACGACCAGGTTGTCCTGGGTGATCACGGGCTGCGGCGGGAAGGGCACGACCTGCTCGCGCAGGTCGATGCGGTTGCGGATCGTGTCGATGAACGGGACGACGATGTTGAGGCCCGCGTTGAGTGTGCGGGTGTAGCGGCCGAAGCGCTCCACGATGGCGGCACTCGCCTGCGGAATGACCTGGATCGTCTTGATGAGTGCGATGAAGACCAGCACCACCAGGATGATCAGGACGATGATGACGGCGTCCATCGCGCCCCCCTGGACTCGTTTGCCGATGTGTGTGGTTGACGGACCGTGTCGTACCGGTGGTCGTGTGTCATCACATCACGACGGCGGTGGCTCCGTCGATCTCGACCACGTCGACCCGGTGCCCCGGCTCGTAGGACTCACCCGGCTCGAGGGCCCGTGCCGACCAGATCTCGCCGGCGACCTTGACGCGGCCCCCGTCCCCGTCGACGCGTTCGACGACGACGGCCTGCCGCCCCTTGAGGGCGTCCACCCCTGTGGCCAGCTCCGGACGTTCGGCCCGCATCCTGCGCGCCAGGGGCCGGACGGCGACGATCAGCGCCGTCGACACCGCGCAGAAGACGACCACCTGGATGACCAGACCGCCACCGAGCCCCGCGGCGAGGGCTCCCGCTCCCGCACCCACCGCGAGCATGCCCATCTCGGGCATCGCGGTCAGCACCAGCGGAATGCACAGCCCCACCGCGGCTACGAGCCACCACACCCATGCGTCCACGGGGTCATCATAGGTGGCTTGGCCACGCCGGGACAGAGCGCGGGCGATCCCGGCCCAGGGCGAACTCAGCCGAGCGGGAGGCCGTTTGCCGTCCAGCGGTCACCGACGCGCTCCACGACGAGCGGCAGTCCGAAGCAGTGGGAGAGGTTGGAGGAGGTCATCTCCGTCTCCAGCGGGCCGGCTGTGAGGACCTTGCCCTGACGGATCATCAGGACGTGGGTGAAGCCCGGGGGGATCTCCTCGACGTGGTGGGTGACCATGACCATGGAGGGAGCGTAGGGGTCGCGGGCGAGGCGCCCGAGGCGGCGGACGAGGTCCTCCCGGCCGCCGAGGTCGAGCCCGGCGGCGGGCTCGTCGAGGAGGAGCAGCTCCGGGTCGGCCATCATCGAGCGGGCGATCTGGGTGCGCTTGCGCTCACCCTCGGAGAGGGTGCCGAACCTCCGGTCGAGGTACTCGCTCATGCCGAGCCGGTCGAGGAAGGCGCGGGCGCGCTCCTCGTCGACGGCGTCGTAGTCCTCGTGCCAGCCCGCGGTCATGCCGTAGGCCGCGGTCAGCACCGTCTGGAGGACCGTCTGGGAGCGGGGCAGCTTCTCGGTGAGGGCGCTGCTGGAGACGCCGATGCGGGGGCGCAGTTCGAAGACGTCGACGGAGCCGAGCCGCTCACCGAGGATCGTGGCCTGGCCGGAGGTCGGGAAGAGGTAGCTGGAGGCGAGGTTCAACAGGGTCGTCTTGCCGGCGCCGTTGGGGCCCAGGATGATCCATCGCTCGCCCTCCTTGACCGACCAGGAGACGTCGTCCACCAGAGCCCGACCGTTGCGGACCACGGATACGTCCACCAGCTCCAGTACATCGCTCATGAGCGCGTTGTCTCCCATTGCAGTCGCTTCGCCCGTGCCGGTGGGCACAGTCCCCAGGGAAAACCTACGCCACCCGTCCCCGGCCGCGGCGGTCAGCCTTGGCGGGGCGGCGTCCGGGGGCCCACGGCCTAGGCTGGGGCGATGCTGGAAGAACCTCGTTCGGGGCGGCTCGCCGCCTGGGGAAACGCACTGCTGGCCGGGGAGGTCTCGCCAGACGAGGCCGTGGAGCGGATCGTCGGGGAGGACGCCGTGCACCGGGTGGCCGGGCTGCCCGGCGAGGAGGGGCCGCCCGTGGGGCTGACGCTGGCGCTGGGACGGCTGCGGGCGCTCGGGGCCGTGGCGCTGCGGGTGGCGTTGCCGGTGCCGGGGCACCCGCTGGGGCTGAGCGGGCCGCCGGAGTTCAACACGGCCGCGCTGGAGGCCGGGGAGGCGGTGCCGGTGTCCGGGACGGCGCTGGGGCTCGTGCCGGAGGTCACGGAGGCGGGGCCCACGGGGGACGTCCATGTGGAGGTGGTCTGGCGGTGCCGCCCGGTGCGGGAGGCGCCGCCGGCGGACGTGCCGTCGCTGGGAGAGGCCGAGCGGGAGCTCCAGCAGGCGTTGCGGGATGCCACGGAGGCGTTGACACGGCTGGACGTGGCGGGTTCCGGGCCGGTGGCGCAGGCGGCGCTGGCGGCCTACCAGGCGCGGGCGGAGGCGGGGCGGCGGCTGCTGGCCCCCGGGTACCCGGGGCGTGCGGTGCGGGTGCTGGAGCTGGCCCAGCGGGTGGCCGCGCTGGTGAACATCGCGGAGCTGGCCGAGCCGGGGGCGGCGGTGAGCGCCGGTCAGCTCACGGCGCGGGCGGAGCTGCTGCGTCCGGTGGAGCGGATGGCGCGCAGGGCCCAGGTGGCGGCGTTCAACGCGTACGCGGAGGAGGTGGAGCGGCGGCGCGGGTGACGCGCCGCCGCTCCCGCCCGGGCACGGTGCCGGGTGACGTCAGTCGTTGATGCACTCGTTCCCGAAGGTCGGGTTGAGGGCACCGATGATGTTGACCGAGTTGCCGCAGGCGTTGATCGGCACGTGGACCGGGACCTGCACGATGTTGCCGGAAACCACGCCCGGCGAGCCGACGGCGGCCGCACCGGCGCCCGCGTCGGCGGCCGCGGTGCCGGCGGCACCGCCCACGGCGGCGCCTGCGGCGGCGATGCTGAGGGCGACCTTCTTGGCTGCGTTCATGGGGATTCTCCTGTGGTAATCGGCAATGCCGGAGCGACCCGGCGTGAAGCGTGCGGCGAGGCCGCACGCTGAGCAACGTCGGGGGTCCGGAGCCGACACGGTCGCCCTCCGTCCGCCGCCCGTTCGGAGCAATCGGCGGCGTCGGAGCGATCGGAGCCGGGGGACCGGGGCCGGGGAACGGGGCCGGCCCCCGGACGGGGTGTCCGGGGGCCGGGGCGGGAGCGGTGTGGGCTCCGGTCAGTGGTTGACGCAGGTGGTGCCGAAGGTCGGGTTCAGCAGGCCCACGACGTTGACCGAGTTGCCGCAGACGTTCACCGGCACGTGCACCGGGACCTGCACGACGTTGCCGGAGGCGACGCCGGGCGACTGGACGGCCGCGCCCTGGGCGGTGGCGCCGCCCGAGGTGGCCGAGGCGGCGCCGGCGCCGGCGGCGATGAGCCCGCCGGCGAGCATCGTGACGGCCGTGACCTTGTTGAGCTTCTTCACTATCCGGAATCCTCCTTGGCGGTCCGCGGCGGTCGCCGCGGCACGCCATGGAGAACGGCGCGGCCCCGAAGGAGTTGCGGGCAGTCGGGCGCTCATCACACGACAGCATGAATCGCCAATCGGAAGAGAACCACGGAACCGGGTCCGCGCGTCCGTGTTCAGCCCGTCAGGCCGTGCCGGACGGCCCACAGGGCGGCCTGGGTGCGGTCGGCCAGATCCAGCTTCATCAGGATGTTCGACACATGCGTCTTGACGGTCTTCTCGGACAGCACGAGGGTCCGGGCGATCTCGCGGTTGGACCGGCCGTCGGCGATGAGGCCGAGTACCTCCCGTTCCCGTTCGGTCAGCCCGGAGGTGCGGCCGGGCCCGGGGGCGGCGTTGTCCTCGGTGAGCAGGGCGGCCGCCACCTCGGGCTGGAGGAGCACGTGCCCGGCGTGGACGGAGCGGATCGCCCCGGCGAGCGCGTCGGGGGCGACGTCCTTGTAGAGGTAGCCGGCGGCGCCCGCCCGCAGCGCGGGTACGGCGGTGCGCTGCTCGGTGAAGCTGGTGACGACGAGGACGCGGGCCGTGCTCTGGGCGTCGCGCAGCCGGCGCAGGGCCTCGATGCCGTCCGTGCCGGGCATCTTCACGTCCAGCAGGATGACGTCGGGAGCGAGCCGCTGGGCCTCCTCGACCCCGGCCTGGCCGTCGGCGGCCTCACCGACGACCTCGATGTCGTCCTGGACCTCCAGAAAGGTCCGCAGGCCCCGTCGTACCACCTGGTGGTCGTCCACGAGCAGCACGCGGATGCGGTCAGACACCGGGCACCTCCATCTCGATCTCGGTGCCCTTGCCGGGCTCGGACTGCACGCTGAGGGTTCCGCCGACCGAGGCCGCGCGGTCCCGCATGGACACCAGGCCCAGATGACGGCCGGCGCGGCGCACGGCTCCGGGGTCGAAGCCGTGGCCGTCGTCCGTCACGCGCAGCGTGGTGCCGCCGCCGTCGCGCCGGGCGAGGCTGACCGCGACGGTCGTCGCTCCGGCGTGCCGCAGCGCGTTGTGCAGGGCTTCCTGGGCGACGCGCAGGGCCGCCTCCTCCTGCGGGGCGGGCAGGGCGCGCACGCCGTCCGCCGTGAAGGTGACCGAGGCCGTGTGGGCGCGGTCCAGGACCCGCACCTGGGCGCGCAGGGTGGCCACGAGCCCGTCCTCCTCCAGCGCGGCGGGACGCAGCTCGACGACGGCGGCGCGCAGCTCGTCGGCGGCGTCGGCGGCGAGCCGGGCGATCTCGTGCAGCTCGTCCTTGGCGCGCCGGGGGTCACGGTCGACGAGGGCGGTGGCCGCCTGGGCCGTGAGCCGCAGCGAGAAGAGCTTCTGCGAGACGGCGTCGTGCAGTTCGTGGGCGATGCGGGACCGCTCCCCCGCGATGGTCAGCTCCCGGGCGCGCTCGTACAGGCGGGCGTTGTTGAGGGCGATGGCCGCGTGCTCGGCGAGGACGCGCAGCAGGTCCTCGTCCTCGGCGGTGAAGGCGCAGCCGCCGTCCGGACGGGTGCAGCGCTTGTTGGCGAGGAAGAGGGCGCCGAGGACCTCGTCGCCGTCGGCGATCGGCATGCCGAGGAAGTCGGACAGCTCCGGGTGGGCGGCGGGCCAGCCCTCGAAGCGCGGGTCGTGGCGGACGTCGGCGAGGCGCTGCGGTGCGGCGTCGTCGAGCATGGCGGCGAGGATGCCGTGGCGCCGGGGCAGCGGACCGATGGCCTTCCACTGCTCGTCGCTGACGCCGGCGACGACGAACTGGGCGAAACCGCCCCGGTCGTCGGGGACGCCCAGCGCCGCGTACTCGGCGTCGAGCAGGTCACGCGCGGAGTGCACGATCGTCTGGAGCACCTCGCGCACCTCGACCTGGCGGTTCATGGCGAGGAGGGCTGCGCTGACCGCGGCCAGCCCGGTTCTGATCACCATGCCCTCACCGTACTCGGCCCGCGGCCGCGCCGGATCCGCCGCAAGCCCGGGAACCGGTCGCGGTCGCGGCGGCCGCCGGTCCTAGGTCCTGTGGCCCGCCGCGGGCGGCGGACAGCCGTCCGCCCGCCGGCCTCCCTCCATGGGTGGCCGGCGGGCGGACGTCGGTCAAGCGCCTGCGGGCGGGCTACTTCCGCATGACCTCCGGCTCGTGGCGGCGCAGGAGGCGGGAGACGACGATGCCGCAGATCGCGGCCATGGCGAGCAGGACGCTCATGTTGAGCAGCCAGGCGCCGAGCTCGTGCTGCCACAGCGGGTCGCCGTCGCTCTGCGGGTCCCAGGGCAGCAGGACGTTGAGGTCCGCGGTGTTGCCCATACCGGCCACGGCCCAGCGGGAGGGCATGAGCCAGGCGAGCTGCTCGATGCCGGCCTTCTCGTGGATCTGGAAGAGGACGCCGGTGAACACGACCTGCACGATGGCGAACATGACCAGCAGGGGCATCGTCTTCTCTGCGGTCTTGACCAGCGAGGAGATGATCAGGCCGACCATCATCGAGGAGAGGCCGAGGGCGATGACGACGAGGGTCATCTCGATGCCCGGGGAGAGCAGCACGCCCTCGGTGGGCATCTCGCGCGGCAGGAAGCCGATGACACAGATGATCACGCCCTGCAGGGCGGTGATCATGCCGAGGACGATCACCTTGGACATCAGATAGGCGGACCGGGAGAGGCCGGTGGCCCGTTCCCGTTCGTAGATGACCCGTTCCTTGATCAGTTCTCGGACGGAGTTGGCCGCGGCCGAGAAGCACATGCCGACGACGAGGATCAGCATGATCGTGCTGGCGTCGCGGTTCGTCCGGCCCTTCTCCACCGGCCCGTAGCCCAGGCCGAAGTCGGACGGGATGACGACGCTGACCACGCCGAGGACGGCGGGCAGGATCAGCATCAGGGCCATGAAGCCGCGGTCGGAGGCGATGACGGAGGCATAGCGCCGCATCAGCGTCCACAGCTGTGAGCCCCAGCTCTGCGGCTTCTGCAGCCGGGCCTGCTGCTGGTGCCAGTCGACCTGGACGGGCTGCGGGGCGACGGCGTCGATGTCGGCGGCATAGAGCTGGTAGTGCTGGGAGCCGCGCCAGCGGCCCATCCAGTCGTAGTCGCGGTAGTTCTCGAAGGCGGAGAAGACGTCGGCCCACGAGTCGTAGCCGAAGAAGTTCAGGGCCTCCTCGGGCGGGCCGAAGTAGGCCACGCCGCCGCCCGGCGCCATGACGAGCAGCTTGTCGCACAGCTGGAGCTCGGCCACCGAGTGGGTGACGACGAGCACCGTGCGGCCGTCGTCGGCCAGGCCGCGCAGCAGCTGCATGACGTCGCGGTCCATGCCCGGGTCGAGACCGGAGGTCGGCTCGTCGAGGAAGATCAGCGAGGGCTTGGTCAGCAGCTCCAGGGCCACCGAGACGCGCTTGCGCTGGCCGCCGGAGAGCGAGGTGATCTTCTTCTCGGCGTGGATGTCCAGCTTCAGCTCGGAAAGGACCTCCTCGACGCGGGCGTTGCGCTCGGCCTCGGCGACGTCGCCGGGGAAGCGGAGCTTGGCCGCGTAGCGCAGTGCCGTACGCACCGGGAGCGCCGTGTGCAGGATGTCGTCCTGCGGCACGAGGCCGATGCGGTGCCGCAGTTCGGCGAAGTGCGTGTAGAGGTTCCGGTTGTCGTACAGCACCTCGCCCTGGTTGGCGGGCCGGTAGCCGGTCAGCGCCTTGAGGAGGGTGGACTTGCCGGAGCCGGAGGGGCCGATGACGGCGATGACGGACTTCTCGGGGACGCCGAAGGAGACGTCGTTGAGGATCGTCTTGCCACCGTCGACCTGGACCGTCAGGTGGCGGGCCGCGAAGGAGACCTCACCGGTGTCGACGAACTCCTCGAGGCGGTCGCCGACGAGCCGGAAGGTGGAGTGACCGACACCGATGATGTCGTTCGGGCCGATGCGCCGGCGGCCGTTCTTCGGGAGCTGCTGGCCGTTGACGTAGGTGCCGTTGTGGCTGCCGAGGTCGTGGATCTCGAACAGCCCGTCCGGCCCGGCCAGGAACTCGGCGTGCAGCCGGGAGACCTGGAGGTCGGAGACGACCAGCTCGTTCTCCAGGGCACGGCCGATGCGCATGACGCGGCCGAGCGCGAGCTGGTGGAAGGTGGTCGGGCTCCGGTCCCCCAGGCCGGCGTGCTGTGCCTGCTGCGGGGGCGCGCCGTGCTGGGCGGGCACCGAGGGCTGCGGGGCCCCGGCCGGCTGCTGTGGGGCGCCCTGCTGCTGCCACTGCGCGGCCTGCTGCGGGTGCTGTCCCTGCCGGGGCGCCTGCGGGTACGCCTGCTGCTGCGGGTGGCCCGCGCCGGCCTGCTGCGGCTGCTGGGCCCAGCCCTGCTGCTGGTGCTGCGGCTGTGCCTGCGCGCCGGGGTGCTGCGGCGCCGGTGCCTGCTGGGCGTGGGCCTGCGGCTGCTGGACGGGCGGGGCCGCCTGCTGGGCCATCGCCGGGGCCGCGAAGCTCAGCCTCGGCCCGTCGGTGGCGTTACCCAGATGCAGTACCGTGCCCGGGCCGATCTCTAGCTGCTGGACACGTTGCCCCTGGGCATACGTACCGTTGGTGCTGCCCGGATCATCGATCACCCAGGCGCGACCGCCCCAGCGCAGCGTGGCGTGCCGCCACGAGACGCGCGCGTCGTCCAGAACGACGTCCCCCTGCGGATCACGCCCCAGCGCGTATGACCGGGACGGATCAAGCGTCCACGTATTGCCGTTCAGTTCCAGTACGAGTTCCGGCACTCCATGCCCCACAGATTTCTGGTCCCCCGAGCTACCCCCCGGCCTGGAGGGTCTGGGATGGCGAACATCGGGGGAACTATTTCAGGCCGGGCCCGCGTACAGGAAGTCGGGCCGCGCGAACCGTCGGTGAGATCCGGCGAAACCACCACGGGAGGGCAGAGGTCCGGCGCGCGTCCGGGGTGCGGACAGGCGTACGGGAGGGCGGCGTCTGCCGATACGGTGGAAGCACCATGAGCGCGACGCAGAATCCCCCACTCCCGCCCGGCATGCCCGGCGAGGACGCTCCCACGCTGCTGATCAAGATCTTCGGCAAGGACCGCCCCGGCATCACCGCGGGCCTCTTCGAGACGCTGGCCGCCTACGGACTGGCGGTGGTGGACATCGAGCAGGTGGTCACCCGAGGCCGGATAACGCTGTGTGCCCTGGTCACCGCTCCGGAGGGAGACGGGTCCGGCGAGGGCGAGCTGCGGGCGACCGTGCACGGCTGGGCCGAGTCGCTCAAGCTCCAGGCCGAGATCATCTCCGGCCGCGGCGACAACCGGCCGCGCGGCACCGGGCGTTCGCACGTGACCGTGCTCGGGCACCCGCTGACCGCCGAGTCGACGGCGGCGATCGCGGCGTGCATCACCGGCACCGGGGGGAACATCGACCGGATCTTCCGGCTGGCCAAGTATCCGGTGACAGCGGTCGAGTTCGACGTCTCCGGGGCGCCGACGGAGCCACTGCGCACGGCGCTGGCCACCGAGTCCGCGGCGCTGGGCGTGGACGTCGCCGTCGTTGCGTCGGGGCTGCAGCGGCGGGCCCAGCGGCTCGTCGTGATGGACGTGGACTCCACGCTGATCCAGGACGAGGTCATCGAGCTGTTCGCCGGGCACGCGGGCTGCGAGGACAAGGTCGCCGAGGTGACGGCCGCCGCGATGCGCGGCGAGCTGGACTTCGAGGAGTCGCTGCACGCCCGGGTCGCGCTGTTGGCGGGGCTGGACGCCTCGGTGGTGGACACGGTGCGCGAGCAGGTGCGGCTGACGCCCGGCGCCCGGACGCTGGTGCGCACCCTGAAGCTCCTCGGCTACCAGGTGGGCGTCGTCTCCGGCGGGTTCACGCAGGTGACGGACGCGCTCAAGGACCACCTGGGGCTGGACTTCGCCTCGGCCAACACCCTGGAGATCGTGGACGGCAAGCTCACCGGCCGGGTGACCGGAGAGATCGTCGACCGCGCGGGCAAGGCGCGGCTGCTGCGGCGGTTCGCCGCGGAGGCGGGCGTGCCGCTGGCCCAGACCGTCGCCGTCGGCGACGGGGCGAACGACCTGGACATGCTGAACGCGGCGGGCCTCGGGGTGGCCTTCAACGCCAAGCCGATGGTGCGGGAGGCCGCGCACACGGCGGTCAACGTGCCGTTCCTCGACACGGTGCTCTACCTGCTGGGTATCACGCGCGAGGAGGTGGAGGCGGCCGACGCCGCCGTGTGAGGCGGTCGTGCCCGCCCGGCCGGGCGGGCACCCGCGGCGGCCGGGGTCCGCTCAGGGGTGCGGGACCCAGAAGGCGTCGAGGCGGGCCACCCCGGGCTCGACGGACTTCCAGGAGCCGTTCACCGTGAGGACGGCCATCGCGGCGGTCGGAAAGGCCCGGGCCATCCGTTCGCGCGCGTCCTCCTCCCCGGAGCCGGTCAGCACCTCCGCCAGCCCCTGCACCCCGGGGTTGTGGGCGACGAGGAGCAACTCGTGGACGTCATCGGGCACCTCGTTGATCACGGTGATGAGCTCGCCGGGCGAGGCGTCGTACACGCGGTCCTCGTAGACCGTCTTGGGACGCTTCGGGAGCTGCGGCGCGAGGAGCTTCCACGTCTCGCGGGTGCGGGTGGCGGTGGAGCACAGCGTCAGCTCGGGACTGATGCCCTGGGAGACCAGCCAGTCTCCGGCGAGGGGGGCGTCCTGGCGGCCCCGGTCGGCCAGGGGCCGCTCGCGGTCGGGTACGTCGGGCCAGTCGGCTTTGGCGTGTCGGAGTAGGACCATCCTGCGGGGCTGATCGACGCTCATGTTTCCCAGCTTCCCACGAAACCGGCCGTGGGGCTCGGGCTGTTGGGGATCGGGATTCCTCACGCGGAGCCCGCGGGGCCGAGGCTGCTCAGGTGGTGCCAGAGGGCGGCCGCGGCCCCGCCGAGGCCCTCCGCCGTCGCGCCGGGGGAGGCCGACCCGTCGCCGAGCAGGAGGAGCGCCGTCAGGGCGGCGAAGACGGCAACCGGGAGGGGCAGGGCCCACCAGCGCAGCCGCAGGCCCGTGTGGCCGTCACGGAGGCGGTGGGTGGGGACGTGGGCACCGGCGGCGGTCGACATCGGCTCGCCTTTCGTCGTGGCGTCGAGCGGTGCTTCGACGCTATGACGTGCGGCGTCCCGGGCCCACCCGGGAAGCCACCCACGCTTCCCTGAGCCGCGCCCCCTAGGGGTGGTGGGGTTATCCCCACCACCGGCGGGGTCAGGGGGCGAAGACGGAGGCGATGACGCCGATGACCACGCAGATGCCGATCATCGCGCCGAAGACGTACAGGAGCTTCTTCTGGCCGTCGCCGGGGTTCTCGTCGAGCACAGGCATGGGGTCAGTCTCGCACCCGGGCGTCGTCCTCGACGCACCGGTTCCGTCCGGCGAGGAGACCGACGCCGATCTGGACCGTCATGAGCACCGCCAGCAGGGCGAGCGGCAGCTCCCAGCCGCCGCTGGCACCGTGCAGTGCGCCGACGAGCAGGGGGCCGGGGATGGAGATGAGGTAACCGGTGCTCTGCACGAACGCGGAGAGCCGGGCCACTCCCCCGCTGGTCCGCGAGCGCATGCCGATCATCGTGAGCACGAGGGGGAAGGCGCAGTTCGAGACGCCCATGAGCAGGGCCCAGGCCCAGGCTCCCGAGGCGGGGGCGAGCCAGAGGCCGGTGTAGCCGGACAGGCCGCACAGGCCGAGGAGGACGACGAGGGGGCCCTGGTGACTGAGGCGTGCGGCGACCCGGGGCAGGACGAAGGAGAGCGGGATGCCGAGCCCCATGGTGACGGCGAGCAGCGCTCCGGCGGTGGCGGCGGACAGGCCCGCGTCGCGGTAGATCTGCGGGAGCCAGCCGAGGGTGACGTAGGCGGCGGTGGCCTGGAGGCCGAAGAAGCAGCCGAGCGCCCAGGCGATGGGCGAGCGCGTGACCCGGGGCACCGGGGCCTCGTGGGCCGGCTGCGCGGCGGGGGCCGGGGTGGCCGTGCTCCCGGTGCGGGCGTTCCGGCGGCCGGTGCCGCGGTCGCGCAGGGCCACGGCGGCCCAGGGCAGCAGGGCGAGGGCGGCGAGGGCCGCCCACATGCCGAGCCCGGTGCGCCAGGTGCCCCCGAGGGCCTCGGCCGCCGGGACGGTGAGGGCGGCGGCGGCCGCGGTGCCCAGGGAGAGGGCCATGGAGTAGAGCCCGGTCATGGCGCCGACCCGGTGGGGGAACCAGCGCTTGACGATCACCGGCATGAGGACGTTGCTGACGGCGATGCCGGCGAGCGCGAGGGCGGTGGTGGCCAGGAAGAGGGGGGTGCCGCCGGCGAGCGGGCGCAGGGCGAGCCCCGCGGTGACGGCGGCCATGCCCGCGAGGACGACGGCGGCCGGGCCGTGTCGGCGCGCGAGGCGCGGGGCGAGGCCGCCGAAGACGGCGAAGCACAGGGCGGGCACGGAGGTGAGGAGCCCGGTCACGGTGCCGCTCATGCCGAGCGCGGTGCGGACCTCCTCGAGCACGGGCCCCAGCCCGGCGACGGCGGGGCGGAGGTTGAGGGAGGCCAGGACCAGGCCGAGGACGACGAGCCGCGGGGTCCAGGGCGAGCGGGGCCGAGAGGGCGGGGGGCTCGCCTGGGCGGGGACGGTGGGCGAGGGGGCGGCGAGGGGCGGCTCGGGGGTGTCGAGCGTGGTGCGGTCGTCCTGGGGCATGAGCCCATCATAGAATCATCGGATGAATACTCGCGTCACAGCCTGAAGGGCCGGAGACCTCCTCATGCCGCTGAACTCTCCCCGCCGGTCGGCCCTCGCCGACCAGGTCATCGACGCTCTGCGGGAACCGATCACCTCGGGCGAGTGGCCCGTGGGCAGCCGCATCCCCACCGAACCGGAGCTGGTCGAGCGGCTCGGCGTGGCGCGGAACACCGTCCGCGAGGCGATCCGCGCCCTCGCCCACAACGGGCTGCTGGACATCCGCCAGGGCTCGGGTACCTACGTGGTGGCGACGAGCGAACTGGCGGGCGTCATGCACCGGCGCTTCGCACGGGCCGACCCCGTCCACATCGCGGAGGTGCGCGCGACGCTGGAGGCGGAGGCGGCACGGCTCGCGGCCCGGCGCCGGAACGAGCAGGAGCTTCGGCAGCTGTACGCGCTGCTGGAGCAGCGCGAGGCGGCCTGGGCCTCCGGCGACGTGGAGCGTTTCGTCCAGGCGGACGTGACCTTGCACCTGGCGGTGGTGAAGGCGTCCCACAACGAGGTGCTGACGGCCGTCTACGCGGACCTCGGCGCCGTCCTTCGCGACTACCTGCGGCTGGACGTGGGCGAGCGGCTGCGGCCGGAGGAGCACCTCGACCACGGCCGGATGATCGACGCCATCCGGGACGGCGACGCGGAGACCGCCGCCCGGGAGGCCGCCTCGTACACGGCCCACTGCCGGGGCGCGGACTGCGGCTGAGGACGGGCCCTCCGCCCGCCCGGAAGGGCCCCGGCCCACGCACGAACCCCGGGCCCGTACGTCTCGGCCGAGACGTACGGGCCCGGGGCGGGGGCTGTGGCGGCCCGCCGCGGGCCGCGACGGGCGGACGGCGCCGTTCGGCCCGTCCGTCGGCCGGCGCTTACGCGCCCATCATGTGCACCCCGCCGTCGACGTGCACGATCTCGCCCGTCGTCTTGGGGAACCAGTCCGAGAGCAGGGCGACGACGCCGCGCGCGGCCGGCTCCGGGTCGGTGAGGTCCCAGGCGAGCGGGGCCCGGCTGTCCCACACGTCCGCCAGCTCCTCGAAGCCGGGGATGGACTTGGCGGCCATCGACTTGATGGGGCCCGCGGAGACGAGGTTCGAGCGGATGCCCTCCGAGCCGAGGTCACGGGCGAGGTAGCGGGACGTCGACTCCAGGGCGGCCTTGGCCACGCCCATCCAGTCGTACTTGGGCCAGGCCACCTGGGCGTCGAAGTCCATGCCGACGACCGAGCCGCCGCGCCCGGGGCCGTCCGCCTGGGCGCCCATCAGCGGGAGCAGCGCCATCGTGAGGGACTTCAGCGAGTACGCCGAGACCTCGACGGCCGTCGCGACGGACTCCCAGCCGGTGTTGAGGAAGTTGCCGCCGAGCGCGTCCTGGGGTGCGAACCCGATGGAGTGCACGACGCCGTCCAGGCCGACGCCCTCGCCGAGGTGCTCGGTGACCCGGGCGGCCAGGGTGTCCAGGTGCTCCTGGTTCTGCACGTCCAGCTCGATGACCGGCGCCTCCTTGGGCAGCCGCTTGGCGATGCGCTGGACCAGGGTGAGCCGGCCGAAGCCGGTCAGGACGACCTCGGCGCCCTCCTCCTGGGCCAGCTTCGCGACGTGGAAGGCGATCGACGCGTCGGTCAGCACGCCGGTGACCAGGATGCGCTTGCCGGCGAGAAGTCCACTCATATCGTTCAGTGCCCCATGCCCAATCCGCCGTCAACGGGGATGACGGCTCCGGTGATGTACGCGGCCTCGTCGGAGGCCAGGAAACGCACGGTCGCGGCGATCTCCTCCGGCTCGGCGTAGCGGCCGAGCGGCACCTGGTCGGTGATCGCGGCACGCTGCTCCTCGCTGAGGGCGCGCGTCATGTCGGTGTCGACGAAGCCGGGTGCGACGACGTTGCAGGTGATGCCGCGAGAGCCCAGCTCCCGGGAGAGCGAGCGGGCGAAGCCGACCAGTCCGGCCTTGGAGGCCGCGTAGTTGGCCTGGCCGGCCGAGCCGAGCAGCCCGACGACGGAGGAGATGAGCACGATCCGGCCGCTGCGGGCCCGCAGCATGCCCCGCGAGGCGCGCTTGACCATGCGGAAGGTGCCGGTGAGGTTGGTGTCGAGGACGGAGGTGAAGTCCTCCTCGGTCATCCGCAGCAGGAGCTGGTCGCGGGTGACGCCGGCGTTGGCCACCAGCACCTCGACCCGGCCCTGCTTCTCCTCGATCTCCTTGTACGCCTGCTCCACCTGCTCCGGGTCGGTGATGTCGCACTTGACCGCGAGGAAGCCGGCCGGCGGCTCACCGGAGCGGTAGGTGATGGCGACCTGGTCGCCGGCGTCCGCGAGCGCGCGGGCGATGGCGAGGCCGATGCCGCGGTTGCCTCCGGTGACGAGAACCGAGCGGCTCAAGGGACCACTCTCCCAATCTGTCGAAGCCTGCAGGAGCCGCGCGTCGTCGGCTCGTGCCGTGTCCAGCCGTGCACCATGCAAACTATCGGTCCCCTTCGAGCGCCACGGACTCGGGCGTCCACAGGGCCCCCGGCACGCCCCTGTGGAGTTCCTACAGACGCCCCCGCGGCCGCTCGGTCCCGACGGGTGCGTGAGGCGGTGGCGGGGCATGATCGGTTGGCGAACCACGGGAGGATTGCCTTGCCACCTTCGATTGACGAGACCTTCACCGCGCTGCCGCTCCACCGGCTGGCGGACGCCGCGCTGGCCCGGGCCAGGGCGCTGGGCGCCGAGCACGCCGACTTCCGCTGCGAGCGGGTGCGCAGCGCCGACTGGCGGCTGCGGGACGCCCGGATGTCCGGCTCGTCGGACACGACGGACGCCGGCTACGCGGTCCGCGTCGTGCACGGCGGTGCCTGGGGCTTCGCCGCGGGCGTCGACATGACGATGGACGCCGCGGCGCGGGTGGCCGCGCGGGCGGTGGCGATGGCCAGGCTGTCCGCGCAGGTGATCCGGTCCGCCGGGTCGGGAGAGTGGGTGGAGCTGGCGGACGAGCCCGGGCACGGCGAGCGGACCTGGGTCTCCGCCTACGAGGTGAACCCGTTCGAGGTACCGGGCGAGGAGAAGACGGCGCTGCTGCGCGAGTGGAGCGAGCGGCTGCTCGCGGCCGAGGGCGTGGCGCACGTGGACGCCTCGCTGCTCGCGGTGCAGGAGAACAAGTTCTACGCCGACACGGCGGGCACCGTCACCACGCAGCAGCGGGTGCGGGTGCATCCGCAGCTCACCGCGGTGGCGGTGGCGGAGTCGGGCGAGTTCGACTCGATGCGCACGCTCGCGCCGCCGGTGGGGCGCGGCTGGGAGTACCTGACCGGCACCGGCTGGGACTGGGACACCGAGCTGGCCGGGATCCCGGGGCTGCTGGCGGAGAAGATGGCGGCCCCGAGCGTCGAGGCGGGCTCCTACGACCTCGTGGTGGACCCCTCGAACCTGTGGCTGACGATCCACGAGTCGGTCGGGCACGCCACCGAGCTGGACCGGGCGCTGGGCTACGAGGCGGCCTACGCGGGCACGTCCTTCGCGACCTTCGACCAGCTCGGCACCCTGGCGTACGGCTCGCCGGCCATGAACGTCACCGGGGACCGCACCGCCGAGCACGGCCTGGCGACGATCGGCTACGACGACGAGGGCGTGGCCGCCCAGTCCTGGGACCTGGTCAGGGACGGGGTCCTCGTCGGGTACCAGCTCGACCGGCGCATCGCGAAGCTCACGGGCCTGGGCCGCTCCAACGGCTGCGCCTTCGCCGACTCCCCCGCCCACGTCCCGGTGCAGCGCATGGCGAACGTCTCGCTGCGGCCGGCGCCGGACGGGCCGTCCACCGAGGAGTTGATCTCCGGGGTGGAGCGGGGGCTCTACGTCGTCGGCGACCGCTCGTGGTCCATCGACATGCAGCGTTACAACTTCCAGTTCACCGGACAGCGGTTCTTCCGCATCGAGAACGGCCGCGTCACCGGTCAGGTGCGCGACGTGGCGTACCAGGCCACGACGACGGACTTCTGGGGCTCGCTGGAGGCGGTCGGCGGCCCGCAGACGTATCTGCTGGCCGGCGCCTTCAACTGCGGCAAGGCCCAGCCCGGGCAGGTCGCCGCCGTCTCGCACGGCTGTCCGTCGGCGCTCTTCCGCGGCGTCAACATCCTCAACACCACCCAGGAGGCCGGCCGATGAGCAAGCCCACCGCCCCGCACGAGCTCGTCGAGCGGGCTCTGGAGCTGTCCCGGGCCGACGGCTGCGTGGTGATCACCGACGAGCAGTCCTCGGCCAACCTGCGCTGGGCCGGGAACGCCCTGACGACCAACGGCGTCACCCGGGGCCGTTCCGTGACCGTGATCGCCACGGTGGACGGCGGCCAGGGCACCGCGTCCGGCGTCGTGTCCCGCGCCGGGGTGACGCCCGAGGACCTGGAGCCGCTGGTCCGGGCCGCCGAGGAGGCGGCCCGGACGGCGGGCCCGGCCGAGGACGCCCAGCCGCTGGTGTCCGGGACGGCCACCTCGGCCGACTTCACCGCCCCGGCCGCCGAGACCTCCGCCGAGGTGTTCGCCCAGTTCGCCCCGGCCCTCGGGGAGTGCTTCGGCGCGGCCCGGTCCGGCGGGCGCAGGCTGTACGGCTTCGCGCAGCACGGCGTCGTCTCCACGTATCTGGGCAGCTCCACCGGGCTGCGGCTGCGCCACGACCAGCCCACCGGAACGCTGGAGCTGAACGCCAAGACCGACGAGCACAGCGCCTGGGCCGGCCGCGCCACGCGGGACTTCACGGACATCGACCCGGCCGCGCTGGACGCCGAGCTGACGCGCCGGCTCGGCTGGGCGCGACGCCGGGTCGAGCTGCCGGCCGGGCGGTACGAGACGCTGCTGCCGCCGAGCGCCGTGGCCGATCTGATGATCTACCAGCTGTGGTCGTCCGGTGCCCGGGACGCCGCCGAGGGCCGCAGCGTCTTCAGCACCCCCGGCGGCGGCACCCGGGTCGGGGAGCGGCTCGCCGGGCTGCCGCTCACGCTGCGCAGCGACCCGCACCACGAAGGGCTGGAGGCCGCTCCGTTCGCGGTGTGCCGGGCCTCCCACGACGACGACTCCGTCTTCGACAACGGGCTGCCGCTGCGGGCGACCGACTGGCTGCGTGACGGCGAGCTCGTCCACCTGCCGACGTCCCGGCACTCCGCGGGGCTGACCGGGCTGCCACTGGCCCCCGCGGTGGACAACCTGATCCTGGAGGGCGGCGGCGAGCGGTCGCTGGAGGAGATGGTGGCGGCCTCCGGCCACGACGGCCCCGCCCTGCTGCTGACCTGCCTGTGGTACATCCGGGAGGTCGATCCGGCCACCCTGCTGCTGACCGGCCTCACCCGGGACGGCGTCTACCTCGTGGAGGGCGGCGAGGTCACGGCGGCGGTGAACAACTTCCGGTTCAACGAGTCGCCCGTCGCCCTGCTGGGCCGGGCCTCCGAGGCCGGGCGCACACGGCGCACGCTGCCGCGCGAGTGGTCGGACTGGTTCACGCGGGCGGCCATGCCGCCCCTGCGCATTCCGGACTTCAACATGAGCTCGGTGAGCAAGGGCGTATGACCGGCATAGACTCTGTCCCGATCCCATCCGACCCCGATCCTTGGACATCGACGTGACACGCCTCGGCGAATCCGTGCGGCGCGCCAGCGAGCTGCTGGCGCAGGACCTCTCCTCCGACGCGACGGTGGAGCAACTGCTCACCGAGACGGCCTCGCGGCGATATCTGGACCTCAGCGACCTCTCGGCCAAGGAGCAGGCGGAGCTGATCGCCTCCCGCGCGGTGGAGCTGCTCCCCGGCGTGGAGCGGCTGGCCGAGCGGATCGACCAGCGGCGCGGTGAGGGCCGGGGGCTGCACGTCAAGCTCGGCATCGACCCGACGGGTGCCGAGGTCCACCTCGGTCACGCGGTGCCGTTCATCGTGCTCAGCCGCTTCCAGCGGATGGGCCACGACGTGACGGTGCTCATCGGCGACATCACGGCCAAGATCGGCGACCCCTCCGGGCGTACGGCCGAGCGGCCCCCGCTCACGGACGAGGACATCGCCCGCAACCTGTCCACTTACCGGGACCAGGTGCGGCCGTTCTTCGACTTCGAGCGGGTCCGTTTCGTCCACAACAGCGAGTGGCTGGGGCGCATCGCGTTCCCGCAGCTCATCGGCATCCTCGCGCAGATCCCGGCCGCGCAGCTGCTGCAGCGCGAGGACTTCCGCAACCGGCTCGCGGCCGGCTCCGGGCTCACCATGTCGGAGCTGATCTACCCGGTGGCCATGGCCATCGACTCCGCCGAGCTGGACTGCGACATCGAGCTGGGCGGCGTGGACCAGCTGCTCAACATGCAGATGGGCCGGAAGGTGATGGAGGTCTACGGCCAGGAGCCGCAGCTCATCGCCGCGATGCCGCTGATCGAGGGCACCGACGGCTCGGGCGCGAAGATGTCCAAGTCGAAGGGCAACTACATCGCGCTCACCGCGCGGGCGGACGACGTCTTCGGCAAGATCATGTCCATTCCGGACCGGCTGATGGTCCCCTACCTTCGGGCCTGGACGGAATGGACGGACATCGAGATCGAGGCCGCCACGGCCCGGATCGAGAGCCGGAGCCTGCACCCGATGGACCTGAAGAAGGTCCTGGCGGGCGAGGTCGTCGCGGCCCTGTACGGGCTGAGGGCGGCGATGGCCGCCCGCGCCGGCTTCGTCGCGCAGTTCTCGAAGAAGACCTTCACGGACGTCGGGACGCTCCCGGTGGTGGACGCCGCCGCGCACGGCGGTGAGGGCATCGCCGCGGTGCTGACCAAGGTCCTTCAGTTCACGCCGAGCGCGTCGGCCGCCCGTCGGCTCGCCAAGCAGAACGGGCTGCGGCTCGTCATCGAGCCGGAGGGCGGCGGCACCCAGCAGACGGTGGTCCTGCCCGAGGCGGACGCGCTGCGCCCGCTGGCCGAGGTGGCCGCCGAGCGCCGGGCCGAGCTGGGCGCACGGGGCACGCTGTACCTGAAGGCGGGCCGCAAGGTCGCGGAGGTCCGCGGCCTGTGACGCTTGCGTCGCGTCCCGCCCGCGGGCGGGACGCGATGCAAGCCGGGCACGCGGGCGCTGACCGCTCCGCGTGCCCGGCTTGGTCCTCGGGGCCGCGAGCGCGGCCCCCGGTGCCGGGTGCCTAGGTGTGGGTGCGTCGTCCGCGTCTGATCGAGACCCACAGCGGTGCGCCGACCGCCACGACGAGCACGGCGCCGGCCAGCTGCAGCAGGTGCCGGATCCAGTCGATGCCGTCGGTGTCGTCGACGCCCATCCAGTGCGAGACGGCGTTGCCGAGAAGGCTGCCGACCATGCCGAAGATGATCGTCAGCCAGAGGGGGATGTCCTGTTTGCCCGGCAGGATGGCGCGGGCCAGCACGCCCAGCACCAGCCCGACGAGGATTGCCCACAGCCAGCTCATGGCGCCTCCTAGCACAGCGGGCGAACGGTTCGCACTCAAGGCTGCACACACCGGCGGGGCGCGTTCACCCGCTGATGGGCCGGACGGGTGACCTGGGAGCCGCGCCCCGACTCCGGACGACCGTCGCCGGAGGCGTACCGTGGACGATGTCGGACGCTGTACCGATCGATACACGTAGGCGGCTCCGCGGTGGGCGTCGAGCGACCAGGGGTGCAGGGTGAGGCGCAGACAGCACGGTTCAGAGGTCTACCGGATCACCGGGGCGCGCCAGGGGCTGACGGACGACGTGCGGGCGCGGCAGCGGCGCTACGTCATCTCCATGCTGGTCCGTACCGCCTCGGTGCTGCTCACCGTCCTGCTGTGGAACGTCTCCCGACCGCTGGCCGTGGTCACGCTGGTCCTCGGCGCGGCGCTGCCGTATGTGGCGGTGGTGATCGCGAACGCCGGGCGGGAGAACGCGCCCGGCCTGCCCGGGACGTTCGTCCTGCCGCCCACCCGTCAGGCCCTGGAGCCCTCCGCCACGCAGACGGCGGAGGAGCGCGCTGACGCCACCGGTGTGGGGGCGTGGACGGCCGAGGGGGCGGCGCCACCGGGCGAACCGTCCGAGGCAGCACCGGACGCCGGACGCGACGGACGGCCCGGCCCCGTGGACGGGGGGCCGCGGGGCGGCGGGGGGCGTGGCGGCGAGGGGGCCGAACGCTGACCGGGTCGGGCCCGATGCGCGGCGGCCCGGAACTGGCGGGCCCGGAACAATCATTCGCGTTCGACTCACGCGGTGGGCCCCTGCGTGCCATACTGCCTAGGCGCTCCGTATCCCCCGTCGGAGCGACACATCGACGCCGGGCGGCTCCCCCCGTGGCTGCCCGGCGTCGTCATGTTCGCAGGTCACATGCTTGGATGGGCGGGTGACCGAGGATACGCCGATCTGTTCCGCCAAGGGGTGCCGAGCACCCGCCCAGTGGGTTCTCGCCTGGAACAACCCCAAACTGCACACGCCCGAGCGGCGCAAGACGTGGCTGGCCTGCCCGGAGCACCGCGAGTACCTGTCGGAGTTCCTCGGGATGCGGGGCTTCCTGAAGGACGTCGTGGCGCTGGCGGAGTGGGAGGCCCCGGAAGGGCCGGGCTCAGCCGCCGATCGCTGACATCGGGCGGTCCGGCTGGATGAAGGACGGGTCGTCGATGCCGGCTCCGGCCTTCTTGCCCCACATCGCGGTCCGCCACAGCCCGGCGATCTGCGCGTCGTCCTCGCCGGCGCGCAGGGCTCCGCGCAGGTCGGACTCCTCGGTGGCGAACAGGCAGGTGCGGACCTGGCCGTCGGCCGTGAGCCGGGTGCGGTCGCAGGCGCGGCAGAAGGGGCGGGTCACGGAGGCGATCACGCCGACCCGGTGCGGGCCGCCGTCCACGATCCAGCGTTCGGCCGGGGCGGAACCGCGCGCCTCCTCACCCTCGGGGGTGAGGGTGAAGCGAGTGCGCAGGGACTCCAGGATGTCCCCCGCGGTGATCATGCCCTCGCGCTGCCAGCCGTGCTGTGCGTCGAGCGGCATCTGCTCGATGAACCGCAGCTCGTAGTCGTTCTCCACGGCCCAGGCGAGGAGCTCGGGCGCCTCGGCCTCGTTGAGCCCCGGCATCAGCACGGCGTTCACCTTGACGGGGGTGAGTCCGGCTGCGCGGGCGGCGGCCAGCCCACGCAGCACGTCGGCGTGGCGCTTGCGGCGCGTCATGCGCTGGAAGACCTCGGGATCGAGGGTGTCCAGGGAGACGTTGACGCGGTCCAGCCCGGCACCCCGCAGGGCCTCCGCGGTGCGCTCCAGGCCGATGCCGTTGGTGGTGAGGGACAGCCGCGGCCGCGGTTCCAGGGCGGCGCAGCGCTCGACGATGGAGACCAGCCCGGGGCGCAGCAGCGGCTCACCGCCGGTGAAGCGCACCTCGTCCACCCCCAGCCGCGTCACGGCGATGCGCACCAGGCGGACGATCTCGTCGTCCGTGAGCAGCTCCGGCTTGGCCAGCCACTGCAGACCCTCTTCCGGCATGCAGTAGGTGCAGCGCAGGTTGCAGCGGTCGGTCAGCGAGACCCTCAGGTCGGTGGCGACCCGGCCGTAGGTGTCCTTGAGCATGCGCGCCAGCCCTCCGACGGTTGAAGCCTTGCTCCGCAGCGTACGTGAGCCCTCCGACATTCAACAGGTCGTTGAAGTAACGAGGCGAACACCCTCTGTTAAATTCTCATGTTAATGTGAAAATCATTGCCGTACGACAGTGGACGACGATAGTTTCCCCTCCGGTCCGCGAACGACCAACTCCGCTCATCGGACGCCGCGTTGACGCGCCACCTCGCGCTCCGGAGGCCGCGGGCGGAGCCGTGGGCCAGGCCAGGGCTCCGCGTGCAGCCCTGGAGCATCGCGCACCCGAGACCTCCAAGACTCTCGAGAACATGGAGACCCCATGGCACTGAGCCCCCTGTCCAGACGGCGCCGCCGGCTGCTCGCCATGTCCGCGGGCGTGGCCCTGACCGTCTCACTCGGGCTGCTCCCCTCCGCGAGCACGGCGCTCGCGGAGGGGAAGCCCGCCGCCGCGGACGGCCCGAGGCTGTCCTACGTCGTCAACACCGACGACTCGCGGAAGGCCGTCAAGAAGGCCAGGAAGGCCGTCAGGAAGGCGGGCGGCACCGTCGTCACCGCCTACGAGGAGATCGGCGTCGTCGTCGCCCACTCCTCCGACCCCGACTTCGGCGCGCGGATGCGGGCCACCAAGGGCATCGACTCCGCGGGCGCCACGCGCACGGCCCCGCTGACCCCCGTGGCCACCACGGAGGTCGGCGAGCCCGAGTACGTCAAGCCGCCGAAGGACGGCTTCCAGAGCGCGCGGCAGGCCGACGGGGACGTCAACGAGCCGCTGGAGTCCCTCCAGTGGCCGCTGCCGCAGATCAGGGCGGACGAGGCGCACCGGATCAGCGAGGGCAGCCGGGACGTGACCGTCGCCGTCATCGACACCGGCGTGGACGACACCCATCCGGACCTGGCGCCCAACTTCTCCGCCGAGCAGTCCGCCAACTGCGTCGGCGGCGTCGCCGACACCTCCGAGGGCGCCTGGCGGCCGTACCCGAACGGCAGTTACCACGGCACGCACGTCGCGGGCATCGTCGCCGCCCCGCGCAACGGGATCGGCGTGGCCGGAGCCGCCCCGGGCGTCCAGGTCTCCTCCATCAAGGTGAGCGAGCCGGGCACGAGCCTCTTCTACACCGAGGCCGTCGTCTGCGCCTTCATGTTCGCCGCGGAGAACGGCGTCGAGATCACCAACAACAGCTACTACATCGACCCGTGGCTGTTCACCTGCCGCGACGACGCTGACCAGGGCGCCCTCGTCGAGGCCGTCAGCCGCGCGATGGCGTACTCCACCCGGCAGGGCGTCGCCCACATCACCTCGGCCGGCAACTCCAACCTGGACCTCGCCTCCGACGAGCTCACCGACACCTCCAGCCCGAACGACACCACCCCCGTCGAGCGGACCGTCGACCCGAGCACCTGCCCCGACATGCCCACCCAGCTCCCGGGTGTGACCTCCGTCGCCTCCACCGGCGCACACGGCGTCAAGTCGTACTTCTCCAACCACGGCCTGGGCCAGATCGACGTCGCCGCACCCGGCGGCGACGCCCGCTACCAGCTCCCGGAGGCCCCCGCCAAGAGCGGCGGCGTGCTGTCCACGATGCCCGACGGCGAGTACGCGTTCCTCCAGGGCACCTCGATGGCCGGCCCGTACGTCGCCGGGGTCGCCGCCCTCATCAAGAGCGAGGACCCGCGCGTCAGCCCGCAGGAGCTGGCCTGGCGCCTGAAGGCCCAGGCCGTCAGCACCCCGTGCCCCGAGGGCGAGTTCGACCCGAGCGGTGACGGGCGCTACGCCGCCACCTGCACCGGCAGCAGGCACGTCAACAGCTTCTACGGCTTCGGCATCGTCGACGCCCTGGCCGCCGTGCGGTAAGCCCGTCCGGCCGACCGGCCGACGTGACGCAGCACGACGAGGAGGCCGGGTCCCGCGGGGCCCGGCCTCCTCCGTCCCTCGGCTCCCGTCACCCGCCCCAAAGAGACAAGCGGGACGAAGCCCCCCTTGTCCGCCAAACCGAACAGACGTCAAAGGGCCTGCGGAAAACCGGGCTTGCCGCGGCCACGGGGGCTCGCTGTCAGTCGGGGCCCGTATCCTCTGTGACCATGCTCGAAGATCAGACGGCACCGGAAAGCCGGCCTCAGTCCGCGGCTACCGCACCGCCGATCCCCGCGCAGCAGCACGCGGAGTCCTCCTGGCCGTCGGGCTACCCCACCCGCTACGCCGTGGTGGACGTGGAGACGACCGGGCTCGCCCGGGAGGACAGAATCGTCTCCGCCGCCGTCTACCAGCTCGACGGCCGGGGCGAGGTGGAGGACCACTGGTACTCCACCGTCAACCCACAGCGTGATCCGGGGCCCACCTGGATCCACGGCCTGACGAGCGCGGTCCTGGCCGACGCCCCCCTCTTCGCCGACGTGGCCGAGGAGTTCGCCCGGCGCTTGGAGGGCCGCGTCCTGGTCGCCCACAACGCGATGTTCGACTGGACGATGATCGCCCGCGAGTTCGCCCGCGCGGACCGCGAGCCGCCGGTGCGCCAGCGGCTGTGCACCATCGCCCTCTCCAAAGAGCTCGGGCTGCCGCTGGCCAACCACAAGCTGGAGACGCTCGCCGCGCACTACGGCGTCGTCCAGGAGCGCGCCCACCACGCGCTGGACGACGCCCGGGTGCTGGCCGAGGCGTTCCGGCCGAGCCTGCGGCTGGCCGCGGGCCGGGGCGCCCGGCTCCCCCTGCTCGCCTGCACCCCGCTCACGGAGTGGGCCACCGGGCCGCAGGACGGCGGCTTCGCACGCGGCCGGCAGACCTATCGCTCGGCCGCCTGGCGGCCCTCCCGCCGCCGCCCCGCCTGCCCCTACCCCAACCCCGGCCGGTACGAGCCCGGGGGCGCGCTCGTCCAGGGCATGCGGGTGGCGATCTCCGGGGACACCTTCACCGAGCGCGAGCTGCTGGAGGACCGGGCCGTCGAGGCGGGGCTGCACATCGCCACGAGCGTCTCCCGGCTCACCAGCCTCCTGGTGACCAACGATCCCGAGTCCCCCACCGGCAAGGTCACCCGCGCCCGCTCCTTCGGCACCCCCGTCATCGACGAGGCGGCCTTCACCCAGCTCCTGCGGGACGTGGCCCCCGCGCCGAAGGGCTGACGGCCGCGCGGTACCGTCGTTGGTCGTGTACCGCTTCCTGTTGTCTCGGCAGTGGGTGATCCTCACTCTGCTCGCACTCGTGCTGATGCCCGTCATGGTCCAGCTCGGGTTCTGGCAGTTGCACCGGCACGAGGCACGGGTGGCGCACAACGAGCTGATCGCCGGCAGCCTGGCCGCCGAGCCGGTTCCGGTCGCGGAGCTCACCGGAGTGGGCCGGCAGCCCGCCGAGGACGACATGTTCCGCCGGGTCACGGCGACCGGCGTCTACGACCCCGCGCACGAGGTCGTCGTCCGCCGCCGGACGGCCGCCGACGGCCGCGAGATCGGCTACTTCGTCCTCACCCCGCTGATCCGCCCGGACGGCACCGCGCTGCTGGTCAACCGGGGCTGGGTGCCCGGCGACGGCGACCAGCGGGCCTTCCCCGAGGTGCCCGCGGCCCCGGGCGGCACCGTGACCGTCACCGGGCGGCTGCTGCGGGACGAGACGACGGCGGCCACGGGGATCAAGGACCGCGGCGGGCTGCCCGAGCGCCAGGTCATGCTCATCAACAGCGAGCAGCGGGCCGCCGAGCTGGAGCGCCCCGTGCTCGGCGGCTTCGTCGAGCTGACGGCCACCGACCCGCGGCCCGCCGAGGACGAGCTCGCCGAGCAGGTCCCGGAGCCCGACCACAGCGGCGTCGGCGCGCACCTGGCCTACGCGGTCCAGTGGTGGCTGTTCACGGCGGCCGTCCCCGTGGGCTGGGTGATCCTGCTCCGCCGGGAGCTGCGGGACCGGCGGGCCGCGGCCCGGACGGCGGACGAGGGCGCGTCGGCCACCGACCCGGCCCTCGCGCGGGCCACGGCGGGCACGGCAGACTGACCCCCATGGATCTTGGGCTCAAGGACACCGCGTACCTCGTCACCGGCGGCACCCGCGGGCTCGGCTTCGCGACCGCCGAGCAGCTCACCGCCGACGGGGCACGGGTCATGATCACCGGACGCGAGCAGGGCGCGGCGGAGGACACGGCACGGCGGCTCGGCCCCCTGGCCGTCGGCACGGCGGCGGACAACGCCGACCCGGAGGCGGCCGAGCGGCTGACGGAGGCCGCGCTCACCTCCTTCGGGCGGCTGGACGGCGTCCTCATCAGCGTGGGCGGCCCGCCGGCCGGCAGCGCGGAGACGTCGAGCGACGCGCAGTGGCGGGAGGCGTTCGAGTCCGTCTTCCTCGGCGCCGTACGGCTGGCCAGGGCCGCCGCCGCGCGGCTGTCCGAGGGCGGCGTCATCGGCTTCGTCCTGTCCGGTTCGGTGGCCGAGCCCATCCCGGGCCTGACGATCTCCAACGGACTGCGCCCGGGGCTGGCGGGGTTCGCGAAGTCGCTGTCACTGGAACTGGGGCCGCGCGGCATCCGGGTGGTGGGGCTCCTGCCCTCGCGCATCGACACCGACCGGCTGCGGGAGCTGGACGCCCTCTCCGGTGACGCCGCGGCCTCCCGCGAGCGCAACCAGGCGATGATCCCGCTCGGGCGCTACGGCACGCCGGAGGAGTTCGGGAAGGCGGCGGCGTTCCTGCTCTCCCCCGCGGCCTCCTACCTCACCGGCACGATGCTCCCCGTGGACGGCGGCGCGCAGCACCGTTTCTGAGCCTCGCCCCGCCGCCGAGCACCACGGCGGGAGCGCCCGGACGTGCGGCCGTCAGCACCCGCCGGGGGCGTTCGGCCGGAGCCGTCAGCCGATACGCTCGGTGCGGCCGCGCGCGCCGCGCAGCCGCACTTCGGCCGGGAGTTCGGCCAGCCCCGCCGAGAGCCTGGCCCGCTCCAGCGGCCCCTCCCGCAACTCCCGCACGATGTGGTCGGGGCGGGCGTCGGCGTCCA
Organism: Streptomyces sp. JJ38; assembly: GCF_019303475.1. Classification (GTDB taxonomy): domain Bacteria; phylum Actinomycetota; class Actinomycetes; order Streptomycetales; family Streptomycetaceae; genus Streptomyces. The sequence goes on from NZ_JABLSI010000016.1 coordinate 31,349, forward strand.
CGAGCAGCCCGACGCGGGCCCGGGGCGCACGGCGCCGGCCGGTCAGCACCACCCGCGCGTCCCGGACGCCGGGCAGGCTCTCCGCCTCCCCGGCCAGCACCTCGGCGAGCGCGGAGCCCCGCAGGCGCGCCCCGGCGCCGTCCCCGCTGTCCACCTGCAGCGTGCCGAGGCGGCGGGCGCGGAGCTGGCCCAGCAGCCACCAGACCGCGACGAGGAGCAGCGCGCCGAGCACCGTGAAGACGACGGGCCACCACCAGCCCTCGTCGGTCCACTGCGTGCGGTCCTCGTGGGTGAGCACGACCTCGTCGGGGTTGCGCCACGAGTAGCCCTCGGGCGGGACGACGTCCAGCCGCCGCGGCAGATCCGCGGCGGCGGCCAGAGCGGCGAGCCCCAGGGCCAGGAGGCCGAGTCCGACGAGGCCCAGCAACAGCCGGTTGACGGTTCTCAGCATCGGCTCACTCACCTCAGTGCCGGTCCGGACGGCGGACGTGGACGGACAGTCGGGGCGCCCGGGCGAGGCCCAGGTCGGCGACGGTGTCGGCGAGCACGCCCCGCAGGTCCGCGCGCACCGCGTCCAGCTCGCGGAAGTGGGCGACCGCTCTGGCCCGTACCGACCGGCGGCGCACCGTGACCTTCGCCGACCGCACACCCGGGACCTGCACCGCCTGTCCGCGCAGGACGGCCGCCGCGGTCCGCCGGTCGATCCCTGCCCGGAGCCCCGGCGCGCCCCGCATGGTCAGCAGCCACCGCGTGCCGGGGGTCAGGGCGAGGAGCAGCAGCCACAGCCCGAGGAGGGCGACGGCGACGGCGGTGCCGAGGACCCAGCCGTCACTCAGGGACCGGCCGGCCAGCTGCTCGGCCAGCTCGCGCCGCCAGGCCCGCGCCTCGTGCCCGGCGCGCACGGCGGCGAGGTCGTAGAGCAGGGCGCCGGTGGCGAAGGCCAGTACCAGTGCGAGCAGGAGGGCAGGCAGCCGGCGCTCCGACCAGAACCGGCCGCGCCGCCCGGAGCCGGCCCGGGGGGCCTTCGGCCCTCGCTCCTCGTCTGGCCCGGCGGGGTCCGCGGCGGCGTCGGCGGGGGCCGCGGGCCGCTTCTCCAGGGTCGGTGGCCCGCCCCCGGCGGCTTCGTCGCTCACTCCACCCTCCCGGCGCGGTCCTGCACCAGATGCGGCGCGTTCAGCCGTTCGACGTCGATGGCGACCTCCGGGACCGCGAAGCCGGCCAGCTCCGCGACCCGGTCGATGACGCGGCGCCGCACGGCCCGGCACTGGGCGCCGATGTCACCGGGGTAGCCGAGCTCCACGGCGACGCGCAGCCGGGCGGTGTCCGGCTCCCCGCCACGGCGGGAACGGGCGCGCGCGGTGACCGTGGCGTGCCGGGCCCGGCCGCCGGGCGGCGCGGGTGGCGTGCCGTCCGGGCTCCCCGCCGCGGCGGGGCCGGAGGTGGAGGTAGAGGAGGACCGTGTGGTCCCGGCAGGGCCGGCCGGTGCGGCGTCGCCCTCCGAGGAGCGCAGGGCCTCGTGTGCGGCCTGCGCCGCGATCTTGGCGATCACCTTGTCGGCGACCCGGGTGGCGCCGCGTTCGGCGGCCGGAACGCGCTCGAGAGCCATCGCTCACCGCCGTCCGCTTCGGCCCCGGGTACCGAAGAAGTCCCCCGGGTCGAGGTCGCCGTCGGCGAACCTGCCGGCCACGAAGCCCACCGCACCCAACGCGGCGACCAGCAGGAACGCTCCGAACCCGCCGAAGTACCCGGCGAAGCCGAGCGCCATTCCAGTGATCAGTCCGACGACCGCCATACTCATAGTGCGCTCCCTTGTATCGCTCCGCCCGGCCCGCGCCGGAGCCCGGTCCCGTGCCGGGTCTACCCCGCTGCCGGACCGGTACTACCGCAGTCGCGGCTCCTCTTCCTCCTCGTCGTCCGGCTCGTCGGGGAGCTTCACGTCGCTCACCGCGATGTTGACCTCCACGACCTCCAGGCCCGTCATGCGCTCGACGGCCTCGATGACGCTGCCGCGCACGTCGGAGGCGACGTCCCCGATCGAGACGCCGTAGTCGACGACGATCTCCAGGTCGAGGGCCGCCTGCACCTCTCCGACCTCGGCCTTGACCCCGCGCGTGGCGGAGCGGCTGCCGCCCGGGACCCGGTCGCGGACCGCGCCGAAGGTCCGGGCCATGCCACCGCCCATGGCATGGACGCCGTCGACGTCGCGGGCGGCCAGACCGGCGATCTTGGCGACCACGCCGTCGGCGATGGTCGTCTTGCCCCGGCCGGCGGGCGGCCCACCGCCCCGCTTCGCGCTCTCCGACCGACCGGACTCCTTGGCCGTGGCGGATGTGGTCTCGGTCATCGCCTTCACCCCTCTCGGAAAGCCTGCCGGAGGCGGCCGTCGGCCGCCCCCGCTCCGCCCCTCACCCTAGGGCCGCCGACGGCACCGGCCCGCGTGCTGTGCCGCCGAACGGGTAGGCGGGCTACTCCCCCAGCCCGGCGAGGTCCCTGAGACGGCGGCCCTGCGCGGCGCGCTCCGCGATGCGCTGCTCCCCGTAGCTCCGCTCGGCGGCGCCCTGGAGCAGGGCCTTGGTCTCGATCACGGCGTCACGCGGCGCGGCCAGCAGCGCGGCGGCCAGGTCGGCGGTGGCCGCGTCCAGTTCGGCACGGGGCACGACGAGGTTCGCCAGGCCGGTGCGCTCGGCCTCGTCCGCGTGCACGAAACGGCCGGTGGCGCAGATCTCCAGGGCCCGGGCGTACCCCACGAGGTTGACCAGGGGCTGGGTGCCCGTCAGGTCGGGGACGAGGCCGAGGCTCGTCTCGCGCATGGCGAACTGGGCGTCGTCGGCGCACACCCGCAGGTCGCAGGCGAGGGCCAGCTGGAAGCCGGCCCCGATCGCATGCCCCTGGACGGCGGCGACGGTGACGACGTCGGGCCGCCGCCACCAGGTGAACGCCTCCTGGTACTCGGCGATGGTGCGGTCCATCTCCTCGGCCGGGCCGCGGGCCAGGTCGAGGAACGAGGGCTCGCCGTCGAAGCCTTCGGGGGTGAAGGCCTGCCGGTCCAGGCCCGCGGAGAAGGACTTGCCCTCGCCCCGCAGCACCACGACCCGCACGCTGCCGGGCAGTTCCCGGCCCACCGCGGCGAGGGCCCGCCACATGGCCGGGGACTGGGCGTTGCGCTTGTCCGCGTTGGCGAGCGTGACCGTCGCCACGCCGCCGTCGTTCTCCGCCTCGACGGTGAGTCGAACACCGTCCCGATCGAGCAGGGTCATCGCATCCTCCGGTGGCTCGTCCGCAGTTAAGTGACTGCAGAGTAACCACCTGACCGACGCCATGCCCGACCGGGTGCGCCGCCGTCAGGCGCCACCCGCCCACCGGCGGTGTGTGGAGGTCAGTCGGCCTTCCTGCCCCGGGTGGCGCCGCCGCGACCGCGCAGGGTCACGCCCGCCTCGCTGAGCATGCGGTGCACGAAGCCGTAGGACCGGCCGGTCTCTTCGGCCAGGGCCCGAATGCTCGCGCCGGAGTCGTATTTCTTCTTGAGGTCCGCCGCGAGCTGCTCGCGCGCGGCGCCGGTCACCCGGCTGCCCTTCTTCAGAGTCTCGGTCACCCGTGCCTCCTCATGGGAAGTGCGCTCTGAGTTCTCATGATCACCCCTTCCGGTCCTTCTGGCCACCCATTCAGCAAGGTCGATGGGAGCAGCTTGACGCCGCGGGCACGCTCGGTGACGGGACGCGCGGCCCGGAACGGGTTGGGCCGCGCGCTTCCGGTCGCCGCCCGGCCCCCTGAACGGGCAGGTCAGCGGGGAGATGCGCGGCCCGGCCCGGGGGCGGGGGCCGAGCGGGAGGACGGGCGCTTCCGTGATCGGCAAGCCCCGGGGGATACGAGCCGTCCTCACTCGGATGAAGGATCACGCGTCTACTGCGCGGCGCCCGGGGGAAGCGCGACGATCACGGAAAGCATCCGAGCGGCACCTGTAGGTGAGGCGAGGCCACGCCCGGGGCCGCGGGGCCGCGGGGCGTAAGACCTCGGAGCCGGCCGGGGCCCTGAGGGCCTGGGCACCTCGCGGCTCAGGTGCTCAGGGTGCTCAGGCGAGGGCCACCAGATCGGCGTAGTCCGCGCCCCACAGGTCCTCCACGCCGTCGGGCAGCAGGATGATCCGCTCGGGCTGGAGGGCGTCGACGGCGCCCTCGTCATGCGTCACCAGGACCACGGCACCGGTGAAGGTGCGCAGCGCGCCGAGGATCTCCTCCCGGCTGGCCGGGTCCAGGTTGTTCGTCGGCTCGTCGAGCAGCAGCACGTTGGCCGAGGAGACGACGAGCGTGGCCAGCGCGAGCCGCGTCTTCTCCCCGCCGGACAGGACGCCGGCGGGCTTGTCGACGTCGTCGCCGGAGAACAGGAAGGAGCCGAGCACCTTGCGGACCTGGACGAGGTCCATGTCGGGCGCGGAGGAGCGCATGTTCTCCAGCACCGTACGGTCCGGGTCGAGCGTCTCGTGCTCCTGTGCGTAGTAGCCGAGCTTGAGGCCGTGACCGGGCCGCACCGCGCCGGTGTCCGGCTCCTCGACCCCCGCCAGCAGGCGCAGCAGCGTCGTCTTTCCGGCGCCGTTGAGGCCGAGGATGACGACGCGCGAGCCGCGGTCCACGGCGAGGCTGACGTCGGTGAAGATCTCCAGCGAGCCGTAGGACTTGGACAGTCCCTCGGCCGTCAACGGCGTCTTTCCGCACGGGGCGGGGTCGGGGAAGCGGAGCTTGGCCACCTTGTCCGACTGCCGCTCGGACTCCAGCCCGGCCAGCAGCTTCTCCGCCCGGCGGGCCATGTTCTGCGCGGCGACGGCCTTCGTCGCCTTGGCCCGCATCTTGTCCGCCTGCGAGTTGAGCGCCGCGGCCTTCTTCTCCGCGTTGGCCCGCTCCCTGCGGCGCCGCTTCTCGTCCGCCTCGCGCTGCGTCAGGTACTGCTTCCAGCCCATGTTGTACTGGTCGATCTGGGAGCGGTTGGCGTCGAGGTAGAAGACCTTGTTGACCACCGTCTCCACGAGGTCGATGTCGTGGGAGATGACGACGAGGCCGCCGCGGTAGGTCTTGAGGAAGTCCCGCAGCCAGACGATGGAGTCGGCGTCCAGGTGGTTCGTCGGCTCGTCCAGGAGCAGGATGTCGGCGTCGGAGAAGAGGATGCGGGCCAGCTCGACGCGGCGCCGCTGACCGCCGGAGAGCGTGTGCAGCGGCTGGGCGAGCACGCGGTCGGGCAGCCCGAGGCTCGCGGCGATGGTCGCGGCCTCGGCCTCGGCGGCGTAGCCGCCCTTGGTGAGGAACTCGGTCTCCAGCCGCTCGTACTTCTTCATGGCGCGCTCGCGGGTGGCGCCCTTGCCGCCGGCCATCCGGTCCTCGTTCTCCCGCATGCGGCGGATGACGGTGTCGAGGCCGCGGGCGGAGAGGATGCGGTCGCGGGCGAGAGTGTCCAGGTCGCCGGTGCGCGGGTCCTGCGGCAGGTAGCCGACCTCGCCGGTGTTGGTGATGGTGCCGGAGGCCGGCACGCCCTCGCCGGCGAGGCACTTGGTGAGCGTGGTCTTGCCGGCGCCGTTGCGGCCGACGAGGCCGATACGGTCGCCGCGGGCGATACGGAAGCTGGCCGACTCGATGAGGACGCGGGCGCCGGCGCGCAGCTCGAGACCGGAGACGGTGATCACGGGGAAACTCCTGGGCGGGACGACGTACGTACGGAACTGGCGGGCTGTGGGTCACGAGCCGCGCGGCGCCGCCTGGCGAGGGGCGCGCAGCCGTCGGCGCGGCAGCGCGACGGGCGGCAGGTGGACGTACGTCGCCGGCTAATGCGTGAGTGGGGTTTCCATGCGGGAAAGTCTACCGGCGCTCCGCAAGCGGTTTTCCCGCCTCCCCGTCGCCCGGCCGGGCCCGGCCGCCGCGCGCGGGCCGGGCCCGGCTGGAAGACTGTGGCGCGGACGTCGCCCCCTTCGGGGCAGCACCGAGAGAGGTCCGGTGATCGACATGGCCGCGCAGACCGCCCCGCCGAGCGTCTTCCCGACGCTGCTCTACGCCGACGCGAAGGCCGCGATCACCCAGCTCCAGGCGGCGTTCGGATTCACCGAGGACATGGTGTACGCGGCCGACGACGGCTCCGTCCTGCACGCCGAGCTCTCCTACGGCAACGGCACGGTGATGCTCGGCTCCAAGGGCGGTGAGGGTGCCTTCGCCGAGGCCACCCGGGACGCCGGCCCGACCACGGTCTACGTCGTCGTCGAGGACTGCGACGCGCATCACCGGCGGGCGGCGGAGAACGGCGCCGAGATCCTCTCGCCGCCCGTCGACCAGTCCTATGGTTCGCGCGACTACATCGCGCGCGATCTGGAGGGCAACGTCTGGGTCTTCGGCACCTACAGTCCCGACCGCTCCACCAGCTGACGGAGTGTCCTGACGACGTGGCCGAGGGACCGCCCGGGACCGCTCAGGCGCCGCCGGAGTGGACTTGGAAGGCGGCGCGGCGCACGGCCCTGGCCAGGGCCGGGTCCGGGTGGGCGGCGGCCAGGGCCACCAGCACCTGCACGGTGCGCGGGTGCCCGGTGGCCCGCACCTCCTCCAGCAGCCGGGGGACGCTGTCCCGGACGGCGGACTCCAGGTGGTCGACGAGGAGCTGGCTCTCCCCGTGGTCGGCGACCGCGGCGGCGGTGTCCACCCACAGCCAGGCGGCCTCGTCGCGGCTGAGCACGCCGGGTGCCCCGCCGGCGAGGTCCTCCGGGTCCGCCCCCTCGTGCTCGGCGAGCCACAGCAGGGCGTAGGGCCGCAGCGCGGGGTCGACGGCGGACTCGCGGACGGCGGGCTCGGCCGGCGCGCCCACGACCCGCAGGGCCTCGAAGGCCAGGGCCCGCACGAGGGCGTCCTCGCCCCGGGCGGCGGCGAGCAGCTCCCGGACGGCGGGACCGGTGGGCCGGGCGGCCAGCCAGGCCCGGTACTCGTCGCGGGCCGGCCCCGGGGAGAGGCGGGCGCAGCCGCGCAGCATGTCCTCGGCGCACTGCTCGATGTTTCCGGCGGGGCTGAGGGCGGCGACGCAGATCTGCTCCAGCTTGGCCCACACCGCCCAGTCACCGAGCGGGGTGAGCTGGGCCTGCCCCGGCTGTCCGGGGTCCTGGCAGCGGGTGAGGGCGCCGACGGCGGAGAGCCCGTCCAGGGCCCAGGCCAGCAGGATGGCCGACTCGCCGGGGGCGGGCGCGGGCACGGGCGTGCCGTCCCGGTCCCGCTCGGCGTGCAGCTCGGCGATGCGCTGGGTGAGGAGTTCGAGCAGCGCCGGTTCGGTCACGGGGCCGGACGACAGATGCATGACCGACAGCAGCTGCGGAGCCGCCACAACGACGTCGCCGACGAGGGACGGGTCGGCGCTGGCCGGGGCGGGGCAGGCCAGCGACCAGGCGTCGAACAGGGCGACCCAGCCCCGCAGGACGGCGGAGTCGTCCCGGTCCCAGGCGCGCAGCCGCCAGCCCGCGCGCACGGCGCCGGCGTGCAGTTCGACGAGGCCCGCGAGCCGGGCCCGGTCCCAGTGGACGGTGATCTGGCCTGCGGGCAGCCCCAGGTCCTCGGCGGGCGGGCCGGGGTCGAGGACGGGTGAGCGGCCGCGGGCGTCGGCCCAGCGGGCGAGGCGGACGGCCTCGCCCAGCGCCGCGCGGGCCTGACGGGCGAGCTGTTCGCGGGGCGCCAGCCGGGCGGGCGGACGCGGAGCGGGCCGGGAGCGGCGCACGGACACGGATCGGCGGGCCGTGGCCAGGGCCTGCTCGGGGACGATGCTCAGCCTGGTGTCTCGCGGGGTACGGGACGTCACGGGGGGCAGTCTTCCTGCTGAGCCCCGAAAAGCCCAAACCGCGCTCGTGGTCACCCACATGGCGGGGTGCGCTCGGCTCGCCCCCCGGGTCACACGAGCGGGGTGAGAAAGCGCCGCAGAGACTCCTCACAGCCCATGGGGTCGGCGTTCCAGGCGCCGCCGTGGCGCCCGTTCAGCACCTCGCGAACGGTGACGAGGTCGGGCCGCGCGGCGGCGTAGTCGAGGGTCTCGTCCCAGGAGGCGACGGCGTCCCCCGGCCCGTGGAGGATCAGCACGGGCTCGGTGAGCCGCTCCGGGTCGACCGCGTCCGCCAGCCGTTCGGCGGCCGCCTCGGTCCGGCTCTCGGCGGCGCGCACGGCCAGCGGCAGCAGGCTGTGCGGGACGCGGCGGGCCGCCAGGGCACGCACGGTGGCGCGCCAGTCGAGGACGGGTGAGTCGAGCACCAGCCCGGCGACGTGGCCGCGCAGCGCGGAGCGGGCGGCGGCGTACAGGGCGATCGTGGCTCCGACGGACCAGCCCATGAGCACGACGCGGGTGGCACCGCGGCCGATGGCGTAGCGCAGGGCGGCGTCGAGGTCGCGCCACTCGGCGTCCCCGAAGTGGCCGACGCCGTCGCCCGGCGCGGGCGCGCCGGGGTCGCCCCGGTAGCTGATGGACAGCACGGGGAACTGCATGCGGTGCAGCAGGGGCATGACCACCATCGGGTGGTCCCGGGTGGTACCGAGGCCGTGGACGGCGATGACCCAGGTCTCCCGGGCGCCGGGGAGGAACCAGGCGGGCATCGGCCCGAGCTCCCCGGGGACGGAGACGTCCTCGCTCTCCAGGCCGAGGGCGTCGCCGGGGGTGCCGCGGTAGACCTGCGGGGTGATCCGCACCCGCGTGCCGGGGCGCAGCTCGCCCTCGGTCACGCGCACGAGCCGGCGCACGACGGTGTCGGGCGAGGCGCCGTCGACGTGACCGTTGTGGCGTCCGGTGTCCAGCACGTTGCCGATGACCGCGTGGCAGCCCCGGCCGGTGAGCCCGTAGATGCCGGGGATGAGCGAATCCAGCGAACGGGTCAGCGTGACCTGGCCGGGGGCGGTGCCGTGCACGGTCAGCGGCGGGCCGTCGAAGCCGGGCGGCGTGCCCCCGGCGTTGGGCCGCAGGGCAGCTCCGGCCGCGTACCGGCCGGCCGCTACGGCCGCTCCGGCACCCAGTGCGGTGAGGGAGGCGGCTACGGCCGCCGTGGTTCCGGGACGCATCTCGTTCAGTGTGCGGCGGGCTGCTGCACCCTGCCACCGGACCTGCGCCGAACGTGCGCCCCCGCCCCTCGGGACCCGGCCGCGATCCGGGAGGGACGGCGGGGGTGGCGGGGACGACGGGGTGGCGGGGATCGCGGCCGGGGCGGACTGGAGGTTCAGCGATCCGCCGTCCCGGGGCCCGGCCGCTGGCCGTAGCCGCGGAGACGTTCGGCGACGACGTCGAGCTCCTCCGGTGGCAGGGTCGCCGGGGTGCGGCCGGGGACGGCGGCCGCGGCCAGCCAGACCTGGCACATCCACTCCAGCTGCGCGGTGAGCTCGTAGGCCCGGTCGAGGTCGCGCCCGTAGACGACGGTGCCGTGGTTGCGCAGCAGGCAGCCGGTGCGGCCGCGCAGGGCGGCGAGCAGGTGTGCGGCCAGGGCCTCGGTGCCGTAGGTGGCGTAGGGGGCGACGCGGACCGGGCCGCCGAGCGCGGCGGCCATGTAGTGGACGGCGGGCACTTCGTCGACCAGCGTGGAGACGGCGGTGGCGTGCACGGCGTGGGTGTGGACGACGGCCGCGGCGTCGGTCTCGCGGTAGACGGCCAGGTGGAGGGGCAGCTCGCTGGTGGGCCTGCGCGCTCCGGCCGCGGGGCTGCCGTCGAGGTGGACGGCGCAGAGGTCGGCGGGCCCGAGCCGGTCGTAGGGGATGCCGCTGGGCGTGACGAGGACGACGTCCTCCACCCGCGCCGAGACGTTTCCCGAGGTGCCGACGACGAGCCCGGTCTCGGCGGTGCGGCGGGCGGTGCGGACGACGTCGTGCCAGGCGGCCGACCAGGCCGGTGGCGCCTCGTCGGCCGGGAGGGGACGGTGGTGCTGCGGGTGGGGCACAGGGCCTGCCTCTCGAGGTGGGAGCGTCGGGCGTGCGGAAGATCTCGAATCGGTCTCGGTGGGGGCGTGAACCGGAGACGAGAGCGCGGGGCGTGAAGGCGGCTCGCGAGGGCGCCGGAACACCGCCCGCACGGCACGGAAAGCCACTGTGACCAGCGTCTCGACGCGGCCGGGAGACCCCCGTCCATCCGGTTGTTCCCAAGGGCCGGACAAGGGTCCGCCACACCTCCCCCGAGCCACGACACCCCGAAGCCCGCCCCAGTTCACCTTCCGTTCACTCATCGTCCTTACGTTCGCTGAGCAACCTGACCGCCCAAACTGATTGCCGGGTGAATGGAACACTTCACGCTGCTGATCGGGATCGTGATCGTCACGGCCCTGCTGTTCGACTTTACGAACGGCTTCCACGACACCGCCAACGCGATGGCCACGACCATCTCGACCGGGGCTATGAAGCCCAAGGCAGCGGTGACCATGTCGGCGATCCTCAATCTCGTCGGAGCGTTTCTCTCCATCGAGGTCGCCACGACCATCTCGAAGGGCATCATCGACGAGACGTCCGGCATCCAACCCGAAGTGATCTTCGCGGGGTTGGTCGGGGCGATCCTGTGGAATCTGCTCACCTGGCTGGGCGGCATTCCCTCCAGTTCCTCCATGGCCCTCATCGGCGGTCTGATCGGTGCGACCGTCGCCTCCGTCGGCATCGGCGCCATCGACGGCGGTGCCGTGCTCGGCAAGATCCTGATCCCGGCCTTCATCGCCCCGGTCGTGGCCGGCCTCGCCGCCTTCCTGGCGACGCGCGTCACCTACCGGGCGGCGCGCAACGCCGACCCGGAGCGGACCTCGCACGGCTACCGCGCCGGCCAGATCACCTCGGCCGCCCTGGTCTCCCTGGCCCACGGCACCAACGACGCGCAGAAGACCATGGGTGTGATGACCCTGGCGCTCATCTCCGGTGGCGTCATCGCGGGAGACGCCGAGCCGCCGCTGTGGGTCATCGCCTCCGCCGGTATCGCCATCGCGCTCGGCACCTACCTCGGCGGCTGGCGCATCATCCGCACGATGGGCCGCGGTCTCACCGACATCCAGGCCCCGCAGGGCTTCGCCGCCCAGACCAGCTCGGCGGTCACCATCCTGGCCTCCTCGCACCTCGGCTTCTCCCTCTCCACCACCCAGGTCGCCTCCGGCTCGGTCATGGGCTCGGGGTACGGCCGCAAGGGCGGTGTGGTGCGCTGGAACACCGCGTACCGCATGTTCGCCGCGTGGGGGCTGACGCTCCCGGCCGCCGGTGCGGTCGCCGCTCTCGCCACACTGCTCGCCGAGCAGGGCGACTGGGGCATCACCACCGTCGCCGTCCTCTTCGTGGCCGCGATGGCCGCGATCTGGGCCGCCTCCCGCCGTGAGGTCGTCGACCACACCAACGTCAACGACGACGAGCCCGCCGCCGGCGAGGACGACGCCCCCGGCGTGGTCACCACCGCCGTCCGGGCCGTGAGTCCGCCGCCGGCCGGCGTGCAGCGCCCGGGGTCCGCCGAGGACGAGCAGGACGACTCCGCCCCGGCCGGACGTCCCACCGCTGGCGCCGTCTGACGCCGCCCCCGGGCCGGGGCTCCGCCCCGGCCCACCGCCGCCCCCCAACGGCCCCCACGACCTAGGACCCCAAGGACAGCGTGATGAACATCGACTGGGCAGCACTCGGCCAGGTCTTCGGCGTCAGCCTGCTGGCGACGGTCGCCCTCGTGGGCGTCTTCACCCTCGGCATCGTCGGCGGCTCCGCCCGCAAGGCGGACGGCGGCGTCAGCGCCCCGGCCCGCGTGGGCGCCTACGCCGCCTACGCGCTCTGCGCCGCCGCCGTGGCATACGGGATCTACATCATCGCCGCCTGAGGCCCGTCCGGCCGGGCAGGCATGACGACGCCGTCAGCCGCGTCGTCATGCGGCCGGAGCCGTGTGCACGGTGGTACGCGCCGTGTCGGCCGGATGCCGCCGGCGCCAAGCGAGAGACGGGCCGGTAGGCCCGTCCGACCAGGTTCCCCACAGCGCCGAGGGGCACGGGCCCGCGCCCGTGCCCCTCGGCGCTGTGCCCGGGGCCCCCGTGGGCCTGCTCACACTCCCGCACCGCAGGTCAAGGCCGAGTTGACGGCCTATGCGGGGCGTGGTGGACTTCGCGTTGCCACAACGGCGGCAGGAAGAGGAAGCCGGTGCGAATCCGGCGCGGTCCCGCCACTGTCACCGGGGAGCACTCCCCCACCCGACGTCACGGCCCCTGGCGGGCTGGAAGGCCGGGGGACGTGTTGATCCGGGAGCCAGGAGACTCTCGTCGCCGGTCACGTCGAGCCAGGGCGCGGACCCTGAGTGAGGACACACGCCATGCCCGGCACCGCCATGCCCCCTGACCCGGCCGCCGTACCCGTCGGACAGGTGCCCGTGGCGGGTTGACGACGTCATGGGCCTGACCGCAACCGGAGTCGTACTCGGCTTCCTCGGGGACGCGCTGGCCGGCGATCCGCGCCGCGCCCATCCCGTCGCCGCCTTCGGCCGCACCGCGGCCCGTCTCGAACACGCCCTGTGGCGCGACCACCGCGCGGCCGGCGCCGCGCACACCGCGCTGTGCGTGGGCGGCGTGACCGCCGCCGCGGCGGCGCTCGGAAGCACGCTGGACCGTCTGCCCGCGCCCGCACGCCGAGCGCTGCGCATCGCCCTGACCGGGACCGTCACGTGGGCGGTACTCGGCGGGACCTCACTCGGCCGGGAGGCGCGAGCCGTCGCCGCCGCGCTGGCGGAGGGCGACGTCGAGCGCGCCCGGGAGCGGCTGCCGCACCTGTGCGGTCGCGACCCGCAGGCCCTGGACGCCGACGGCATCGCCCGGGCCGTCGTCGAGTCGGTCGCCGAGAACACCTCGGACGCGGTCGTGGGCGCCCTGGTGTGGGGGGCCGTGGCGGGCGTCCCCGGGCTGGCGGCCTTCCGCGCCGTCAACACGCTGGACGCGATGGTCGGTCACCGCTCCCCGCGCTACCGGCGGTTCGGCTGGGCCGCCGCCCGCCTCGACGACGTCGCGGGCTGGCCGGGTTCGCGGCTGACGGCGGCGCTCGCGGTGCTGCTGGGGCCCGATCCCGCCGGCGCCCGGGCGGCCTGGCGAGCCGACGCCGGCCGGCACCCCTCGCCCAACGCGGGCCCGGTGGAGGCCGCGTTCGCGGGGGCGCTCGGGGTGCGGCTGGGCGGCACACTGTCCTACGGCGGACGCGTCGAGCACCGTCCGGTGCTGGGCGGGGCGACCGGACGCGCGGTGACGGTGACCGACGTGGAACGCGCCGTGCGGCTGTCCCGGCGCGTGGGACTGGCGGCGCTGGTGGTCACCGCCGCCGCGGGAGCGGCCGGACGGAGCGCCGTCCGCGCCCACCGATCGAGGAGGATGCATGGCAGCCGGTGAGCCCGGTGGTGCGCTGCTCGTCGCGGGGACGACCTCCGACGCCGGCAAGAGCGTGGTGACGGCGGGCATCTGCCGGTGGTTGGCCCGCCAGGGCGCGAAGGTCGCCCCGTTCAAGGCGCAGAACATGTCGCTCAACTCCTTCGTGACGCGGGAGGGCGCCGAGATCGGCCGTGCGCAGGCCATGCAGGCCGCCGCCGCCCGGGTCGAGCCGAGCGCGCTGATGAACCCGGTGCTGCTCAAGCCCGGGTCCGACCGCACGAGCCAGGTCGTGCTGCTGGGCAAGCCCGTCGGGGAGTTGAGCGCCCGCGGTTACCACCGCGGCCGCGCCGAGGGGCTGCTGGACACGGTGACCGACTGCCTGGCCGAGCTGCGCCGCACGCACGACGCGGTCATCTGCGAGGGGGCGGGCAGCCCGGCCGAGATCAACCTGCGCCGGACCGACATCGTCAACATGGCCCTGGCCCGCTCGGCCCGGATCCCCGTGGTGGTGGTCGGCGACATCGACCGGGGCGGCGTGTTCGCGTCCTTCTTCGGGACGACGGCCCTGCTGTCCCCCGAGGACCAGGCCCTGTTGTCCGGGTACATCGTCAACAAGTTCCGCGGGGACGTCTCCCTGCTGGAGCCGGGCCTCGACATGCTGCACGGCCTGACCGGACGGCCCACCCTCGGGGTGCTGCCCCACCGGCACGGGCTGGGCATCGACGAGGAGGACGGGCTGCGGATCTCCCTGCGCGGCACGGTGCGCGAGGCCGCCACCGCGCCGCCGTACGGCGCGGACGTCCTGCGGGTGTCGGTTCTGCCCGTTCCGCTGATGTCCAACTTCACCGACATCGACGCGCTGGCCGCCGAGCCCGGTGTCGTCGTGCGGTTCAGCGACCGGCCCGAGGAGCTGGCCGACGCCGACCTCGTCGTCGTCCCCGGTACCCGGGGCACCGTGGGCGCGCTGCGCTGGCTGCGCCGGCGCGGGCTGGCCGACGCGCTGGCCCGGCGGGCCGCCGAGGGGCGTCCCGTCCTCGGCCTGTGCGGCGGCTTCCAACTGCTCGGTGAGCGCATCGAGGACGAGGTCGAGTCGCGCGCCGGTGTGGTCGACGGGCTCGGGCTGCTGCCGGTGCGGGTGCGCTTCGCGCGGGAGAAGACCCTCGCCCGCCCCACGGGCAAGGCGCTCGGCGAGGTGGTGGAGGGTTACGAGATCCACCACGGGCTCGCCGAGGTGCTGGGCGGGGAACCCTTCCTGGACGGCTGCCGCGTGGGAGCCGTGTGGGGCACGCACTGGCACGGCTCGCTGGAGAGCGACGCCTTCCGCCGGGCCTTCCTGCGCCGCGTCGCGCGGGACACCGGGCGCGCGTTCGTCCCGGCGCCGGACACCGCCTTCGCCGCGCTGCGCGAGGAACAGCTCGACCGGCTCGGCGATCTGATCGAGGAGCACGCCGACACCGCGGCGCTGCTCCGGCTCATCGAGGACGGGGTCCCGACGGGTCTGCCGTTCGTACCGCCGGGAGCACCGGCCCACCAGGAAGGAGACCACGCATGAGCACGCCCTACCCGTTCACCGCCATCGTGGGCATGGCCGATCTGCGGCTCGGACTGCTGCTCAACGCCGTGTCCCCGGCGATCGGCGGTGTGCTCGTGCGGGGCGAGAAGGGCACCGCCAAGTCCACGGCGGTGCGGGCCCTCGCCGCCCTCATGCCGAAGCTGGACGTCGTGCCGGGATGCCGCTTCTCCTGCGACCCGGCCGCGCCCGACCCGCGGTGCCCCGACGGTCCGCACGAGGCGGGCCCCGGGGAGGCGCGGGCGGCGCGCATGGTGGAGCTGCCGGTCGGCGCCTCCGAGGACCGCCTGGTGGGTGCCCTGGACATCGAGCGGGCGCTGGCCGAGGGGGTGAAGGCGTTCGAGCCGGGGCTGCTGGCCGACGCCCACCGCGGCGTGCTCTACGTGGACGAGGTCAACCTCCTGCACGACCACCTGGTGGACCTGCTGCTGGACGCGGCCGCCATGGGTGCCTCCTACGTCGAGCGGGAGGGGGTCTCCGTCCGGCACGCCTCGCGGTTCCTGCTCGTGGGCACGATGAACCCGGAAGAGGGCGAGCTGCGCCCGCAGTTGCTTGACCGCTTCGGCCTGACGGTGGAGGTCGCGGCCTCCCGGGAGACGGACGAGCGGGTCGAGGTCGTGCGCCGGCGGCTGGCCTTCGACGCGGACCCGGAGGGCTTCGCCGCGCGCTGGACGGCCGAGGAGGCGGAGCTGCGGGAGCGCATCGCCGCCGCCCGCGCCCTGCTGCCCGAGGTGCGGCTCGGCGACGCGGCCCTGCGCCAGATCGCCGCCACCTGCGCCGCGTTCGAGGTGGACGGGATGCGTGCCGACATCGTCATGGCGCGCACGGCGACGGCCCTGGCCGCGTGGGCCGGTCGGACCGAGGTGCTGGAGGAGGACGTGCGGCGGGCGGCTCTGCTGGCCCTGCCCCACCGCAGGCGCCGCAACCCGTTCGACGCCCCCGGCCTGGACGAGGACAAGCTCGACGAGACGCTGGAGGCCAACGGCGGCAGCGGCGACGGCGACACCGAGCCGGACCCGGACCCGGACGGCGGCCCCGACGGCGAGGGCCCCGGTGACGGACCGGACGGCGGCGGGCCGGAGGGTCCCGACGACGGGGGCCCCGACGGCGGCCCGGGCGGACGGCCGCCGCACGAGGGCCACGAGGAGACGCCGCCGCCCGGCGCACCGGAGTCCGCGGACTCCCCCGGCTCCGACGCGCCGGAGGGCGAGCCCGCCCTGCCCCGGCAGGGCGCCCCGGCGGAGCGGGCCCCGGCCCCGGCCGCCGAGCCGTTCCGGACCCGGACGCTGTACGTGCCCGGGGTCGGCGAGGGCGCGGCCGGACGCCGTTCCCGGGCCCGCACCGCACAGGGCCGCACCACCGGGGCCCGCCGCCCGCGGGGTGCGCTGGGAAAGCTGCACCTGGCCGCGACCGTGCAGGCCGCGGCCCCGCACCAGCGCTCCCGGGGCCGCGGCGGCCCCGGGCTGCTGGTCCGGCGGGACGATCTGCGGGAGGCGGTGCGCGAGGGCCGGGAGGCGAACCTGGTGCTGTTCGTCGTGGACGCCTCGGGGTCGATGGCGGCCCGGCGGCGGATGAGCGCCGTCAAGGGGGCCGTGCTGTCGCTGCTGCTGGACGCCTACCAGCGCCGGGACAAGGTGGGCCTGGTGACGTTCCGGCGCGGGGACGCCGAGGTCGTCCTGCCGCCGACGTCGTCCGTGGACGCGGCGGCGGCCCGGCTGGAGTCACTGCCGACCGGTGGTCGCACCCCGCTGGCCTCGGGCCTGCTGACGGCCCGTGAGGTGCTGCGCGTCGAGCGGCTGCGGGACCCCTCGCGGCGTCCGCTGCTCGTCGCCGTCACCGACGGGCGGGCGACGGGCGGCGTGGAGCCGGTCGCGCGGGCCCGGCGGGCGGCCCGGCTGCTGGCGGCCGAGGGCACGGCGTCCGTCGTCGTGGACTGCGAGGCGGGCCCGGTGCGGCTGGGTCTGGCCGGGGAGCTGGCCCGGGACCTGGCAGCGCCCGCGGTGACGCTGGAGGAGTTGCGCGCGGACACCGTGTCCGCGCTGGTCAAGGACGTACGGAGGGTCGCGTAATGCCGCAGGGACAGCCGAGCGTGGTACCGAACGACGGGCTGACGACACGTCAGCGGCGCAACCGCCCGCTGGTGATGGTTCACACGGGCCCGGGCAAGGGGAAGTCGACCGCCGCGTTCGGGCTCGCGCTGCGGGCGTGGAACCAGGGCTGGCCGGTGGGGGTGTTCCAGTTCGTCAAGTCGGCGAAGTGGAAGGTCGGCGAGGAGCGGGCGCTGAAGGTGCTGGGCGCCTCGGGCGAGGGCGGCACCGTCGCCTGGCACAAGATGGGCGAGGGCTGGTCCTGGGTGCAGCGGGACATGGCCAGCAGCGAGGAGGCGGCCCGGGAGGGCTGGGAGCAGGTCAAGCGCGACCTGGCGGCCGAGACGTACCGGCTCTACGTGCTGGACGAGTTCGCCTACCCGATGCACTGGGGCTGGATCGACGTCGAGGAGGTCGTCGGGGTACTCCGGGAGCGTCCGGGCACCCAGCACGTCGTCGTGACCGGCCGCAACGCGCCGCAGCCACTGCTGGACGCGGCCGACCTCGTCACCGAGATGGGGAAGGTCAAGCACCCGATGGACGCGGGCCAGAAGGGCCAGCGGGGCATCGAGTGGTGATCGCATGACGCACATCCCCCGGGTCGTCCTGGCCGCGCCGGCCTCCGGCAGCGGGAAGACCACCGTCGCCACCGGGCTGATGGCGGCCTTCGCCGAACGCGGCCTGGCCGTCTCCGGGCACAAGGTGGGCCCGGACTACATCGACCCGGGCTACCACGCGCTCGTCACCGGGCGTCCCGGCCGGAACCTGGACCCGTACCTGTGCGGTCCCGAGCGGATCGCCCCGCTGTTCCTGCACGGCGCGGCCGGTGCCGAACTCGCCGTCGTCGAGGGCGTCATGGGCCTGTTCGACGGGGCGAGCGGGCTGGGTGAGACCGGGTCGACGGCACAGGTGGCGAAGCTGCTGCGGGCGCCCGTGGTGCTCGTGGTGGACGCCTCCTCGCAGTCCCGCTCGGTGGCGGCGCTGGTGCACGGCTTCGCGTCCTGGGACCCTCAGGTGCGGCTGGCCGGGGTGATCCTCAACAAGGTGGGCTCCGTCCGGCACGAGGAGCTGCTGCGCGAGGCGCTGGCGGAGTCCGGGGTGCCGGTGCTCGGCGCGCTGCTGCGCAAGCCCCAGGTCAGCGCCCCGTCCCGGCATCTGGGGCTGGTGCCGGTGGCCGAGCGCCGCTCGGACGCGGTGGACGCGGCCTCGGCGCTGGCCGCCCAGGTGCGCACGGGCGTGGACCTCGACGCCGTGCTGGCGCTGGCCCGCAGCGCCCCGCCGCTGGCCGAGACGCCGTGGCAGCCGCCCGCCGAACGCCCGGTCGGGCGGCGGCCGGTGGTGGCCGTGGCGGGCGGGGCCGCGTTCACGTTCGCCTACACGGAACACGCCGAACTGCTGCGGGCGGCCGGTGCCGAGGTCGTGCCGTTCGATCCACTGCGCGACGAGCGGCTGCCCGAGGGGACGTCGGGGGTGGTGATCGGCGGCGGCTTCCCGGAGGTGTACGGGCCGGAGCTGTCGGCGAACGAGCGGCTGCGGGAGGCCGTGGCGCGGTTCACGGGCCCGGTGGCCGCCGAGTGCGCCGGCCTGCTCTACCTGGGCCGCGAGCTGGACGGGCTGCCGATGTGCGGGGTGCTGGACGTGTCGGCCCGGATGACGGGACGGCTGACGCTGGGCTACCGGGAGGCGGTCGCCGTCGGGGACAGCGTCCTGGCGCGGGCGGGCACGCGGGTGCGGGGGCACGAGTTCCACCGCACGACGACCGAGCCGGGTGCGGGCGGGCGGCCCGCCTGGGGCCTGGTCCGGCCCGAGCGGCGGGTCGAGGGCTTCGTGTCCGGGAACGTGCACGCGTCCTACCTGCATGTGCACTGGGCGGCCGAACCGGCCCTGGCCCAGCGGTTCGTGGAACGGTGCGCGGCATGGTCGCCACCGGCCGGGTGAGCGTCGGCCTGGGCGCGCGGCGTGGCGCCGATGCCGAGGAGGTACTCTCGGTGATCGCCGCGTCGCTGGCCTCGGCTGGTCTTCCACCGGACGCGGTCGCCGAGTTGGCGACCGTGGCGGGGAAGGCGCACGAGCCGGGGCTGAGACGGGCGGCGCAACGGCTGGGGGTTCCCCTGCGGGCTTACGGTGCCGCGGAGTTGGCCGCCGTGCCGGTTCCGCATCCCACGCCGGCGGCCGCGCGCGCCGTCGGAACGCCGAGCGTCGCCGAGGCCGCCGCCCTGCTCAGCGCGGGGCCGGACGCGGAACTGGTCGTTGCCAAACTGAAATCCACGCCGGAGGCCGGTGGCCCTAGGGTCACTTGCGCCGTCGCACAACGTCGTGCCCGCTGACCGGCCGTCCCCGCCAGCATCACCCACAGGAGCACCCGTGACCACCGCGCCAGCCCTGCTCGCCCTCAGCCCTGGTATCCGTGACGAGGCGGGGGCCGAGGCCGTCCGGTCCTTCGTCCGCGCCCTCGGCGACGGCGGGACCGGCGCCCCGGTCGCCCTCGGCTTCACCGGGCACGCCGTCCCCTCGCCGGAGGAGGCCGTCTCCGAACTGGCCGCCCGCGGGGTGCGGCGGCTGGTCACCGTGCCGCTGACCACGGATGCCGACGGCACCCACGCCGCGGGCGGGCTGCCGCAGGGTCCGTCCCGCGCCGTCGCCGCCCAGCCGGGCCTGGAGGTGGTCACCGGCCGTCCGCTGGGTGCGCACCCCCTCGTGCTGGACGCGCTGGAGCGCCGGGTGGACGAGGCCCTGGGCGAGCGCACGCGGACGCCGGCCGACCGGGCCACCACGACGGTGCTGCTCGTCGGCCGCGGCTCCGGCCGCGCCGAGGACAACGCCGAGGTGCACCGCGTGGCCCGGCTCCTGTGGGAGGGCCGGGGGTTCGCCGGGGTGGAGACCGCCTTCGTCTCCGTCGCCGCGCCGGACGTCGCCTCCGGGCTGGAGCGCTGCCGGGCGCTGGGCGCGCGGCGGATCGTCGTCCTGCCCTGGTCCCTGTTCCCGGACGAGCTGACACGTCGCATGGCGCTCCAGGCCGAGGGCTGGTCGGGCGTGTACCCGGAGACCGACGTGCGGGTGGCGGACGTCGTGGGCGGGGCTCCGGAGGTGGCCGAGCTGGTGTGGCAGCGGTACCGCGAGGCCCTGGCCTGTCAGGCCCGGACCGGCTGCGACTGCTGCGCCCACGCCACCGTCTCCTCCCCCGTCGGCGAGGAGGGTTAAGGCCGTGCCAGCACCCTCGACGCCCTCGACCCCCACCGCACACCCGGCGCCGCCGGCGGACGTGACGGCGGAGGAGGGCGGGCCCGACCTGCGCCACCACGGCGACGCCGAGGTCCGCGGCGCGGCGGCCACGCTCACGGACCTGGCCGTCAACGTCCGTACCGGCACCCCACCGGGATGGCTGAAGGCCCGCATCGCCGCCTCCCTGGACACCCTGGCCGCCTATCCCGACGGGCGTGCCGCGCGGCGTGCCGTGGCCCGCCACCACGGCGTGCCGGAGGAGTGCGTGCTGCTCACCGCGGGCGCCGCCGAGGCGTTCGTGCTGCTGGCCAGGGCGGTGCGGGCGAGCCGCCCCGTCGTCGTCCACCCGCAGTTCACCGAGCCGGAGGCGGCCCTGCGGGACGCCGGTCACCGGGTGACGCGGGTGCTGCTGGACGCGGCCGAGGGCTTCCGGCTGGACCCGGCCGCCGTGCCGGAAGCGGCCGACCTCGTCGTCGTCGGCAACCCGACCAACCCGACGTCCGTGCTCCACCCGGCGGCGACCCTGCGGGGCCTGGCCCGCGCCGGGAGAACGCTGGTGGTGGACGAGGCGTTCATGGACGCCGTCCCGGGCGAGCGCGAGTCGCTGATCCCGGGGCTGGCCGGGCTGCCCGGGTCCGTCGTGGTGCTGCGCAGCCTGACGAAGACCTGGGGGCTCGCGGGGCTGCGCATCGGCTACGTGCTGGCGGAGCCCGCGCTGATCGAGGCGCTGGCCGCACAGCAGCCGCTGTGGCCGGTCAGCACCCCGGCCCTGGCGGCGGCCGAGGCCTGCTGCACCCAGCGGGCACGGGCAGAGGCCGAGGCGGCGGCCGACGTGTTCGCCGCGGACCGGGCCTACCTGGTGGAGGCACTGGCCCGGTTCACGGAGATCGGTCAGGCCACGCCGTCCCCGATGGCACCGTTCGTGCTGGTCAGCCATCCGCGGGCGAGCGAGGTCCGGACCCGGCTGCGGGACGTCGGCTTCGCCCTGCGACGGGGCGACACCTTCCCCGGGCTGGGCCCGTCCTGGCTCCGGCTCGCCGTGCGCGACCGGGCCACGACGGACGCCCTGGTGAGGGCCCTCGCCGCCGTGGGGGTGCGCTGACGGCGCCCGGCACGGCCGGTCGGCGCGGGACGCGGCCGGTACCGCGTCCCGCGCCGCGGCCGCGTCCGGAAGCGTCCCGCCGTCCCCGGGTCAGCCGCGACGTCGACGCAGGAGGACGAGGGCCGCGCCGAGGGTGAGCAGCCCCGCAGCCCCGCCGAGCAGGTAGGGCGTACCGGAGTCGGCGCCGGTGGCCGCGAGATCCGGCCCGGTCTTCGGGGCGCGCACCTCGGCGTCTGTCCGACCCTGCGGAATCGTTCCCTCCGGTTCCGCCTCGTCCGGCTCGCCCTCTGGCTCCGAGGTCTCGGCCGGCTCCCGCGGCTCGTCGGCGGGCCGCTCCGGCACGGGCGTACGGCAGCTCACGTCGGCGACGCGCACCCGGCCGTCGACCTCGGCGACGCCGAGGTCCAGCGGGTCGACGGAGACCGCGAGCTCGAGCGCCGCGGCCGCCGCGCTGTGCCGCGTCGTCTCCCGGGGCGCCAGCTCCAGACGCACCTCGCCGACGCCCGGCACCGAGACGGCGGTGGGCCCTCCGGCGCTCAGGGCGACCCGCTTCCCCAGGACCCGGACCGATCCCGGCACGTCCACCTCGGCCGTGGCCGCCTCCCCGACGGCGCAGACGACCGAGGCGGAGACCGTCTCCAGCTCGATCACCGACAGCAGCGGCAGCCCGGGGACGTGCAGCCGCGCCCGGGCGAGGGTGGCCTCGGCGCCGGCACGGTCCGCCGTGACCTCCGCACGGGCGTCCGCGGCCTCGGCACGCAGCAGGCTGACCGGCTCACCGCCGCCCACTCCGGCGAGTTCGGCGGTGAGCGCCGTCTTCGCGGCCGTCTCAGGCCCGGCGTCCGGGCCCGAGACGCCCACGTCGTTGAGCGTGGTCCTCAGCGGTACGTCGACGGTGCTGTCCAGCAGCGACACGTCGAGCTGGGCGCGGAGGACCGCGGCCCGGGCGGCGCCCTCCCGGTCGGCGGGCTCGTCGCCGCCGGTGGCGTGCGCGGGGACGGCCGCGCCGGTCAGGGCGGCGGCGGCGAGCAGGCTGAGGACGGACTTCTTCACGGCAGGGAACCCCCACGGATGGTGCGGTGCCACGGGCGCGGCCCAATGCGGGGACATCGCTCGCGCCGGTGACGGGACCCCGCCATGGTTGACGCGGGAGGCGTCGCCCGTCCGGCTTCCGCCTCCGCTTCACCCGGACGGGGCGTCACCGTACGTGCGATCGAATCAGCCGTGTGTCACTGCACCACGCGCCCCCGCAGGATCACGCGCCGCGGTGCGGCCAGCACGCGGACGTCGGCCCGGGGATCGCTGTCGTAGACGACGAGGTCGGCCGGCTCGCCCTCGCCCAGCGCGGGGCGGCCCAGCCACGCCCTGGCGCCCCACGTGGTGGCGGACAGGGCGGACAGCGGCGGGATGCCCGCCTTCACGAGCTCGGCGACCTCCTCGGCCACCAGGCCGTGGGCCAGCGAGCCCCCGGCGTCCGTCCCCACGAAGACCGGGATGCCGGCGTCGTAGGCGGAACGCACGGTGTCGTAGCGGCGGGCGTGCAGCCGCCGCATGTGGTCGGACCAGCGCGGGTACTTCTTCTCCCCGCCGTCCGCGAGGTGCGGGAAGGTGGCGATGTTGACCAGGGTGGGGACGATGGCGATGCCGCGTTCCGCGAAGAGCGGAATCGTCTCCTCCGTCAGCCCGGTGGCGTGCTCGACGCAGTCGATCCCCGCGTCGGCGAGGTCGCGCAGGGAGTCCTCGGCGAAGCAGTGCGCCGTGACGCGGGCACCCTCCTCGTGGGCGGCGGCGATGGCCGCGTGGACGGCGTCGCGGGGCCAGCAGGCCGTGAGATCGCCCGCGTCGCGGTCGATCCAGTCCCCGACGAGCTTGACCCAGCCGTCACCGCGCCGCGCCTCCCGGCGCACATAGGCGACGAGGTCCTCGGGCTCGATCTCGTGGGCGTAGTTGCGGATGTACCGGCGGGTGCGCGCGATGTGCCGCCCCGCCCGGATGATCTTCGGCAGATCCTCGCGGTCGTCGATCCAGCGGGTGTCCGCCGCGGAGCCCGCGTCCCTGATCAGGAGCGTGCCGGCCTCCCGGTCGGTGAGCGCCTGCTTCTCGCTGGTGATCTCGTCGACGGCGCCATGGGCGTCCAGGCCGACGTGGCAGTGGGCGTCGACCAGGCCCGGCAGCGCCCAGCCCCGCACCGTGACCGCGTCCCGCAGCCCGCGCGGGCGCTCGTAGGTGACGCGGCCGTCCACCACCCACAGCTCATCCCGTACGTCCTCCGGGCCCGCCAGTATCCGTCCCGTGATGTGCAGCACCGCGCTCGCGTCCATGACCGCACTGTACGAGGACCGCCCGGGCCGGCACGAGGGCCTCACGGGGGAGGGCGGCGCCACCAGCCGCCGGGAAAGCCGGCGGAGGAATTCCCCGGATGCGCTACGATCACGGAATCAGTGAGATCGAATACATCCCGAATTCACTGCACTGCGTAGCCGCCCGTTCTCTTCTGCCCGGTTTTCCCCAGGTCAAACCACCTTCTTTTCCCGTGGCCACAGGCGCCCGTGATTCGGACAGGAGCCTGGGTCGTTATGCACCTGTGACAGACTCCACACCGCCCGGGTTCTGTACCCGCATGTCCGACATGACCAGTCATTTTACCCGACCCGGTGAGCACAGGCGCGCCCGCGCGCGATAACACATCATCGCGCTCTGCGTAACCCCACGCCGCGATGCAATCTGACTTTTTCCTGGGTAAATTGAATCGACATGACCCCCGCACAAGCTGACCATGCAAGTGCCCGAAGCGAATTTCTCGAAATGCCCGAGGGGCTGAAGCTCGACACGCCAAGGGTCGACGACGGCGCGGCCATCTGGCGCATCGCCCGCGACTCCCAGGTACTCGACCTGAACTCCTCGTACAGCTACCTCCTGTGGTGCCGCGACTTCGCCGCCACCTCCGTGGTGGCTCGCGACGGGAACGGCGAACCGGTCGGCTTCATCACCGGCTACATCCGCCCGCAGTCACCGCAGACGCTGCTGATCTGGCAGGTGGCGGTGGATCACAGCCAGCGGGGCCGGGGGCTCGCCGGTGCCATGCTGGACGGACTGACCGCACGGGTGTCGGAAGACCTGGGCGCCGACCGGATCGAGACGACGGTCACCCCCGACAACGCACCCTCCAACCGGCTGTTCACCTCCTTCGCCGAGCGCCACGGCGCCGAGCTGCACCGCGAGGTGCTGTTCGACGGCGCCGTCTTCCCCGGCGACGAGCACGAGCCCGAGGTGCTGTACCGGATCGGCCCGGTGCGCACGCTCGCCGGCGCGCTCGGCTGAACCCGGTGCCCGGCCGTCGCGCGGCCCGTCCTGGCGCCCTCCGGCCCGGTGCGGACCGCCCCGGCGCGAGCCGGTCCGGACGTGGGCCGTACGGCCTCCCGGACCGCCGGCCCGGCCGACCGCCGGTCACCCCCCGACCGCAGACTTCCCTCCCTTCACGACTCACTCCCAGGAGCCTTCCGTGACCATCACCCAGCCGGACCTGAGCGTCTTCGAGACCCTGGAGTCGGAGGTGCGTGGCTACTGCCGTGGCTGGCCCACGATCTTCGACCGTGCCCAGGGCAGTCACATGTACGACGAGGACGGCCATACGTACCTCGACTTCTTCGCCGGTGCCGGGTCGCTCAACTACGGGCACAACAACCCGGTGCTCAAACGCGCCCTGATCGACTACCTGGAGCGCGACGGCGTCACCCACGGCCTGGACATGTCCACCGTCGCCAAGCGCGCCTTCCTGGAGACGTTCCAGAACGTCATCCTGCGCCCGCGTGACCTGCCCTACAAGGTCATGTTCCCCGGCCCGACGGGCACCAACGCCGTCGAGGCCGCGCTGAAGCTGGCCCGGAAGGTCAAGGGCCGCGAGTCGATCGTCTCCTTCACCAACGCCTTCCACGGCATGTCGCTGGGCTCGCTGGCCGTGACCGGCAACGCCTTCAAGCGCGCCGGCGCCGGCATCCCGCTGGTGCACGGCACCCCGATGCCGTTCGACGCCTACCTCGACGGGCAGACGCCGGACTTCATCTGGTTCGAGCGGCTGCTGGAGGACTCCGGCTCCGGTCTGAACAAGCCCGCCGCCGTGATCGTCGAGACGGTCCAGGGCGAGGGCGGCATCAACGTCGCCCGCCCGGAGTGGCTGCGGGCCCTGGCCGACCTGTGCGAGCGGCACGACATGCTGCTCATCGTCGACGACATCCAGATGGGCTGCGGCCGCACCGGTGCCTTCTTCTCCTTCGAGGAGGCGGGCATCACCCCGGACATCGTCACCGTCTCGAAGTCGATCAGCGGCTACGGGCTGCCCATGTCCCTGACGCTGTTCAAGCCGGAGCTGGACCTCTGGGAGCCGGGCGAGCACAACGGCACGTTCCGCGGCAACAACCCGGCCTTCGTCACGGCCACCGCCGCCCTGGAGACCTACTGGGCCGACGGCCAGATGGAGAAGCAGACCCTGGCCCGCGGCGAGCAGGTCGAGGCCGCTCTGCGCGAGATCGCCGCCGAGCACCCGGACGCCGTCGTGGAGTACCGCGGCCGCGGCCTGGTGTGGGGCATGGAGATGGCCGACAAGGCCGTCGCCGGTAAGATCGCCCGGCGCTGCTTCGACCTGGGCCTGCTGGTGGAGACCTCCGGCCCGGAGAGCGAGGTCGTCAAGCTGCTGCCCGCCCTGACCACCACCCCCGAGGAGCTCGACGAGGGCCTGCGCATCCTGGCGCGCGCCATTCGCGAGACCCTCTGACCAGCAAGGACACCCGGCCCGCCCCGACCGGGGCGGGCCGCCCCGTGGCTGGGCCAACCCGTAGCCGAACGACCAGAAAGGCACTCCGACTGTGATCGTCCGTTCCCTTCAGGAGATCGAAGGCACCGACCGGGACGTCAAGTCCGCTTCCGGCACCTGGCGCAGCAAGCGCATCGTCCTCGCCAAGGAGAAGGTCGGATTCTCCCTGCACGAGACGGTGCTCTACGCCGGTACCGAGACGTCCATGTGGTACGCGAACCACATCGAGGCCGTGCTCTGCGTGGAGGGCGAGTGCGAGCTCACCAACGACGAGACGGGTGAGAAGCACTGGATCACCCCCGGCACGATGTACCTCCTCGACGGGCACGAGAAGCACACGCTGCGTCCGAAGACCGACTTCCGCGTGATCTGCGTCTTCAACCCGCCGGTCACCGGTCGTGAGGACCACGACGAGAACGGCGTCTACCCGCTGCTCACCGAGGACGACTGAGGTTTCGGCACGGGCTGTAAGCCTCCGAACAGGGGGTTTGCGGCCCGTGCCGTCATTGGAACGTTTCCTGCGGGGAACACTCCATCTCACGGGTCTCGCGACCCGCAGGCAACGATCCGGAAAGAGGACAGGGCCGTACGAGAGGAGAGGAAGGAAACTCCCATGACCTTCGCACCCGAGCGCATCACCGACCTGTATCCGACCCGGGGGGCCACCGAAGTGGCCAGCCCGCGGCAGGACCCGGTGGTGTGGTCCGCACCGGGCGCTCCCGGCCCCATCTCGGCCGGGCACCTGGCGGACTACGAGCGTGACGGGTTCCTCGCGGTCGATCAGCTCATCACTCCCGAAGAGGTGACGCTGTACCGCGGGGAACTGGAAAGGCTCATCTCGGACCCGGAGATGCTCGCGGACGAGCGCTCGATCGTCGAGCCGAAGTCCCGGGAGATCCGGACCGTGTTCGAGGTGCACAAGATCAGTCAGATCTTCGCCGGTCTGGTCAGCGACCCGCGGGTCGTCGGCCGGGCACGGCAGATTCTCGGCTCGGACGTCTACGTCCACCAGTCCCGCATCAATGTCAAGCCGGGCTTCGGCGCGAGTGGCTTCTACTGGCACTCCGACTTCGAGACCTGGCACGCGGAGGACGGCCTCCCGAACATGCGGACCGTGTCGGTGTCCATCGCTCTCACCGAGAACTACGACACCAACGGCGGTCTGATGATCATGCCGGGCTCCCACAAGAAGTTCCTCGGCTGCGCCGGCGCGACGCCGAAGGACAACTACAAGAAGTCCCTGCAGATGCAGGACGCCGGGACGCCGTCCGACGAGGCGCTCACCGAGTTCGCCGACGCACACGGCATCCGGCTGTTCACCGGCAAGGCCGGTTCGGCCACCTGGTTCGACTGCAACTGCATGCACGGTTCGGGTGACAACATCACTCCGTACCCGCGCAGCAACGTGTTCATCGTCTTCAACAGTGTGGAAAACACCGCTGTAGAGCCGTTCGCCGCTCCGGTCCGGCGGCCCGACTTCCTCGGGGCACGGGATTTCACCCCCGTCCGCTGACCGCTGAGTCCGACCCACCCGGTGGCTCGTCCCCGGGGGCCGGAAAGGCCGGCAGACGGCCCGTCCGGCCCCCGAGGCGGATGACCGGAGCTTCCGAGTGAGCCACGCGGCGCGGTGCGCCCCTTCCTGGAGGGACGCACCGCGCCGCTGTCATGTCCGTGCGCCGCTGTCGTGTGAGGGGCGGCGTGTTCGTTGCGCGGAGGGCGTCAGCGAAGCCCGGCCAGCGCCGCCAGCAGCCGGTCCACGTCGGCGGCCGTGTTGAACAGGTGGAAGGACGCCCGCAGGTTCCCCGCCCGCGCCGAGACGTCGACACCCGCCTTGGCCAGCTCCGGGGCCGCGTCCCCCAGCCCGGGCACCGCGACGATCGCGGAGTCGCCCGGCACCGGACGGTGCCCCGCCTCCACCGCTCCCGCGCGGAACCGCGCGGCCAGTTCCCTGTTGTGCTCCCCGATCGCGGCGGGTCCGACCTCCTCGATCAGGCCGAGCGAGGCGGCCGCGCCCACGAAGGGCAGGTAGGGCGGGCACTCGTCGAAGCGGCGCGCCGAGCCGGCGAGTTCGTCGATCGGCCCGTAGCACGTCTCCCAGCGGTTCTCCCCCGCGAACCAGCCGGCATGCGTCGGCCGCAGCCCGCCGCCGTCCTCCGGCACCGTCAGGAAGGACGTGCCGCGCGGGCACAGCAGCCACTTGTAGGCGCCGCAGACGGTGTAGTCGGCCAACGCCGGATCCATGGGCAGCCAGCCGGTCGACTGCGTCGTGTCCACGAGCACCCGGGCGCCCGCCGCCCGGGCGGCCGCGCTGATACCCACCAGGTCCGCCACCCGGCCGTCGGCGGACTGCACGGCGCTCACGGCCACCAGCCCGGTGCCGGGCCGGACGGCCTCCGCCAGCCCGTCCAGCGGAGCCTGCCGCAGGGTGAGGTCGGGGCGGACGTGGAAGGGGTTGACCAGGGAGCTGAAGTCGCCCTCGGCCACCAGCACCTCGGTGCCCTCCGGCAGGGACTGGGCGATCATCCCGACATGGACCGACACGGCCGAGCCCGTGGCCACGCGCTCGACGGGGAGCCCGACCACGGCGGCGAAGCTCGCCCTGGCCTCCTCGATCCGCTCGATGAGGGCGTAGTGGTCCAGCCGGGCCGCGGCCATGTCCTCCACGGCGGACCGGAGCGCGGCGGCCGTCCTGACCGGGAACACGCCGTGTGCGGCGGTGTTGAGATACGTCGTCTGCGGCGCGAACTCCGCGCCCATCGAAATCGACATGATCGGATTCTCCGGGGCCGAGCCCGGGCTGTCCATGGGAATTCGGGGTCCGTCGAGGCCGCCCGGAGGGCTTCCTCCCGTCCCGCGGGTGTGTGGGTCCTCCGGTGGCGGCCTGTTCGCCGGGTACGCGATGAACCGCTGGGCGATCTGCCACGGGGCCGCCACCGCCTCGGCTCCACGACACCCTGGCGCGGGCGCCGATCCCATGTGTGTCTTACCGCCGCCCTGACCGCCATCCCCTCTCCTCGGCAGGGGTTCCGTCCGCCCCCGGCGGGCGGGGCTGACGCCACCACGGCCCTGACCCGGGCACGGGTACCTCGGGGCGGCGGCGGCCTGCCGCGCGACACGCCGGGTCGCCCGTTCGCCACAGGTCGCTCGAACGCCGTAACCGCGCTGTTGAGCTGCGCGGACGTCCCCGCGCGGGCCGCCCCGGGGCCGCAACGGCGGCCCCCGGGGGCACGATCGTCTCGCGACCGCGGCGGGCCGCCGGTTTCCTCGGTTCATGGACGCCGTTCCCCGTCCGGTGCCGAAGGAGTGAACCGCATGCGTACAGTCCGCGCCCTGACCGGTCCCGCCCTGGGTGCCGCGATACCGGTCGCCCTCGGGTTCGGCGTCGAACCGGCCGTCGCGGCCGGCGGGCGGGGAAGCCACGGCACCGGGGGCTTCCTGGTCACCGCCGCCGTGCTCGCCGTCGGTGCGCTGTGCGGCAGTCTGCTGCACCGCCGGCGCGACCGGGACCGCTCCTGACGAGGCGCCGCCGGGACACGGAGGAGCGGCGATGGGCCACAGGAAGGCCATGACCCCAGCCGAGCGGCGCCGCGAGACGATCGCCGCGACCCTGGTGGCGATCGGACTCTGCACCGGGGTGTGGCTGCTGGACCACGGCCCGCAGGAGGCGCTGCCGCCGCAGCCCTCCCCCGAGCAGGCCGTCCGCCCCGCGGAGCGGCCGGGGGACCGGACCGAGCCGGACGCCGTGGCCCCGCTGCCCCCGGCGGCGCCGGTGCGGATACGGATACCGGAGATCCGCGTCGACGCGGCCATCATGCCGCTCGGGCTGGAGCCGGACGGCGGCCTGGAGGTCCCGCCGCAGGACGCGGAGAACCTCACCGGCTGGTACGAGGGCGGGGTGACGCCCGGGGCCAGGGGAACGGCCATCGTCGCCGGTCACGTGGACAGCGAGTCGGGGCCGAGCGTGTTCTACGGCCTGGGGGCGCTGGAGCGGGGGAACACCGTCGCCGTGGACCGGGCCGATGGTCTCACCGCAACGTTCGAGATCGACGCCATCGAGGTGTACTCCCGGGAGGACTTCCCCGACGACAGGGTCTACGGCCCCTCGGAGGGCGCCGAGATCCGGCTCATCACCTGCGGCGGCGGCTATTCCAGCACCGAGGGCTACCTGGGGAACGTCGTCGTCTACGGCCACCTGACGGAGATCGCCGCCACTCCCGGTTCCGGCCCGGACGACGGTGTGGAGACCGCGGCCCGGTGGAGCGGATAGGGGCGTGGCGGGGAGGAACCGTGCCGCTCGGCCGGTCGTTACCACGGGCATGACCGCAATGACTCCTGGCTCGAACCTGCCCCTCAGCGCGGCCCGCGTGGCCGTCGACGTCTCCGCTCCGGTGCGGCTGGACGTCTCGGGGCTGCTGATCGCCGCCGACGGCAAGGTGCGCTCCGACGCCGACTTCGTCTTCTACAACCAGCCTTCCGGCCCGGGCGTGTCGCACAGCAGCGGCGGTGCCGCGGACACCATCACGGTGGACACGGCGGCCGTGCCGGCCGACATCGAGAAGGTGGTCGTGACGGCGAGTCTGGACGCGCCGGGCGCGACGTTCGCCGGTACCGAGCCGACGGCCACGGTGCGGGACGCCGACTCCGGAGCCGTGGTGGCGACGTTCACCCCACCGCAGCTCGGCCCGGAGACGGCGCTCGTCGTCATGGAGGTCTACCGGCGTGGCGGCACCTGGAAGGTGCGTGCCGTCGGCCAGGGGTACGCGAACGGGCTGGCGGGCATCGCCACGGACTTCGGCGTGACCATCGAGGAGCCTGCCCCCACGCCGGCTCCCGCCTCGGCAGCCCCGCCCGCTCCGGCCGCCGCCCCGGCTCCGCCCGCCCCTGCCACGGCCGCGGCCCCGCCGCCCGCTCAGGCCGCCCCGGCACCCGGGGCCGGGAAGATCAACCTGGACAAGGGCCGGGTGAACCTGCGGAAGAACGAGACCGTTTCCCTGGTGAAGGACAACCAGCCGGTGCGTTCCGCTCTGCGGATGGGCCTCGGGTGGGAGCCGGCCTACCGGGGCAAGAACATCGACCTGGACGCCTCGGTCATCGCCTACGACGCCAACCGCAAGCCCCTCGACGTCTGCTACTTCGGCAAACTGAACATCCTGCGGGGCGCGATCCAGCACTCCGGGGACAACCTCACGGGTGAGGGCGCGGGAGACGACGAGAGCATCACCGTGCACCTGGAGGGGCTGCCGCCCGAGGTCACCGGGCTGGTCTTCACCGTCAACTCCTACCGGGGGCACAAGTTCAGCGACGTGGCCAAGGCGTACTGCCGGCTGCTCGACGAGCGCGGCCAGGAGCTGGTGCGGTTCGACCTCACCGACTCCGAGCCGCGCACGGCCGTGCTGATGTGCAAGTTCATCCGGCAGTACTCCGGCGAGTGGGAGATGACGGCGCTCGGGCAGTTCCTCGACGCCCGCACCGCCCGCGGCCTCCTCAAGCCCGGCGGCCAGGCGCTGTAGGCCGGAAACCGGTTCGGGCGCGGAGCCGGCCCGCTCGCCGCCGGCCCGCCGGCCCGCCGGCCGCCCGGGGGTTCAGCTCTGGTGGGAGCGGGCCTTGTAGGCCGCCTTGCGGGCCGCCTTGGCCGTGGCGCGGTCCGGGTGCGCCCGGGCCATGGCCTCCAGCACGTGTGCGGTGGCCGGGTGGTCGACGCGCCACGCCTTGTCGAAGAACCCGCTGTGCTGGGCCACCAGCCCGGCCATCAGCTCGCCCAGCTCCGGGGGCGCGACGGTCGGGTCCTCCGGATCGAGCTGGGCGGCGAGGGTGTCCACGGTGAGCCAGAAGACGAGCTCCTCGTCCGGTGGCGGCACGTCCTGGGCGCCGCGTTCGGTCAGCCAGACCCGGGCCAGCCCGCCCAGCTCGGGGTCGGAGAGCACCTCGCGCAGGGCGGGTTCCGCCTCCGGGCCGACCACCGAAAGCCCCTGCTGGCACAGCAGCCGGCGGCGGGGGGCCAGCACGTCGGTGCCCCGGGCCGCCGACAGCAGGGCGCGTGCGGCCTCCGCCACCGGGCGGCCGTCGAGCCACTGCTCGAGCTCCGCCTGCGCCGACTCCTCGGGGTAGCCGCACACCGCGGAGAGGACCTCCACCGCGTCGGCGCCCGCGAGATCGCCCACCAGCGGTGCCTCCACGCCCGCCTCCAGCAGCCGGGCCCGCTCCCCGTAGAGCCCGAGCGCGGTGAAGCGGACCATGCCGTAGCGGGTCAGCTCCTCGTCCTCGAGCTCCTCGGTCGCGACCTGCTGTTCGTCCGCCTCCAGCAGCAGGTCCTCGTCCACGGGCCGGTACTCGACGGCGCCCGCGGCCTCCAGCCCGCGCAACTGGGCGTCCAACCGCATCATCACGTCGGAGACCTCCTCCAGCACGGCGTCCGTGGGCTGCTCCAGGCCGTCGGCGTCGTCGGGGAGGACCATCGAGGCGGCGAGTACGGGCAGCGGCACCGGGGCCCCGGCGGTGACGGCCGGGTCGGTCGCGGTGAGGAGGTAGAGGTTGGCCAGCGCCGCGTCGAGGAAGTCGGCCGCCTCGTCGACGTCCCACTCCGCCTCCGCGGCCTCGGTCGGATCCGCTTCGCCCGAGCCGTCGCCGGGTGTGGCTTCGAGGAGGTCGCCGACGAGCTCGTCGAGGGGCGGTACGAGAGCCAGGGCGAGGGCCGCCCCCCACACGTCGCGCCAGACGTCGAGCACGTCGCCGGGGCCGCCCGCCGTGAGCAGCTTGACCGCCTCGCCCGCGGTCGCGACGTCCTCCTCGTCGCCGGCCTGCGGGGCGATGTTCACCAGACCCGACTCCACGGCGATCCGCCAGGCGTCCATGACCGGTTCGTCGCCCTCCCCGCCCTCGGCACCGGCAACCTCGTCCGCCGGCCGGTCTGCGGTGAGCCCGAGCGCCTCGCGGGCCTGCGCGAGCCGTTGCGCCGGCAGTTCACCGCCCACGGTGAGGCGCACACCGTCCCCGGCCCACCGGGCCAGGGCCACCGCCCGGTGGAGCAGGGGTGCGGCCAGCGCGTCCCGGGCCAACTCGGCCTCGGCGGGCAGCCGCACGGGCGGCATGGACGGACGGTCGTCACCGGTCATCGGCGTCGGACTCCTCGCGCGGATCGGAAGGGCAGGCGGCCTCCGCGCACCGGTGCGTCGAAACCCCGTTGGTGCACGGCAGTTATCAGCCGGTCACCCAGACTAGACGGAAGACGCCCCGGACGCCGGATTCACCGATCCGTCCCCCGCGGGCAACCTGGCATGCCTTGACACGGGCCGCGCGCTGAGCGACTTTTACGCGCGTAGAAGTTCCCCTCACAGACCCCTTGTCGCACCACTCCGTCCCGGAGGGACCGCACGTGACCACTCGACAGATATCCAGGCCCGGTGCCGCGTTGGCCGCGCTCACCGTCGCGGCCGTGACGTCCACGCTGCTCGCCGTCGACGCCTCGGCCGCCGACCCGGCCGGGGCCGCCGCCACGGCGGGCACGGCCGGCACCGCCGACGTCCGTATCCACGACATCCAGGGCGATTCCCGGGTCAGCCCGCTGGCCGGGCAACGGGTCAGCCACGTGCCCGGGATCGTGACCGGCGTGCGCCCCTACGGCTCACGCGGCTTCTGGTTCCAGGACGCCGACGGGGACGGGAACCCCGCCACCAGCGAGGGTGTCTTCGTCTACACCGGCCGGACGCCGACCGTGGAACCGGGGGACGTCGTGCGCGTCAGCGGCCGCGTCGGCGAGTACACCTACGGGGGCCGGGGCTCCGGCAACCAGTCGGTGACGCAACTCTCCGGCGCCGAGGTCACCGTCGTGTCCTCCGGGGCCGAGCTGCCCGCGCCGACGGTGCTGGACGCGGACGCCGTGCCCGAGCGGTACGCGCCGCGCGGTACCGGCTCCGACGGTTCCATCGACGAACTGCCCCTGCGGCCCGAGCGGTACGCGCTGGACCGTTACGAGTCGCTCGAAGGCATGAACGTGCGGGTGGACGACGCCCGCGTGGTCGGGCCGAGTTCCCGCTACCACGACCTGTGGGTCACCGTGGAGCCGGAGCAGAACCCGACGCACCGGGGCGGCACCCGCTACGCGGGCTACGAGGAGCAGAACTCCGGGCGTTTGAAGATCACTTCGCTCACGCCCGTCTCCCAGCTGCCTTTCCCCCAGGCCGACACCGGTGACGTCCTGGGCTCCGCCGAGGGCCCGCTCGACTACGACCAGTACGGCGGCTACCTGCTCGCCGCCCGCGACCTGGGCCAGGTGCGGGACGCCGGTCTGCGCCCGGAGGCCACCCGCGCCCAGCGCCGCGGCGAACTGGCCGTGGCCACCTACAACGTGGAGAACCTGGACCCGGGCGACGACCGGGCCAAGTTCGACCGGCTCGCCGAGGGCATCGTGCACAACCTGGCCGCCCCCGACGTCATCGCGCTGGAGGAGATCCAGGACGACTCGGGCCCCGAGGACGACGGCACCGTCACGGCCGACGAGACGCTGCGCCTGCTCACCGACGCCATCGCGGCGGCGGGCGGCCCACGGTACGCGTGGCGCGGCATCGCGCCGCAGGACAAGCAGGACGGCGGCCAGCCCGGGGGCAACATCCGCAACGTGTTCCTCTTCAACCCCGAGCGGGTCTCGTTCGTCGACCGCGGCGAGGGCGACGCCACCAGCGCGACGGAGGTCGTCAAGCGTCGCGGCAGGGCGTCGCTGACCCTCTCCCCCGGTCGCGTCGACCCGCTGAACTCCGCCTGGGAGGACAGTCGCAAGCCGCTCGCCGGGGAGTTCCGCTTCCGCGGCCGGACGGTCATCGTCGTCGCGAACCACTTCGCGTCCAAGGGCGGGGACCAGGCGCTGCACTCGCGCTTCCAGCCGCCGAACCGTTCCTCCGAGGAGCAGCGGCTGGCCCAGGCCCGCTCGGTGAACGCGTTCGTCAAGGACGTGCTGGCCGTGCAGAAGAAGGCGAACGTCGTCGTCCTCGGGGACATCAACGACTTCGAGTTCTCACCGGTCACCGACACCCTGACCGAGGGCGGCGTCCTGTCCAGCGCGGTGTACTCCCTGCCCGCCGCGGACCGCTACACCTACGTCTTCCAGGGCAACGCACAGGTGTTGGACCAGACGCTGGTCTCCCCCGGCATCCGCCGGTACGACTACGACATCGTCCACACCAACGCCGAGTTCTCCGACCAGATCAGCGACCACGACCCGCAGGTCCTGCGCTTCCGGCCGTAGCGGGCGCCGCACTCTAGCGGTACGGCCCGAGCGTCCGGGTCCGGTCGTCCTCCGGGACGCCGGCCCCGGGCCCGGGCCAGGTCTCGTCGTACAGCTCCCGCACCAGCAGGGCGGCCCCCGCGACCGCGCCGGGCATCAGGAAGACGGCGACGAAGGGCACCAGGAACGCGGCGGCCAGCGGCACGCCGAAGCCCAGGGCGAGGCGGAGACGCCCCCGCACCAGCCGCATCCGCTCGCGCACCGGCACCTCGCGGCGCTGGAGGGCCACCGAGGACAGTTCCACGGTGAGGAAGAAGCCGGAGACCGCCAGGCCGGCCAGGGGGACGACGGTCTGCCCGAGGAAGGGCACGAACCCGAGCAGGAGCAGCGGCGCCGCGAAGAGCAGGGCCCACATCAGGACGTACAGGCTGTCGCAGGCGGAGCGCCACAACCCTCGCCACAGGGGCTCGTCGGGCGCGCTCGGGCAGCCGCCCTCGCACTCCTCCACCTTCTCCGAGAGCTTCTCGTAGAACGGGTCGCCGATCAGCAGGGTGACCGCGGTGAAGCTCAGGACGGCGAGCATGAGCCCGCCCGCAAAAACCAGTACGGCCACGGAGACCCGCAGCAGCGTGCGCCAGGCGGGATCCCAGTCGTCGGCGAAGGGGGTCGCCCAGGCGGCGAGGTCCCCGGCGAAGAGGCCCAGAAGGACCAGGGCCGCCGCGTACAGGACGAGGGCGATCGCGGCCGGGATCAGCCCGAAGCCGTACCACCGCCCGTGGCCGGCCACCCAGCGCTGACCCCGGCCCAGGCAGCGCAGCCCCGTTGCGAGATCACTCATGCGGCCAGCGTAGCGGTGCGCCCGAGCGGCCTCGGCGGCGTGCCCGAGCGGGGTCCGGGCGGCCCGTACGGGTCTCGTACCGGCCCTGGAACAGTCACGGAACGCGCGAACGCCGTGCGCCCGGGAGCGTCCCCGTCGCGCACGGCGTTCCGGCGTCCGGCGTCCGGCGTTCCGCGTCCGGCCGACGCGTTGGGCGGCCGGAAGCGCCTAGTTGTGGCTGTGCAGCGCCTCGTTCAGCCCGCCCCACGAACCGCTGCGGGGCAGGGCCTCCACCGCACCGGTGGTGGAGTTGCGGCGGAACAGCAGGTTCGTCACGCCCGAGAGCTCCAGCGCCTTGACGACCTGGCCGTCCGGCAGGGTGACGCGGGTGCCGGCCGTGACGTAGAGCCCGGCCTCCACGACGCAGTCGTCGCCCAGGGAGATGCCGATGCCGGCCTCGGCGCCCAGCAGGCAGCGCTGTCCGATGGAGATGGTCTGCTTGCCGCCGCCGGAGAGGGTGCCCATGATCGAGGCGCCGCCACCGATGTCCGAGCCGTCGCCGACGACGACGCCGGCGCTGATGCGGCCCTCCACCATCGAGGTGCCCAGGGTACCGGCGTTGAAGTTGACGAAGCCCTCGTGCATGACGGTCGTGCCCTCGGCCAGGTGGGCGCCGAGCCGGACGCGGTCCGCGTCACCGATGCGCACGCCCCCCGGCATGACGTAGTCCGTCATGCGCGGGAACTTGTCGACGCTGGTGACGTTGAGCTGGCGCCCCTCGGCCCGGGCGGCGAGGCGCACGTCCTCCAGCCGGTCCACCGGAACGGGGCCGAGGGAGGTCCAGGCGACGTTGGCGAGCAGGCCGAAGACGCCGTCCAGGTTGATGCCGTGGGGCTTGGCCAGGCGGTGGCTGATGAGGTGCAGCCGCAGGTAGGCGTCGTGGGCGTCGGCGGGCTTCGCGTCCAGGGAGTCGAGGACGGTGCGGACGGCGACGATCTCCACGCCCCGCAGCGGGTCCGGGCCCAGGGCGCGGGGGGCGGCCTCGCCCAGCAGCTCGGCCGCCTGCTCGGCGGAGAGCCGCTCGGTTCCGGCCGGGCCGGGCTCGGCGGCCAGCTCGGGGCGGGGGAACCAGGTGTCGAGGACGGTGCCGTCGGCGGTGACGGTGGCGAGCCCGGCGGCTACGGCGCCGGTGGTGCTGGTGGTGGCTGCATCGGTCATGTGGAAAACCTAACGTCACGGGGAGCCCGCCCGCGAACCGGTCTCGCACAGTGGCCTCCGGGTCGCGGACGGACTCCTGCCGGCCTCACCGACGGGCTTCGACCGCCCGGCGGGTCTCCTCGGCGATGAGGTCGGCGTTGATCTGGGCCGCCGCCGTCGTGCCCGCCGCGGCGGCGGGGCCGACCTGGGCGGAGGGGTCGGTCACGTTGCCCGCGGCCCACACACCGGGGACGTCGGTGCGGCCCGCGGCGTCGACGGGGAGATGCTCACCGGCGCCCGAGGGGTGCGGCACCGGCTTCAGGCCCAGCCCGGAGAGGAACCCGGCGCGGGCCACCATCCGCGGGGCCACGACCAGCGCCGCGCGCCGGACCACCGTGCCGTCGCTCAGCCGCACGCCCGTCATCCGGCCGTTGCCGACCCGCACGGAGGCCACCTCGCCGTGGACCACGGGGATGCCGCGGGCCGCCAGCTTCTCGGCGTCCTCGCCCTCCGGCGGGGGCATGGTGTGGGCGAAGTACGTCACGTCCTCGCTCCACTGACGCAGCAGCAGCGCCTGGTGCACGGACAGCGGGCCGGAGGCGAGCACGCCGATGGGCTGGTCGCGCACCTCCCAGCCGTGGCAGTACGGGCAGTGGAGCACATCGTGCCCCCACCGCTCGCGCAGGCCCGGCACCTCGGGCAGCTCGTCGACGAGCCCGCTGGCCACGAGCACCCGGCGCGCCCGGACGGACGCCCCGTCGGCGAGCGCGACCCGGAACCCGTCCTCCTCCCGGACGACGGCGATGGCCTCGCCGGAGAACACCTGGCCGCCGTAGCGCCGGACCTCCTCCCGGCCTCGGGCCAGCAGCTCGCCCGGCGGCATCCCCTCCCTGCCCAGCAGCCCGTGCACCCCTTCGGCGGGGGCGTTGCGCGGGGCGCCGGCGTCGATCACCAGCACGGAGCGCCGGGCCCTGGCCAGGGTCAGCGCCCCGCTCAGTCCGGCCGCTCCGCCGCCGAGCACCACCACGTCGTACCCGCTGTTCCTCAGCGTGTCGGTCATCGTGACCACCTCCGCGACCGACGATGCGAGCAACGCCCCCGAATCAGCAAACATCGTTGCCGATTCCGCAACAACGTCAGTGCGCGCCGCCGAGATTCAGTACGAGGACGCCCGCGATGACGAGGAGGATGCCGGAGATCCGCGCGAGGGTCACCGGCTCGTTGATGAAGACCATGCCGATGACGGCGATCGCGGCGGTGCCCACCCCGGACCAGATGGCGTAGGCGGTGCCGACGGACATCGTCTTGAGCGCCTGCGCCAGCAGCACGAAGGCGATGAGGTAGCCGACGCCGGTGCCCAGCGTCGGCCAGAGCCGGGTGAATCCGTCGCTGTATTTCATGGAGGTCGTGGCCAGCACCTCGGCCAGGATGGCCGCCCCGAGCATCGCGTACACCATGCCGATGATCGTACGCGCGCCCTCGGCCCACCCGGTGCGGCCGGGAAACGGCCCGGGAACACGACGGCGCCCCGGCCGGTAGGGCCGGGGCGCCGTCGCGGACCGTCGGGTGGAGATCCGAGACGGTCTCAGACGTTGAAGCCGAGGGCGCGGAGCTGCTCGCGGCCGTCGTCGGTGATCTTGTCCGGACCCCACGGCGGCATCCAGACCCAGTTGATCTTGAGTTCCTTGACGATGCCCTCGGTGGCCGACTTCGCCTGGTCCTCGATGACGTCGGTCAGCGGGCAGGCCGCGGAGGTCAGCGTCATGTCGATGGTGGCGGTGTTGTCGTCGGCCACGTGAACGCCGTAGACCAGTCCGAGGTTGACGACGTCGATGCCCAGCTCGGGGTCGACGACGTCCATCATGGCCTCGCGGACCTCTTCCTCGTTGGCCGGGGTGGCCGCGTCGGCGGTGGTCGTCTCGGTCATGCCGTCTTCTCCTTCGCGGGGGAGTCGCCCAGCGCCTGGGCGGTCGCGTCCTTCCAGGCCATCCAGCTCAGCAGCGCGCACTTCACCCGGGCCGGGTACTTCGAGACCCCGGCGAAGGCGACCGCGTCCTCCAGCACGTCTTCCATGGCGTCGTCGGGCGTGATCTGGCCCTTGGACTGCATCAGCTCCAGGAACGTCTCCTGGACGCGCCGCGCCTCGGCCAGCGTCTTGCCGACCAGCAGCTCGTTCAGCACGGAGGCGCTGGCCTGGCTGATGGAGCAGCCCTGCCCCTCGTAGCTGACGTCGGCGACCGTCTCGCCGTCGTAGCGCACCCGCAGCGTGATCTCGTCCCCGCAGGTCGGGTTGACGTGGTGCACCTCGGCGTCGCCGTCGCGCAGCCCGCGCCCGTGCGGGTTCTTGTAGTGGTCCAGGATCACGTCCTGGTACATGGAGTCCAGCTTCACGAGTCAGGCCACCCTCATCCGAAGAAGTTCCGTACGTACTCCAGCCCCTCGACCAGGGCGTCCACCTCGGCCGGTGTGGAGTACAGATAGAACGACGCTCGTGTGGTCGCAGGAATTCCGTAGCGCAGGCACACCGGGCGGGCGCAGTGGTGACCGACGCGCACGGCGATACCCTGCTCGTCGAGCACCTGGCCGACATCGTGCGGGTGGATGTCCCCCAGCACGAAGGAGATCGCCGCGCCCCGGTCCTCGGCCGTGGTGGGGCCGATGATCCGCAGGTCGGGGACTTCCTGGAGCCGCCGCACCGCGTACTCGGTGATCGCGTGCTCGTGCCGGGCGATGTTCTCCATGCCGATGCCGGAGAGGTAGTCGACCGCCGCGCCGAGGCCGACGGCCTGGGCGATGGGCGGCGTCCCGGCCTCGAACTTGTGCGGGGCCGGCGCGTAGGTGGAGGAGTGCATCGAGACCGTCTCGATCATCTCGCCGCCACCGAGGAACGGCGGCAGGTCCTCCAGCAGCTCCTGGCGGCCCCACAGCACGCCGATACCCGTCGGGCCGCACATCTTGTGCCCGGTGAAGGCGACGAAGTCGGCCTGTATCGCCTGCACGTCCAACACCATGTGCGGCGCGGCCTGGGAGGCGTCGACGACGACGAGCGCGCCGACCTCCTGGGCCCGGCGGACGATGTCCTCCACCGGGTTGACCGTGCCCATGATGTTGGAGACCAGGGTGAAGGAGACGACCTTGGTCTTCTCCGTGATGATCTCGTCGATGTTCGAGAGGTCGAGCCGGCCGTCGTCGGTCAGCCCGAACCACTTCAGCTTCGCCCCCGTGCGCTGGCCGAGCAGCTGCCACGGCACGATGTTGGAGTGGTGCTCCATCTCCGTGATGACGATCTCGGTGTCCTGGTCCACCCGGTAGGGCTCGTCCGCCCAGCCGAGCATGTTCGCCACCAGGTTCAGCGACTCCGAGGCGTTCTTGGTGAAGATCACCTCGTCACGGCTGGGCGCGTTGACGAAGGCGGCGACCTTGTCACGCGCGCCCTCGTAGAGCGCCGTGGCCTCCTCGGCGAGGACGTGGACACCACGGTGGACGTTGGCGTTGTGCCGCTCGTAGTAGGTGGTCAGCGCGTCGAGCACCTGACGCGGCTTCTGCGAGGTCGCCGCGTTGTCCAGGTACACGACCCGCTTGCCGTCGTGGATCTGGCGGTCCAGGACGGGGAAGTCCTTGCGAATCGCCTCGGTGTCGAGGAGGCCCGGCAGGTTTGTCACGAAGTCGTGCCACCCTTCACGTACTGCTCGTAGCCCTCCGCCTCCAGCTTGTCGGCCAGCTCGGGCCCGCCGGACTCGACGATACGGCCCTTGGCGAAGACGTGGACGTGGTCGGGCTTGATGTAGCGGAGGATACGCGTGTAGTGGGTGATCAGCAGCGTGCCGACGTCACCGCCCTCGCGCACCCGGTTCACGCCCTCGGAGACGACGCGCAGGGCGTCGACGTCCAGACCGGAGTCGGTCTCGTCGAGGATCGCGATCTTCGGCTTCAGCAGTTCGAGCTGAAGGATCTCGTGGCGCTTCTTCTCACCGCCGGAGAAGCCCTCGTTGACGTTGCGCTCGGCGAAGGCCGGGTCCATGGAGAGCCGCTCCATGGCCTCCTTGACCTCCTTCACCCAGGTGCGCAGCTTGGGCGCCTCGCCGCGGGTGGCGGTGGCGGCGGTGCGCAGGAAGTTGGAGACGGAGACGCCGGGGACCTCGACCGGGTACTGCATGGCGAGGAAGACACCGGCGCGGGCGCGCTCGTCGACGGACATCTCCAGCACGTCCTCACCGTCGAGGGTGACGGCGCCGCCGGTGATCGTGTACTTGGGGTGACCCGCCAGGGAGTAGGCGAGCGTCGACTTGCCGGAGCCGTTGGGGCCCATGATGGCGTGCGTCTCGCCCTGCTTCACGGTCAGGTCGACACCGCGCAGGATCTCTTTGGGCCCGCTGTCGGTCTCGGCGGAAACGTGCAGGTCGCGAATCTCAAGGGTGGCCATGGGGCTTCAGGACTCCTGGGTGACGGAGACGTACACGGCCGCGTCCGGGCCGTCTCCTTCGATCTTTACGGGGTACACGGGGACGGGTCGCGTGGCGGGCAGACCCGAGGGCTTTCCGGTGCGCAGGTCGAAGCTGGAGCCGTGCAGCCAGCACTCGATGG
Source organism: Streptomyces sp. JJ38 (assembly GCF_019303475.1). Lineage (GTDB taxonomy): Bacteria > Actinomycetota > Actinomycetes > Streptomycetales > Streptomycetaceae > Streptomyces. The sequence goes on from NZ_JABLSI010000016.1 coordinate 73,276, forward strand.
CGCAGTCCTCCACCTCGCCCTCGGAGAGCGAGACGTTCGCGTGCGAGCAGATGTCGTTGATCGCGAACACCTCGCCCTCGGTGTGCACGAGCGAGACGGGGACGCCGTCGATCTCCACCCGCTTCGGGGTGTCCTCCTCCAGCTCGCCCAGGCTCGCGACTTTGACGTATGCGCTCATGCCACCGACGCTTCCAGCTCTTCGTCGATCTTCGCGAGCAGCCGCTCCTGCAGGTCGGGCAGACCGATCTGCTGGACCAGCTCGGCGAAGAAGCCACGCACGACCAGGCGGCGGGCCTCGTCGGCCGGGATACCGCGCGCCATGAGGTAGAAGAGCTGCTCGTCCTCGAAGCGGCCGGTGGCCGAGGCGTGGCCGGCACCCGCGATCTCGCCGGTCTCGATCTCCAGGTTCGGCACCGAGTCGACCCGCGCGCCGTCGGTCAGGACGAGGTTGCGGTTCAGCTCGTAGGTGTCGGTGCCCTCGGCGACCTTGCGGATCAGCACGTCGCCGATCCACACGGCGTGCGCGTCCTTCCCCTGCAGCGCGCCCTTGTAGGCGACGTTGCTGCGGCAGTGCGGCGCGTCGTGGTCGACGAAGAGGCGGTGCTCCTGGTGCTGCCCGTTGTCGGTGAAGTACAGGCCGTACAGCTCGGCCTCGCCGCCGGGGCCCGCGTAGGTGACGCGCGGGTGCAGCCGCACCACGTCACCGCCGAAGGTCACGACGACGGACTTGAAGCTGGCGTCCCGGCCGACGAGCGCGTTGTGCTGCGAGCAGTGCACCGCGGTGTCGGCCCAGTCCTGCACGGAGACGACGGTCAGCTTGGCGTTGTCGCCGAGGACGAACTCCACGTTGGCCGCGCGCACGGCGTCACCGGTGTGGTCGATGACGATGACCGCCTCGGCGAACGCGCCCAGCTCGAAGACGGTGTGGCCGTAGGACACGCCGCCCTCGCCATGCAGGCCGACCCGGATGGGCTCGGTCAGCACGGCCTCCTTGGGGACGGTGACCACGGTGGCCTTCTCGAAGGCGCTGTAGGCCTGCGCGGCCACCCGGTCCACCGGCTTGCCCGCCCGGCCGAGCCGGGCGTCGTCCCGCCCGACGGCCTCGATGGTGACGACGTCGGGCGCCGACACCTCGGCCTTGAGGACACCGGAGGCCTGGGCGCTGCCGTCGTGCAGCCCGCGCAGCCGCTCCAGCGGGGTGAAGCGCCACTCCTCCTCGCGGCCGTGCGGCACGGGGAAGTCCGCCACGTCGAACGAGGGCGGTGCGCTCATCCGGGTGGCGACGGTGGACTCGGCGGCCACCGCGATGGCGGTGTTGCCCGCCGGGTTTGTCTGGGCGTCAGCCATGGCTGTCGTACTGCTCGCTTTCTGCTCTCAAATGTGTTCGCTCGCCTCGGGCGCTTGGCCCGGTGTCGACGGTCGACCGTGCTCGGGCCCTCGTTCCCTCGGGCCCTCCGCGCGCTCTTCCCTCGACACCGGAGCGCCCTCCGGCTCGCTCACGTCGCGGGGTTGCCGGAGGGGGCGGCGTCAGCCGACCGCGCCCTCCATCTGCAGCTCGATCAGCCGGTTCAGCTCCAGGGCGTACTCCATGGGCAGCTCCTTGGCGATCGGCTCGACGAAGCCGCGCACGATCATCGCCATGGCCTCGTCCTCGGCCATGCCCCGGCTCATCAGGTAGAAGAGCTGGTCGTCGCTGACCTTCGAGACCGTCGCCTCGTGGCCCATCGTCACGTCGTCCTCGCGGACGTCGACGTAGGGGTAGGTGTCGGAACGGGAGATCGTGTCCACCAGCAGCGCGTCGCACAGCACGTTGGACTTGGAGTTCTCCGCACCCTCGGCGATCTCGATCAGACCGCGGTAGGAGGTGCGGCCACCGCTCCGGGCCACCGACTTGGAGACGATGTTGGAGGAGGTGTTCGGCGCCATGTGGACCATCTTGGCCCCGGCGTCCTGGTGCTGGCCCTCGCCGGCGAAGGCGACGGACAGCGTTTCGCCCTTGGCGTGCTCGCCCATCAGGTAGACGGCCGGGTACTTCATCGTGACCTTGGAGCCCAGGTTGCCGTCGACCCACTCCATGGTCGCGCCCTCGTAGGCCACGGCGCGCTTGGTCACCAGGTTGTAGACGTTGTTCGACCAGTTCTGGATCGTCGTGTAGCGGCAGCGGCCGCCCTTCTTGACGATGATCTCCACGACGGCCGAGTGCAGCGAGTCGGAGTTGTAGATCGGCGCGGTGCAGCCCTCGACGTAGTGCACGTAGGCGTTCTCGTCGACGATGATCAGCGTCCGCTCGAACTGGCCCATGTTCTCGGTGTTGATCCGGAAGTAGGCCTGCAGCGGGATGTCGACGTGCACGCCCGGCGGCACGTAGATGAAGGAGCCACCCGACCACACGGCCGTGTTCAGCGCGGCGAACTTGTTGTCACCGGCCGGGATGACCGTGCCGAAGTGCTCCTGGAAGATCTCCGGGTGCTCGCGCAGCGCGGTGTCGGTGTCCAGGAACAGGACGCCCTGCGCCTCCAGGTCCTCGCGGATCTGGTGGTAGACGACCTCCGACTCGTACTGCGCGGCGACGCCGGCGACGAGGCGCTGCTTCTCGGCCTCCGGGATGCCCAGCTTGTCGTAGGTGTTCTTGATGTCCTCCGGCAGGTCCTCCCAGGACTGGGCCTGCTTCTCGGTGGACCGCACGAAGTACTTGATGTTGTCGAAGTCGATGCCCGACAGGTCCGAGCCCCAGTTCGGCATGGGCTTCTTCTCGAAGAGCTTCAGGCCCTTCAGACGGAGCTTGAGCATCCACTCCGGCTCGGACTTCTTCGCGGAGATGTCGCGCACGACCTCCTCGGACAGGCCGCGCTTGGCCGCGGCTCCGGCCGCGTCGCTGTCGGCCCAGCCGTACTCGTAGTTGCCCAGACCCTCCAGCTCGGGGTGGGCAGTCTCCGTGGGGAGCGTCATGCGGGGTTCCTCCCGGCGGTGCTTGCAGAAGCAGTTGCGTTTGCGGTGTTCTCTGAGGTCAGCGCGGGCCCGTCTGCTCGCGGGACGAAGGTGGTGCACACCCCGTCGCCGTGCGCGATGGTGGCCAGGCGCTGCACGTGGGTGCCGAGCAGGCGGGAGAAGACCTCGGTCTCCGCCTCGCACAGCTGCGGGAACCGCTCGGCGGCGTGCGCCACCGGGCAGTGGTGCTGGCAGAGCTGCTCACCCCCGGGGCCGCGCCCGGGAGTGCCCTCGGCCGGAGCCGGAGCGCTGCGTGCGGTAGCAGCGTACCCGTCCTCCGACAGCGCCTCGGCCAGCACACGCGTGCGGTCCTCGGGCGCGGAGCCCGCCAGCCGCTCGCGATAGCGGTCGGCCTGGGCGTTCGCCCGGGCCCGGGCGAACGCCGCGACGGCGGCCTCGCCCTTCTCCCCGCCGCCGGCCATCCGCGCTATCCAGCGCATGGCGTCGACGGCGAGCTCGTCGTAGGCCTGGTCGAAGGCGTCCCGGCCGCAGTCGGTGAGCGCGAAGACCTTGGCCGGACGGCCGCGGCCCCGGCTGCCGTAGACCCGCTGGGCGCGGGCCTCGACGGTGCCCTCCGACACCAGGGTGTCCAGATGGCGGCGGACGGCCGCCTGCGTCAGCTCCAGACGCTCGGCCAGCTCCGCCGCGGTGGACGGGCCGTGGTCGAGAATGGACCGCGCCACGCGATTACGGGTGCCGTGCTGTTCGTCCAGCGCGACGTGCACACCCGAAACCGCGGGGGCCACCAGCGGCTCCCGCGTCGTGCGTGCGTCTCCCGTGTTTTTCACAACGCCATTGTTGCGTAATTCCGCGAAGCCGGGCAAGCCTGGTCTGTGACCTGCGGCAATGGGCTGCATCACGTAAGGCAAGCCTTACCCGCGCCGCCCCGCCGACGGCGCGGACACCCGGGGCCCGAGCCGCGGGCGGGGGTTCCTAGACTGGCCGGTATGCACGAGAAGGCGGCCGTCGAGGTCGCGGGGCTGGTCAAACGGTACGGCCGGACGACGGCCGTGGACGGCGTGGACCTCACCGTCGAGCACGGCACCGTCATGGCGGTCCTCGGGCCGAACGGCGCGGGGAAGACGACCACCGTCGAGATCTGCGAGGGCTACCGCCGGCCGGACGCCGGCGAGGTGCGGGTCCTCGGTCTGGACCCCGTCGCGGACGGCGCGGCACTGCGGCCCCGGATCGGGGTGATGCTCCAGAGCGGCGGCGTCTACCCCGGGGTGCGGGCCGAGGAGATGCTGCGCCACATGGCCGCCCTGCACGCCCACCCGCTGGACGTGGCGGCGCTGGTCGAGCGGCTGGGCCTCGGCTCCTGCGGGCGCACCCCCTACCGGCGGCTCTCCGGCGGCCAGCAACAGCGGCTCGCCCTGGCCATGGCCGTCGTCGGCCGTCCCGAACTGGTCTTCCTCGACGAGCCGACCGCGGGCCTCGACCCGCAGGCCCGCCGCGCCACCTGGGACCTGGTGCGCGAGCTGCGCGCCGACGGCGTGGGCTGCGTGCTCACCACGCACTTCATGGACGAGGCCGAGGAACTGGCCGACGCCGTGACGATCATCGACGCCGGCCAGGTCATCGCCCACGGCACGCCCGAGGAGCTGTGCCGCGGCGGCGCCGAGAACAGCCTGCGTTTCAGCGGCAGGCCCGGCCTCGACCTCGGCTCGCTGCTCAAGGCGCTGCCCCCGGAGAGCGCCGCCGTCGAGGTGACGCCCGGCGCGTACCGCATCCAGGGCACCGTGGACCCCCAGCTCATCGCGACGGTCACCTCCTGGTGCGCGCAGAACGGCGTCCTGCCCGACCGCATCGCCGTCGAGCGCCGCACCCTGGAGGACGTTTTCTTGGATCTGACCGGTAAGGAGCTGCGCTCGTGAACGGGGCCTACGCACCGGCGCCCAAAGCGGCGCCCGCCGGGCGGATGGTCGCCGCGCAGGCAGCCCTGGAGCTGCGCATGATGCTGCGCCACGGTGAGCAGTTGCTGCTCACCGTGGTCATCCCGACGCTGCTGCTCGTGCTGTTCAGCGCGGTGGACGTGGTGGAGCTGCCCGTCGACGGCGGCGAGCGGGTCGACTTCGTCGCACCGGGTGTGCTCGCGCTCGCCGTCCTCTCCACGGCCTTCACCGGGCAGGCGATCGCGACGGGCTTCGAGCGCCGCTACGGCGTGCTCAAGCGGCTCGGTGCCTCGCCACTCCCCCGCTGGGGTTTGCTGACGGCGAAGACCCTCGCCGTCGTGGGCGTGGAGCTGCTCCAGGTGGCCCTGCTGAGCGCGGTGGCCCTCGGGCTCGGCTGGTCGCCGCAGGGCAACTGGGCCGTCGTGGCGCTGCTGCTCGTCGTCGGCACGGCGGCGTTCAGCGGCCTCGGGCTGCTGATGGCCGGCACGCTGCGGGCGGAGGCGACGCTCGCGGCGGCGAACCTCGTGTTCGTCCTGCTGCTGCTCGGCGGCGGGGTGGTCGTGCCGCTGGAGCGGTTCCCCGAGGCGGCGCAGGGCGTGCTGGACGTGCTGCCCGTGACCGCGCTCTCGGACGGCCTGCGCGACGTCCTCCAGCACGGCGCCGGCGTTCCCTGGGGTGACCTCGGCATCCTCACCGCGTGGGCGGCGGTCGCCCTGACCGCCGCCGCACGCTTCTTCCGCTGGGAGTGAGCGCCGCCTCAGTTCGGTTCGCTGACCGAGGTGATCGCACCGACGAAGGTCGCCTCGTCGGGCCGTCTGGGTGAGTAGCCGGCCAGCGCGGCGGCACGGGCTCCGACCGGGGTGCGGGAGAAGGGCCTGAGGCTGCCCGCAGGGCGTGCGACGCCGTCCTCGGTGGCCGAAGGGATGCGGGCGGTGTGGACGCTGCTCTCCGTGGACAAGGTTCTCTCCTTCTGTCGTTGCCGGACCGGAACGGCTGTCCCGGCCGTGTGTCGGGCCTGGTCGTGCGCGGGCGGCTCAGACCGTGGCCGCCCGGCGCGCCCCCAGCGGGGGGAGCGGGGGGACGTGCTCGGGGAAGCCGTGGCGGAGGAGTGCGTACCCGATGCCGGCCAGCCCGGTCAGGAGTCCCGGAGTCGGCACGGCGGCCGGGGTACCGCAGCGGGGGCCCTGGTGTTCGAGCGCCCCGAGCAGGAGCTGGCAGCGGCGTTCGAGGAGGGCGGCGGCCTCGGGGCGGCCCGTGGCCGCGGCGGCGGCGATGCCGCTGAGGACGCCCGTCTCACCGTGGCACAGTGTCGAGTCGCGCAGGGGGCCCGTCTCCCGCAGGGCGGTCAGGGCCGCCTCGACGACGCCGGGGTTCCGGGGGGCCAGCAGCGGGTGGGACCACAGGGCGAGCCGCCCGGCGAGGCCGGAGCACCAGCCGACGTCGTCCCCGTCGGCGGGCAGGCCGATGGGGCCGCCGCGCAGGGCCGTCGCCCGGCCGACCTCCGCCGCCGCGGGGGCGTCGCAGGTCTCCGCCAGGCGCAGCAGCGCCCAGGCCGCCCCGGCCGAGCCGAAGAGGAACCCGGTGTCGTCGGCGGGCGCGGTGCCGCGCAGCCGGTCGGTCAGGGAGTCCCCCAGCCGCAGCGCCGTCCCGCGGGCGGTGGCAGAGCCGGTCTCGGCGTGGACGGCGAGCAGCGCGACCACGCCGCCGGCGAGGCCGTCGTGCAGGGCGAGGGGGCCCTCGGGGTCGGCGGCCAGCCCCGTCGCGGCGACGGCGTGGCCAAGGGCGCCGCGCAGCCCGGCGTCGTCCAGGAGGGTGGACAGGCGGGCCAGGACGTAGGTGATGCCGCCCACGCCGGCGAAGGCACCGCAGCCGACGGCGCGGGCCAGCTCCGGGTCGGCGGCGAACCGCTCGACGAGGCCGGGCAGGGGGCGCACGGCCCGGGCGGCGAGCTCGCTGTAGCGGTCGGTGCCGGTGAGCCGGCCGAGCTCGGCGAGGAAGAGCGCGACCCCGCTGTAGCCGGTGGCCAGGCCCGCGCCCATCGGCATGACCTTCCAGTACAGCTCGTCCAGAGCCTCCAGGCCGAGCCAGTTGGCGCGGGAGCCGTCGACGGCGGCGCGGGCGACCAGACTGTCGGCCAGGGCCCGGGCGGCGGTGAGGAAGCGCTGCGGGTCGGCCTCCTCCGCCGGGGGACGGCAGGGGGCGGGCGGCCGGGAGCGGTGCTCGACGGGTGCGTTGCGGCTGGCGAGGGTGGCGGTGATCAGCCACTCCTGGGTCTGGCGGTCCACTTCGCCGAGGGCGCCGATCTTCGCCGCGGCCTGGTCGAGGCCGCTGGCGTCCAGCGCGTTCCGCAGCACACGGCCGCCAAAGGCGTGCAGGTCGGTGTCGCCGGGGCGGCTGTGGAAGACGGGGACGTCGTCGTTCCCCAGCTCGGCGATCTCCTGATCGGTCAGCTGCGTCAGGGGCGGCGGCAGCGGCTCCTCGTGCAGCCGGGCGAAGAGTTCCGCGCGGTCGGCCGCGTCGTGCAGCACGTCCGGGTGGGTGGCCTCGTCGAGCAGCTTGGCGTAGACCTGGGTGTTCCGCAGCAGGACGCGCGCGTCGTCGTCGGCGAATGCCCGCAGCAGCCCGTCGCTGCCGAGGAGTTCGGACCGGTGGGCGGCAAGGGCCCCGTAGGCCGCGCGGAAGCCGCCGAGGAAGGACGCCGTGTGCTGGGCCGGGTCGGCGTAGCGGTCGCCGACGCGTGGGCGGTTGGCGCTGCCGGGGAACAGCGCCGTGCGCCGGACCAGGTGCATCGTGTCGGTCCCGGCGTCGGCCCAGGCGACGGTGTCCCGGGGCAGGAGGGAGTTCTTGTCGCCGCCCATCCCGGAGATGTCGAGCGCGCCGTGCTCGCCGAAGATCATGCGGGGGAGCAGAGCCGTGCGCTCCACCGACGCGGCGAGGGCTCCGGCGGCCGGGCAGGAGCCGGTCGTCGCGACGGGGGTGAACACCGGCTGGAAGAGCGTCTCGATGTCCACGAGGACGGGCTGGTCGCCGGCGGCGACGATGTTCTCGTGGTGGATGTCGGTGGCGTTGACCGCGAAGAGCAGGGCGAGGAGGGCTCCCTGACGGCGGTAGAAGACATCGAATCCGGCCATTTCGGCGCAGGGGGTGTGCTCGATGAACTCCATCCACCCGTAGCCGTCTCCGGGCAGGCACTCCGGGGCCCGCAGACCCAGCTGGGGCACCCGGCCGTTGAACCAGCGCAGCAGCGCCGTGAAGTGGACGTGCAGGTCGAGCGAGCGCGGCTTGTACACCACGGACCGGCCGTCGGCGAAGTGCAGGCGGCTGACGGACCGGCCGCCGCGGTGCCGGTCGCCGAGGCCGCGTTCGACGAGGATCAGCGGGCTGGGCTCGCCGGGCAGCAGCCGGGCCGCGAGGGCGTGCCGGTCGGCGGTCAGGCGGCGCAGCAGTTCGGCGTAGGCGGCCGTGGTCTGGTCGGTGGCCTGGGTCACCAGGCCGGCGAGCACGGGGTGGGTGGCGAACAGGTCGGTCAGCGCGCCGGGTCGGGACATCGAGCGGACGAAGTCGACGAAGCGCTCCCGGCTCGTCCGTCCGGTGAGCCGCTGCTCCCGGCGGGCGCGGTGCAGCTCCACGACCATCGTGCGGGCCGTCAGCCGGGCGAGCCGGCCGGTGAGTTCCGCTCCGGCTCCCGCGGCCACGGCGTCGGCGTCGATCCTGGCGCGGCGGCCCAGGCCCCAGGCGGCCTCCCGCACCTCGGCGACGGCGGCACGCACCAGGGGCAGCAGGGGCACGGCCAGCGCCTCGACGTCGTGTCCCACGGCCGCCTCGTCGACGTGGGGGGGCTGCTCGGCGAGTACGCGCAGCCGCCGGGCCACCGCCTCGTCGGGCGGCGACGTGATGACGGTCCGCCTCTCGGCGGTCGCGGTCAGCTCTGTCACGGTGACGATCCAAGCACCGCGGAGGCGGTCCCCGCATGGGTAACGGTCCCCCAGATTCCCGTGGAGCCGACCCACTCGGGGTGTGGCCGGTACGTGACCTGGGACGGCGGCGTCATCCTGGCAGCGGGGAGGAACGTCGAACTAAGGTGTGGCCATGCGAACACGTGCTTCGTTGCTTGTAGGGCGTGACGCGGAGCTCGAGCAGCTCTCCGGCACGCTCGACGACGTGCGGAGCGGCAGCGGTGCGTGCCTCTTCCTGCGGGGTGAGGCCGGGGTCGGCAAGTCACGCCTGGCCGCCGAGGTGGTGGGCAAGGCCGTCGACGCCGGTATGACGGTGCTGCGGGGCCGTGCGAGCACGACGGGGCCGAGCGTGCCGTTCCGGCCGCTGACCGAGGCGCTGATGTCCCTCGTGCGCAAGGGGGTTCCCTTCGACGAGGAGACGCTCGGCCCGTACCGGTCGGTCCTGGGGCGCCTGGTGCCGGAGTGGGACACCGGGGCCGTCACCCGGACCCACGGCGACTCGCTCGTGGTGCTGGCGGAGGCCGTGCTGCGGCTGACCGCCGTCGCCGGCCGGGAGTCGGGATGCCTGCTCTTCCTGGAGGACCTGCAGGACGCGGACGCCGAGACGCTGGCCGTCGTGGAGTACCTGTCGGACAACCTGCGCTCGGAACCGACGGTCCTGCTGTGCACGGTGCGCTCCGAACCGAGTGCGGCACTGGACGTGGTGCACGCGGTGGCGCAGCGGCAGAGCGGCCGCATCGTCGAACTGCACCGCCTCGGACGGGAGGCGATGCGGGCCTTCGTGGCCAGCTGCCTGAGCGCCGGGGCCGAGGAGGTCCACGAGGCCGTCGTCGAGCAGCTCTGGCGGGACAGCGCCGGGGTCCCACTGGTGATCGAGGAGCTGTTGAACGGGCTGGTCAGCAGCGGTCGGCTCGCCTGTGACAGCGGCGGCTGGCGGTTCATCGGCGACGCGGCGACGGCGCTGCCCGCCACGCTGACCCGCAGCGTCCTGGACCGGGTCGACCGGCTCGGCCCGGTGGGCAGACACCTGTTCTCCGTCGCCTCGGTGCTGGGGCACCGGTTCCCCCTCACCATCGTGCAGGAGGTCACGGGGCTGGACGACCACACCCTGCTGGAGCACCTGCAGGCGGGCGTCGAGGCGCAGCTCGTCACGCCGGACGAGCGCGGCCCCGACTGGTACTCCTTCCACCACCCGTTGACGGCCGACGCCCTGCTGGGCGGCCTGACGCCCGCCGAGCGCGCCCACCTGTCCCGGCGGGCGGCGGAGGCCGCCGACGCCGTGCATCCCGGGCTGCCCCGGAGCTGGTGCCAGCTCGCCGCGAAGCTGTGGTTGCGGGCCGGGGAACCGGTGCGCGCCGCCGCCCTGTTCCACGAGGCGGGCGAACGCGCCCTGGACCGGGGGGCCGTCGGCACGGCGAGGAGCCTGCTCGCGCAGGCGGAGGAGCTGTTCGCCGAGCACGGCGAGACGAGGGCCCGCGCCGAGGTGCTGGAGACGCTGCTGCACCTGCTGGCGGAGTCGGGCAACTGGGCCGGCGTCCACGAGAAGTCGCAGCTCCTCGCCGACGAGCTCGCCGGAATGGCCCCGCAGCGGCGCGTGGCGCTGCACGTGCGGCTGGCGTGGGCCGCCTGCATCACCGGGCGGCACGCCGACGGCGACCGTCAGGTGGCGCTGGCCCGCGCGCTGCTGCCGCCGGGCGCCGGGGTCGACGTCACCGCCCCGGTCGACGCGGTCGCGGCCTATCTGACGCTGGAGGGGACGGGCCGCGAACGCGTCCAGCAGGCCGAGGAGCTGGCGCGCGGGCTGGTCGAGGCCGCCGACCAGGTCACCGACCCCGTCGCCCTGTGCCAGGCCTGGCACCTCATCGGACTCGTGTCACGCGAGCGCGACCTCGGCCACGCCCACCACTGCTTCGAGCGCGCGCTCGACGTCGCCACGCGGCACGGCATCCCGATCTGGCGCGCCTACGCCATGATCGGCGCGGCCGGGGTGGCCTGGCTGCGGGACGGCAACGTCGCGGTACTCCAGAGCGCGCGCAGCGCCGCGCTCAACGTCGGCGGCATCACGCTGGCCGAGAACATGTCCGCGACGATCGTCATGGACACCATCCTGCGCGGCGAGTTCGACCGGGCGGCCGAGCTGCTGGCGGCCTCGCTGGCCACGGCGCGCCGGATGCGGCTGGTCACGGTCGAGCGGTATCTGCAGGTCGCCCGGGCCACGCTCGCCGCCCATCAGGGTCGGCGCGCGGAGATGGAGGAGGCGCTGGCGGCGTTCGACTCCTGCGGTGGCGACCGCCCGCACGAGCAGAGCCTGGCCCTCGGCCTCGCGCGCGGGGTCTGCGCCCTGCTGGAGGAGGACGGTACGACGGCACGCGGTCATCTGACGGACGTGGTGACGGCCGAGGAGCGGTACCCGACAACGTTCTACCTGGCCGGGGCCCACGGCCTGCACCTGCTGCTGCGGGTGCTCGACGGCACGCTGGACGAGGGACGGCTCGGCCGGGCCGCCGCCAGCGCCCCGGCGACCATGCGGTGGAACCAGCAGTTCGTCCTCCTGGCCGAGGCCGTGCTGCACGGCCGGGCCGGCCGGCCGCGGGAGGCGGATGACGCCGTCGCCCGGTCCGCGCTCGCGGCGCGGGACTACCCGACGGCCCGGCACCTGGGGCTGCGTCTCGTCGCCGAGGCGGCCCACCGGGACGGCTGGGGTGAGCCCGTGGAGTGGCTGCGCCGGGCGGAGGAGCACTTCCACGGCACCTCCGTGCCCGCGGTCGCCGGAGCCTGCCGGGCCCTGCTGCGGGCTGTCGGCGCCCCGGTGCAGCAGCGCCGCGCCGGAACCGACCGGGTGCCCGCTCCCCTGCGGGCGCTCGGCGTGACGGTCCGCGAGTTCGAGGTGCTCGAACTGCTGCCGAACCGTCTCACGAACAAGGCCATCGCCGAGCGGCTGCACGTCTCGCCGCGCACCGTCGAGAAGCACATCGCGAGCCTGTTCACGAAGTCAGGCTGTACCGACCGGCTGCAGCTGTCGGACTACGCCTGCACGGCGCTGGCCGCCGAGCCGACCGCCACCGGGGCCTGACGCCTACCCACCCACCGGGCCGTCCCCGCGCGAATGCGGGGGCGGCCTACCCATGCCCGCGCCCGGCCCCCGGCGGCAAGCTGACCGGCGACCGGAACCTCCGGTCTGCCGCGCAGAAGCACCGCGCTGCACCTCGGCGATTTCCTGCAGACCGCACGGGACGGGTGAGAAGGGCGTCAGCATGGACGGCAACCGCACGACGGCAGGACACGGCACGACGGGCACGGCGACGGCGCCCGCCACGCGCAGGAGGCTGCGGGCGCGTCCCGCCGAGCGCGGCCCCCTCTCCTTCGGACAGCGACGGCTGTGGTTCCTGGACCGTTGGCTCGGTGAGAACGCCGTCTACAACGTGCCGTTGACCCTGCGCTTCAGCGGAAGGCTGGACGCCGACCGGCTCGTGCGGGCCGTGACGTCCGTCGCCGCCCGGCACGAGGCCCTGTACACGGTGTTCGAGGAGGACGCCGACGGGGAGCCGCAGCAGCACCTGCTCGACGTCCGCGAGCCGCACTGCCCCCTGGTGGAGCTGAGCGACCTCGCCCCCGCCGAGGCCGAGGAACGCGCCACGGCGGCCGTCGAGGCCGACGCGCGGCTCCCGTTCGACCTGGCCAAGGACCCGATGCTGCGCATGACGCTGTACCGGCTGGCCGAGGACGAGCACTGGCTGCACCTCACGTTCCACCACATCGCCTGCGACGGCTGGTCCCTGAACCTGTTCCAGCGGCAGCTCGACGCGGCCTACCGCGGGGACGGACCGGGCGGCGAGCCGCTGCCCGTCCAGTACGCGGACTACGCGCTGTGGCAGTCCGAGATGCTGGGCGACCCGCGCGTGGAGGCGGCCCTGGCCCGCTGGACCGAGGCGCTGGAGGGCGCCCCCGCCGTCCTCGACCTGGGCATCGACCGGCCCCGCCCCGCAGAGCAGACCTACCGCGGCAGGACCGTCGACTTCCCGCTCGACGGTGTCTCCCTCGCGGCGCTGGAGGACTTCGCCGCCCAGGAGAACGTCAGCCTCTACACGGTGCTGCTCGCCGCCTTCCAGACCCTGGCCGCACGGCACTCGGGCGCCGGGGACATCGTCGTCGGCTCGCCGGTGGCCGGCCGCGACAACGCCAGGCTGCACGAGCTCGTCGGCTTCTTCGTGGACACGCTCGTGCTCCGCGTCGACGTCGCGGACGACCCGTCCTTCCGGGAGCTCGTGACCCGCTCGCGCACCTCGCTGCTGGACGCGATGGGCCGCAGCCGCGCGCCCTTCGACCTCGCCGTCAGCCATCTGCACCCGGAGCGGTCGCTGAGCCACAACCCCGTGGTGCAGACGCTGTTCGCCTTCCACGAGGACGAGCACGACACGGCCTTCGGCGCTCCCGGCGACGGGCTCACCGTCGAGCGGCACATGGTGCCCACGGACACCGCCAAGTTCGACCTCACCTGGACCCTGTACCGCCGCTCCGACAGCCTGCTGCTCCAGGTGGAGTACGCGACGGACCTGTTCGACGCCGACACCGTCCAGACCCTCGTCGACCACTGGCGGGTGCTGCTCGGCCAGGTGACCGCCGCGCCGGACGAGCCGATCAGCCACCTGGGGCTGGCCACCACCGCCGAGCGGGAGCTGGTGCGGGAGTGGGCGGGTGACGGCCTGGACCTGCCGGTGGCGACGATCCACGAGCTCGTTCTGCGCCGGGCGGTCGAGACGCCCCAGGCCGTGGCCGTCGTCTGCGGGGAGGAGTCCCTGACCTACGCCGAGCTGGTGGGCCGGGCCGCGCGCGTCGCCGAAACCCTCACCGCACACGGCGTCGGACCCGAAACATGCGTGGGCGTGTNTGCGTGGGCGTGTGCGTCGAACGCTCCCTGGAGACGGTCACGACCACCCTCGGCGTCATGCTCGCCGGCGGCGTCTACGTCCCCCTGGACACCGCCTTCCCCACCGACCGCATGCACCACATGCTCACCGAGGCCCACGCCCCGGTCCTCCTCGTGCACGGGCCCACCCGTGACACCGTGCCGCAGGGGCCCTGGTCCGTCATCGACGTCAGCGACCGCACGTTCGCCCAGCCCCTCGGCCTCGACGCCGTCACCCCGCCGGAGGGGGTGGGGCCCGAGCACGCCTGCTACGTCATCTTCACCTCCGGCTCCACCGGGCGTCCCAAGGGCACCACCGTCACCCACGCCAACGTCACCCGGCTCTTCTCAGCCGTCCAGCAGCGCCTGGCCTTCGGGCCCGAGGACACGTGGTCCCTCTTCCACAGCTTCGCGTTCGACGTGTCCGTGATGGAGATGTGGGGCGCCCTCACCACCGGTGGACGGCTCGTCGTCGTGCCGTACCTCGTCAGCCGGGACACCGACGCCTTCTACACCCTCGTCCGGGACACCGGCGTGACCATGCTGAGCCAGACCCCCTCGGCCTTCCGCCAGTTCGAGGCCGTGGACGCCGAACGGGGTGACGCGCTCCGGCTGCGCGCCGTCCTGTTCGCCGGCGAGGCCCTCGACCGCCCCTCCGTACGCCGCTGGGGAAGCCGCCGCGGATACGCCGAGCCCCTGCTCGTCAACCTGTACGGCATCACCGAGACCACCGTGCACGTCACCTACACGGAGGTGACCGAGGAGCACCTCGACGGCGTGTTCAGCCTGATCGGGCGGGCCCTGCCCGACCTGCGGCTGCACGTGCTCGATGCCCACGGCCGGCCCGCGCCCCTCGGCGTCACCGGCGAACTGTACGTCGGCGGTCCCGGCGTGACCCGCTGCTACACCGGGCGCCCCGAGCTGACCGCCCAGCGCTTCGTCCCCGACCACCTCGGCGACCGGCCGGGCGCCCGCCTCTACCGCAGCGGCGACCTCGCCCGCTGGCGGGCCGACGGCAGGCTGGAGTACCTGGGCCGGGCCGACAGCCAGGTCAAGATCCGCGGCTTCCGCATCGAACTGGGCGAGGTCGAGGCCCAGCTCAGCCGGCAGCCCGGCATCCGCCAGGCCGTCGCCGTGGTACGGGACGACCTCGGCGGACAGGCCGACCTCGTCGGCTACCTCGTCCCCGACAGCGACCCGCCCTCCGCCGGCGCGCTGCGCGAAGCGCTCAGCGCCGATCTGCCGCCCTACATGGTGCCCCGCAACCTCGTCTTCCTCGACGCGCTGCCGCTGACCCCGCAGGGCAAGCTCGACCGCCGGGCCCTGCCCGCCCCCTCCGGTGAACGCCCCGAACTCGGGGCCGAGTTCGAGCCGCCCCTGCCCGGCCACGAGGAGGTGCTCGCGGACATCTGGGCCCAGGTCCTCGGCGTCGACCGCGTCGGCCGCCACGANGGCCGCCACGACAACTTCTTCCACCTCGGCGGCGACTCCATCCGCAGCATCCAGGTGCTGGGACAGGCCCGCAACCAGGGCATCGGCTTCCAGCTGCAGGACCTCTTCCGCACCCCGACCCTGGCCGGGCTGGCCGAGGTCGCGCACAGCACCGACAGCGAGGGCGCGGCCCGGGACCGGGAGCCGTTCTCCATGATCTCCGCCGCGGACCGGGCCCGGCTCCCCGAAGGCGTCGTCGACGCCTACCCGATGGCGGAGCTCCAGGTCGGCATGGTCTACGAGATGGAGCTGGACCCCGAGCGTCGGCCCTACCACAACGTCGACAGCATGCGGATCAGCGGGCGGTTCGACGAGGCCGCCTTCAGACGGGCCCTGGAGATGGTCGTCGCCCGGCACGCCATCCTGCGGACCTCACTCGAACTCAGCGGATACAGCGAACCCATCCAGCTCGTGCACCGGACCGCCGAGATGCCGTGCCGCGTCGCCGACGTGCGGGACCTCGACCCCGCGGGCCAGGAGGCCGCGATCGCCGCGTACGTCGCCGCCGAGCGCGCCAACGGCTTCGACCACTCCCGGCCGCCACTGCTGCGATTCGGCATCCACCGGCTGAGCGAGGACGCCTTCCAGTGGACGGTGACCGAGCACCACGCCATCTTCGACGGCTGGAGCCTCCACTCCACGCTGGCCGAGATCACCGGGCTCTACCAGCAGCTCGTGGCTGGTGAGGAACCCGAGACCCTCGCTCCTCCCGAGTCCGCCTACCGCGACTTCATCGCCGCCGAGCGCGCGGTCCTGCGCTCGGCGGAGAGCGAGAGGTTCTGGCTGGACCGCGTCGCGGACCGCCCGGACAGCCTGCTCCCCCGCTGGACGACCGAGGTGGACGAGCGGCTCTCCGTCCCCGAGCGGGAGGACGAGTGGCGCGTCGTCCACGAGGCGGAGATGCACGGCGCGATCGAGACGCTGCTCCCGGCCCACCTCTGCGACGCCCTGCTGGACCTCGCTCTGCGCTGCGGCGTGCCGCTGAAATCGGTACTCCTGGCCGCCCACCTGCGGGTGATGAGCCTCGTCACCGGCGATGTGGACGTGATCGCCGGGTTGTCGTCCAACGGGCGGCTGGAGGAGACCGGTGCCACCGAGGTGCGGGGCCTGTTCCTCAACACGCTGCCGTTCCGGCTGCGGCTGCCGGAGGGCAGCTGGGAGGAGCTGGTGCGGGCCGTCTTCGACGCCGAGCAGGAGATGCTCCCCCACCGCAGGTACCCCCTCGGCGCCCTGCAGCGCACGCTCGGCGGAGAGCCCCTCTTCGAGACGAGCTTCGTCTACAACCACTTCCACGTGCTGACCGACGAGTTCGGCAGCGGGCGCCTGGAGATCGTGGACGGCAAGATCGACAGCTTCAGCACGCTGCGGGCCGAGCCGACCAACTTCCCCCTCAGCGTGGGCGTCATCCGCAACCCCTACTCGACGCGCCTCCTGCTGAGCCTCGACTACCACCTCGGGGTCCTGGTCGAGGACCAGGTGGCGTTGTTGCGGGACTACTACGTGCGGGCCCTGGAGGCCATGGTCGCCGACCCGACCGCCGACCACGGCCACGACAACCTCCTCAGCCCCACCGAACGCCAACTCCTCCACCACTGGTCCGGAGACGGCCAGAACCTCCCCGTCACCACCATCCACGAACTCGTCCTCCAACGAGCCCGCGAAACCCCCCACGCCACCGCCCTCACCCACGACAACACATCCCTCACCTACGCCGAACTGGCGGGCCGGGCCGCCCGCATCGCCGAAACCCTCACCGCACACGGCGTCGGACCCGAAACATGCGTGGGCGTGTNTGCGTGGGCGTGTGCGTCGAACGCTCCCTGGAGACGGTCACGACCACCCTCGGCATCATGCTCGCCGGCGGCGTCTACGTCCCCCTCGACACCGCCTTCCCCACCGACCGCATGCACCACATGCTCACCGAAACCCACACCCCCCTCCTCCTCGTACACGAGCCCACCCGCGACACCGTGCCCGAAGGCCCCTGGACCACCATCGACGTCAGCCAACCCGCCTTCACCCAACCGCTCGACCTCGACAACATCACCCCGCCCCAGGACGTGGGACCCGAGCACGCCTGCTACGTCATCTTCACCTCCGGCTCCACCGGACACCCCAAGGGCACCACCGTCACCCACGCCAACGTCACCCGACTCCTCACAGCCGTCCAACAACGCCTCACCTTCGGCCCCGAGGACGTGTGGACCCTCTTCCACAGCTACGCCTTCGACTTCTCCGTCTGGGAGATGTGGGGCGCCCTCACCACCGGCGCACACCTCATCGTCGTCCCCCACCACACCAGCCGCGACACCCACGCCTTCCACACCCTCACCCACAACCACAACGTCACCATCCTCAGCCAAACCCCCACCGCCTTCCGCCAATACGAAGCCACCGACGCACACCACGGCGGCCACCACACCCTCCGCGCCATCATCTTCGGCGGCGAAGCCCTCGACCTCCCCTCCACCCAACGCTGGACCCAACGCCACGGCCACACCCACCCCACCCTCATCAACATGTACGGCATCACCGAAACCACCGTGCATGTCACCTCCCAGAACGTCGATCCCCGGCAGCTCGGCGCCGAGCACAGCAACGTCGGGCGTCCGCTGCCCGACCTCTCCACTCACGTTCTGGACCCGCACGGACAGCCCACCCCCGTCGGCGTCACCGGCGAACTGCACGTCGCCGGTCCCGGCGTGACCCGCGGCTACACCGGACGCCCCGAACTCACCGCCGAACGCTTCGTCCCCGACCACCTCACCACCACCCGGCCCGGCACCCGCCTCTACCGCACCGGCGACCTCGCCCGCTGGCGGCCCGACGGCACGCTGGAGTACCTGGGCCGGGCCGACTCCCAGGTCAAGATCCGCGGCTTCCGCATCGAGACCGCCGAGATCGACGCCCAGCTCAGTCAACAGCCCGGTATCAGGCAGGCCGTCGTCACGGCCCGGGACGACCACGGCGACACGACCGAGCTCGTCGCCTACCTCGTCCCCGACGGCAACCCGCCCACCACCGCCGAGCTCCGCGAGGCCCTGGGCCATGCCCTGCCGCCGTACATGATCCCGCACCACTTCGTCACCCTGGACGCGCTCCCCCTCACCTCCCAGGGCAAGCTCGACCGCCGGGCCCTCCCCGCCCCCACCAGCGACCGCCCCGAACTCACCACCACCTACGAGCCGCCCCTGCCCGGCCGCGAGGAGGCGCTCGCGGACATCTGGGCCCAGGTCCTCGGCGTCGACCGCGTCGGCCGCCACGANGGCCGCCACGACAACTTCTTCCACCTCGGCGGCGACTCCATCCGCAGCATCCAGATCCTCGGCCACGCCCGGGACGCCGGGCTCCGCTTCGGGCTGCCGGAGTTGTTCGCGGCCCCGACCGTGGCGGAGCTGGCCGAGGCCGCCGAGGAGGACGAGCCGGCGGCGGACACGGGATGGCCGCCCCCGCGGCAGCCGTTCGCCATGGTCTCCGCCGCGGACCGGGGCCGGCTGCCCGACGGGGTCGTCGACGCCTACCCGATGGCCGAACTGCAGGTCGGCATGGTCTACGAGATGCAGCGCGACCCCGACCGCAACCCGTATCACAACGTGGAGAGCCTGCCGATGTCCGGCCGGTTCGACGAGGCGGCGTTCCGGCGGGCGCTGCGGCTGGTCGCGCGGCGGCACCCGGCTCTGCGGACGTCGCTGTCGCTGACGGGTTACGGCGAGCCGCTGCAGCTCGTCCACGCCGAGGCAGAGGTGCCGCTGACGGTGGTCGACGTGCGGGGCGAGGGCGCGGACGCGCAGCGTGCGGCCCTGGAGGCGACGGTGCGCCGGGAGCACGCCACGCCCTTCGTCCTGGAGACGGCTCCGCTGATGCGGATGACCCTGCACGTGCTGTCCGACACGTCCTTCCAGTGGACCGTCACCGAGCACCACGCCATGCTCGACGGCTGGAGTGTCGCGTCGACGCTGGCGGAGATCGCGGAGGTGTACCGCGCACTGCTGGACGGGGAGGACGTCGTCCTGCGGCCGCTGCGGTCGGCGTACCGGGACTTCGTCGCCGCCGAGCGCGCCGCCCTCGCCTCGGCCGACAGCGCCGCCTTCTGGCGCGGCCGACTGGCCGACCGCCCCGACGTCCGGCTGCCCCGGCGTGCGGCGGACGACGGTGAGCCGGACGGTGACGGCGTCCTGTACGCGTCGGTCCCGGCGCATGTCGTCGACGCGCTGGAGGAGTTCGCGGCCCACGCGGGCGTGCCGTTCAAGAGCGTGGTGCTGGCCGCCCACCTGCGGGTGGTGGGGCTGGTCACCGGCCGGTCGGACGTGGTGACGGGCCTGACCTCCAACGGACGGCTGGAGGAGACCGACGGCACCGAGGTGCGCGGCCTGTTCCTCAACACCCTCCCCCTCCGCCTCCGGCTGCCCGAGGGCACCTGGGCCGACCTCGCCCGCGACGCCTTCCGCGCGGAGCGGGACCTGCTGCCGCACCGCAGGTATCCGATGGCGGCGCTGCGCCGCGAGCTCGGGGGCGGACCGCTGGTCGACGTCAGCTTCACCTACAACAACTTCGCGCAGTACGGCGGCCTCGCCCGATCCGGTGCCCTGGACACCCAGGGCCCGGGGAGCGGGGTCGAGGGCGTGGCGCTGACCGACTTCCCGTGCAGCGTCACCTTCAGCCGCGAGCCGGTGTTGGGCGGCATGCGCATGGAGCTGGAGTACGACAACAGGGAGATCTCGGCCGCGCAGGCCGAGCGGCTGCGGGACTACCACCTGCGGGCGCTGGCGGCGATGGCGGAGGACGCCGGGGCCGACCTGCGGCAGACCCCGCTGCTGAGCGGGGCCGAGCGCGCCCGGCTGGCGGCCTGGCGCGCGGTGGACCCCGGCGGGGGCGCCGAGGCGGAGAGGGCCGCGGTACCGGAGCTGTTGCGCCGCCAGGTGGCCCGGACGCCCGAGGCGGTCGCCGTCGAGCACGGTGCGGAGCGGCTGACCTTCGCCGAGCTGGACGCCCGGACCGACGCCCTCGCCCACCGGCTGCGCGCCGAGGGGGTGCGCCGGGGCGAGCTCGTCGGCCTGCTGCTGCGGCCCGGGGTCCCGGTGGTGATCAGCCTGTGGGCGGTGTGGAAGGCGGGGGCGGCGTTCGTCCCGCTGGACCCGGACCTGCCGGAGCGGCGGCTGCGGGAGCTCCTGGACGACGCCGGGCCCGCCCTGGTCGTCACGGAGGCGCCGCACGCGGTGCCGCGGGGGCCGCGGACGCCGCGTGTGCTCGACCTCGCCTCCGCCACGCAGGCGGCGGGCGATGCCGGGGGGCTGCCGGCCGTCGGTCACCGTGACCTCGCCTACGCGATCTTCACCTCCGGCACCACCGGGCGGCCCAAGGCCGCGCTGATCGAGCACGGCGGTCTGACGAACTACGCGACGGGCGCGCTGCGGGAGCGGGCGCGGTCCGTGGACGCGCCGGGCCCCGCCCGTCCCCTGCGCGTCGTGACCGGCACTTCCGCCTACGTGTCCGACTTCTTCCTCGGCCAGGTCCTGCTGCTGCTCGACGGGCACACGCTGTGCGTGCTGAGCCCCGAGGAGCGGCGCGATCCGGCGCGGCTGGTCGAGTGGGCGCACGACGCGGAGCGCGCGGCGGACGTCCTGGACATCACGACCGCCCAGGCACAGGTACTGGTCGACCACGGGCTGCTGGACGCCCCGCATCCGCCGCGGCTGCTCGCGGTCGGCGGCGAGGCGTGCCCGCCCGACCTGTGGCGCGGGCTGGCCGCGCGGCCGGGGCTGCGGGCCTTCAACACCTACGGTCCGGCCGAGGCGACGGTCGAGGCCACCGTAGCCCGGGTGGACGCCCGCACCGGGCCGACCATCGGCACACCCTGCCGCGGGGTCCGCGTGCACCTGCTGGACGACTTCGGCGACGAGGTGCCGCCGGGCTCCGTGGGCGAGCTCCACATCGGCGGGCCCGGAGTGGGGCGCGGCTATCTGGGGCGGCCCGGGACGACGGCCGAGCGCTTCGTGCCGGATCCGTGGGGCGCGCCCGGCGCCAGGCTGTACCGGACGGGCGACCTGGCGCGCCGCACCGAGCGGGGCGATCTGGAGTTCCTGGGCCGGGCGGACCACCAGATCAAGGTGTTGGGCCAGCGCGTGGAGCCCGAGGAGGTCGAGGCCGTGCTGCGCTCCCACCCGGCGGTGACCGGCGCGCTCGTGGGCCGCGCGCCGGACGGGGAGCGGCTGGTGGCGAACGTCGTCACGGCCGGCGGCCGGCCGGTGGGGAGCCGGGAGCTGCGGGAGCACGCGGCGGCCCGCCTGCCCTCGGCTGCCGTCCCGGCCCGCTTCGTGCCCGTGGACGCCCTCCCGCTGGCGCCCAGCGGGAAGCTCGACCGGCGGGCGCTGCGCACCGGGGAGGACGCCGACACCCGCGCCGTCGAGACGAGCGGTGCCGCGCCGGCGTGGTCCGAGACGGAACGGCGGGTCGCGGCGGTGTGGGGCGCGCTGGGCCTGCGGCCGGAGCCGGACGACGACTTCTTCGCGGTGGGCGGCCACAGTCTGCTGGCCGTCCGGCTGGCCGCCGAGCTGGGTGCGGCTTTCGGCACGCCCGTGCCGCTCGGGCAGCTCTACCGCACGCCCACGGTGGCGGGTCAGGCCGCGTTCCTGGAGTCCGCCCGGGGTGCGCTGTTCGCCACGGCCCGCGGCGAGCGGAGCGTCGTGGCCATGGGCGGCCGTGCCGGCGCCCGGCCGCTCGTCCTGGTCCACCCGCTGGGCGGCACGCTCTTCTGCTACCTGGACCTGGTCGCCGGGGTGCGGGACTCCTTCGAGGTCCTCGGAGTGCAGGGCGATCTGACGGGCGGCACCCGGTCCGCCGACTTCACGGCGACGGCCCGGCGGTACGCCCGGGAGCTGGCGCCACGGCTGCGCGGTCGGCGGCCGGTGGTCGCCGGCTGGTCGGCCGGTGGCGTGCTCGCCCACGAGGTCGCGGTGCGGCTCGCCGAACTCGGCGTCCTCGCCGAGCGCGTCGTCGTCGTCGACGCGTCTCCCCACCACGGCGGGGAGACGCGGGCCGACGCCGAGCGGCTGGAGCGGCTGCGGCCGGAGGTGGCGCGGCGGGGGCCGCGGCGCCTGCTGGCCGAGGACGGCGCGGGGCGGCTGCTGGAACTCCTCGGGGTGGACCCGGAGGCGCTGGCCGAGCTGGACGGCGGCCTCGTCGCCTCGCTCATGGGGTTCTGGCAGGACATGCTCTCCGGCCTCGCCGGCCACCGGCCGTCCTCGTTCGCCGGGCCCGTCCGTCTCGTCGTCTCCCGGGACGGTGCGCCGCGGGCGCGCGGTGCCGCGATCGACGGATGGCGGCGGCTCGCCCGGTCCCTCCGCGTGTCCCCGGCGGACGGCGACCACTACCAGCTCATGCGGGACCCATGGGTCACGGCCGTCACCGACGCGCTCACCGACCCGACCGAAACGGAAGGAGCTTGACGTGCTGGTGCTCGGTATCAGCGGACTCGACCGGTCGATGTCCGTGAAGAAGGAGATGCTGCCCGGCCTGGACTGGCGGGAGCAGCGGGTCGTGCAGGGGCTGGACTCCGCCGCGGCCCTCGTGAGCGAGGACGGCGTCCTCGCCGCGTCGGCCCAGGAGCGGCACGACGGGAACAAGGGCACCGGGGCCTTTCCGGTGGACGCGATCGAGGCGTGCCTGCGGACGGCCGGGGTGAGCCTGGACGACGTGGACGTCGTGGCGCACGGCTTCCGCTACGAGCCGTCCCCCGCCTTCGAGCGGGACGCGCTCGCCCGGCGCTGGTTCGAGGACGTCTACCGCAGGGAGGTGCAGCTCGACGTCCTGCGCGCCCACTATCCGGACCAGGACTGGGAGTCGAAGTTCACCGGCGTCCGGCACCACCTGGCCCACGCCGCCAGCGCCTACCACCTCAGCGGGTTCGCCGACGCGACGGTGCTGGTGGCGGACGGCATGGGCGAGAGCGAGGCGACATCCGTGCTGCACGGCGACGGTCCGGATCTGCGGTTCGCCCGGACGTACCCCGTCTCCGCGTCCCTCGGCATCCTGTACAGCGTCGTCACCCAGTACCTGGGCTTCCTGCCGGGCATGGACGAGTACAAGATCATGGGCCTGGCGCCCTACGGCGACGCGGGCCGGTACGCGGACCAGGCCGAGGAGCTCGTACGGCACACGTCCGGCGGGCGGCTGGTGGTCCCCGTGCTGGCACACGACAAGTCGCCCGTGGAGCGGGAGACACACCGGGGCGCGATCCGCCGGCTGGAGGAGCTGTTCGGCCCGGCGCGGCACCCGGAGGCCCCGGTGGAGAGCCGGCACATGGACATCGCGGCGGCCCTGCAGCGACGGCTGGAGGAGAGCCTGCTGACCGTGCTGCGGACGGCCGTCTCGGAGGGGGCGCGGTCGCGCAACCTGTGCATGGCCGGCGGTGTGGCGCTCAACTGCACGGCCAACGGTCTGATAGCCCGGAGCGGCTTGTTCGACCGGGTGTTCGTGCAGCCCGCCTCGGGCGACGACGGGACGGCGCTGGGCGCGGCCCTGGCGGAGCTGCGGCGGCGCGTCCCGGCCCCGCCCGCCGCGATGACGATGCCGTACTGGGGCGAGGAGTTCGGCGCCGCCGACATCGACGCGGCGCTGGCGGGGCTCGGCCCGGACTACCGGGTGCGCGAGCTGTCCGAGGAGGCGCTGCTCGCGGAGGTCTCCGCGCTGATCAGGGCGGGCAGGGTGGTCTCGTGGTTCCAGGGCCGGATGGAGTTCGGCCCCCGGGCGCTGGGCAACCGCAGCATCCTCGCGGACCCGACGGCGCCGGGGATGCGGGCCCATCTGAACGCGGTCGTCAAGCAGCGCGAGGAGTTCCGCCCCTTCGCTCCCGCGGTCCTGGCCGAGGAGGCGCACACCTATTTCGAACTGGACCCGGAGCAGGAGTCCATGTACCGGCACATGCTGTTCGTGACGCAGGTGCGGCCCGCCTACCAGGAGCGGCTTCCGTCGATCACGCACGTGGACGGCTCCGCGCGGGTGCAGACCGTCGACCGGGCCACCGCGCCGCGGTTCTGGAAGCTGATCCGGCGGGTGGGCGACGACTCGGGCATCCCCATGGTGGTCAACACCTCGTTCAACCTCAAGGGCCAGCCGATCGTCCGCACGCCCGAGGAGGCGGTGGCCACCTTCGCGCGCTCGACGCTGGACGCCCTGGCGATCGGCGACCGGCTGGTGACGCGCTCCGCCGACGACACCGGGGCGGCCGGCCGTGACTGACCACACGACGACGCGACGCGACGCGCGGCCGGGGACGCTCCGCGCCGAACTGGCCGACGCCTGGCGCTCCGCCCTGGGCCTCGACGTCATCGAGGAGAACACGCACTTCTTCCACGAGGGCGGCGACTCCGTACTCGCCGTCGAGGTGGCGCTGCTGCTGCGCGAGCTGACCGGCACCGAGCTCGACCTCGACATCCTCTACGAGTACCCGGAGTTCGGATCCCTCGTCACGGCGCTGGCCGGCCCCGACGGGGGCGAGGCCCGGCAGGAGGGCCGCGAGCTGACCGGGCCGGAGGAGCGGCTGTGGGCCGTCGAGCAGCTCCACCCGGGAACGGCCGTCCACCACATCTGCGTCGCCTACCGTTTCCCGCACCGGCTGGACGTCGACCGGGTGCGGTCGGCGCTGAACGCGCTCGCCGGGCGGCACGACGCACTGCGGCGGGGCTTCGTCAGGCCGGGCCGGACCGTCACCGCGCCTGAGCCCGTGGTGCCCTGCCGGTGGGTGGACGCCCGGGGCGTCCCGGAGGCGAGCGTGCGCGAGCTGGTCGACACCGAGGCCCGGGCCCCGTTCGACCTCGCCCGGCCACCCCTGCTGCGGGCCCTGGTCGTCGACGAGGGCGAGGCGGGGAGCCGGCTGGTTCTCACGCTCCATCACCTGGTGTGCGACGGGGTCTCCCTGACGCTCCTGGAGGAGGACCTCCAGCGGCTCTACGCGGGCCAGCCCGCTCCCGGGCCGGACGGCGGCCGGGTGATCCCGGTCCGCGCCCGCGCGGTGGCCCCGGACGCGGCGCCCGGGACGGCCCTGGAGGAGTGGCGGGCCGCGCTCGCCGACCGCCCGGAGGGCCTGCGGCTCCCGCACGACCGGCCGCGCCCCGCGCGTCCCGGCACCCGGGGCGCAGCGCACCGCGTCACACCGGACCCGGAGCGGCTGAAGCCCTTCCTCCGGGCCGCGCGGGAGGAGCGGCTCAGCGGGTTCATGGCCTGGACGGCCGCCTACGTCGCCGCCCTCGTCGCCGTCACCGGGGACCGGGATCTCGTCGTCTGCGTGCCGGTGTCCTCCCGGGAGCCGGAGCGGGCCGCGGAGATCGGCATGTTCGTGGACCTCGTGCCGCTGCGGTTCCGGGTTCCGCCGGGGACGACGGCCCGGGAGCTGCTGCGCCACACGCGGCGGGTGATCACCCGTGCGCTGGCCCGCCCCGTGCCGTTCCAGGCGATCGTCGACGCGCTCGGGACGGGCTCCGCCGGGCGGGCCCCGCTGGCCCAGGCCGCGCTCACCTACCTGGACGCGGCCGGGTGCGGCCTGCGGCTGGACGGGCACGCCGCCGACCGGGAGCAGATTCCCACCGGCACCGCCAAGTTCGAGCTGCTGTGGGCGGTGACGCGCGGGAGCGCCGGGACCGTCTGCGAACTGGAGTGGTCCGCCGACCTGTTCGGCGCGGAGCGCGGTGCCGACGTCCACCGGCGCGTGCTGCGGGCCGTCGAGGACGCCTTCGCCGAGCCGGACGCCCCGCTCGCGGCGGCCGCGCACACCCCGGCACCCGTCCCGGCGCCGACCGGGGCCGGGACGTTCGTCGCCGTGCACGAGCGGGTACGGCGTCGGGCCGCCGAGCGGCCGGAGGCCGTCGCCGTGCGCCATGGCGGGCGGGAGCTGAGCTACGGCGAGCTGGACCGGCGGGCGTCGGCGGTCGCGGCCGGTCTCCGGGCGGCCGGGTACGGCCGGGGCACGGTCGTGGCCGTACCGGCCGAGCGCGGGGTCCCGGCGGTCGTCGCCTGCCTCGGCGTGCTGTACGCGGGCTGCGCGTACCTGCCGCTCGACACCGGCCAGCCCGGCGGGCGCACCCGCGCGATGGTGCGCGCCGCGGCCCGGGCGGCGCTCGTCCCGGACGGGGCGACCGCGGACCTGCTCTCCGACCTGGTCCCCGTCCACCGCCTGGACGAGCTGACGGCGCGGGGCGGCGGGCCGTTCGCCCCGCCGCCCGTCACCGGAGCCGACGTCGCCTACGTGATGTGCACCTCCGGCTCCACCGGCCGGCCCAAGGCGGTCGTGGTGCCGCACCGGGCGGTCAGCCGGCTGGTGCCGGACGCGGACTTCGTCACCCTCACGGAGCGGGACCGGGTGGCCCACGTCTCCAACCCGGCCTTCGACGCCGCCACCTTCGAGATCTGGGGCGCGCTCGCGGGCGGCGGCACGCTCGTCGTCGCGGACCGCGACGTGGTGCTGTCCCCGGGCCGGATGCGCGCCTTCCTCACCGAGGAGCGGATCACCGTCATGTTCCTGACGGTCACGCTGCTCAACCAGCTCGTGGACTTCTCCCCCGACGCCTTCCGCGACCTGCGGGTGCTCCTGTTCGGCGGCGAGAAGCAGGACGACCGCCGCCTGGAGCGGCTGTTCGCGGCAGCCCCGCCGGCCCGCCTGGTCAACGGCTACGGGCCGACCGAGAACACCACGTTCAGCACCACCCACGACGTCACCCCCCGGGACCTGGCCGACGGTGTGGTGCCCCTGGGCACGCCGCTGCCCGGCAGCACGGCGTACGTGCTCGACGCCGACGGCGCGCCGGTTACGCCTGGCGGAACGGGCGAACTGTACGTGGGCGGCGCGGGGCTGGCGCACGGCTATCTCGACGCCCCCGAGCTGACGGCCGCGGCCTTCGTGCCGGACCCGTTCTCCGCCGAAGGGGGACGGCTGTACCGCACGGGCGACCAGGTACGGGTCCTGCCGGACGGCGGCATCGCGTACGTCGGACGCCTCGACGACCAGGTCAAGGTGCGCGGGCACCGGGTCGAACCGGCCGAGACCGCCCGGGCGCTGCGGGGCCGGGACGGGGTGGCCGACGCCGTCGTCCTCCCCCGCCGCACGCCCGAGGGCACCGAGCTCGTCGCCTTCGCCGTCCCGGTCACCGGCCCGGACGGGACGCCGGTGGCGCTGGACGGCCAGGCGCTGCGCGAGCAGCTGGCCCAGGCCCTGCCGCCCTACCTGCTCCCGGGGGCCCTCCGCGTCGTCGACCGCATCCCGGTGACGCCCAACGGCAAGGCCGACCGCCAGGCCCTGCTCGCGGCCCTCGACACGGCCGGGCCGGGGCCGGTGGCGGGCACCGCGGACGCACCGGACCCGCTGGCCGAGTCCGTCGCGACGCTCTGGTGCGAGGTCCTCGGCATCGAACGGGCCGCGCCCGGCGACGACTTCCACCGCCTCGGCGGGCACTCGCTCAAGGCCCTGCGGCTGCTGGCCCGGCTGGACGAGGAACTCGCCGCGGAGGTCGATCTCGTCGACTTCTTCGCCGAACCCACCCTGGCGGCACTCACCCGCCTCGCCCGGGCCGCACACGCACAGGAGGAGAACCGATGACCGCGCCCGCACCCGCACCCGCGGCCGACGCCACCGCGAGCAGAACCCCGGCGACGGCGCCCGCCGCCACCCTGGCACGGTTCCTGCACCACGTGGACCGGGCGCCCGACGCGATCGCCGTGCGGGAGCCGGACGGCCGCGAGCTCACCTACGCGGCCCTGCTGGCGGCGGCCCGCGCCCAGGCGGCGGCCCTGACGGCACAGGGCGTGCGGCCGGGGTACCGCGTCGCTGTCGAGTGCGGCTACGGCGGCTCCTACGTGGTCAGCCTGCTGGCCGCCTGGCTGCTCGACGCGGTCGCGGTGCCGCTCGATCCGGCGGCCCCGGCCGAGCGGCGCGGGTACCAGGTCCGGCAGGCCGACTGCCGCGCGGTCGTGAGCGACGCGGCACGCTCCGACGGGGTCGTGCGTGCGGCGGTCGCCGAGGTCGCCGCCACACCGCCGCCCGCGACCGGCGCCGAGGCCGGGCCCCCGGCCGCGTACGTCCTGTTCACCTCCGGCTCGACGGGTCTGCCCAAGGGCGTGGAGATCGAGCACGCCGGGCTCCTCAACATGCTCGACTACTTCTCCGGAGCCCTGGGGCTCGGGCCCGGCGACCGCATGCTGGCGCACAGCAGCGTCGTCTTCGACATGTCGGTGCCCGAGATGCTGACGCCGCTGACCAGCGGCGGGACGATCGTCGTCGCGCCCGGACGCTGCGCCCGCAACCCGGAGTTCTTCGCCCGGTGGCTGCTCTCCCGGCCGCCCGGGGCCGCGTTCGCGACCCCGAGCCAGCTCCGGCTGCTGCTGCCGTTCCTGGCCGGGGAGCGGGTCTTCACCCACCTCGTCAGCGCCGGTGAGGCCCTGACGGCGGCCCTGGCCGAGGAGCTCGAAGGCGTCACCGGAACGCTGTGGAACGGCTACGGGCCGACCGAGACCACGGTCTGCGGCCTGTGTGCGAAGGTGACGCCGCCCTACCGCGACCCGCAGCCCATCGGGGTGCCCATCCCCGGGCTGCGCGCCCACGTGCTCGACGAGGAGGGCCGGCCGGCCGGCCCGGGCGTCGTGGGCGAGCTGTCGCTGTCCGGCCTCGGCGTCGCCCGGGGCTACGTGGGCAGCCCGGAGCTGACCGCGCGGTCGTTCACCACCGGGGAGGACGGCACCCGGACCTACCGCACCGGCGACCTGGTGCGCGTCGGCCCGGACGGCCTCTTCACCTTCCACGGCCGGGCGGACGACCAGGTGAAGATCCGCGGCCACCGGGTCGAGCTGGGCGAGGTCGAAACCGTGGCCGAGCGCACGCCGGGCGTCGCCCAGGCCGTCGCGGTGCTCTCCGAAGTCCTGCGCGGCCGGGCCGAACTCCACCTGGCCCTCGTCCCCGAGGAGGCGGGGGCGGAGCCCGGGGCCCTGCGGGCCGTCGAGGGCGCGCTGCGGGAGCGGCTGGGCCGGGAGCTGCCCGCCTACATGCGGCCCGGCCGGCTCCTCTTCTTCGACGCCCTGCCCCGCAACCGGTCCGGCAAGACCAGCAGACGGGACGTCGTGCGCCTCGTCGAGGACCGCCTGCCGCGGCCCTCCTGACCCCGCTCCCCCCCCCCCNCCCCCCCCCCGGCCCGCAGGGTGCCGTGGCACGCACCGTGCCTCGCCCGCCCACGCGAAGCCGCTACCCACCACCCACACCCACCATCCGAAGGGAACCGGAACCATGAGCGAGCTCACCACCACCGAGCGCCGTTACACCGTCGTCCACAACGACGAGGAGCAGTACAGCCTGTGGCCTGAGGGGCGTCCGCTGCCCGCGGGCTGGCACGACGCGGGCGTCAGCGGTGAGCGGGAGGAGTGCCTGGCCCACATCAAGACGGTGTGGACGGACATGCGCCCGAAGAGCCTGCGCGTCGCCATGGGCGAGAGCTGAGCCGACGCCCGACCGGAGGGCGGGGGCGGAGCACCCGGCCGGGTGCTCCGCCCCCGCCTCCCCCGTACACCAGTGGAGGCCAGCCCGTGTGGGTGCTTCTTCGTCGTAACGCGCAGTTCCGCCGGGTGTTCGCCGGCGAGGCCGTCTCCAGCTTCGGGGACAGCGCCATGTTCCTCTCCCTCGCCATCTGGGCGAAGGACCTCACCGGCTCCGACGCCGCGGCCGGCGGCGTCATCCTGGCGCTGACCGTGCCCGGTCTCGCCGCCCCGCTGCTGGGGCACCTCGTGGACCGGGTGCACCGCAAACCGCTGCTGCTGCGGATGTACGGCGCGATGGCCGTGCTGGTCCTCGCGCTGCTGGCGGTCGAGGACAGCGGGCAGCTGTGGATCGTCTACACGGTCGCCGCGGCCTACGGCGTCCTCGTCGCCACCCCGGCGCGGCAGGCGCTGCTGAAGGACCTGTTGCGGTCCTCCGAGGCCGTCCAGGCGAGATCGCTGCTCATCGCCACCAGGGAGGGGGTGCGGATCGTCTCGCCGGTGGTCGGCGCGGGCGTGTACGTCGCCTTCGGCGGCGGGGCGTTGGCCGCCCTGGGCTCGCTCACCCTCACGGTCGCGGCCCTGCTGCTGGCCTCCGTCACGGTGGTGGAGTCCGAGCCGGAGCCCGCGGGTGAGCGGTTCCGCACCGCGCTGGCCGCCGGCTGGCGCCACGTCCGGGACGTCCCCCTGCTGTTCCGGCTGACCCTGGCCATGACGTTCTTCCTCGGCATGGTCGGCATGCTGGAGACCGCCGCCTTCGCGGCCGTCGACCAGGGGCTCGGGCGGGCCGCCGCCTTCGTCGGCGTGATGGCCTCCGTCCAGGGGGCGGGATCGGTGCTGGGCGGGCTGCTCGCCGGGCAGCTGATCCGCCGTCTGGGCGACGTCCGCACGAGCTGCCTCGGGTACGGGCTCGTCGCACTGGGGCTGCTGCTGTGCGTCTCGACGAGCCTGGTGCCCTTCCTGGCCGGGGTGACGCTCATCGGCGTGGGACTGCCGTTCCTCGCCGTCGTGCTGGGCACCGCCTGCCACCTGTACGCCCCGGCCCGGATGCAGGGCCGCGTGAACGCCGTCGTCAACACCGCCAGGGACGGGGCCCAGTCGCTCTCGCTGGCGGCGGGCGCGGCCCTGATCGGGGTGCTGGACTACCGGCTGATGTACGTGGTGATGGCCGTGTCCACCCTGGGGTGCGCCGTCTCCCTCCTCGTCCGGCCCGTCCGGCCCCCCGAGGTGGTGCCCTCGATGGCCGACGAGCTGGCCTGAGCCCGCCCGGAGCCCGAACCCGCCGTCAGGACGGGGAGGGCTGGAAGTCGGCGGGGAGCCGGGAGGCGGCGGTCTCGTCCAGGAGCCACAGCGTGCGGGTACGGCCGTGGGCGCCCGCCGCCGGAGCCTGGACCTCACCGGCGCCGCTGAGCGCGACGGCGACGGCCTGCGCCTTGTCCTCGCCGGCGGCCAGCAGCCACACCTCGCGGGCGGCCCGGATGGCGGGCAGGGTCAGCGACACCCGGGTGGGTGGAGGCTTGGGCGAGCCGTGCACGCCGACGACGGTCCGTTCCGTCTCCCGCACGCCGGGCAGCTCCGGGAACAGCGACGCGACGTGGGTGTCGGGGCCGACGCCGAGGAGCAGCACGTCGAACGAGGGCACCGGGCCGTGGTCCTGGGGCAGGGCGGCGGCGTCCAGCCTGGCGGCGTAACCGGCCGCCGCGGCGTCGGCGTCGTCCCCGAAGGTACCCCCTGAGGGCTCCATCGGGTGCACCCGGGCCGGGTCGAGCGGCACCGCGTCCAGCAGGGCGGCGCGGGCCTGCGTCTCGTTGCGCTCGGGATCGCCCGCGGGCAGGAAGCGCTCGTCGCCCCACCACACGTCGAGGTGGGCCCAGTCGACCGCGTCGCGGGCGGGAGAGGCGGCGACGGCTTCGAGCAGGGCGATGCCGCTTCGCCCTCCCGTCAGGACGACGGAGGCGGTGCCGCGCTCGGTCTGGGCGGCGACCAGGGTGGTGACGAGCCGGGCCGCGGTGGCGCGGGCCAGCTCCTCCTTGTTGCGGTGGACGACGACTTGGGTGGAGGGGGTCATCGGGCGGCCGCCTTCCGGTTCTGGGCCTTGCGTTTCGGTGCCGGGGCCGCCGCGGGCTCCGACGCCGGCGCCCGGCCGGGCCCGCCGAGGCTGTCCAGGCCGTGGCACAGGGCGTGGTGGTAGGCCTCGTCCGGGTCGAGCCGGCGCAGCTCCTCGGCGATCAGCTCGGCCGTGGAGCGCCGGTGGAGGGCCACGTGCCGGTCGGGCTGGCCGGGGACGGCGAGCAGGGCGAGCCGCCCGTCGGGGCGGTCGAGGCAGATCTCGCCCTCGGGGGTGGCGAGCCGTACGGCGGTGATGCCGGGGCCGTCGGAGAGGGCGCGCTCCACCGGGACGCGCAGCCGGTCCGCGAGCCACAGGGCCAGCAGCTCGGTGCTGGGGTTGTGCTCCTCGCCCTCGACGACGGCGGCGGTCACGGTGATCCGGCGCTGGCCGACCGCCCGCTGGTCCATCGCGGCGGCCAGGACGCTGCGCCAGGGGGTGATGCGGGTCCAGGCCAGGTCGGTGTCGCCGGGGGCGTACGTCCCGGCCCGGTGGGCGAGGGTGGCCGTCGGGTCCTCGGTGCGGGCGGCGTCGGTGATGCGGCGCTGGGCGAGGTTGCCGAGGAGGTCCTGCGAGGGGACGGCCGGGGAGTCCTCAGGCCACCAGACGACGACGGGCGCGTCCGGCAGCAGCAGCGGCAGGACCACGCTGGAGGTGTGGCTGGCCAGCTCCCCGTGGAGCCGCAGCAGGACCGTCTCGCCGGTGCCGGTCTCGCCGCCGAGCCGCACCTCGGCGTCCAGCCGGGCCTGGGCGCGGTCGCGCGGGGAGCGGCCGGGTCGGCGGATGACGACGAGGATGCGGGAGGGGTGCTCGCGGGAGGCGTCGCTGGCGGCCTTGAGGGCGTCGTAGTGGTTGCCCTCGTCGGTGACGATGACGAGGGTGAGCACCATGCCGACGGCCGGGAAGCCGGCCGCCCTGCGGGCCTTGACCAGGGCCGCGTTGATCTGGCTGGACGTGGTGTGTGTGAGGTCGATGTTCATGGCCGCCGCCAGCTCCTACCGTCGCGTGCCAGCATCTCGTCGGCCGCCCTGGGGCCCCACGTACCGGCGGCGTAGGGCTCCGGCTTGCCGTGCTTCTCCCAGTGTTCCTCGATCGGGTCGAGGATCTCCCAGGAGCGTTCGACCTCCTGGTGCCGGGGGAAGAGGTTGGCGTCCCCGAGGAGCACGTCCAGGATCAGCCGCTCGTACGCCTCGGGGCTGGACTCGGTGAAGGACTCGCCGTAGGCGAAGTCCATCGTCACGTCGCGGATCTCCATGGAGGTGCCGGGCACCTTGGAGCCGAACCGGATGGTGACGCCCTCGTCCGGCTGCACCCGGATGACCAGCGCGTTCTGACCGAGCTCCTGGGTGTCGGTGGTGTCGAAGGGCGAGTAGGGAGCGCGCTGGAAGACGATGGCGATCTCGGTGACCCGGCGTCCGAGCCGCTTGCCGGTGCGCAGGTAGAACGGCACGCCCGCCCAGCGCCGGTTGTCGATCTCCAGCTTGATCGCGGCGTAGGTGTCCGTCTTGGACTTGGGGTTGATGCCCTCCTCGTCCAGGTAGCCGAGCACCTTCTCGCCGCCCTGCCAGCCGGCCGTGTACTGGCCGCGCACGGTGTGCAGGCCGAGGTCGGCGGGCAGCCGGACGGCGTTGAGCACCTTCAGCTTCTCCGTCACCAGCGCCTTCGCGTCGAAGGAGGAGGGCTCCTCCATCGCGGTGAGGGCCAGGAGCTGGAGGAGGTGGTTCTGGATGACGTCGCGGGCGGAGCCGATGCCGTCGTAGTAGCCGGCCCGGCCGCCGATGCCGATGTCCTCGGCCATCGTGATCTGCACGTGGTCGACGTAGGAGCGGTTCCACAGCGGCTCGAACATGGTGTTCGCGAACCGCAGGGCCAGGATGTTCTGGACCGTCTCCTTGCCGAGGTAGTGGTCGATGCGGAAGACCTGGCTGGCACGGAAGACGCCGTGGATGGTCTCGTTGAGCTCCTGCGCGCTGCGCAGGTCGTGTCCGAAGGGCTTCTCGACGACGGCCCGCCGCCAGGAGCCCTCGGGGGCGTCGGACAGCCCGTGCTTCTTGAGCTGCTGGACGACGGTGGGGAAGAACCGGGGCGGCACGGAGAGGTAGAAGGCGAAGTTGCCGCCGGTGCCGCGCTGCTTGTCCAGCTCCTCGATCGTCGCCTTCAGGGTCTCGAAGGCGGCGTCGTCGTCGAAGACGCCAGGCACGAACCGCATGCCCTGGGCGAGCTGCTGCCAGACCTCCTCGCGGAACGGCGTCCTGGCGTGCTCCTTGACGGCCTCGTGGACGACCTGCGCGAAGTCCTCGTGCTCCCAGTCCCGGCGGGCGAAGCCGACGAGCGAGAAGCCCGGCGGCAGCAGCCCGCGGTTGGCGAGGTCGTACACGGCTGGCATGAGCTTCTTGCGGGACAGGTCTCCGGTGACACCGAAGATGACCAGGCCCGACGGCCCCGCGATACGCGGGAGCCGCCGGTCCTGTGCGTCACGCAGCGGATTGCCGTCGCCCGCCGGATCTGCTGCCGGGCTGGTCACCGTGCTTACGCCTCCTTCGGGGCGAGACGCTTGAGCTCGGCTTCGGTGGAGGTGAGCAGGTCGGTCCAGGAGGCCTCGAACTTCTCGACGCCCTCGCGCTCCAGCAGAGCCACGACCTCGTCGTAGGAGATGCCGAGCGCCGCGATGGCGTCGAGGTCGGCGCGGGCCTGCGCGTAGGTGCCGCGCACGGTGTCGCCCTTGATCTCGCCGTGGTCCTCGGTGGCCTCCAGCGTGGGCTCCGGCATCGTGTTCACGGTGTTCGGGGCGACCAGCTCGGTGACGTAGAGGGTGTCCGGGTAGGCCGGGTCCTTGACGCCGGTGGAGGCCCACAGGGGGCGCTGCACGTTGGCGTTCTTGGCCTCCAGTGCCTTCCAGCGGTCGGAGGCGATGACCTCCTCGTACGCCTGGTAGGCCAGGCGGGCGTTGGCGAGGGCGGCCTTGCCGCGCAGCGCCCTGGCGTCCTCGGTGCCCAGGGCGTCGAGCCGCTTGTCGATCTCGGTGTCCACGCGGGAGACGAAGAACGACGCCACCGAGTGGATCCGGGAGATGTCCAGGCCCTTGGCGTCGGCCTTCTCCAGGCCGGTCAGGTAGGCGTCCATCACCTGGCGGTAGCGCTCCAGCGAGAAGATCAGCGTGACGTTGACGCTGATGCCGGCGGCGATCGTCTCGGTGATGGCCGGCAGGCCGTCGAGGGTGGCCGGGATCTTGATGAGCGTGTTCGGCCGGTCGACGAGCCAGGCGAGCTGCCGGGCCTCGGCGACCGTGGGCCGGGTGTGGTGGGCCAGGCGCGGGTCCACCTCGATGGAGACCCGGCCGTCCCGGCCGCCGGTGGCCTCGTAGACGGGCCGCAGGATGTCGGCCGCGTCCCGCACGTCGGCGGTGGTGATCATGCGCAGCGCCTCCTCCACGGAGACGCGGCGGGCGGCGAGGTCCTCGAGCTGGCGCTCGTACCCGTCGCCGGCCGAGATCGCCTTCTGGAAGATCGACGGGTTGGTGGTGACGCCGACGACGTGCTGCTGGTCGATCAGCTCGGCGAGACCGCCGGACGTGATGCGCTCACGCGACAGGTCGTCCAGCCAGATCGCGACGCCCTCGTCGGAGAGGCGCTTGAGTGCGTCTGTCATAGGAATTACATCTCCTGCTTGTCGCTGTTCGGGCGGTCGTCAGCGCGCCGCGGCTTCGATGGACTCGCGGGCGGCGGTCGTCACCGCCTCGGCGGTGATGCCGAACTCGCGGTAGAGCGTCTTGTAGTCGGCGGAGGCGCCGAAGTGCTCCAGCGAGACGGCACGGCCGGCGTCTCCCAGGTAGCGGTACCACGACTGGGCGACGCCCGCCTCGACGGTGACTCGGGCCCGTACGGACGGCGGCAGCACCGCGTCCTTCCAGGCCTGGTCCTGCTCCTCGAACCACTCCACGCACGGCATGGACACGACCCGCGCCCTGATGCCCTCGGCCTGCAGCGCCTCCCGGGCCTCGACCGCGAGCTGCACCTCCGAGCCGGTGGCGATCAGGAGCACGTCGGGGCTGCCGCCCTCGGCCTCGAACAGCACGTACCCGCCCTTGGCGGCGTCCTGGTCCGGCTCGTAGGTGGGCACGTTCTGCCGCGTGAGAGCGAGACCGTGCGGGGCGGGGTGGCGCTCGAAGCGCTCCATGATCTCCGCCCACACGACGGCCGTCTCGTTCGCGTCGGCGGGCCGGACCATGTTCAGCCCCGGGATCGCGCGCAGGGCGGCCAGGTGCTCGACGGGCTGGTGGGTGGGGCCGTCCTCGCCCAGGCCGATCGAATCGTGCGTCCAGACGTAGGTGACGGGGGTCCTCATCAGCGCGGCCAGCCGCACGGCGGGCCGCATGTAGTCCGAGAAGACGAGGAAGGTGCCGCCGTAGATCCGCGTGTTGCCGTGCAGCGCCACGCCGTTCATGACGGAGCCCATGGCGTGCTCGCGGATGCCGAAGTGGATGGTGCGGCCGTACGGGTCCGCGGTGGGCAGCTTGTTGCCGACCGGGAGGAACGAGGTCTCGGCGATGGTGGTGTTGTTCGAACCCGCGAGGTCGGCGGAGCCGCCCCACAGCTCGGGCAGCACGCCGCCCAGCGCCTTCAGTACGGCGCCGGAGGCCTTGCGGGTGGCCACGTCCTTGCCGGGCTCGAAGGTCGGCAGGGCCTCGCGCCAGCCCTTGGGCAGCTGCCGCTCCTGGAGCCGGTCGAAGGTCGTGGCCCGCTCCGGGTTGGCGTCGCGCCAGGTGGCCAGCTCCTTCTCCCAGGCGGCCTTGGCCTCGGCGCCCCGCTCCAGGGCCCTGCGGGTGTGGGCGAGGACGGCGTCCTCGACGGGGAAGTCCGCCTCGGGGTCGAAGCCGAGGACGCGCTTGGTGGCGGCGACCTCCTCGGCCCCGAGGGCCGAACCGTGGGAGGCCTCGGTGTTCTGCGCGTTCGGCGCGGGCCAGGCGATGATCGAGCGGGCCGCGATGAGGGAGGGGCGCGAGGTCTCGGCCTGGGCGGCCCGCAGCGCCTGGTGGAGCGCCTTCGGGTCCAGGTCGCCGTTCTCCGCCTGGTCGACGCGCTGGACGTGCCAGCCGTAGGACGCGTAGCGCTTGAGGGTGTCCTCGGAGACGGCCGTCTCGGTGTCCCCCTCGATGGAGATGTGGTTGTCGTCCCACAGCACCACGAGGTTGCCGAGCTTCTGGTGGCCGGCCAGCGAGGAGGCCTCGGCGGCCACGCCCTCCTGAAGGTCCCCGTCGCCACAGAGCACCCAGACGGTGTGGTCGAACGGGGATTCACCCGCGGGTGCCTCCGGGTCGAACAGGCCGCGCTCGTAGCGGGCGGCCATCGCCATGCCCACCGCGTTGCCGATGCCCTGGCCGAGCGGGCCCGTCGTCGTCTCCACGCCGACCGTGTGACCGACCTCCGGGTGACCCGGCGTCTTGCTGTCCCAGGTGCGGAAGGCCTTGAGGTCCTCCAGCTCCAGGCCGTAGCCGGCCAGGAACAGCTGGATGTAGAGCGTCAGGCTGGAGTGGCCCACGGACAGCACGAAGCGGTCCCGGCCCGCCCAGTGCGCGTCGGCCGGGTCGTGCCGCATGAGCTTCTGGAAGAGGACGTAGGCGGCCGGGGCGAGGCTCATCGCCGTGCCCGGGTGTCCGTTGCCCACCTTCTGCACGGCGTCCATGGCCAGGACGCGAACGGTGTCGACGGCCCGCTGGTCCAGCTCGGTCCAGGCGAAGGTCTCGGCATCTGTGGTGTTCGGCTTGGTGCTCACCCTGGCTCAGGGCTCCTCTCCGCATACGAAAAGCCGGTGACCTGTCCCTCACCGCGCGATGCCGAGCCTACCGCCGACCGCGGGGCCCGCCCGCCGGTGCTCACCCTGTGGTCACGTCGTCGGTACCCCGCCGGGGCCCTGACCTCACGTGCGGAGCGGACAAATCCGGACCCCATGCGACCGGGCGGCCCGGGAGTGCATACCGGGCCAACACGGCCACCCCGCGATCTGGCCGAGTAGGCCAGCCGTCTAAAGTGGCGTAGTACGTGCGAGACGCGGCCGGACGCAAGGGGTCTGGCCCTCGCTTGTTCCCACTGCGGTGCGAGCCGCGGATGTCGCTTGTGATCAGGGGTGTTCGTGACGGCCGTCGAATCCCGTCCCGCGGGGAGTATCGCGCCGGACCAGGGGACGCATTCGGGCCCGCCCGCCATGGCGCGGGTGAAGGCGTTCGTGGCCCTCACCAAGCCCCGCATCATCGAGTTGCTCCTCACCACGACCATCCCGGTGATGTTCCTGGCGGCACAGGGTGTGCCCGACCTGCTGCTGGTGCTCTA
This sequence comes from Streptomyces sp. JJ38, assembly GCF_019303475.1. GTDB lineage: Bacteria > Actinomycetota > Actinomycetes > Streptomycetales > Streptomycetaceae > Streptomyces. The sequence goes on from NZ_JABLSI010000016.1 coordinate 111,450, forward strand.
CACCTGCGTCGGCGGCTATCTGTCGGCCGGTGGCGCCAACGCCCTCAACATGTACATCGACCGGGACATCGACGCGCTGATGGACCGCACGGCGCAGCGCCCGCTGGTCACCGGCGTGGTCTCGCCCCGCGCGGGCCTCGTCTTCGGCCTGACCCTCGCGGTCGGGTCCACGCTGTGGTTCGGCCTGCTCGTCAACTGGCTCTCGGCGGCCCTCTCGCTCGGCGCCCTGCTGTTCTACGTCGTCGTCTACACGATGCTGCTCAAGCGGCGCACCGCGCAGAACATCGTGTGGGGCGGCATCGCGGGCTGCATGCCGGTGCTGATCGGCTGGTCCTCGGTGACGAACGAGGTGAGCTGGGCCGCGGTCATCCTGTTCCTGGTGATCTTCTTCTGGACGCCGCCGCACTACTGGCCGCTGTCGATGAAGGTCAAGGACGACTACGCGCGGGTGGGTGTGCCCATGCTCCCGGTCGTGGCCTCCAACCGCGTCGTGGCCCGGCAGATCGTCTGGTACAGCTGGGTCATGGTCGGCGTCTCGCTGGCCCTGTGGCCGCTGGGCTACGTGGGCTGGTTCTACACGACGGCGGCGCTCGCCGCGGGCGGCTGGTGGCTGTGGGAGGCCCACGCCCTCCAGGCCCGGGCGAAGGCCGGTGTCACCGGGCCGAAGCTCAAGGAGATGCGGCTCTTCCACTGGTCGATCGTCTACGTCACGATCCTCTTCTCCGCCGTCGCCATCGACCCGTTCCTGCGCTGACCGCGCTCCGGCGCCGGTCATGTTCCCGCTGAGCGCCCGTCGTCCCGGCGGCGGCCGTGGCGCAGCCCACGCTGCCCCGGCCGACTACCCGGCGGTAGCCTTGGCCCATGGCAGACACGCAGAGCAGCGAGACCCCGAAGCCCGAGCAGAAGGCGGACGCCAGGGCGCAGCGGCAGGCGGCCCGGCTGGCCAAGCAGATCACCGCGTTCACGCGGCAGCACGGCGGCAGCGCCGAGGGCCAGCTCGCCTACATCGGGCAGCGCGGCGTCCGCATCGTCCTCGTCGGTGAGGACGGCGGCTGGGGCGACCTCGTGGCCACCAGCCACGCCGTCGCCGAGGAGGCCGTGCGGAAGGCGGGCATCACCGTCCGGGAGAGCTTCGACGGCGAGATGGCGGCCAAGGTGCGCACCGGACCGTACGAGTGGACGCGCATGGCCGGCATGCAGATCGGCGGCCCCAGCAACAGCTGAGCCCCGCCGCGGCGGCCACCGGGCGCCGCCGCGCACACGCGGTCCGCACCGGGCCCGGCCCGTCCTCCCGCACCGGGAGGACGGGCCGGGCCCGTCGGCTTGGGACCCGGGCCGATCGGCTCAGGGCCTGGCGCCGGCTCAGACGGCGGCGGCCGCGGGGGCGACGGGCTGGGCGCCCTCCCCGGCCGTCTCGGCGGCTCCGGCCACCGGCGGTGTGCCGCGCTCGCGCAGGGACAGCACGACGCGCAGGACGGCGATCCACACGAGCGTCGAGCCGAGCAGGTGCACGCCGACGAGCAGCTCGGGCACGTCCGTCACGTACTGGACGTATCCGACGGCGATCTGCGAGGCGAGCACCAGCGCGAGGTCCCGGGTGCGCGCCAGCGGCCCGGGCGGGGCGTCCACGGCGCGCAGGAGCAGCCACAGGGCCAGCGTCAGTGCCACGACGAGCCACGCGAGTGCGGCGTGTGCCCGGGTGACGGCCTCCCACTCCAGCGGGATGCGCGGCACCTCGCTGCTGTCCCCCGCGTGCGGCCCGGCCCCGGTGACCACGGTGCCGACGACGATGAGCGCGGCCGTGGCGAGCAGCAGTGCCGTGCCGAGCTGCCGGACCCGGGGCCCGACGAGCGGACGGGCCGGGGCATCGCCCTCACCGGCCCGGTGCCAGGTCAGCAGGGTGAGGGTGATGAGCGCGGTGGCCAGCAGGAAGTGCCCGGCGACGGAGTACGGGTTGAGCCCGGTCAGCACCGTGATACCGCCGAGCACGGCGTTGGCCAGCACGATCCAGAACTGGGCCCAGGCGAGCCGGGTGAGACCCCGGCGGCGGGGGGCGGTGCTGCGGGCGGCGACGATGGCCCAGCCGACGGCTGCGCACAGCACGTACGTCAGCATGCGGTTGCCGAACTCGATGGCACCGTGCAGCCCCATCTCCGGGGTGGCGAAGAGGCTGTCGTCGGTGCACTTGGGCCAGGTGTCGCAGCCGAGCCCCGAGCCGGTCAGCCGGACCGCTCCGCCGGTGACGACGATGACGACGCTCATGAGCACCGCGGCCAGGGTGGCCCGCCGCAGCGTGCGCTGGGACGGCGTCCAGCGGCTGTCGATGTACGCCAGGGGATTACGCGCGGCTTTGAGCATGTTCGGCACGGACCCATGGTATGCGGGAGCTTGTGCGAGTTTTCACGAGGGTGGGCCGGACGCGGGCCCCGGTGGGCCGGACGGGCGGCCGCGCACCCCGTCCGGCCCACCGCCGCGGTCAGCGGCCGCGCGCCGCGCGGTAGCGGGCGACGAGCGCGGCCGTCGAGCCGTCGAGACCCGGGACGTCGGCCGCGCCGGTCAGAGCCGGCTCGATGCGCTTGGCGAGCACCTTGCCCAGTTCCACGCCCCACTGGTCGAAGGAGTCGATGTTCCACACCGCGCCCTGGACGAACACCTTGTGCTCGTAGAGGGCGATGAGCTGGCCGAGCACGGACGGGGTCAGGGCCGAGGCCAGGATCGTCGTCGTGGGGCGGTTACCCGGGAACGTGCGGTGCGGCACCTGCTCCTCGGCGACGCCCTCGGCGCGGACCTCGTCGGCCGTCTTGCCGAAGGCGAGCGCCTGGCCCTGGGCGAAGAGGTTCGCCATCAGCAGGTCGTGCTGCTCCCGCAGCGGGCCGAGCTCGGGCACGGGCTCGGCGAAGCCGATCAGGTCGGCGGGGACGAGCCGGGTGCCCTGGTGCAGCAGCTGGAAGTAGGCGTGCTGCCCGTTGGTGCCGGGCGTGCCCCACACGACGGGCCCGGTCTGCCAGCTCACCGGACGGCCCTCGCGGTCCACCGACTTGCCGTTGGACTCCATGTCGAGCTGCTGCAGGTAGGCGGTGAAGCGGCTCAGATAGTGGGAGTAGGGCAGCACGGCGTGCGACTCGGCCCCGAAGAACGCCCCGTACCAGATGCCGAGCAGCCCCAGGAGCAGGGGAGCGTTGGCCTCCGGCGGCGCCGTGCGGAAGTGCTCGTCGACGAGGTGGAAGCCGTCCAGCATCTCCCGGAACCGCTCGGGGCCGATGGCGACCATGAGGGACAGCCCGATGGCCGAGTCGTAGGAGTACCGGCCGCCGACCCAGTCCCAGAACTCGAACATGTTGGCCGGGTCGATACCGAACTCGGCCACCTTCGCGGCGTTCGTCGACACGGCCACGAAGTGCCGGGCGACGGCCTCCTCGGCCCCGCCGAGGCCGGCCAGCAGCCAGTCCCGCGCGGCCCGGGCGTTGGTGATCGTCTCGATGGTGGTGAAGGTCTTCGAGGCGACGACGAACAGCGTCTCGGCCGGGTCGAGGCCGCGGAGGGCCTCGTGCAGGTCCGCGCCGTCCACGTTGGAGACGAAGCGGAAGTCCAGCTCGCGGGCCGTGTAGGGGCGCAGCACCTCGTAGGCCATCGCCGGCCCGAGGTCGGAGCCGCCGATGCCGATGTTCACGACGGTGCGGATCGGCCGCCCGGTGTGGCCCGACCAGCGGCCCGAGCGCACCTCCTCGGAGAAGGCCGCCATCCGGTCCAGCACGGCGTGCACGGCCGGGACGACGTTCTCCCCGTCCGTCTCGACGACGGCGTCCCGCGGGGCGCGCAGCGCGGTGTGCAGGACCGCCCGGCCCTCGGTGTTGTTGATCTTCTCGCCGCGGAACATGGCGTCGCGGAGCGCCGCGACCCCGGTGGCGTCGGCGAGTGCCCGCAGCAGCGCGAGCGTCTCGTCCGTGACGAGGTGCTTGCCGTAGTCGAGGTAGAGGTCGCCCACCTGGAGGTGGTACCGCTCGCCGCGCCCGGGGTCGGCGTCGAAGAGGTCCCGCAGTCTCACATCACCCAGCCGCTTGCGGTGTTCGGCCAGAGCGGTCCACTCCGGCAAGCGGTCGAGCCGTTCGCCGAACGGTGCGCCTGCTGCATTCATCTGCGCTGTCAGCCCATCCTTGTCGTCCGTAACCCCGCCGTGGACGACTCTAGAGGGCGGGCGGCCCGGGGCCGCCCGAAGCCCGCCGATTTCCCGCCGACCCGCGGGGTGTGCGGGGCGCGCGGCAGGCCGGGAGGGGCTAGATCTCGCCGCGCAGCTTGGCCAGCGCCTCGGCGAGGATCGCCTCGCCGTCCGCGTCGGAGCGCCGCTCCCGCACATAGGCGAGGTGTGTCTTGTACGGCTCCGTGCGCGGCGGGGCCGGCGGGTTGTCCTGGTCCGTGCCCGCGGGGAAGCCGCACCGGGGGCAGTCCCAGGTGTCCGGAACCTGCGCGTCACTGGCGAAGCTGGGCTTCGTCTCGTGCCCGTTGGAGCACCAGAAGGAAATGCGGAGGCGGGGCGCGGACTCACCGCGCTCCGCCTCGCCCATCGGCCCCGCCCCGACCCGGCTGCCCCGGATCGCGTTGCCACCTGCCACGGTCGTAACTCCCTGCCTCAAGGTGCTGCGAAGTTGCCCCGAATCTGTGTAGGGCCCAACGCGCGTCCCGGCGTGGGAGTTACCTCCCGTTGCGGAACGCGGTCCTCATGATAGGCAGCAGGGTGGCCCCCCTGTCAGCGGTGCGTCAGCGCCGGAACACGATCGACACCTCGTACGGGGGACGCTTTCGGTCGTCCCGGGGATGGGTTCAGGACGTCTTCATCATGATGCCGAGGGCCACGATGATGGCGAACCAGATGAGCCCCACGACGATGGTGATGCGGTCCAGGTTGCGCTCGGCCACGGAGGAACCGCCGACGGAGGACTGCATGCCGCCGCCGAACATGTCGGACAGGCCGCCGCCCTTGCCCTTGTGCATCAGCACCAGCAGCATCAGCAGACCACTGAAGACGAGCAGGGCGATCGACAGACCCAGTTCCACGGTTGGACCAACTCTCGGACTTCGTAACGTGACGGACGGTGAAAGCGCGACGACCCTCGACGGGGCGGCGCGCCGCCGGTGCGGGACCGGCTCGCGGGGCCGGATCGACGACCCGGCCCCGCACAGCCTACGACGGGAGCGGCCCGTCGGCCCAGCCCGACGGTCTGGCTACTGGTCCCGGAAGCGGACGATCTTGACGAACTCGTCCACATCGAGGGAGGCACCGCCGACGAGGGCGCCGTCCACGTCCGGCTGCGCCATGATCGCGGCGACGTTGCCGGACTTGACCGAGCCGCCGTACTGGATGCGGACCTTCCCGGCCAGCTCCTCGGCGTACAGCTCCGCCAGGCGGCGCCGGATCGCGTGGCAGACCTCCTGGGCGTCCTCCGGCGTGGCGACCTCGCCGGTCCCGATGGCCCACACCGGCTCGTAGGCGATCACGATCGTCTCGGCGTGGGCGGCCGGGACACCGTCGAGGGCGCCGTCGAGCTGGGCCAGGGTGTGCTCGACGTGACGGCCGGCCTTGCGGACGTCCAGCCCCTCGCCGACGCACAGGATCGGCGTCAGGCCGTGCGCGAAGGCGGCCTTCACCTTGGCGTTGCACAGCGCGTCGCTCTCGCCGTGGTACTGGCGGCGCTCGGAGTGGCCGACGACGGCGAACGTGCACTTCAGCTTGGCCAGCATCGCACCGCTGACCTCGCCGGTGTAGGCGCCGGACTCGTGGGCCGAGACGTCCTGGGCGCCGTAGGTGATCTTCAGCTTGTCGCCGTCGACCAGGGTCTGCACCGAGCGCAGGTCCGTGAACGGCGGCAGGACGGCGACGTCGACGCCCTCGTAGTCCTTGTCGGAGAGCGCGAAGGCGAGCTTCTGGACGTGTGCGATGGCCTCGAGGTGGTTGAGGTTCATCTTCCAGTTGCCCGCCATGATGGGCGTGCGGGAAGTCATGGTGTTCAGTCCTCCAGTGCGGCGAGGCCGGGCAGGGTCTTGCCCTCGAGGTATTCGAGGCTGGCGCCGCCGCCGGTCGAGATGTGGCCGAAGGCGTCGTCGGCGAAGCCCAGCGTGCGCACGGCGGCGGCGCTGTCACCGCCGCCGACGACGGTGAGGGCGGAGCTCTCCGCGAGGGCCTCGGCGAGCGCCCGGGTACCGCCGGCGAAGTCGGGGTGCTCGAAGACGCCCATCGGCCCGTTCCAGAAGACGGTGGCGGCGTCGGCCAGCTTCGCGGCATACAGCTTGCGCGACTCCGGGCCGATGTCCAGGCCCTCCAGGCCGGCGGGGATGGCCGTGGCGGGCACGGTCACCGGGTCGGCCGGGGCCTTGGTCTTGAGGTCCGGGAAGCCGTCGGCGGCCAGGACGTCGACGGGGAGGACGAACTCCACCCCGCGCTCCCTGGCCCGCTCCAGGTAGCCCTGGACCGCCGGGACCTGGTCTTCCTGGAGGAGCGAGTTGCCCACGTCGTGGCCCTGCGCCTTGAGGAAGGTATAGGCCATGCCGCCGCCGATGAGGATGCGGTCGGCCTTCTCCAGCAGCCGCTCGATCACGGCGAGCTTGTCCGAAACCTTCGCCCCGCCGAGGACGACGGCGTACGGACGCTTGACGTCGTCCGTGAGCTGCTTCAGCACGCCGACCTCGGTGACGATGAGTCCACCCGCCGCGTGCGGCAGCTTGGCCGGGAGGTCGTAGACGGAGGCGTGCTTGCGGTGCACGGCGCCGAAGCCGTCGCCCACGTAGGCGTCGGCGAGGGCGGCCAGCTCGGTGGCGAACGCCGCGCGCTCGGCGTCGTCCTTGCTGGTCTCACCGGCGTTGAAGCGGAGGTTCTCCAGCAGCGTGACCTCGCCGTCGCCCAGAGCGGCGACGGTGGCCTTCGCGCTGTCCCCCACCGTGTCGGACGCGAACGTCACCTCGGCGTCGAGCAGCTCGCCCAGCCGCGCGGCGACGGGGGCGAGCGAGAACTGCGGGTCGGGTGCGCCCCCCGGCCGGCCCAGGTGTGAGGCGACGACCACCCGGGCGCCCGCCTTCGCGAGCTTCTGGATGGTCGGCACGGCGGCGCGGATGCGTCCGTCGTCGGTGATGGTGTCCCCGGCGAGCGGGACGTTGAGGTCGGCGCGGACGAAGACCCGCTGTCCGGCGACCCCTTCGGAGACGAGTTCGTCGATCGTCTTCATATGTGTGCGTGGCTCCTTGGTTCAGCCCTGCGACATGGGACGAGGCCCGTGCGGCGCGCCGGTGCGCCGCACGGGCCTCGTTCCGGTCACTTCTCGGATGCCTGGGGGACCGCTACGCGGTCAGAGCTGGTTGCCGACGAAAAGCGTCAGGTCGACCAGTCGGTTGGAGTAGCCCCACTCATTGTCGTACCAGCCGACGATCTTCACCTGCTTGCCCATCGCCATGGTCAGCGAGGAGTCGAAGGTGCAGGACGCCGGCCAGTTGACGATATCCGAGGAGACGATCGGGTCGCTCGTGTACTCCAGGATCCCCTTGAGCGGGCCCTCGGCGGCCTCCCGGAAGGCCGCGTTGACCTCCTCCTTCGTGACCTCCCGCTCGACCTCGACCACCAGGTCGGTGACGGAGCCGGTGGGCACGGGCACCCGCATCGCGATGCCGTCCAGCTTGCCCTCGAGCTGCGGGAGCACCAGCGCGGTGGCCTTGGCGGCACCGGTGGAGGTGGGGATGATGTTCTGCGCCGCCGCGCGGGCACGGCGCAGGTCCTTGTGCGGGAAGTCCAGGATCCGCTGGTCGTTGGTGTAGGCGTGGACGGTGGTCATCATGCCCTTGACGATGCCGAAGCTCTCGTCGAGAACCTTCGCCATCGGCGCGACGCAGTTCGTCGTGCACGAGGCGTTGGAGATGACGTCGTGCTCCCCGGCCCGGTAGGCGTCGTTGTTGACGCCCATCACCACGGTGATGTCCTCGTTCTTGGCCGGAGCCGAGATCAGGACCTTCTTGGCGCCGCCCGCCAGGTGCTTGGCCGCGTCCTCACGCTGGGTGAAGATGCCGGTGGACTCGACGACGACGTCGACGCCCAGTTCGCCCCAGGGGATGTCGGCCGGGTTGCGCTCGGAGAGGACCTTGATCGTCCTGCCGTCGACGGTGATGGTGTCCTCGGTGTGGGTCACCTCGGCGTTGAGACGTCCCATGATCGTGTCGTACTTCAGGAGATGCGCGGTGGTCGCGGTGTCGCCCAGGTCGTTGACTGCCACGACCTCGATGTCCGCACCCTGCTCCAGGAGTGCGCGGAAGTAGTTGCGACCGATGCGGCCGAAGCCGTTGATTCCTACGCGGATCGTCACGAACCGATCTCCTCGTTAGGTACGCCGGCGATGGATGTGCCGACGAGCGTGTTTGGGATATCCCCGACCACAACCGACCCTACCGCGCTCAGTGTGGTCCACGTGACATCGCCGACGAGACGACGCGCGGATCCGGCCGTCGTGGAGCCCTCGCCGGCCACGACGGCGCGCACCACCACGGACGGGGGTCCGGCCGCGCGACGGTGCGGCTCGCCGCATCGCCACGGCCGGATCCCGCCGGGCCGGCCTCAGCCGACCATCTCCTCCGTGAGCGAGGACTCCGTCCCGGGAATGCCCAGGTCCGAGGCGCGCTTGTCAGCCATCGCGAGCAGCCGTCGGATACGGCCGGCCACCGCGTCCTTCGTCAGCGGCGGGTCCGCGAGGGCGCCCAGCTCCTCCAGCGAGGCCTGCTTGTGCTCCATGCGCAGCCGCCCGGCGGCGGCCAGGTGCTCGGGGACGTCCTCCCCGAGGATCTCCAGCGCCCGCTGCACCCGGGCCCCCGCGGCCACCGCGGCACGGGCCGAGCGGCGCAGGTTCGCGTCGTCGAAGTTCGCCAGCCGGTTCGCCGTGGCCCGCACCTCGCGGCGCATGCGCCGCTCCTCCCAGGCGAGCACGGAGTCGTGCGCGCCGAGCCGGGTGAGCAGTGCCCCGATGGCGTCCCCGTCCCGGACGACGACGCGGTCCACGCCGCGCACCTCGCGGGCCTTCGCCGCGATCTGGAGCCGACGCGCGGCGCCGACGAGCGCGAGGGCCGCCTCCGGCCCGGGGCAGGTCACCTCCAGCGAGGAGGAGCGGCCCGGCTCGGTCAGCGAGCCGTGGGCGAGGAACGCGCCGCGCCAGGCGGCCTCGGCGTCACAGGTGGCGCCGGAGACGACCTGGGGTGGCAGCCCGCGGATCGGCCGGCCCCGGCCGTCCACCAGCCCCGTCTGCCGGGCGAGCTGATCACCCCCGGCAACCACCCGGATGACGTAACGGCTGCCGCGACGCAGCCCGCCGGGGGCCATCACCACGAGGTCGGACTTGTGCCCGAAGATCTCCTCGATGTCCCTGCGCAGCCGCCGGGCCGCGATGGCCGTGTCCAGCTCGGCCTCGATGACGATGCGTCCGCTGACCAGGTGCAGCCCGCCGGCGAAGCGCAGGATCGAGGAGACCTCCGACTTGCGGCAGCAGGTCCGGGTGACGGTGAGCCGGGAGATTTCGTCCTTCACCGCTGCCGTCATCGCCATGGGCCGATCCTTCCATGCATCCGAAAAATACGGTCGTACGCGGCGGCCAGCCGTTCCGGGTCGTGCCGCGGGGTGCCGTCCTGCGCGGCCACCCGCGCCAGCTCCACCGTGCCGCCCAGCCGCTCGGCGGCCTCGCGCAGACTCTGCTGGTCGGGCACAGCATCCTGGTCCGCCAGCACGACGTCGAAAGCGAGTTTAGGGGCGTGTCGGGCCAAAACCTCCAAATGACGCTGCGGGGAGAACCCGGCCGTCTCGCCCGGCTGGGGGGCCAGGTTCAGCGAGAGCACCCGGCGCGCCCTGGTCTCGACGAGGGCCTGGCGCAGCTCGGGCACCAGCAGATGAGGGATCACCGAGGAGAACCAGGAACCCGGGCCGACGACGACCCAGTCGGCGTCGAGCACGGCGGCGACGGCCTCCGGGACGGCCGGCGGGTCGGACGGCACGAGCCGCACCTCCCGCACCTCGCCCGGGGTGAGGGCCACGGTGGCCTGCCCGACGACGGTGCTCTCCTCCTCCGGCAGGGCGGGGTCGTGCCCGCGCACCTGGGCCTGGAGCTGGAGCGGGACGGCCGACATCGGCAGCACCCGGCCGTGGGCGCCGAGCAGCTTGCCGACGAGGTCCAGCGCGGCCACGTGGTCACCGAGCTGCTCCCACAGGGCGACGATCAGCAGGTTGCCGACGGCGTGCCCGTTCAGCTGGCCCTCGCCGCCGAAACGGTGCTGCACGACCCGGGACCAGGTCTGGCCCCAGTCGTCGTCGCCGCACAGCGCGGCCAGCGCCTTGCGCAGGTCACCGGGCGGGAGGACGTCGAGTTCCGCCCGGAGCCGACCGCTGGAGCCCCCGTCGTCGGCGACCGTGACCACGGCGGTGAGGTCGCCGGTGATCCGTCGCAGCGCGGTCAGCGACGCGGACAGGCCCCGGCCGCCGCCGAGCGCGACGACCTTGGGCTGCCCCTTGCCGCCGGGCAGCAGCCGACGTCGTCGCAACCGCAGGGAGCGGCCGGCCACCGAACTCATTCGCGGCCCATGTCTCGGTGGACGACGACGGTCTCCACACCCTCGGCGGACAGCCGACGGCCCAGCCGCTCGCTCACCGCGACGCTGCGGTGCTTGCCGCCGGTGCAGCCGATGGCGATGGTGACGTAGCGCTTGCCCTCCCGGCGGTAGCCGGCGGCGATCAGCTGGAGCAGCTCGGCGTAGCGGTCCAGGAACTCCTTGGCACCGGGCTGCTCGAACACGTAGTCGGCGACCTCGGGGCTGGTGCCGGTGTGGGGGCGCAGCTCGGGTACCCAGTGCGGGTTCGGCAGGAAGCGGCAGTCCGCCACGAGGTCGGCGTCGACGGGCAGGCCGTACTTGTAGCCGAAGGACATGACGGTGGCCCGCAGCTCGGGTTCCTCCTCCCCGGCGAACCGGGCGTCCATCTTGGCGCGCAGCTCGTGCACGTTGAGGCTGGAGGTGTCGATGACGAGGTCGGCGTCGCCGCGCAGCTCCCGCAGCAGGTCGCGCTCGGCGGCGATGCCGTCGACGATGCGGCCGTCCCCCTGGAGGGGGTGCGGGCGGCGGACGGACTCGAAGCGGCGCACCAGGGCCTCGTCCGAGGCCTCGAGGAACACGGTGCGCCGGGCGACGTGCTTGGCCTCCAGCGACGCCAGCGACTCCTTGAGGGCGTCGAAGAAGCGCCGCCCGCGGACGTCGACGACGACGGCGATGCGGGCGACGTTCCCCTGGGAGCGGGCCCCGAGGTCCACCATGGTCGGGATGAGCGCGGGCGGCAGGTTGTCGACGACGAACCAGCCGAGGTCCTCCAGGCACTTCGCGGCGGTGCTGCGGCCCGCCCCGGACATGCCGGAGATGATGACCAGCTCGGGGATCGTCGTGCCCTCCGCGCCGTTGCCCTCGGCCGGGGTACCCGCGTTCACGTCTGCTCCCGTGTCGTCTCTGCTCTGGTCCGCGGCTCTGCTCTCGTCCGCGGTTCGGTTCTGCTCGGCGGCTCTGCGCTGCTCGTCCATGATCTCTTCCCCCGGTCCGGTGGCGTGGGACGCGCCGTGCACGCGGCCCTCACCGCTCATCATCGTCGATGATTTCCCCGGTGGTGGTGTTGACCGCCGGGGCCGGACGCGTGGATTCCGCCAGCGCCGCCGCCACCAGCTCCGCCGTCCGCCGCCCTATCCCGGGGACCTCGCACATCTGTTCCACCGTCGCCGCCCGGAGTTTCCTGACGGACCCGAAGTGCTTGACGAGGGCCTGCCTGCGGGTCTCGCCCAGGCCCGGGACGGCGTCCAGCGGACCGGTCCTGAGCGCCTTGGAGCGCTTGCCGCGCTGGTAGCGGATGGCGAACCGGTGGGCCTCGTCCCGCACCCGCTGGAGCAGGTAGAGGCCCTCGCTGCTGCGGGGCAGCACCACGGGGTCGTCGTCCCCCGGCAGCCAGACCTCCTCCAGGCGCTTGGCCAGCCCGCACACGGCGACGTCGTCGATGCCCAGCTCGTCCAGCGCCCGGCGGGCGGCGGCCACCTGCGGCTGTCCGCCGTCCACCACGACGAGCTGCGGCGGGTACGCGAACCGCTTGGGCCGCCCCTCCGGCGTGCGCGGCCCCGCCTCCCCCGGCTCCCGGGCCTCGCCCTCGTCGTCCTCGGGCACGGCCCACTCCCCCGTCTCCCGCCGCTCGGCGAGGTAGCGGCGGAAACGGCGGGAGACGACCTCGTGCATGGCGCGGACGTCGTCCTGCCCGGCGAAGGACTTGATCTGGAAGCGGCGGTACTCGCTCTTGCGGGCGAGGCCGTCCTCGAAGACGACCATCGAGGCGACGACGTCGTCCCCCTGGAGGTGGGAGACGTCGAAGCACTCGATGCGCAGCGGCGCCGAGTCCAGCTCCAGGGCCTCGGCGATCTCCTCCAGGGCGCGGGAGCGCGTGGTGAGGTCGGAGGCGCGCTTGGTCTTGTGCAGGGCGAGGGCCTGCTGGGCGTTCCGCCCGACGGTCTCCATCAGGGCGCGCTTGTCGCCCCGCCGCGGCACCCGCAGGCTGACCCGGGAGCCGCGGCGCTCGGCCAGCCACTCGGCGACCGGCTCCACCGGCTCCGGCAGCGCGGGGACGAGCACCTCCTTGGGGACGGCCTCGCCCTTCTCCTCGCCGTAGAGCTGCTGGAGCGCGTGCTCCACGAGATCGGCGCTGCCGAGGGGCTCCACCTTGTCGGTCACCCAGCCGCGCTGGCCGCGCACCCGGCCGCCGCGGACGTGGAAGATCTGGACGGCGGCCTCCAGCTCGTCCTCGGCCAGCGCGATGAGGTCGGCGTCCGTGGCGTCGGCCAGGACCACGGCCTGCTTCTCCATGGCCCGCGTCAGCGCCCCGATGTCGTCCCGCAGGCGGGCCGCCCGCTCGTACTCCATCTCCTCGGACGCCTCGCGCATCCGCGCTTCGAGCCGGCGGAGGTGGGTGCCCGTCCGCCCGGCCATGAAGTCGCAGAACTCCTCGGCCAGATCGCGGTGGTCCTCCGCGCTGATCCGCCCCACGCAGGGGGCCGCGCACTTGTCGATGTAGCCCAGCAGGCAGGGCCGCCCGATCTGGGCGGACCGCTTGAAGACCCCGGCGCTGCACGTGCGGACGGGGAAGACCCTCAGCAACAGGTCCACCGTCTCCCGGATCGCCCAGGCGTGCCCGTAGGGACCGAAGTAGCGCACGCCCTTCCGCTTGGCGCCCCGCATGACCTGGACCCGGGGGAACTCCTCGTTCATCGTCACGGCGAGGAACGGATAGCTCTTGTCGTCCCGGTACTTGACGTTGAACCGGGGGTCGAACTCCTTGATCCAGGTGTACTCGAGCTGGAGGGCCTCGACCTCGGTGCCGACCACCGTCCACTCCACGGAGGCCGCCGTCGTCACCATCGTCGCCGTGCGCGGGTGCAGCCCGGCCAGATCCTGGAAGTACGACGAGAGCCGCTGCCTCAGGCTCTTGGCCTTTCCGACGTAGATCACCCTGCGGTGCTCGTCCCGGAAGCGGTACACGCCCGGCGAGTCGGGAATCTGCCCCGGTGAGGGCCGGTAGCTCGACGGATCTGCCATACCCACCAGCCTACGTGCGCACGGTGACAGCCCGGATGCGCCCCGCCCCGCTGCCCGGATGCGCCCCCGACCGGGGCCACCGCCCGGCCTCGGGACGGACGAGCGGCCGACGGGACGTCGCTACCCGGTGGCGATCAGCGCCAGCACCACCAGCCAGCACACGGCCACCAGCACCGGTATGAACACCATCAGCGTCCCCGTCGGCGAGGCCCGCAGCCAGCTCGCGGGGCGGTCGCCCTCCATCCCCTGGCCGACGACGCGCTCACCGCCGTGCCAGAGCAGGTACCGCTCGAACTCCACGACCGCTGTCTTGCGGGCCTGGAGGTAGCGCCGCCCGAAGCGGAGCATCTGCGAGAAGGCGACGGACGCGCCGAAGCCGATGACGGCGACGACGATGGCCAGTCCGCGCAGGGGCTCGGAGTCGTCCCCCCGCCCGCCCAGGGCGAAGGCGGTGGCGGCCGCGAGACCGGCGGTGATGTAGAAGAAGTTGTTCAGCTTCTGCCAGTTGGTGGTGTCCTCGTGCTTGTAGAGGTCCACGGCGACGCCGTACTGGCTCTGCACCAGTGCCTCGCGGCGCCTGCGCCGCACCCACACCACCCGCGGTATTCCGTCGGGCGGTGTCTGCCGGACCAGCTCCTTGAAGCCGAGCCTGCGGTGGAAGCGCGTGGACGCCTCGTTGGGCGGTTCGGCGACGACCGCGGCGATCACCGGACTCGTCTTCCACTGGTCGAGCACGTGGTCGTACAGCCGGGAGGCGACGCCCTGCCGGGCGGCGCGCGGCGCCACACACACCTGCTTGATCACGAGGAAGCCGCCCAGATCGGCCCTGATCTGGTGGTTCAGCCACTCGTCCGCGCCCAGGGCCTCGTCACTGTAGGCCAGCAGGAAGCCGACGACGTCGGCCCCCTTGACCGCGACGTAGAAGTGCTCGGCGGTCTTGAGGCGCACCCGGTAGGCGTCGGCGGTATAGCCGGAGACGAGGAACCCGCTCCTGCTCGCCTCGTGGGGGTCCGTGCGGTCCAGGCTCCGTGAGGCGGCCAGCTCCACGATCGCCTCCACGTGCTCCTCACGAGCCCGGATGATCGCCAGGTCGTTGCTCTCCCCGGTGGCCATGCCGCCGTCCCCTCCCCGCTGCCTGCTGCCGACCTCCTCAATTTACCTTCTGCGCTGGGGTGTTGACGCACCCGGTGACACGGCGGTCACCATCCGCGCTCGCGCCACTCGGCGAGGTGGGGTCGCTCGGCGCCGAGGCTGGTGTCGGCGCCGTGGCCCGGGTAGACCCAGGTCTCGTCCGGGAGTTGCCCGAAGAGCTTGGTCTCGACGTCGTGCAGCAGCGAGGCGAAGTGCTCGGCGTTGCCGAAGGTGTTGCCGACGCCGCCGGGGAAAAGGCAGTCGCCGGTGAACACGTGCGGGTGACCGTGCGGGTCGTCGTAGACGAGCGCGACGGAGCCGGGGGTGTGGCCGACCAGGTGCCGGGCGGTGAGGCGGATCGCGCCGAAGGAGACGGTGTCGCCGTCGTCCAGCGGCACGTCGGTGGGGACGGGGATGCCGGACGCGTCCTCGCGGCCCGCGTAGGTGCGGGCCCCCGTCGCGGCGACGACGTCGGAGAGCGCCTGCCAGTGGTCGCCGTGCCGGTGGGTGGTGACGACGCCCGTGATGCCGTCGCCCCCGATGAGGCTCAGCAGGGTCTGCGGCTCGTTGGCGGCGTCGATCAGGAGCTGCTCGTCGGTGGTGCGGCAGCGCAGCAGGTAGGCGTTGTTGTCCATCGGGCCGACGGCCACCTTGGAGATGATCAGGTCGGCCAGCTCGTGGACGTCGGCCGGGCCGCCGACCGTGACCTTTCCGGTGTAGGACATGTGGGTCTCCTTGCGGCGAGGCCGCGGACGGCGGCCGGGTGGGCGGATGGGGTCAGAGCGGGGGCAGGACGGGCAGCGCGCCGGGCCCGGCGCCGAGGCCGGTGCCGTCGGTGCGCCCGGCCAGCCAGCCGGCGAGCGCGCCGGGGGCTCCGGTGACGGTGACCTCGGGGCCGCCGGCCCCGGCCTCGCGGCCGGTGCGCCACGTCTGACCGTCCTCGGTGCGCAGCTCGGTGGCGGGGACGTCGGGGTTGCCGGAGAAGCGCCGGGCCAGGTAGCCGATGAGGGCCTGGGTGAAGGCGGCGGGCATGTCGTCCAGCGTGCGGCCGGCGTCCAGGTCGACGTGGTGCAGCTCGACCTCGACCTGGCGCCGGAAGGGAATGGCCCCGGCCCGGTCCGTGACGCCGTTGCGCAGCTCGACGCGCTCCTCCCAGCGCTCGCCCTCGTACCGGGCGAACGCCGCGCCGAGCCGCTCGGCCGTGGCGCGCAGGTCCTCCAGCTGGATGGCGAGCGGGCGCGGCGCGCCGCTCTCGATGTCGGCGTCCCGGGCCTCCGCGCTCGCGTACATGGGCCGCCCTTCGAGGACGTTGACCAGCGCGTCGGCGTTACGGGCGAGGTGGGCGAGGACATGGCCGCGGGTCCAGCCGGGCAGCCCCGAGGGTTCGGCGAGGGACGCGTCGTCCAGTCGCGAGACGGCAGCCAGGAGTGTGTGGGTGGACTCCTGGAGGGCCGCGACGTCGTGTTGTGGCACGTTCATGATCCAACGCTATCGCCGCCCCACGACGGGGTGAAGTCGGCTCCGGTCGCGGTTGTGGGGTTGTGCGCGGGGGCGCGTGGGTGTGCACGTGCGGCACGGCCACGAACACGCCGCGAAATCGAATGTGCGTGCTATAAGCTCGCGGTAGTGGCATCCCGAAGACACACCGGCCGCGGCCGCCATACCCTGGTATGCGGGCCGCTCGTCCGGACCCTCAATCCACACGAAAGGTGCCAATCGGCGTGGCCGACCGTCTCATCGTCCGTGGCGCTCGCGAGCACAATCTGAAAAACGTCTCGCTCGACCTCCCGCGTGACTCCCTCATCGTCTTCACCGGGCTCTCTGGGTCGGGCAAGTCCTCGCTCGCGTTCGACACGATCTTCGCCGAGGGCCAGCGCCGTTACGTGGAGTCGCTCTCGTCCTACGCACGGCAGTTCCTCGGACAGATGGACAAGCCGGACGTGGACTTCATCGAGGGCCTGTCCCCCGCGGTGTCCATCGACCAGAAGTCGACCTCGCGCAACCCGCGCTCCACGGTCGGCACCATCACCGAGGTCTACGACTACCTGCGGCTGCTGTTCGCCCGGATCGGCAAGCCGCACTGCCCCGAGTGCGGACGCCCCATCGCCCGACAGTCGCCGCAGGCCATCGTGGACAAGGTGCTCGGCCTGGAGGAGGGCAGCCGGTTCCAGGTGCTCTCGCCGCTGGTGCGCGAGCGCAAGGGCGAGTTCGCCGACCTCTTCTCCGACCTCCAGACCAAGGGCTACAGCCGCGCCCGGGTGGACGGGAAGACGGTCCAGCTCTCCGACCCGCCCAAGCTGAAGAAGCAGGAGAAACACACGATCGAGGTGGTCGTCGACCGCCTCACCGTGAAGGAGGGCGCCAAGCGGCGGCTGACGGACTCGGTGGAGACGGCCCTCGGGCTCTCCGGCGGCATGGTCATCCTCGACTTCGTGGACCTCGACGAGGACGACCCGCAGCGCGAGCGGATGTACTCCGAGCATCTCTACTGCCCCTACGACGACCTGTCGTTCGAGGAGCTGGAGCCGCGCTCGTTCTCCTTCAACTCCCCCTTCGGAGCCTGCCCCGAGTGCACCGGCATCGGCACCCGGATGGAGGTGGACCCGGAGCTGCTCGTCCCCGACGGGGAGCGGTCCCTCGACGACGGGGCCATCCACCCGTGGTCGCACGGGCACAACCGGGAGTACTTCGGGCGGCTGATCGGCGCCCTGGCCGACGCCCTCGGCTTCCGCACCGACATCCCCTGGGACGGGCTGCCGCAGCGGGCGAAGAAGGCGCTGCTGCACGGACACCGCACCCAGATCGAGGTCAGCTACCGCAACCGCTACGGCCGCCAGCGCTCCTACACCACCCCCTTCGAAGGGGCGGTGCCCTTCGTACGGCGGCGCCACTCGGAGGCCGAGTCCGACTCCAGCCGGGAGCGCTTCGAGGGCTACATGCGCGAGGTGAACTGCCCGTCCTGCGAGGGCACCCGGCTGAAGCCGATCGTGCTGGCCGTGACGGTCAAGGGGCGGTCCATCGCCGACGTGGCCGCCATGTCGATCAGCGAGTGCGCCGACTTCCTGCGCGACATGACGCTGAGCGCCCGCGAGAAGAAGATCGCCGAGCGGGTGCTGAAGGAGGTCAACGAGCGGCTGCGCTTCCTCGTCGACGTCGGCCTCGACTACCTGTCGCTCAACCGCGCCGCCGGGACGCTCTCGGGCGGCGAGGCCCAGCGCATCCGGCTGGCGACGCAGATCGGCTCGGGCCTCGTGGGCGTGCTCTACGTGCTGGACGAACCGTCGATCGGCCTGCACCAGCGGGACAACCACCGGCTCATCGAGACCCTCGTGCGGCTGCGGGACCTGGGCAACACCCTGATCGTCGTCGAGCACGACGAGGACACCATCCGCACCTCGGACTGGGTCGTGGACATCGGTCCGGGCGCGGGCGAGCACGGCGGCAAGGTCGTCCACAGCGGGCCGCTGGCAGAGCTGCTGTCCAACGAGTCCTCCATGACGGGCCAGTACCTCGTCGGCAAGAAGCAGATCCCCACCCCCGCCGAGCGCCGCCCGGCGGACGCGGAGCGGCAGCTGACGGTCGTCGGCGCGCGGGAGAACAACCTGCGCGACATCGACGTCGACTTCCCGCTGGGCGTGCTGACGGCCGTCACCGGGGTCTCCGGATCCGGCAAGTCGACCCTGGTCAACGACATCCTCTACACCCACCTCGCCCGGGAGCTGAACGGCGCGAAGGCGGTGCCGGGGCGGCACACCCGGGTCGTGGGCGACGACCAGGTGGACAAGGTCGTCCACGTCGACCAGTCCCCCATCGGGCGCACCCCGCGCTCCAACCCCGCCACGTACACCGGGGTCTTCGACCACGTCCGCAAGCTGTTCGCCGAGACGATGGAGGCGAAGGTCCGCGGCTACCTGCCCGGCCGGTTCTCCTTCAACGTCAAGGGCGGACGCTGCGAGAACTGCTCGGGTGACGGCACGATCAAGATCGAGATGAACTTCCTGCCCGACGTGTACGTGCCCTGCGAGGTGTGCCACGGCGCCCGGTACAACCGGGAGACGCTGGAGGTCCACTACAAGGGCAAGAACATCGCCGAGGTGCTGGACATGCCGATCGAGGAGGCGATGGACTTCTTCGAGGCCGTCCCCGCCATCGCCCGGCACCTGCGCACCCTCAACGACGTCGGGCTCGGCTACGTGCGGCTGGGGCAGTCAGCCCCCACGCTCTCCGGCGGCGAGGCACAGCGCGTGAAGCTGGCCTCGGAGCTGCAGAAACGCTCCACGGGACGCACGGTCTACGTGCTCGACGAGCCCACGACCGGCCTGCACTTCGAGGACATCCGCAAGCTCATCTCGGTGCTGGAGGGCCTGGTCGACAAGGGCAACACGGTCATCGTCATCGAGCACAACCTCGACGTCATCAAGACAGCCGACTGGGTCGTGGACATGGGCCCCGAGGGCGGCGTCGGCGGCGGTCTCGTCGTCGCCGAGGGGACGCCGGAGGAGGTCGCCGCCATTCCCGCCAGCCACACCGGCAAGTTCCTCCGGGACGTGCTGGGCGACCGGGTCAGCGACGCGCCGGTGGACGGCGGCCCGCGGCGCAGGGCCGCGGCCAAGACGAAGGCCAAGGCGGCCGCGGCGGGCCAGGCGAAGAACGCCACGGCGGTCCGCAAGGCGGCGGCCAAGACGTCCGCCAAGGCACCCGCCAAGAAGACGGCCAGGAAGACGGCCGCGGGCAAGCGGGCCTGACCCCACACGTAGGCTGGCCCGCGTGACAGACGACGAACGGCGCAGCCCGGGCCGCCGCACCGTGCTCTGCGGTGCGGCGGCCTCGGCCGCTGGCCTCACCCTCTCCGGCTGCGGGGGCTCGGGCGCCCCCGCGGCCCCGCCGCCGGCCACTCCGACGGCGCCCGTCGAGCTCGGCTCCGCCGACGACGTCCCCGTGGGCGGCGCCCACGCGTTTGCCGCGCGGAGCATCGTCGTATCGCAGCCCGAGCCCGGGCGCTTCAAGGCGTTCAGCGCGGTGTGCACGCACAAGGGCTGCGTGATGGCCGCGGTGCGGAAGCTGACGATCCACTGCGCCTGCCACGGCAGCAGCTTCGACACGACGACGGGCGAGGTGCTCGGCGGCCCGGCGCGGGAGCCCCTGCCGGAGGTACCCGTCCGGGTCGAGGGCAACGGACTGATCGCCGGCTGACGATGCGTCGGCCGGCGATCAGTCCGGTAGGTCGCGCCGCTGCCTCACGTACGGGAAGCCGTACGCGGTGCCTCAGCGGGCCGCGTTCTCGCTCTCCTCGGCCGGCCGCTCGGCCGCGTCGCCCTCGGCCGGCTCGGCCGCGTCCGTCTCGGCCGCCCCGGCCCGCGCGTTCTGCTGCTTCGCGGCGATCAGGCTGGTGACGGTCGTGACGACCAGCACGCCGCAGATGACGCCCAGCGAGACCGGGGTGCTGACGACGGGGACGTGCACACCCTGCTCGTGCAGCGCGTGCAGGACGAGCTTCACCCCGATGAAGCCGAGGATGACCGACAGCCCGTAGGAGAGGTGGACCAGCTTCTTCAGCAGCCCGCCGATCAGGAAGTAGAGCTGTCGCAGCCCCATCAGCGCGAAGGCGTTGGCGGTGAAGACGATGTACGGGTCCTGCGTGAGGCCGAAGATGGCGGGGATCGAGTCCAGGGCGAACAGGACGTCCGTGGTACCGATGGCCAGCATGACGATCAGCATGGGCGTCATGAGGCGACGGCCGTTCTCGACGATCGTCACGCGCGTGCCGTGGTACTGGTCGGTGGAGGGGAAGCGCTTCTCGACCAGCTTCAGCAGGCGGTTCTCCTCGTACGCCTCTTCCGACGCGTCGGCGCGGGCCTCCTCGATGAGCTTCCACGCCGTCCAGACGAGGAAGGCGCCGAAGATGAAGAACACCCAGGAGAACTGGGAGATGACCGCCGCGCCGGCCGCGATGAACACACCGCGGAGCACCAGCGCGATCAGTACCCCGACCATCAGCACGCGCTGCTGGTAGGCGGCGGGTACCGCGAACTTGGCCATGATGAGGACGAAGACGAAGAGGTTGTCGACGCTGAGCGACTTCTCCGTGATGTAGCCGGCGAAGAACTCACCGGACGAGGTGGCGTTCCCGAAGAACAACAGCCCCAGACCGAACAGGACGGCCAGGGCCACCCAGACCGCCGACCAGATGCCGGCCTCCTTGACGGAGACCTCGTGGGGCTTGCGTCCGCCGATGAAGAAGTCGACGGCGATCAGGGAACAGAGACCGAGAATGGTCACTGCCCAGGTGGTCATGGTGACGTCCATGCAGCACTCCTCCGGCTGTCGTCGCCGGAGGTCTCTTCCGCCCGGGCCTGGCCACGGGCCGACGCCCCGGGACCGCAACGGGCGGTCCGTACTGACGGGGACATCGCAGCCGGGAGTACTCCCCTCCGCAAAGTGCAGGCTATGACAAGGTCAAGGAATCACCAAGTGGCACCCTTTGAGGTGTGACGCAACGCACAACAGGTGCCGCGCCCGCCGGAGGTGCCGTGCCGTCAGACCCGCCGTCAGACGTGCCGTCCGCCCGGACGGGCCCGGACGGCCTCGGCCAGCGTGCCGAGGACCCGCGGCAGGATCGCGCTGCCCTGCGGCACGTGCGGCGGCTCGTACGTCCACTGGTGCCGCACCCACGGGTCGGCGATGTGGTCGTCCGGGATGGGTGTGATCCGCAGGAGCGAACGCCACAGCGGGTCCAGCAGCGGGCCGTAGTCGGCGGCGTCCTCCCGGTCCGCGACGAGGAGCAGATGGACGCCGACGGCCGGGCCCTCGTCCGCGAGGTAGCGCAGCCGGGTGATCGCGCGGTCGTCGAAGCCGTGCGGGAAGTCGTGCACGAGCAGGAGCTGTTCACTGGTGTCCAGGCCGGGCGGCAGGGCGTCGGCGGCCCGGTTGCGGACGGCCAGCTGCACCAGGTCGACCCGCTCGGTGAGGCGGCCGAGGACGCCCGACACTCCGGCGGCGCCGCGCGCCGGGGCCTCCCGCAGCAGCCCGGAGTCCAGCAGGGGGCGCAGGGTGTGCGCCGCCGTGCCCGCCGCGTCGATCACGTGCACCGTGAACCCGCCCGGCGGGTGCACGGCCAGCAGCCGCCCCGCCACCGCCGTGGCCAGCAGCCCGGCCTCGCGCCGCAGGTCCGCGGCGTCGATGACCTCGGCGGCCGGCTGGCCGCCCCGTCCGGAGTCGATCCACAGGCCGCGCTCCAGCGGCAGCCTGACCAGCATGGGTATCCGCAGCCCGATGCGCTCGGGCAGGCTCAGATCTCCCAGCCGCAGGGCCGAGGGCGCCGACCGCGGAATCCGGTAGCCGTGCCAGACCGGGTTGTCCCAGCCGGCGAACGCGGGCGGCAGGGCGGGCTCGACGACCTCGGACTCCGCCGCCAGCTGGTCCAGGTCCCGGTCGAGGACCTGCTGGGCTCGGGCGATCAGCTCCGCCTGCCGGGCTCGGGCGCGCTCCCGGGCGGCGTCGGCCGCCGGGCCCGTGCGGGTGCGCGGATCCGCGAGCACCTCGTCGACCTCCTTCTCCAGCCGGTCGTCGGCGAAGGCGACGGCGCCGCGGTAGGCGGCGACCGTACGGGCCAGGTCCTCGAACATGCCCCACACCTGGTTGTAGAGCCGCTCCTCCATGGACCAGCCGGAGGCGTCGCCGGCGACGGGCTGCGGTGCCTCCTCCCGCGGCGCCCCGTCCCGCGGGCTCTCGTTCCGCTCGGCCCCGGCCCGCGACCCAAGCCCGTGGCGGGTGGGGTGCCGGTAGTCGACGCGAGCGCCCGGCCGCGACGCGGGGCTGGCGGGAGCGCCGCCGGGAGCCGCGGCGGCCCCGGGGGCGGCGGCCCGCGTCGGGG
>NZ_JABLSI010000017.1 GCF_019303475.1 Streptomyces sp. JJ38
GCCCGCCCGGTGCGGCCCGTGCTCAGCGCACGGCCATCAGCACCGCCTTGTTGAGGGAGGTCTCCTTGAACAGCTGGTGCGCGACCAACAGGAGCGTGCCGTCGCCGTACAGGGGACGCGCGTTGGAGGTCGTGGTCATCCGCCGCAGGTCCTCGTCGTCGTCCGTCGGCAGTTCGAGGAAGAGCTCGCCCTCGCCCGTCGCCGGGTCCAGGAGCTGGAGGTTGGCCTCGACCTCGTAGCCGCCGTCGGCGAAGGCCAGCAGCTTCCCCTCGTGCATGGCGACCGGCGAGATGCTGCCCGCCTGGCCCAGCTCGAAGACCTGCTTCTGGCCACCGGTCCCCAGGTCGTAGGAGACGATCTCGTTCGTCCGGCTCTTGCCGCCCTGGTGCGCCTTCGTCTCCAGGTAGATCACGTTGGCGTCCGGGTCCACGACGACGTTGTGGGCGTCCGTCAGGCCGATGCCCGCGGAGTTGTACTGGAAGCGCTCCTCGTCGACGGTGATCTTCTGCTGGAGCTTCAGATCCTGGGAGAGAACCATCAGGTCGGTGATCGAGATGCTGCTCTCACCACCCGCGTTGACACCGATGACCAGGGGGTTGGTCGAGAACACCCGCTTGATCTCCACACCGTTCGGGGCGACCCACTCGGCCTTCTTGCCCCCCTTCGCGTCCAGGTGCTGGAGCTTCTCCTCCTCGCCGAAACCGCACTCGACCTTCGAGAGGAACATCTCCCCGCCCACATAGGCGCGGTCCCGGCACTTGGTGTAGTCCTCGGTGGGCTTCCACAGCAGCTTGCCGCTGGTCAGGTTGTAGGCGGCCGAGCCGCCGATCCAGGCGGCGCCGGCGATGTCGCCGCTGACCCCGATCTGCGGGTAGCTGACGTCGGCCATGCTCTCGCCCTCCTTGGCCGGAAGGTCCGCTCGCCACAGCTCCTTGCCGGCCGCGAGGTCGATGCCCATGGCCTTCTCGCACTTGCGGCCCCACAGGATCATCGTCTTGTCACCGGAGGCCGTGTCCGCCGCGGCGCACCGCTCACCGCGGACCGCCGGGATCTCCCAGGCCTTCTGCCCCGTCTCCAGGTTGTAGGCGCGGACCGCGTCGTGCTCGTACTTGACGACGTTGTCCCCGGCGAACCAGACGCCCGGGAGCTCCATGATGATCTTGGCGTTGAAGTCGGTGGGCGGCTCTACCTGCCAGGCCAGCTCGCCGTTGGTGTCCTGCGGCTTCTTCTGCTCGCCCCCCTTGCCGCCGTCTTGGCCACCGTCCTGGCCGCCGTCCTCGCCGCCCTGGCTGTGGCCCTTGTCGTCGTCCTTGGCCTGCGCGTCGTCGTCACGGCTGGTGAACAGGAAGATGCCGCCGACGGCGATCAGCGCGACGGCCACCACGGCCGCCACGATGACGAGCAGCTTCTTGCTCCCGCCGCCCTGGCCCTGCGGCACGTTCGGCATCGGGTAGGTCGGCTGCTGGCCGTAGGGGCCGGGCTGGCCCGGCTGGGCGTACGGGGTGGGCTGGCCCGGCTGCCCGTACGGGCCCGGCTGCGCGTAGGGCCCGGGCTGGCCCGGGGCCTGGCCGGGCCCCTGCGGGTAGCCGTACCCCGCGGGCGGCGGCGTCTGGGCCGGGTCCTGGCCGGGCGCCTGCGGGTAGCCGTAGCCACCGGGCGCCTGCCCGGGCGGCGGCGGGGTCTGCGGCGGCTGACCGGGCTGCTCCGGCCCCTTCTGGAACGAGGGGCCCTCGGCCGGCGGCTCCTGCGGCGGGCCGAAGCCGCCGGACGGCGGCTGGTTCGGCGGCTGCCCCGGCGGCTCTGGCGGCTGGTTGGGCGGCGGCGGCTGCGACATGGCGATCCTTCTGCGCATGCGGACCGATTGCCCTGCCCCTCATTCCCCCGTAGGGACGAGCGAATCGGACATCTGGCCCGCCTGGTCTCGGCAATCGACTGGAAGTTGGGCGAAGCCCTTTGTACCACCGGACACCGAGGGCTCCTCGATCGGTTCCCGGGAGACGCCGCGGTCGCCACCGGGCCGGNCCGGGCCGGGTCACTGCCCGTCGGCCAGTTCCAGCCAGCGCAGCTCCAGCTCGTCCTTCCGCTCCGTCAGCTCGCGCAGCTCACCGTCGAGTTCCGCGACGCGTTCGAAGTCGGTGGCGCACTCGGCCATCCGCGCGTGCAGGGTGCTCTGCCGCTCCCCGAGCTTGTCGAGCTGCCGCTCGATGCGCTGCAACTCCTTCTGCGCGGCCCGGGAGACGGCGGCGGGCTTCCCGGCCGCCGGGGTGGCCGGGGCCGCGGCCCCACCCGTCGCACCGGCGCCCGTCGCGCCGCCGCCGGCCGCTCCGCCCGGCCCCTGGGCGGCCCGGGCCCGCTCGCGCCGCTCCAGGTACTCGTCGATCCCGCGCGGCAGCATCCGCAGCGTCCGGTCACCGAGCAGGGCGAACACCCGGTCGGTGGTGCGCTCGACGAAGTAGCGGTCGTGGCTGATGACGACCAGCGAGCCGGGCCAGCCGTCGAGCAGGTCCTCCAGCTGCGTCAGCGTCTCGATGTCCAGGTCGTTCGTGGGCTCGTCCAGGAAGAGCACGTTGGGCTCGTCCATGAGCAGGCGCAGCAGCTGGAGTCGGCGCCGCTCACCGCCCGACAGGTCGCCCACCGGCGTCCACTGCTTCTCCTTGCCGAAGCCGAACTGCTCGCAGAGCTGCGATGCGGTCATCTCGCGCCCCTTGCCCAGGTCCACCCGGCCCCGGACGCCCTCCACGGCCTCCAGCACCCGCAGGGCCGGGTCGAGCTCGGACACCTCCTGGGACAGGTACGCCAGCCGCACCGTGCGTCCCACGGTGATCCGGCCCCCGGCGGGCTGCTCCTCGCCGTCACTGCGCGCCGCGGAGTCCATGGCGCGCAGCAGCGACGTCTTGCCCGCTCCGTTGACGCCGACGAGGCCGATGCGGTCGCCCGGCCCCAGCTGCCAGGTCAGATGCTCCAGCAGCGCGTGCGGGCCGGCCTGGACGGTGACGTCCTCCAGGTCGAACACCGTCTTGCCGAGCCGGGCCCCGGCGAAGCGCGTCAGCTCGGCGCTGTCGCGGGCGGGCGGCTCGCTCTCGATCAGCGCGTTGGCCGCCTCGATCCGGAAGCGTGGCTTGCTGGTGCGGGCGGGGGCGCCCCGGCGCAGCCAGGCCAGCTCCTTGCGGACGAGGTTGCGCCGCTTGGCCTCCTCCGACGCGGCGATGCGCTCGCGCTCGGCCCGGGCGAAGACGTAGTCGCTGTAGCCGCCCTCGTACTCGTGGACGACACCGCCCTGCACGTCCCACATCCGGGTGCAGACCTGGTCGAGGAACCAGCGGTCGTGGGTGACGCACACGAGCGCCGAGCGGCGGGCGCGCAGGTGCGCCGCGAGCCAGGAGATGCCCTCGACGTCGAGGTGGTTGGTGGGCTCGTCGAGCACGACGAGGTCCTGCTCGGCGATGAGGAGCTTGGCCAGGGCGATCCGGCGCCGCTCGCCGCCGGAGAGCGGGCCGATGACGGTGTCCATGCCCTGGGGGAAGCCGGGGAGGTCCAGCCCGCCGAACAGCCCGGTCAGCACGTCCCGCACCCGGGCGTTCCCGGCCCACTCGTGGTCGGCCAGCTCACCGACGACCTCCTGGCGCACGGTGGCGGTCGGGTCCAGGGCGTCGTGCTGCGTCAACACGCCCAGCCGAAGCCCGCCCGCATGGGTGACGCGGCCCTCGTCGGCCCGTTCCAGCTTGGCCAGGATGCGGATCAGCGTCGTCTTGCCGTCGCCGTTGCGGCCCACGACCCCGATCCGGTCCCCCTCACTCACGCCGAGGGAGACGCCGTCCAGCAGGGTGCGCAGCGTGTACGCCTTGCTGACGGCTTCCAGATTGACCAGGTTGACGGCCATACGGTGCGGCTCCTTGTCACGGTGGGGCAATTCCCCAGCGTAGTCGCACCATTCGCCCCGCACCCGGGGGCGGTCCGGGCGCGGGGCGGAGGCCGGGGTGGAGTCGGCGGGTCAGGCCGGGGCGGGTCAGCCCGCGCCCAGGATCTCCGCCACGACCGGTCCGGCGTTCGTGCCGCCGTGTCCCGAGTTCGGAATCACCGCGGCGGCGGCCAGGTCGTCGCTGTAGCCGATGAACCACGCGTTGGGCTTGTCCTGGCCGTCCACCTCCGCGGAACCGGTCTTGCCGCCCTTGTCGCCGCCGACGGAGGCCATCGCCTGGGCGGCGGTGCCGCTGGTGGCCGTCGTCTTCATCAGCGAGCGCAGCTCGGCCGCCAGCGCCGGGCTCATCGCGCGCGGCGCGGTGGCCAGCTTGCGGTTGTCCACCGTGGGCGGGACGAGGTACGGCTGCTTGAACACGCCCGCCTTCACCGTCGCCGCGACGGAGGCCATGTTGAGGGGGTTCGCCCGCACGCCGCCCTGGCCGATCAGGGAGGCGGCCATCTGGGCGTCGGCCTGCACGGGCACCGAGCCGTCGAACGTCCCGGTGCCGACGCTCCAGGTCAGACCGATGCCGAAGAGGTCCCGGGCCTGCTGGGTGAGGTCGTCGTCGGCGAGCTCGGGAGCCTGGCTGATGAAGGCGGTGTTGCAGGACGCGGCGAAGCTGTCCCGGAAGGTGCCGCCCTTGATCTCGAACTCGTCCAGGTTCTGGAACTTCCAGCCGCCGTGGGTGAAGTACTTCGGGCAGGGGTGCGGCTTGTCGGCGCTGGCCAGGTTCTTCTCGATGAGCATCGAAGCGCTGACGACCTTCCAGGTCGAGCCCGGGGCGTACGAGCCGCGCAGCGCGAGGTTGAAGCCGCCGGCCGGGGCGTCCGCGATGGCCAGGATCTCGCCGGTGCTGGGCCGGATGGCGACGGCCGCGCCGTTCTTGTCCTTGAGCGCGGCCTGCGCGGCCCGCTGGAGGTTCGCGTCGATGGTGGTCGGGATCTTGCCCGGCTCGCCCTTCGACAGCTTCTTCAGAACCTTCTTCTCCTCGCCGCCCTTGTCGACGATCCGCATCGAGACGGGGGCGACGCCCTCGGAGTCCTCGGCGTAGCGCTTGGAGACGTCGAGGAGCACCTCCTTCAGCTCGGGGAACTCCTCGGCCGTCAGCTCCTCGCCGTCCCGGTCGACGGTGACCACCTCGGGCATGCCGCCCGCGTCGGTGACGATCCGCTCCCCCTCGGCCAGCTCCGGGTGCAGCACGGAGGGCTCCCAGTCGATGACGGGCTCCCCGGTGTCGGCGTCCCGGACGACGGTCAGCGCGCCGTCGTACTCGACGCTGCCGGTCACGTCCTCGTGGGCGACCTGGGCCGTGAGGCCGAAGGGCACCTTCGCCCCGCTGGGCGCGCCCTCGGTGAGCGTCACGCCCGTCACCCCGGCGTCCTCGGTGAACGCCGTCAGCGCGGCCCTGGCAGCGCCCTCCTCGTCGGTGAGCTCGGCCGCCTTCGCGGCGTCCCCGGACTCCCACGCGGTGAGGAACGCCTCCGCCGCGCCCCGCACCTCGGTGGCGCTGAGCGGGCCCGTCTCCTTCTCGCCGGGCTTGCCGTCGTCCTGGCCGCTCACGGTGCTGTTGCCGCTGTCCCCGTCGTCCCCCACCAGGGCGTACGCGCCGAAACCGGCCGTCGCCACAGCAACGGCACAGACGGCGCCGATCACCGCCATGCGCTGAGCGTCTCTCATAAGTCCTCGGTCCTCCACCCCTCCCCGGCGGCCACCGGGGACCACGTCGCACCCTAGAGCACGCGCCCGGCGGTGTGAGGGCACCGCCCTTCCCAGAGCCGGGCCGTTGCCGGAGTGTGACAGAGCGGCCCGCCCGCCGGTCAGATCCAGGTGCCCAGCCACATGCGGGCGCGCCACTCGGCCATGGACAGCTCCTGCCCGGTGTAGAGGGGCCAGAAGTAGACGAAGTTCCACACGACGAGCAGCGCGAGCACCCCGCAGGCCACCAGCCCGACGGCCCGGCGCACCTCCGTCGAGCGCGGCGGGCCGGCGGCGGCGCCCAGCAGCTGGGCGACCGCGAGGCACAGGAACGGCACGAACACGACGGCGTAGAAGTAGAAGATGGTGCGTTCCTGGAAGACGAACCACGGCAGGTAGCCCGCCGCGAGCCCGCACAGCAGCGCGCCGGAGCGCCAGTCCCGCCGCAGCGCCCAGCGGTAGAGGGCGTACACGAGCGCGGCGCAGCCGAGCCACCACAGCAGCGGCGTGCCCAGCGCCAGCACCTCCTGGGCGCAGCCGCCGCCCTCCGCGCAGCCGCCCTCGCCCGGCTCGCGGGACTCGTAGAAGTACGACACCGGCCGCGCGGTCACGAGCCAGCTCCACGGGTGGGAGTCGTAGGCGTGCTCGTCGGTGAGGTCGACGTGGAAGGTGAGCTTCTGCCACTCGTAGTGCCACAGGCTGCGCAGCGGGCCGGGCACGAAGCCGAAGGACGTCTCGGCCCCCGGCCCCTCGTGCCAGTTCCGGTAGTAGCCGCCGTCGCTGGCGAACCAGCCGCTCCAGGACGCCAGGTAGACCAGCCCCGCGACGGGGACGAGCGAGAGGAAGGCGGGGCCCGCGTCCCGGCGGAGCACGGCCCGCAGCGGTCGCCGGGCCCCCGCGGTGCGCCGGGCTCCGACGTCCCAGGCGACGGCGAGCAGGCCGAACGCGGCCAGCACGAACAGCCCGCTCCACTTCGTCCCGCAGGCCAGCCCGAGGCAGACCCCGGCCGCGAGCCGCCAGGGCCGCGCGCCCAGCGGCACGGTGCTGGCGACGGCGTCGTCCGGACGGTCCCCGGGCAGGGCGGCGGCCAGCCGGGCCCGCGTCCGGTCGCGATCGAGGAGCAGACAGCCGAAGGCCGCCAGCACGAAGAACATGAGGACGATGTCGAGCAGCGCGGTGCGGCTCATGACGAAGTGCAGCCCGTCCACGGCCAGCAGCGCGCCCGCGACGCAGCCGAGCAGGGTCGAGCGGAACAGCCGGCGGCCGATCCGGCACAGCATGAGCACGGACAGGGTGCCCAGCACCGCCACCATGAAGCGCCAGCCGAACGGCGTCAGGCCGAAGAGCTGCTCGCCCACCGCGATGACCCACTTGCCCACCGGCGGATGCACGACGTAGGAGGGGGTCTCCAGGAGCGGGATCGACTGCGGGTCGGCCAGGATGGCCTCGTTGGCCCCCTTGTCCCAGGTGCCCTCGTAGAACAGCTCCCGCAGCGACCAGGCGTCCTTGGCGTAGTACGTCTCGTCGAATATCACCTCGTGCGGGGAGCCGAGCCGCCAGAACCGCATCAGCCCGGCCACGAGCGCGACGAGGAGCGGCCCGCCCCAGCCGCGCCACCGCGGCTCGACGCCGAGTGCCGACCACACGCGCGTCCGCGCCACCGGGAAGGGCGGGACCAGCCGCTCCCGCACGCCGGCGCGCGGCCGGGGGGCGTACCCGTAGCGGCGCAGCCGGTCCGGCCACCCGGAGCGGGTGGGTTCGGTCGCGGGGCGCCCCGGCGCCGTGATCTCACTCCTCACCGGGACATCGTAGGGAACGCGGGGCGCACCGCCCCCGCAGGCGGCGGTGCGAGGATGGTGCGGTGACCGGAACGCTCGTACTCGCAGGAACCCCCATCGGCGACGTGGCCGACGCCCCGCCCCGGCTGGCGACGGAGCTGGCCGAGGCCGACATCGTCGCCGCCGAGGACACCCGACGGCTGCGGCGGCTGACCCAGGCCCTCGGGGTGCGGCCGGCCGGGCGCGTCGTGTCGTACTTCGAGGGCAACGAGGCCGCGCGCACCGAGGAGCTGACCGGGGAGCTGACCGGCGGGGCCCGGGTCCTGCTGGTGACGGACGCGGGCATGCCGTCCGTGTCCGACCCCGGGTACCGGCTCGTGGCCGCCGCGGTCGAGCACGGGGTCCGGGTGACGGCCGTGCCCGGGCCGTCGGCGGTGCTGACGGCGCTGGCCCTGTCGGGGCTGCCGGTGGACCGGTTCTGCTTCGAGGGCTTCCCGCCCCGCAAACCGGGCGAGCGGCGGTCCCGGCTGGCCGAGCTCGCCGGCGAGCGCCGGACCCTCGTCTACTTCGAGTCCCCGCACCGGCTCGCGGCCACGCTGGCCGCGATGGCGGAGGCGTTCGGCCCGGACCGGCGGGCGGCCGTGTGCCGCGAGTTGACGAAGACGTACGAGGAGGTCCGGCGCGGCCCGCTGGCGGAGCTGGCCGCCTGGGCCGCGGAGGGCGTGCGCGGGGAGATCACCGTCGTGGTGGCCGGCGCCCCGGAGCCGGACGCCGCCGAGCTGGACGCGACGGAGCTCGCCCGGCGGGTCGCGGCTCGCGAGGAGGCGGGCGAGCCGCGCAAGGAGGCCATCGCGGCGGTGGCCAAGGAGACGGGCGTGCGCAAGCGCGCGGTGTTCGACGCCGTCGTCGCCGCCAAGCCCCGGCCGTAGGGTCCCCGGGCCCGGGTCCCGGGGCCCGCCACGCGCCGTATTGCCGTTATGCGGCACTCTGCACCGATATCTCCTACTCCCCAGTACGGGTTTACGCTCGAATTCGGTAGTGGGAGGAGCCGCGATGACCGACTTCAGGGACGCGCCGCCGCGTACGGTCCAGGAGTCGTACGCCTTCGCCTGCCTGGCCTGCGGCCAGTCGTGGGAGCAGACGTACGAGATCGAGCACCACGTCGACCGGGACAACCGGCCGTACCTGCTCTACTTCGCCGACGGCGAGCGGGTCCCCTCCCCGCTCAGCCGGCTCACCTGTCCCCAGTGCACCGGGCACGACGTACGGATCGTGCGCGCGGGGCAGGCCGCCTCGGTCGCGACGGCGATGGGGGTGGGCTGGCCGCCGCTCAGCCACTGAGGCCCGCCGGAACGATGACCCGCCGGGGCCGCGCGGCCCGCCGGGACCACACGAGCGGCCGGGGCCGCGTGGGCGGACGTCCCGACTGAGCGGGTGGCAGCAGGCAGCCCATAGGATCGGACGCATGCCCGCGTCATCGACCGCCGACCCGTCCGCGCCACCGCTGCCCGAGCCCCTCGACGTGGCCGTGGCCGACTCCCACACCCACCTCGACATGCAGGACGCCACCGTGGCCGAGGCCCTGGAGAAGGCAGCCTCGGTCGGGGTCACGACCGTCGTGCAGATCGGCTGCGACCTGGAGCGCGCCCGCTGGGCGGCCGAGGTCGCGGGCGAGCATCCGGCGGTCTGGGCGGCCGTGGCGCTGCACCCGAACGAGGCGCCGCGGCTGGCGCTGGAGGAGGGCCCCCGGGCGCTGGAGGACGCGCTGGCGGGCATCGCCGAGCTGGCCGCCCTCCCGCAGGTGCTGGCCGTCGGCGAGACCGGGCTCGACTACTTCCGCACCGGCCCCGAGGGCATCGCCGCCCAGCAGGAGTCCTTCCGCCGGCACATCGCGCTCGCCAAGGAGCTCGACAAGGCACTGGTCATCCACGACCGCGACGCCCACGACGACGTCCTGCGCATCCTGGACGAGGAGGGCGCCCCGGAACGGACCGTCTTCCACTGCTACTCCGGCGACGCGGAGATGGCGAAGGTCTGCGCCGCCAAGGGCTACTACATGTCCTTCGCCGGCAACGTGACGTTCAAGAGCGCCCAACCACTCCGGGACGCCCTGGCCGTTGCCCCGCCGGAGCTGCTGCTCGTCGAGACGGACGCGCCGTTCCTCACCCCCGTCCCCTACCGGGGCCGCCCGAACGCGCCCTATCTGATCCCGGTCACGCTGCGGGCCATGGCCGAGGTGCGGCGGACGGACGTGAACGTGCTCGCCGGGCACGTCGCGGAGAACACCGCGCGGGCCTTCGGCTATCCGCCCGCCCCGTAGACTGCCCTGGTGAGCACACCCCCCGACCCCGCCGCCGCGGCCGGTGCGCCGGACGCGCTGCTCGGGCCCGCCGACGTGCGCGAGCTGGCCGCCGCGCTCGGGGTGCGGCCCACCAAACAGCGCGGGCAGAACTTCGTGATCGACGCCAACACCGTCCGCCGCATCGTGCGCACCGCCCAGGTGCGGCCCGAGGACGTCGTGGTGGAGATCGGCCCGGGGCTGGGCTCCCTGACCCTGGCCCTGCTGGAGACGGCCCGCTGGGTCACCGCGGTCGAGATCGACGACGCCTTGGCCGCGGCCCTGCCGGGCACGGTGGCCAGCCGCCTGCCCGAGGCCGCCGAGCGGTTCTCCCTCGTCCACTCGGACGCCATGCGCGTCACCGAGCTGCCGGGCCCCGAGCCCACCGCGCTCGTGGCCAACCTGCCCTACAACGTCGCCGTCCCGGTGCTGCTGCACATGCTCGCCACGTTCCCGACGATCGAGCGGACGCTGGTCATGGTGCAGTCCGAGGTCGCGGACCGGCTGGCGGCGGCCCCCGGCTCCAAGGTCTACGGCGTGCCGTCCGTCAAGGCCGCCTGGTACGCGGACGTCAGGCGGGCCGGGGCCATCGGGCGGAACGTGTTCTGGCCCGCGCCGAACGTGGACTCCGGGCTGGTGTCGCTGGTGCGCCGGGAACCGCCGGCCACCACCGCGAGCCGGGCGGAGGTGTTCGCCGTCGTGGACGCCGCCTTCGCCCAGCGCCGCAAGACGCTGCGGGCCGCGCTGAGCGGCTGGGCCGGTTCGGCCGCCGCCGCGGAGCAGGCCCTGCGGGCGGCGGGCGTCTCGCCGCAGGCGCGGGGCGAGTCGCTGACGGTGACGGACTTCGCCGCGATCGCCGAACAGGCGGCGGCCATCGGGAAGAACGTCGAAGAGACGGAACGAACGGTCGAGGGGGACTGACGGGATGAGCGTCACGGTTCGGGTGCCGGCGAAGGTCAACGTGCAGCTGGCGGTGGGCCCGGCCCGCCCCGACGGCTTCCACGACCTGGCCAACGTGTTCCTCGCCGTCGGCCTGTACGACGAGGTCACCGCGACGCCCGCGGCCGAGCCGCGCCTCACCTGCACCGGGCCGGACGCCGGCCAGGTGCCCCTCGACGACTCCAACCTGGCGGTCCGCGCCGCCCGGCTGCTGGCCGCCCGGCACGGCATCGCCCCCGACGTCCACCTGCACATCGCCAAGGACATCCCGGTCGCCGGCGGCATGGCCGGCGGCAGCGCCGACGCCGCGGGCGCCCTGCTCGCCTGCGACGC
Organism: Streptomyces sp. JJ38; assembly: GCF_019303475.1. Classification (GTDB taxonomy): domain Bacteria; phylum Actinomycetota; class Actinomycetes; order Streptomycetales; family Streptomycetaceae; genus Streptomyces. The sequence goes on from NZ_JABLSI010000017.1 coordinate 11,045, forward strand.
CCTGTGGGGCACCCGCACGCCCCGCGCCGAACTGCTGGAGATCTGCGCGGAGCTGGGCTCGGACGTCCCCTTCTCGCTGGTCGGCGGCGCCGCCCTCGGCCGGGGCCGGGGCGAGCTGCTGACCCCGCTTCAGGTCGGCGGCACCTTCCACTGGGTCTTCGCGGTGGCCGACGGCGGCCTGTCCACCCCGGCCGTCTACCGCGAGTTCGACCGGTTGACCGCCGGCCACGACGTCCCCCAGCCCGAGCCGTCCCCGGCCCTGCTCGACGCGCTGCGCACCGGCGACGTCCACGGGCTCGCCGCGACCCTCGCCAACGACCTCCAGCCCGCCGCGTTGTCCCTGCGCCCGGCCCTGGCCGACACCCTCGCCGCCGGCACGGAGGCGGGCGCCCTCGCCGCCCTCGTCTCCGGCTCCGGCCCGACCTGCGCCTTCCTCACCGCCGACGCGGCCGCCGCCCGCAAGGTGGCCGAGGCTCTCACCGCCTCCGGCACCTGCCGCGCCGCCCGCCCCGCCTCCTCCCCGGCCCCCGGCGCCACCGCCCTGCCCGCCTGAGCCGGGGCCGGCGGAGCCTCAGAGACAGCCGCGGAGGGCGCGGACGAGGGCCTGGGGACGGGGGTCGGACGTCACGGACCGCTGAAGGCCGCAGGTGACGTAGCCGAAGCCGAGGCCGTGCTCCGGGTCGGCGAAGGCGAGCGAGCCGCCGCGGCCCGGGTGTCCGAAGGAGGACGGGGAGAGCAGGGGCGACGAGGGCCCGTGCAGCATGTACCCGGAGCCGAAGCGGGTGCGGACGAGGAGGACGCGGTCCGGGCCCGCGGATTCCTCGGTGCGGGCGAGCGCGAGCGTGGCCGGAGCGTAGAGCCGGGTCCCGGGGCCGCGCCCGACGTCGTCCACGGGGCCGAGGAGCGCGGCGTAGAAGCGGGCCAGTGCGTGGGCGGTGGCCACGCCCGCCGAGGCGGGGTGCTCGGCGGCGCGGTAGGCGGGGTCGTTCTCGTCCGGCAGCGGGTCGATGACGGTGAACGCGCGCCGGGTGACGGAGGTGGGGTCCTGGTGGGCGCGGGCTACGGCGGGTTTGGGACGGACCTTCAGCCCCGCGGAGGCCGGGGGTTCGGGCGCGGTCACCGGGGCGACGCGTCCCACGCGGTGGGCTTCGGCGTCCGGGAGCCCGATCCACAGGTCCAGGCCGACCGGGGCGGCGATCTCCTCGGCGAACCAGCGGCCGAGGCTGCGTCCCGTGGCCCGGGCGACGACCTCGCCGAGCAGCCAGCCGTAGGTGTGCGCGTGGTAGCCGTGGGCGGTGCCGGGCTCCCACAGCGGGGCCTGGGCGGCGAGCGCGGCCGGGCCGCTGGCGCCGTCCCGGGCCTGCTCGGGAGTGAGGGGGGTGTCGAGGACGGGCAGCCCGGCGCGGTGGGCGAGGAGGTGCCGGACGAGGACGCGCTCCTTGCCGCGGGCCTTGAACTCGGGCCAGTACGTGCCGACGGGCGCGTCCAGGTCGATCCTTCCGCGCTGGTGCAGCAGGTGGAGGACGGCGGCGGCGGGGCCCTTGGTCGCCGAGCGGACGATCTGCGCGGTCTCGCGCTGCCAGGGCCGCGCGTCGGTCCCGGAGGCGTCGGCTTCCGCATGGCCGGCCCACAGGTCGACGACGGGGCGGCCGTCGCGGTAGACGGTGACCGCGGCACCGACGTCACCGCGCTCGGTGAAGCCCGCCCGGAAGGCGTGCAGTACCGGTTCGAAACCGGCGGCCACCGTGCCCTGGACCTCGGTCACTGCGCTGCTGCTCCTGCCTGGTGCCGTCCGGCCGCCCGCGGGGTGGGCGTGGCCGGTGTCGTACTGGTCGTCCCCTATGGTGCGCTACGCGTCCGGGAGGGCGACCGAGCGGGGGTCGAAGCCGAAGGGCAGCTCCAGCCGGTGGGCGCGCAGGAGGGCGTCGTCGCACAGCAGGGTGCGGGTGGGGCCGTCGGCTGCGATGACGCCGTCGCTGAGGATCACCGAGCGGGGGCACAGCTCCAGGGCGTAGGGCAGGTCGTGGGTGACCATGAGCACGGTGACGTCGAGTCCCCGCAGAATCTCGGCGAGTTCGCGACGGGCGGCCGGGTCGAGGTTGGAGGAGGGCTCGTCGAGGACGAGGATCTCCGGCCGCATGGCCAGCACGGTGGCGACGGCGACACGGCGGCGCTGGCCGAAGGAGAGATGGTGCGGGGCCCGGTCGGCGGCGTCGCCCATGCCGACGCGGTCCAGCGCCTCCCGGACCCGGGCGTCGAGTTCGGGGCCGCGCAGTCCGGCGTTGGCGGGGCCGAAGGCGACGTCCTCCCGGACGGTGGGCATGAAGAGCTGGTCGTCCGGGTCCTGGAAGACGATGCCGACGCGGCGGCGGATCTCGGCGAGGTGGGTCTTGGCGACGGGCAGTCCGCCGACGCTGACCCGTCCGGCTCCGGCGGTCAGGATGCCGTTGAGGTGCAGGACGAGGGTGGTCTTCCCGGCGCCGTTGGGGCCGAGGAGGGCCACGCGCTCGCCGCGGCCGATGGTGAGGTCGACGCCGAACAGCGCCTGGTGCCCGTCGGGGTAGGCGTAGGCGAGGCCGGAGACGTCCAGCGAGGCGGCCTCGGGAGTGGGGGCGGGGACGAGTGCGGGGCTCACAGGGTCCATCCCATCAGGCAGACGAGGAGGGCGGCGCCGGGGAGTGCGGCGGCGGCCGCCCACTGGGCCGGGCGCGTCGCGGTGCCGTTGTCGAGATCCGGCATGGCGCCGGTGTAGCCGCGGCTGAGCATGGCCAGGTGGACCCGCTCGCCGCGTTCGTAGGAGCGGATGAACAGGGCGCCCGCGGTCCTGGCGAGCGTCCCCCACTGCCGCACGCCGCGGGCGTCGAGGCCGCGGGACGCCTGGGCGATCCGCATACGGCGCAGTTCGCCGGCGATGACGTCGAGGTAGCGCACCATGAACGCGGCGATCTGCACGAGGAGCGCGGGCAGCCTGAGGCGGCGCAGCCCGAGCAGCAGGTCCCGCAGCTCCGTGGTGGCGGCGAGCAGGACGGAGCCGGCCACGCCGAGGGTGCCCTTGGCGAGGATGTTCCACGCGCTCCACAGCCCGGACTCGCTCAGCGACAGCCCCAGCCACTCCACCCGCGGCCCTTCGGCGAGGAAGGGCAGCAGGACGGCGAAGACGACGAAGGGCACCTCGACGAGCATCCGCCGCAGCAGGAAGCCCGGCGGTACCCGGGCGGCGACGGCCACGGCGGCGAGCAGCAGCGCGTAGCCGCCGAAGGCCCACACGGCGGTGCGGGGCGTGGACACGACGGCGAGGACGAAGGCGAGCGTTGCGACGATCTTGCAGTGCGCGGGCAGCCGGTGCACCGGTGAGTGACCGTGCCGGTAGAGGGCGTGGGCGTGCCCGGCCCCCATGTCAGACGCTTTCGCGCCGCGGAGTGCCCGCGGCGTTCCGCCCGGCCTCCCGGCGCCGGGCGAGCAGGTAGAAGCCGGTGCCGACGCCGAGCGCGGCGGTGACGCCGATCAGCCCGGCCAGGCCGCCGGAGAGCCGCTCGTTGTCGACCCCCTCGACGCCGTAGTCGGCCAGCGGGGAGTCCGCCGTGGCGCTGTCCTCGGCCTGCTGGATGATCTCGTGGTCGGTGGCGACGCGCTCCAGCCCGTCGAGCTCGGAGGAGGCGTAGAAGCTCAGGAAGCCCGCGCAGACGACGGTGGCGGCCAGGCCGCCCACCCACAGCGGGCGGATGGAGCGGGCGGTGGCGGGCTGCTCCTCGGGCCGCGGCTCCGCGGCGGGGACCTCGGTCTCGGAGCCGCTGGCGTCGCGCAGGACGAGCGGGGCACGCAGGCCGCGGGCGCCGTGGACGAGGTCGGGGCGGGCGGCGAGGACGGCACCGACGGCCAGCGCGGTGATGACGCCTTCCCCGACGCCGATGGCGGTGTGGACGCCGGTCATGGCGGCGAAGACGGAGCCGGTCGAGATGTCGGCCGTGCCGCCGACGGCGAAGAGCAGGGTGAACACCATGGCCGCGACGGGCACCGACACGAGGGCGGAGACGAAGGCGGCGGCCGTCAGCGAACTGCGGCGCCGGGGCAGGGCCGTGGCGAGCAGCCGGAAGAGCGGGTAGGCGACGAGGACGGCGACGACGCCGAGCAGCGTGATGTTGACGCCGAGCGCGGTGATGCCGCCGTCGGCGAAGAGCAGCGCCTGGAGCATGAGGACGACGGACAGGCACAGCACGGCCGTGTAGGGGCCGACGAGTATGGCCGCCAGCGCACCGCCCATGAGGTGGCCGCTGGTTCCGGCACCCACCGGGAAGTTGATCATCTGGACGGCGAAGACGAAGGCCGCGACGAGCCCGGCGAGCGGGGCGGCCCGCTCGTCCAGCTCACGTCGGGCGCCCTTGAGGGACACCGCGACTGCGGTGACGGCGACCGCCCCTGCGGCCACCGAGACGGGGGCGTCGAAGAATCCGTCGGGGACATGCATGGCTGATCGCCTCACGGTCGGCTGAATCATTTCGGTCGCGGCTGCGACCGGACGATGATAGTCCCCAGTTGCGAACGGCTTGCAAGAGCGCATGTCTCACACCGCGGACGGCACCCACGGCCCCTCGGCGGAGGAAGGCCAGGTCAGGGAAGCCTGTGGGGCAGCTCACAGCCGCCGAGCCGCACCAGGACGGTGATTTTCGGGTCTTACGGGGTGGACGGGCGCCCGCCCGCGAAGGAGCCGACGCATGCGACGACCGCTGACCATCGACCACACCGTCCGGGTACGGCTGCCCGGCCGCCCCGGCTCCGGGCCGGTGCCGGCCACGCTGCACTACGACGGCGCCGACCCGCTCGCCATGCGCGTCGCCTTTCCCGCCGAGGCCTCGCTGAACGGCACCGAGGTGACCTGGGTCTTCGCCCGCCGCCTGCTCGACGACGGGCTGCGCGGACCGGCCGGGGAGGGCGACGTCCGCATCCGCCCGGGCGGGGCGGGCCGCACGGTGCTGGAGCTGTGCGCACCGCAGGGCACCGCACTGGTCGAGCTCCGCCGCGAGGACCTCCACCGCTTCCTGGCGGCGACGTACACGTTCGTACCGGAGGCCGCCGAGTCCTCCCGCATCGACGTCGACGCCGCCCTGGCCGCCCTCCTCGGCCCCGTCTGAGCCCGATCCCCCGACACACCGGTGGCCCGGTACCGCGTGCGGTACCGGGCCACCGGGCGTCGGCGGGATGCCGGCGTCAGACCCTGGCGTGCTCGGGGGCGGGGTCGGGCGCGGTCTTGGTGGCGGTGAGGTGCTGCTGCAGCCGCTCACCCTCCACGTCGACGTTGGGCAGGATGCGGTCAAGCCACTTCGGCAGCCACCAGGCCTTGTCGCCGAGCAGCGCGAGCACCGCCGGGACGATGGCCATGCGCACGACGAACGCGTCGAACAGGATGGCGATGGCGAGGCCGAAGCCCATCATCTTGATCATGGAGTCGCCGGCCCCGATGAAGCCCGCGAAGACGCTGATCATGATGACGGCGGCGGCCGTGACGACGCGGGCGCCCAGCTTGAAGCCGGTGACGACGGCCTGGCCGGGCCGCTCGCCGTGGACGTAGGCCTCCCGCATCCGGGTGACGAGGAAGACCTCGTAGTCCATCGCCAGGCCGAAGATCACACCGATCATGAAGATCGGCATCATGCTCATGATCGGGCCGGTCTGGTCCACGCCCAGCAGCCCGGCAGCCCAGCCCCACTGGAAGACGGCGACGACGGCGCCGAGCGCGGCGAGCACCGACAGCAGGAAGCCGAGGGCCGCCTTGAGCGGCACCAGCACCGAGCGGAAGACCATCAGCAGCAGGACGAAGGCCAGGCCGACGACCAGCGTCAGATAGGGCACCAGCGCGTCGTCCATGACCTGTGAGAAGTCGATGAGGCTGGCGGTGAACCCGGAGACGAGCACGACCGCGCCGTACTGCTCCTCGATCTGCCCGGACATGCCGCGGATCTCGCGGACCAGGTCCTCGGTCTCGACGCTGCTGGGCCGGGTCTCGGGGATGACGGGCACGACGGCCGCGTTCTTCTCCTCGTTCATCATCTCCGGCTCGCCGACGACGGCGACGCCCTCGAGATCCCGCAGGGAGTCGCCGATGTCGCGGACCGTGCGGTCCGCGTCCCCGCCCTTCTCGACGACCTCGTCCAGGTCGACGACGACCATCAGCGGGCCGTTGAACCCGGGGCCGAAGCCCTCCGCGACCAGGTCGTAGGCGCGGCGCTGCGTGGTGGAGGTGGGCGAGTTGCCGTCGTCCGGCAGGCCGAGCGTCATGCTGCCGACCGGGATGGCGACGGCGCCGAGCCCGATGACCGCGGTCAGCAGGACGACGAGAGGGCGGCGCAGCGTGAAGCCGGCCCAGCGGGCGCCCAGGCTCGGCTTGGCGTCCTCGGAGGGCATCGGCGGAACGCCGGTCTCCGGGTTGGCCTTGCGCACTTTGCGGCCGAAGATCCGCTTGCCGACCATGCCGAGCGCGGCGGGCACGAGCGTGATGGCGACCAGCACCGCGATGACGACCGTGGCCGCGGCCGCGAGACCCATCTTGGTCAGGATCGGCACGTTGACGACGGCGAGGCCGGCCAGCGCGATGACGACCGTCAGACCGGCGAAGACGACGGCGGAGCCGGCGGTGCCGACGGCCCGGCCGATGGCCTCCTCGCGGTCCCGGCCCTCCATCAGCTCGGCCCGGTACCGGGAGGCGATGAACAGCGCGTAGTCGATGCCGACGGCGAGGCCGATCATCATGGCGAGCGTGTTCGTGGTGGCCGACAGACCCAGCGTGGAGCCGAGCGCCGCGATGCCGGTGACGCCGATCATGACGCCGATCAGGGCGGTGATCAGCGGCAGCCCGGCGGCCACGAGCGAGCCGAAGGTGAGGATGAGGACGAGCGCGGCGACCCCGATGCCGATGATCTCGCCGTTGCCCATCTCGGGTTCGACGAACAGCACGTCACCGCCGACCTCGACGGTCAGCCCCGCGTCCCGCCCGAGCTCGACCGCGTCCTCGATCTGCCCCCGGGTCTCGTCCGTCAGCTCGGGGCCCGGCACCTCGTAGACGCCGTTCGCGATGGCGGTGGTGGCGTCCTCACTGATCGACTTGGCCTCGAAGGGGTTCGGGACGCCGACGACCTGGCTGTGCTTCTCCGGGGAGAGCTCGCCGAGCACCTTCTCCACGGCGGCCCGGTTCTCCGGGTCGGTGATCTTCTCCCCGTCCGGGGCCTTGAAGACGAAACGGCCCTGGGCGCCGTCGGCGGCGGCGTCCCCGGGGCTGCGCTCCTCCATCAGGTCGAAGGCCTGCTGGGACTCCGTCCCGGGCAGGGCGAACTCGTCGTCCGGCGGATCACCGGCGGTGGAGGCGGCGCCGATCACGACGACGAGCAGCGCCGCCCACAGCAGGGCTACGATGCGCCGCCGCCGGAAGGCGAGCCGGCCGAGTTTGTACAGGAAAGTGGCCACGGGAGGGTTACTCCGGTCTGGTCGTGCGGGCGGTCGGTGCGAGATGATCGGACAGTTCGGCGGTGCGGGGCCGGTCGGCTCGGAAAATGACAGCCCCTGACAGAAGAGACGCCCAGGCGCACTGTACGGGTGCCCGCCCCTCGAAACTGAGGCGTAGGTCACATCCCCGCTGTGGAACGGTTCACCCCCGGGCGCGCGTCTCACACGCACTCGCGCGGGCCGGGCCGACTTGCCGGGCCCCTGGCACGGCCGAACCATAAGAGGGGTGAGTGACGACGCCGCGTACCTCCGGTATCCGCACCTCCACGGTGACCTGCTCTGCTTCGTCACCGAGGACGACGTGTGGGCGGCACCGCTCGCCCCGGCGGGCGAGCCGCCGGGGCGAGCGTGGCGGCTCACCGTCGACCGCACGCGGGTCGGGCCGCCCCGCTTCTCCCCCGACGGGCGGCACATCGCCTTCACCTCCTGGCGCAGCCTGGACCCGGAGATCCACCTCGTCGACGTCGCCGGCGGCCCGGCCCGGCGGCTGACGTACTGGGGCGCGCCGGACACCCGCGTCTGCGGCTGGACGCCGGAGGGCGACATCCTGGCCGTGGCCTCCCACGGGCAGCCCTTCTCCTACTTCACCTGGGCCTACCGGCTGCCGCTCGACGGCGGGCCCGGCGGGCAGCTCCCCTGGGGTCCGTGCAGCGACATCGCCGTCGCCGACCTGCGCGACTTCCCCGGCGGTGAGCGCCGCACCCTCCTGCTGACCGGCCGTCCGCCGCACGAGCCGGCCGCCTGGAAGCGCTACCGGGGCGGCGCCACGGGACGGATGTGGCTGCACGGCGAGCGGCTGTTGCCCGAGCTGGCCGGCCACCTCGACTCCCCCATGTTCGTGCGCGACGGGACGCGGACCGAGGAGGACGGGCAGCCCGCCTGGCGGGTCGCCTTCCTCTCCGACCACGAGGGCGTCGGCAACGTGTACTCCTGCCGCCCCGACGGCTCCGACCTCCGCCGCCACACCGACCACGCCGACTTCTACGCCCGGCACGCCGCCACCGACGGCAGCCGCGTCGTCTACCAGTGCGCGGGGGGCCTGTGGCTGGTGGACGACCTGAGCCCCGACGGGCAGCCACGGCGGCTGGACGTGCGGCTGTGCGGGCCGCGCCCCGGGCGCCGGAGCTACCAGGTCCCGGCCGCCACCCGGCTCGACGGCCTCGCGGTGGACACCACCGGGCGGGCCAGCGCCGTGTGCGTCGGCGGCAGCCTGTACTGGCTCACCCACCGCGAGGGACCGGCCCGGGTCATCTCCACCACGCCCGGCGTGCGGGTACGGCTGCCGGAGATGTTGGGCGCCACCGGGCGCATCGCCTACGTCACCGACGCCGAGGGCGCCGACGCCATCGAGCTCGCCTACCTGCCGAGGGCCAGCGGCGGCCAGAGGCCGCGCCGGATGGCGTCCGGACGGCTCGGGCTCGTCCACGAGCTGGTCGCCTCCCCGGACGGCGGCACCCTCGCCGTCGCCACGCACGACGGACGGCTGCTGCTCGTCGACGTCGCCGGGCTACTGGAGCGCGGGAACGACCTGACCGCGCGGCGCACGACGGGGGACGGCGGCGGGGAGGAGGGCGCGGGAACCACGCCGCCAGACGCCGGTCAGGACGGGCCGGCGGACGAGGACGAGGGGCCCGAACCGGCCGTCACCGAGCTGGTGCGCTCCGCCAACGGCCCGGTCCGGGACCTCGCCTTCTCCCCCGACTCGCAGTGGCTGGCCTGGGCACACCCCGGGGTCGGACGCTCCCTGCGGGAGATCCGGATCGGCCGGCTCGCGGACGGCACGGTCATCGAGGTCACCAACGGCCGCTTCGAGGACGAGCAGCCGGTGTTCACGCGGGACGGGCGGTACCTCGCGTTCCTGTCCTGGCGGGGCTTCGACCCGGTCTACGACGTGCACACCGGCGACCTGTCGTTCCCGCTGGGCTGCCGCCCGTACCTCGTCCCGCTGTCCTCCGCGACGCCCTCGCCGTTCGCGCTCAACCCGGAGGGCCGCCCCGCCGCCGGCGGCCTCGACCCGCGCGAGACGCCCAGCGGCTTCGACGAGGACCGCGCGGTGATGGTGGAGGCGGAGGGGCTGGCCAGCCGGGTCACGCCGTTCCCGGTGGCCGCCTCGAAGTACTCGGCGCTGCAACCGGTGGCCGGGGGCGGGGTGGTGTGGCTGCGCTACCCCATCTCCGGCGCGCTGGGCGAGACGTTCGTCAACCCGGCCGACACCTCGGGCCGCCCGACGCTGGAGTACTTCGACATCGCCCGTGCCAAGCGGGTGGAACTCAGCGTCGACGTCGACTCCTTCGCCGTCAGCGGCGACGGCACCCGCATGGTCCTCAACGACGAGGGCGACCTGCGGGCCGTGCCCGCCAACGACAGCCCCGACAGCGACTCCACGGTGTGGATCGACCTGCGCCGCATCATGCACGAGGTCCACCCCGTCGAGCAGTGGCGGCAGTCCTTCGAGGAGGCCGGGCGGATCACCCGGGCCTACTTCTGGGACCCGGGCATGTGCGGCATCGACTGGGACGCCGTCCTCGACCAGTACCGGCCGCTGGTGGACGCGGTGGCGTCCCCCGACGAGTTCGCGGACCTGCTGCGCGAGGTCCTGGGCGAGCTGGGCACGTCGCACGCCTACGTGGCCGGGTCCCGGCGCAACGAGGGGCCGCCGCACTACCAGCGGCCCATCGGGCTGCTGGGCGCCAACCTCGCGCGGACGAAGGACGGCGAGTGGCTGGTCTCGCGCATCCTGCCGGGCGAGTCCTCGGACCCCAGGGCCCGCTCCCCGCTGGCCGGTTCCGGCATCCGGGAGGGCGCCGTCCTCACCCATGTCGACGGCCGCCCCGTCGACCCGGTGGCCGGGCCCTACCCGCTGCTGTCCGGCGCCGGGGGCACCACGGTGGAGCTGGCCTTCCGCAGCCCCGACGGCTCCGGGCCGCCGCGGCGGGTCGCCGTCGTCCCGCTGGTCGACGAACGGCCGCTGCGATACCAGGACTGGGTCGCCAAACGCCGCGCCGTGGTACGCGAGTTGAGCGACGGGAAGTGCGGTTACCTGCACATCCCCGACATGGGCGGCTCGGGCTGGGCGCAGTTCAACCGGGACCTGCGCATGGAGGTCACCCGGCCCGCGCTCATCGTGGACGTGCGCGGCAACGCGGGCGGCAACATCAGCGAGTTGGTCGTCGAGGGACTGACCCGCCGCATCCTCGGCTGGGACCTCACCCGGGGCGCCGAGCCGGTGTCCTACACCTCCAACGCGCCGCGCGGGCCGATCGTCGCCCTGGCCGACGAGGCGACCTCCTCCGACGGCGACATGATCACCGCGGCCTTCAAACTCCTCGGGCTCGGGCCCGTCGTCGGCTCCCGCACCTGGGGCGGCGTCGTCGGCATGACGGGACGTCACCGGCTCGGCGACGGCACGATCATCACCGTCCCGATGAACGCCGCCTGGTTCGACGCCTACGGGTGGGACGTGGAGAACCTCGGCGTCGCCCCGGACATCGAGGCCCTGCGCACGCCGCTGGACTGGGCGGAGGGCCGCTACACGGTCCTGAGCACCGCCGTCGGGACGGCGCTGGACCTCCTCGAGAGCAACCCGGCGAGCACACCGCCCGACCACTCCGACGTCCCCGACCGTCGACGCCCCCCACTGCCACCCCGCACGGTTTAGGCCGACATGCGAAGTATGCCGGTGCGTGTCAGGCTGATCACGGCCGATCACGGCCGTTCTCTCACACTGACGTGGAGCAGCGGAACATGGGTATGCAGGACGAGTTCAAGAACAAGACGCAGAACGCGAAGGACGCCGCGCAGCGCGCGAAGGAGGAGGCCCGACGACGGGCCGGCCGTGGCGGCGACCGCGAGGAGGAGCGCGGCCAGGACATGCAGGACCGTCTCCAGGAGGAGCGGGACCGGCTCGGCGAGCGGGCCGACGACGCGCGTGATCGCCTCGGCCACTGATCCGGTCGGCGACCGCCCGCCGACGCGGGCCCGACGTCGGGGCGCACCCCCTCCCCGGGGGTGCGCCCCGACTCATCTCCCCTCCGGCCCGCCCTGGGCGGGCCGTCGCGCGTCGCGTCTCAGACGCGTTCGCGCTCGTCGGCGGCACCCCCGGCGCCGACGAGTCCCGTGTGCCTGCTGCCGCGGGAGGCGAGCAGCTTCGGCTCGGCCTTGCGCATCTCCCGCCTGCCGCCGATCCCGACGATGGTCGGCAGGGTGCCGCGGACCATCTGCATGCCGCGCAGCCACCACTGCCCGTAGACATGTGCGGACCGGCGCTCGACACCCGCGACGATCCGGTCCACGGCCGGCCCGAGCGGATAGGTCTTGTTCAGGGGCGGCGGCATGGAGTTGCGCCGCAGGTCGCGCATGAAGTCGTCCTCGTCCGCGCCCCGCACCATGTCGGTGTCGGTCCAGCTCAGATAGCCGACGCCGACCCGCACGCCCCGGTGGCCGACCTCCGCGCGCAGGCTGTGCGCGAACCCCTCCACGCCCGACTTGGACGCGCAGTAGGCCGTCATCATCGGCGCCGGGGTGATCGCGGCGAGCGAGGCGATCTGGAGGAAGTAGCCGCGGGACTCCGTCAGGACGGGCAGGAACGCCCGCGCGGTGACGGCCCCGCCGATGAGGTTGACCTCGATGACCCGGCGCCAGACGACGGGGTCGCTCTCCCCGAACGGACCGCCCATGGCGACCCCGGCGTTGGCGACGACGACGTCCACCTTGCCGAAGTGCTCCCTGACCTCGGCCGCCACCGTGGCCATCGCCTCGTGGTCGGTGACGTCGGCGTGCCAGTGCGCCGACTCCGTCGGCAGGGCGGCGCTCACCTTCTTCAGCGCGTCCGGCTCCAGGCCGACGAGCGCGATCTTCGCTCCCCGCGCCGCGAGCTTGCGGGCCAGCAGCTCGCCGACGCCGCGGGCGCCACCGGTCACCACCGCGACCTGGCCCTCCAGGTTCCAGCGCTTCATGCGTCCTCCTTCGTCCGGGGGGCCGCCGCGTCTCCGGCGGGCTTGAGATGGTCGGCGACCAGGCCGCGCAGGACGTCCGTCACCGAGGCCGGGTCCTCCAGCGGCGTCATGTGGCCGAGGCCCCGCTTCTCGTGGGCCCCCACGCACCGCGGCAGGTTGGCGACCAGCTCACGGGCGTTGGGCAGCGGGGTGAGCCGGTCGTGGGTGCCGGCCAGCACGGCCACCGGCAGGGTGAGCCGGGCGATCTGCGGGAAGAGGTCCAGGCTCTGGAGCACCCGGCCCCACCCCGCGCGCACCCGGCGGGGGCACGCGTGCACGATGCGGGCGGTGGCCTCGATCTGCTCCGCCGCCGCCGACGGGCCCATCGTGGCGTAGTGCAGCAGCCGACGGGTGACCGCCGAGACCGGGCCCAGCGGCGCCGACGAGTGGAGCAGCAGCCGGTGGGCGAAGCCGCGCGCCCGCGGCCCGCCGGGCGCCGGGATCACCCGGGCCCGTTCAGGCAGCCGCTGGGTTCCCGTGCTGCACAGGAAGGCGGCCGCCGCGTGCCGGGTCAGCGTGGGACGCCCGGCCGCGGCCACGATCGTCATGGCGCCCATGGAGTGCCCGCCGACGACGGCCCGTTCGCCCTGGGCCAGCACCGCCTCCAGGACGGCGCACAGGTCGTCGGCGAGGGCCTGTGTGCTGTACCGGCCGGGGGTGGCCGGGGACTTGCCGTGCCCGCGCTGGTCGTAGGCGACGACGCGCAGGCCGTCGGCCGTCAGGTTCCGGATCACCGGCGCCCAGAAGGCGGTGGAGCACGTCCAGCCGTGGGAGAGCACAACGGTGCGGCCGTCGGCCGGGCCGTGCTCCTCCACGTGCAGCCGGGCGCCGGTGCTGGAGGTCACCGTCCGGGTGGCCCTGGGCGTCGGCGGGGCGTAGGGGCCGGAGGCCGGGTGCGTGGTGTCGCTCACGCGGCGGCCCCCTTCGCGGACGCGGACGGCGCTGCGGGCTTGGCAGCGGGCTCGCCCCCGGCCGTGGCCCCGGACCCGGCGCCCGACGTCGCGCCGGGCTGCGCGGCGGGCTTCCGGGTGGGCTTCCGGGTGGGCGCCGTCTCGTCGGGCGCCCCGGCGGTGGCCGGAGCCGCGCGGAGGACCGTGTACTCCTCCAGCCGCACCTCGCGCGTCGCCCGGCGGAACTCGGTGGTGGTGCCGGGCCAGACGGTCGTGTTGCGCCCGTTCGCGTCCAGGTACCAGCTGTCGCAGCCGCCGGTGGTCCACACGGTGCGCTGCATCCGCTCCTGGATGCGGTGGCTCCAGGCGTGCACCGCGCTGCGCCTGGCGTCGAGCGCCACGCGGCCACCGAGCGTGTCGAGTTGGCGCAGGTAGTCGACCATGTAGTTCAGCTGGGCCTCGATCATGAGGATCATCGAGCTGTTCCCGAGCCCGGTGTTGGGCCCGATGATCGTCAGGAAGTTGGGGAACCCGGCCGCGCTGGCCCCGCGCAGGGACTCCATGGAGCCGTTCCACTCCTCGGCGAGGGTCCGTCCGTCGGCGCCCTTGATCCGGTGGGCGATGGGCATGTCGGTGACGTGGAAGCCGGTGCCGAAGACCACGGCGTCGGCCTCGGTCTCGGTGCCGTCGCTCGCGACGAGCGTGTTGGGGCCCCGGAACTCCCGGAGCCCGGAGGCGACCAGGTCCACGTTGTCCTGGGCGAGCGCCGGGTAGTAGCTGTTGGACAGCAGAATGCGCTTGCAGCCGATGCGGTAGTCCGGCGTGAGCTGCTCGCGCAGCACCGGATCCTTGATCGCCCGCTTCATGTGGGCCAGGGCGAGCCTCTGCACGAGCCCGAGCTCGCCGGGGTGCTTGGTGAAGGCGCTCACCTGGAGTTCCCGGATGCCCCACAGCAGTTGGCGGCGCAGGTAGCGGGTGGCGGGCACCTTGGCGTGCAGCCAGCGCTCGGCACCGGTGATCTTCCGGTCCATGCGCGGCATGACCCAGGCCGGGGTGCGCTGGAAGAGGGTGAGCCGCCCGACGGTCGGCTGGACGGCCGGGACGATCTGGATGGCGGAGGCGCCGGTGCCGATCATCGCGACGCGCTTGCCCCGCAGGTCGTAGTCGTGGTCCCACTGCGCGGAGTGGAAGACCTTGCCCTGGAAGCCGTCGAGCCCCGGGATGTCGGGGATCTTCGGGTCGGAGAGCGGGCCGGTGGCGGAGACGACGACGTCGGCGGTGAGCGTGCCCCGGCTGGTGCGCACGACCCAGCGCAGCTCGTCGGCGTCCCACTCGGCCTGCTCGACCTCGTGGTGGAACCTGATGTGCGGACGCAGCCCGAAGGTGTCGGCGACGTGCTCCAGGTACGCCTGGATGTGCGCCTGCCCGGAGAAGTTGCGCGGCCAGTCGGGGTTGGGCGCGAAGGAGAAGGAGTACAGGTGCGAGGGGACGTCGCAGGCGCACCCGGGATAGGAGTTGTCGTGCCAGGTGCCGCCGACCGCACCGCGGCGTTCGAGGACGACGAAGTCCGTGATGCCCGCTCGGCGCAGTCGAACGGCGGCGCCCAGGCCGCCGAATCCGGAACCGATCACCGCCACCCGTACGTGCTCATGTTCGCGCTCGGCCATGCCGCGCCCTCCCGGTCCGTACCGTTCGTTCAACCGTGCCAGCAATCACTGGCGCAGTCGCAGCGTAGAGGAGCGACCCCCGCCTGGATAGGGGTCGGGCGCAGAAAAGTTACCGGCGGTTGCACCCGCGTTCGCCCGGCGCCGCTCAAGGCCGGCCAGGGCCACCGGGGCCCGCCCGGCCCCGTCCCCTTCCCCGGCTGAGGTCATAGGCTGGCCGGGTGGGGAACTCACACGAGCGGCAGGACACGACCGACGACCGCGGCCGGACGCCGGACGCCACACCGGAGGCCACACCGGGCGCCCCGGCGGCGCATGACGGCCCGGGGGCCGACGGCACCCCGGCGGGACACGACGGCGTGGTGGGGCACGACGGCCCGGCGGCCGATACGGCGACGGGCACCGTGGGCGCGGAGCGCGAGTACCGGATGGCCGAGCTGGCCGAGGCCGCCGGGATCACCGTGCGCACCGTGCGCTTCTACCGCGAGCGCGGGCTGCTCCCGCCGCCGCGCCGCGAGGGCCGGATCGCCTGGTACAACGAGCACCACCTCGCCCGGCTCCGCACGATCGGCGCACTGCTGGCCCGGGGGCACACCCTCGGCGGCATCACCGAGCTGCTCACCGCCTTCGAGAAGGGTCGCGACTCCCATCAGGCCGCCGAACTCCTGGGCTTCGAACCGGCGTTGACGGCTCCCTTCTCCGAGGAGGTCCCCGTCCGCCTCACCCCCGAGGAACTGGCCGAGTACTTCCCCGGCGAGGCCACCCCGGACAACCTCTCCGACTCCATCGAGCTGGGCTACCTGGCCGTCGACGGCGACGAGATCGTCCACATCAGCCGCCGCCTGCTCGACGCCTCGGCCGCCCTCGTCCGCGAGGGCATCCCGCTGGCCGAGGTGCTGGCCGGGGCCCGCGAGGTCCGCGCGCACGTCGAGGCCATCTCCGCCGTCTTCGCGGGCGTCCTCACCGAGCACCTGCTCAGCGGCGACCGGCACGCCGAGGACGTCGCCACCGCCGTGGACCGGCTGCGCCCCTACGCGAAGCACATCGTCGACGCGGAGCTCTCCATGGCCCTCGACCGCGGGGTGCGCAGCAGGTTCGACGCCTGGCTCGCGGCCCGGGAGAAGCCCGACGCCTGAGGAACGCCGGACACGCCGCGCCCGTCAGGGGCGTGGGGAACTGCGCGAACGGCCACGGGGTGCCCGCAGCCTCCCACGCACAGACGGGGGCACCCGCGCCCACACGGCCTCCGGCGCGGCGGCAATGAGCCGGCGCAGCCCCCGGGCGGGGTTGTCGGCCCACCGGGTGGGCGGCCCTCAGCGCTCGAAGACCGCCGTGACCGGAGCGTGGTCCGACCAGCGCTCGGCGTGGCTCGCCGCACGCTCGACGTACGCCTTCACGCAGCGGGAGGCGAGCCCCTCCGTCGCGGCGATGAGGTCGATGCGCCAGCCACTGTCGTTGTCGAAGGCCCGCCCCCGGTAGGACCACCACGAGTAGGGGCCGGCCTGCTCCGGGTGCTGCTGCCGGACGACGTCGACGAAGCCGCCGTCCGCCGGGTCGAGCACGCGGCCCAGCCACTCCCGCTCCTCGGGCAGGAACCCGGCGTTCCTGCGGTTGGCCTTCCAGTTCTTGAGGTCGGCCTCCTGGTGGGCGATGTTCCAGTCGCCGCAGACCAGCGCCTCCCGGCCGGCCGCGGCGGAGCGCTCGCGCAGCTCCTTGAGGTAGGGCAGGAAGGCGGCCATGAACCGTTCCTTCTCCTCCTGCCGCTCGGTGCCGACCTCACCGGAGGGCAGGTACAGGCTCCCCACGGTGACGCCCGGCAGGTCGACCTCGACGTACCGGCCCGCGGTGTCGAACTCGGACACGCCGAAGCCGATCCGTACCGCGTCGGGTTCCCGCCGTGTGAGAACCGCCACACCGGCCCGGCCCTTGGCGGCCGCCGGGGCCCACTGCGCGTGCCAGCCCCGCGGGGCCCGCACCTCCTCCGTGAGCTGCGCGGGCTCGGCGCGGACCTCCTGGAGGCACACCACGTCCGCCTCGGAATCCTCCAGCCAGGGCAGATACCCTTTCTTGGCCGCCGCCCGCAGACCGTTGACGTTCGCAGTCGAAATCCTGAGCATCACGGCAGGGTACCGACATTTCCTTCCTTAGGATTTCCGGTATGCACACGGCCCGGATACGTTACGACGACCCCGACGCGCGGCGTCTGGAGGCGGAGGTCCAGCAGGAGTACGTCCTCCGCTACGGCGATGAGGAGGGCGACGCCACACCGCTGGACCCGGAGATGTTCGAGCCCCCGCGCGGGCTGTACCTGATGGTCTACGACGACGCGGGCGTGCCCGTCGCCACCGGCGCCTGGCGGGCCATGGACCGCGACGGCGAGGGCTACCAGGACGGGGACGCCGAGATCAAGCGGATGTACGTCGTCCCCGCCGCGCGCGGGCAGGGCCTGGCCCGCAAGATCCTCGCCCAGCTCGAAGCCGACGCCCGGGCGGCCGGGCGGGCCCGGATGGTGCTGGAGACCGGCGACAAGCAGCCGGAGGCCATCGCACTCTACGAGTCCGAGGGCTACGAGCCGTGCTCCAAGTTCGGCTACTACCGCAACGAGCCGGAGAGCCGGTGCTACGCCAAGACCCTGACCGCCTGAGCCCCCCGCCGTCCGAACACGTCGACGTCCTCGTCGTCGGCGCCGGGCTGTCCGGGATCGGCACGGCCTGCCGGCTGGTCAGGGACAGCCCGGGCCGCAGCTTCGCCATCCTGGAGTCCCGCGACGCCGTCGGCGGCACCTGGGACCTCTTCCGCTACCCGGGCGTCCGCTCCGACTCGGACATGTTCACGCTCGGCTACGCCTTCCGGCCCTGGCGGGGCGACCGTGCCATCGCCGAGGGCGCCGCCATCCGCGACTACATCCGCGACACGGCCCGCGCCTTCGGCGTCGACCGGCACATCCGCTTCGGCCACCGGGTGCTGCGTGCCGACTGGTCGAGCCGGGAGGCCCGCTGGACGGTGACCGCACGCCGGCTGGACACCGGCGAGGAGACGCGGATCACCTGCTCCTTCCTGGCCGCCTGCGCCGGCTACTACCGCTATGACGCGGGCCACACCCCCCACTTCCCCGGCGCGGACCGGTTCCGGGGGCCCGTCGTGCATCCCCAGCACTGGCCGGAGGACCTCGACTGGCGGGACCGGCGCGTCGTCGTCATCGGCAGCGGCGCCACCGCCGTGACCCTCGTGCCCGCCCTGGCCGAGTCCGCGGCCCACGTCACCATGCTCCAGCGCTCGCCGAGCTACGTGGCCGCGACGTCCGCCGCCGACCCGCTGGCCCGGCTGCTGCGTCCGCTGCCCGAGCGCCTGCGCCACTGCGCCGTCCGCTGGAAGAACGTCCTCGTCTCCCAGGCCGGATACCAGCTCAGCCGGCGCCGGCCGAAGCTGATGAAGGCCCTGCTGCGCCGGGGCGTCAGGACCTGGTTGCCGGACGGTTTCGATGTCGAGACCCACTTCACGCCCCGCTACGAGCCCTGGGACCAGCGGCTGTGCGCCACCCCCGACGGCGAGTTCTTCCGCGCCCTGCGCCGGGGGGACGCCTCCGTCGTCACCGACCGCGTGACCGCCTTCACCGAGACGGGCAT
The DNA here is from genome assembly GCF_019303475.1 of Streptomyces sp. JJ38. Taxonomy (GTDB): domain Bacteria; phylum Actinomycetota; class Actinomycetes; order Streptomycetales; family Streptomycetaceae; genus Streptomyces. The sequence goes on from NZ_JABLSI010000017.1 coordinate 29,713, forward strand.
CGCCCTCGCCTCCGGGGCCCATCTCGACGCGGACGTCATCGTCACGGCGACCGGGCTCACCCTCCAGCCCATCGGCGGCATCCGGCTCGGCGTGGACGGCGAGGAGGTCGAACTCGGCCGCACCCTCGCCTACAAGGGCGCCATGCTCTCCGGAGTGCCCAACTTCACGCTCACCCTCGGGTACACCAACGCCTCCTGGACGCTGAAGGCCGACCTCGTCGCCCGCTACGTGTGCCGCCTCCTCGACCATCTGGAGAAGACGGGCCACGCCGCGGCCGTCCCCGTCGCCCCCGCCCTGCCGTCCGGGGAGGAGCCCGATCCGCTCATCGACCTGCGCTCCGGCTACGTCCTGCGCGGCGTCGACGCGCTGCCCCGGCAGGGCGCCCGGGCGCCCTGGCGCCTCCACCAGAACTACCTGCGGGACCTTCGTCTGCTGGGCCGAGCCCGGGTCGACGACGGTCACCTGCGCTTCACCGTCGCGACCTCCGAGGCCACGACCTCCCCGGCCGACGCGCGGGGCTGACGCGCACGGCCGACGCGCGGGACGGCACGCACCGCTGACCTGCCTGACGGTCCCGTCCGCCTGCCCCCCGGTCAGGCGCCGGGCGGCCCCGGGAATCCGCTCAGCGGTGCATCGGACTTCTTTTCGGCCGCCCGGCGCGGCACGATGGCCGCCATGGAGAGGGACCGGTATGGGCGGTGAAGGTGAACCCCGCTGGGCGGCGTTCGGTCGGCGGCTGCGGTACTGGCGCTCGCGCTCCGGGCTGACCCAGGCCCAGCTCGGCTCGCTGCTGGGCTACCACCACAGCCACATCAGCAAGATGGAGCGGGGCTTTCGCGGGCCGCCGCCCCGGTTCCCCGAGGCCGCCGACGAACTCCTGCGGAGCGGAGGGGAGCTGACGGCCCTGTGGGAGCGCTCCAGCGGCGCCTCCTCCCCGCTCCTGCCCTACCCCGTCCCCGCCGTGGACGGCCAGCCCGCGCGGGTCACACCGGAGCTGCTGGCCAACTGGCCGTCGTCCCTTCCCGCCAACGGGCTGCCCTGCCCCCTGCACGACACCGCCGGGTGCGCCGTCCCGCCGCCCGGCCACGTCCTCGCGCCCGGCCGCGCGCTGCCGGTGGACACGGACGGGGTGCACGGCCTCGCCGCGTTGCTGGCCGCCTTCGAGGGCATGGCGGTCGGCCGCATCCGGGTGGACTGCGCCCCCGTCGAGCGGACGCTGCGGGCCCTGGTCGAGCGGTCGGAGCAGGTGGCCGCCCGCTCCGCGCCTCCGCTGCTGCGGCTCGCCGCACGCTACGCCCAACTCGCGGGCTGGCTGCGCGTACTGCACGACCAGCACGGGCTGGCCATGTCCTGGTACGGCCACGGGCTGCGCTGGGCCGACTTCTCGGGCGACGCGACGGCCAAGGTCGCCCTGCTCTTCGACATGGCCATGGTGGCCCGGATCGAGCGGGACCGCGACGCCGTCCACTCCTACGCCGCCGCCCTCGAACAGGCGGCCCCGGGCCGCCGCTGGGTCGCGACGATGGCCTCCCTCTACCGGGCGCGCGGAGACGCGCTGCGGGGCTCGCTCGGCGACGTCGAACGACACATCGCCCGGGCCCGAGAGCTCCTGGACGGCCTCGGTGAACGCGACCGCGCCGAGGCCCCGTGGCTGGTGGGCCCGCAGGGCGTGATGAGGCTGGAGTCCAGCGCGGCCGGGGCACTGCGGGACGTCGCCGCCCGGGCCCAGGACCCCCGCGCCGCCCACCGTGCCGTGGCCGCCAGTCGCGCCGCCCTGTGCGCCCTGCCCGCCCACATGCGCCCCACCCGGACGCTGCTCACCCTGCGGCTGGCCGACGCCCACGCCTGCGCCGGGGACCCGGAGGCGGCGGTGGCGGCCGCGTACGAGGTCCTCGACGACGCGCTGGCCGCCCCGCGCACCACCATCGTGCGGGAACTGGGCGGCCTGCAGGCCAGATTGACCGCCGACACCGACTGGGCCGGGACGGCGGCGGCCCGGCACTTCCAGGAGCGGCTCCGCGCCACCCTGCCCTCCCCCTGAGCGGACCGGCCCACCGCGGCCGGTCGCGTCCCGGCCGGACCCGGGGAGGAGTGGGTCCGGCCGGAACGCCCGAGGGTCAGTACACGCTGACCTTGTAGCGGTTCACCGCCTCGGGTACGGGCTGGTAGTACGTCGTGCCGCCGGAGCGGCAGTCACCACTGCCGCCCGAGGTCAGCCCGAGGGCCTTGCCGCCGTCGTACAGCGGGCCGCCGGAGTCGCCGGGTTCGGCGCACACGTTGGTCTCGATCATGCCCCGCACGGTGCCGGAGCCGACGTAGCGGACGGTGACGTTGAGCGCCGTCACCTCACCGCTGTGGGTGCCGGTGGTGGAGCCGGTGCGCTTGACGGACTGGCCCACGTAGGCGTCGTCGGCCACGAAACCGCCGGGGTGGCTGAGGGAGGTGTTCGTGTACTCGACGAGCGCGTAGTCGTTGTTCGGGAAGCTGGAGTGGACGGTCGGGCCGATGTGCGTCCTCTGGCCCGAGTCGGCGTACCAGTCGCCGGCGACGTCACCGCAGTGACCGGCGGTGAGGAAGTAGTACGTGCCGCCGCTTCGGACGTTGAAGCCCAGCGAACAGCGGTAGCCACCGCCGTAGATGGCGTCGCCGGCGGACATCAGGGGCTTGAGGACGCCGGGCGTCCGCTCGACCCGCAGGGCACCGGCGTTGGGCTCGGCGGCCTTCCGCAGCTGGGCCAGCTCGGCCCGCGAGACGGTGGAGTCGGCCTTGACGACGACGCGGCCGGAGGCCTCGTCCACGTGCCAGGCGATGCCCTCCACGTCCGTGTCGAGCACGGCCTTGTCGACCTGGGCCAGTTCGGTCGCGCTATACGCGTGCGGCTGGGCGGCGCCGGCGTTGGGCAGTCCGATCGTGGTGGCTGCGACGAGACCGGCTACGGCCCCGATCAGGTGAGCACGCTTGCGGATTCTCGGCCGGGGGGTGGTGCGCTTGATCCTCACTGCAAGCTCCTCCTGGAGTGGTAGGGCCCGTTGGGGTGCGGGCCTGTGGCCGGAGCGGTCCGGCGCGCGAGTTCGTCCCGCGCCTGACGTGCCCCTGCCAAGGACGCATTATGAAGGGGCCCTGAAGAACGTCAAGGCCCACCGAACGACGCGCCGAACCGCTCCGCACAACCGCCGCCCTGTACGCTTTCCTGACCCCGGCTCGCCCGGCGTCGGACTGCGGACGTCCAGAGGAGTGTGGTGATCGAGGGCCTGGTTCCCGCGCGGACCGTCTCCGTACACACCGCCACCCGCCCCATCGGTGACCCGGCATCGGCTCTCTTCCCCGAGGAGGCCGCAGCGGTGGCGGGGGCCGTGCGCAAGCGCCAGGAGGAGTTCGCCACGGTGCGCTTCTGCGCCCGCACCGCGCTCGCGCGGCTCGGCCACGCTCCGGCACCGCTGCTGACCAACCGCCGAGGCGCGCCGCAGTGGCCCGCGGGGGTGGTCGGCAGCATGACGCACTGTGACGGCTATCGGGCGGCCGCCGTCGCGCGAGCCTCCGCCGCGCTCTCGGTCGGCATCGACGCGGAGCCCAACGCCCCGCTGCCCCACGGCGTCCTGGGCAAGATCGCCCTGCCCGCGGAACGGGAACGGCTCGGCCGGCTGTCCGCTCTCCGTCCGGCCGTGCACTGGGCCCGGCTGCTGTTCAGCGCGAAGGAGAGCGTGTTCAAGGTCTGGTACCCGCTCACCGGCCGGGAGCTGGACTTCACCGAGGCGGAGGTGACGATCGAACCGGGTGACGGAACCTTCTCGGCCCGGCTGCTCGTCCCCGGGCCCGTCGTGGACGGCCGTCGGCTGGAGCTGTTCGGCGGCCGCTGGGCGGCGGGCGACGGGCTGGTCGTGAGCGCGATCGTGCTGCCCGCCCCCGAGCCGGGCGGCACGTCCGGGCGTTGACGCCACGCCACCAGGAGACCTCGGGGGACGGCGCGCACCGTCAGGAGAAGTTCCTGCGGAACATCCGGTAGAAGACCCAGGCGCACAGGCCGTAGAGGAGCACGGCCACCAGGGCGGCGGTCAGGAACGCGCCCGTCCCCCGGGCGTCGTAGGCCGCGAACACCCAGTACGTCGGCAGAACCGCCGGGACCCGGTTCCAGCCCTCCAGAGCTCCCAGGCCACCGGCCGCTCCCCCGGCGGCCAGCACGTAGAGCGCCTTGAAGGCCGTCAGACACTCGATCTTGTTCTTCGCCAGCGACACCGCGACGAGGAGAGCCACGGCCCCGCCCGCCGCGCACAGCGCCGCCAGCACCAGCGCCCGCCCGACCCCGTACGACCCCATCCCCGCGCCGAGCGTCAGGAGCAGGGGGTACAGCAGACCGAGGACGACCACCATCGTCACCCGGTGCCCCAGCAACCTCCCGGGGGAGACCGGCAACACCCGGAAGACCGCGAAAAGCCCCTGGTCACGCTCGTCCAGCATGATGAACGCCATCATGAACGCCGGGAACATGCCGACGATCACGCAGAACAGGCCCAGCAGCACGGCGTGATGGTCGCCCAGCGCGGGCCACTGGTCCTCCAGCGGCGGAACGCCGAAGCGGAGCAGCGCCAGGAAAATCAGCGGGACGAAGAGCAGCACCCCCACCGTCCGGTCACGGACGATGCACGTGAGGTCGTTCCGCCAGATGGCTCGCGCGATGCTCATGCCCGCCCCGCCTTTCCGCACAGGTGCGCCGAGAAGGACCGCACGGCCCACACGAAGGCGGCGGCGCACGACAGCGTCAGCAGCGCCACCGCGTAGCCGGCCTCCCACCAGGGCCGGGCCTCCAGCGAGCGCTGGATGAGCAGCAGCGACGCCTGGGTGGGCAGGGGGTAGTACAGGGTTGACGTGCCCAGCCCCAGGAAGCCGAGCAGGGGAAGGTAGAGCGGCACCAGGAAGACCGGGACGATCAGCAGGTACTCGTTCAACGAGCGCACCCGCACGACGGCCGCGAGCCCGATGAACACGAAGAACAGCGAGGTGAGGACGGTCGCGACGAGCAACGGCAGGGGCCGGAAACCCGAGCCGTGGCCCACCGCGGTCATCATCGTCGCGCACACCACCGAGATCGCGGTGAGCGACAGCGCCTTGGACCACACGTACAGGGCCGGGGACAGCGGCGTGACGGCCACCGCGTGCAGGGTGCCGGCGCCCCGTTCGAAGAGCACGAGGGCCCCCACGAACAGGAAGCCGATCATCGTCGGATCGGCGAGCACGAGCAGCACGGTCACGTCCGTCAGCCAGTCCTCCGGGAGCAGCCGCAGCCCGACGCCGTAGGCCGCCGTGACGAGCAGTGCCACCGTGACGATCTGGTGCCGCAGTTGGAGCCGCAGGTCCCATCCGACCGCCCGGGCCAGGGTCCGCAGGGTGGACCGGCCGCTCCGCCGCGCCGTCGTGGTGGGCCCGCTCACGACAGCCTCCGCCCGGTCGCCGTGACGAAGACGTCCTCCAGGGAACGCTCCCTGGAGTGCACCGACACCAGTTCGTGGTGGCGCAGCAGCTCGACGAACGTCTCGTCGGTGCCGAGCCGGTCGAGCGCGAACTCCTTGGCGGAGACGACCCCGTCCTGCCGGTACTCGACCACCACGCTGCGCCGGGAGCCGTCGGCGCGCAGTTCCCCGGGCGCTCCGGACAGCCGGATCTCGCCGTCGACGAAGAACGCCACGCGGTCGCACAGTTCCTCGGCGTCGTGCATGTTGTGCGTGGTGAGGAACACGGACTTCCCGCGACCGCGCTGTTCCAGCACCATGTCCTTCAGCAGGCGCGAGTTCACCGGGTCCAGCCCGCTGGTGGGCTCGTCCAGGAAGAGCACCCGCGGGTCGTGGAGGAGGGCGCGGACGAAGCACAGGCGCATCTTCATGCCCTTGGAGAAGTCCTCCACCCTGCGGTCGGCGTCCGCGTCCAGCCCCACGCGGGCCAGCAGCTCGGTGATGTCGGCCGTGGAACGGTAGAAGGAGGCGAAGAAGCGGAGGTTCTCCCGCGCAGTCAACTTCATGAAGAGGTTCGGCAGTTCGAATCCGACGCCGATGTCCTCGTAGTACTCCGGACCCCGCCCGCGGATGTCCCGGCCGAGGATCCGCACCGTTCCCTCGAACGGCGCCAGTCGGCCCGTCAGGATCTTCTGCACCGTGCTCTTGCCCGCGCCGCTCGGGCCCAGGAAGCCGAAGACCTCCCCCGGGCCCACCGTGAAGGAGATGTCCCGCACCGTGGGCCGCGACCCACCGCGATAGGTGTACGTCAGCCCGTCGACCTCGATCACAACATTCGCTCGCTTCCTGACGTCGCCTGTCTGCCGGGACCGCGGGCCCGCCGGGTGCCCCCGGCGGGCCCGTCCGACGCTACGGGGCCGGCTCCGCGACCCTGGCCACGATGACGCACTGGGCCTGGTCGTTCTCGTCCTCCCCCGCGACGCCGCGGATCTCCACCTCGTCGAACCCGGCGCGGCGCAGCGCGTTCCGCCAGCCGGGCACGTCCAGGAGCGGCGAACCCTGGACGCGCGTGTCCTCGTCCTGGAACAGCCACCAGCCGGCCGTCAGTCCGAAGGTCAGGGTGTTGTAGTCGAGCCGGTGGGTCAGCTCGTTGACGACCAGGATGCCGCCCGGCTTGAGCAGTTCGCGGCAGTTGGCCAGGGTCGTGTCGATGTCCCGCGTGGTGTGCAGGACGTTGCTCGCGACGACCACGTCCATGGTCCTCGGCTCGTACCCCTGGCCGGCCGGCGGGCGCTCCACGTCGTACGTGTCGAACTCGACGTAGGGGTGGTCCGGCCCGAACTGCTGCTCGGCGACCCTGAGAAAGGCGCCCCCGACATCCGTGTAGACGTACCTGAGCCGGTCCCCGAGGTTTTTGAGGGCGTCGAAGACAAACGTGCTGGTGCCGCCCGTCCCGGCGCCCACCTCGAAGATCTGCGGCCGGGAGCGGGAGTAGCGGCGGGCGAAGTGCCGGGTGTGCTCCTCGACCACGTCCGCGACCAGCCGGTTGTAGAACTCGCTCTGGATGCTGCCCTTGTAGATCTCGGCGACCAGCTCCATGGAGCCGCCGGGGAAGATGACGTCCGTGGCGTCTCTCCCGCCCGCCATGACCTGGAGGACGGCAGCCTGGCAGGTGGTGAGCAGGGGGAGGTACTCGGCGACCGAGGGGTGCGCCTTGGCCAGCTCTGCGGCCCGCTCCGCGATCTCCTCGTCCCCGCCGGGGAAGACGGCCTGGGGCAGCTTCCTCGTCGCCGTCAGAACACCATCCCGCTCCTGCACGTAACCCTCCCGCTCCAGGATGTCACAGCAGGCGTGGAACAGCCGGTCGTAGCCGGGCTGGACGGCGAGGGAGCGGCGGAGTTCCTGCCGGTCGGTGGCGGAGCCGTCGCCCGGGATCGCGCCGGAGCCGTGGAAGGCGTGCGCCAGCAGCCGGTTACCGAAGGCGGTGAGCGCCTCGAAGTCCCCGCGGAAGGCGGCGTAGGCGTCCTCGTCGACCTGCGGGGGCTGCTTGAGCAGTGACTCGATCCGGCGGGCGACAGGCGTCAGGGTGGGCTCCTCCAGCTGGTTGAGATGGTCGTTGTCCAGCTCCATCACCTGGAAGTCGCCCTTGACCACCTCCCGCCAGGGCGTGTCGTAGTCGTAGCCGTCCAGGATGCGCGTCGGCTTCCAGTACAGGGCACTGGCCCGTCCGGTGAAGCCGTCCATGGCCTTGAAGAAGAGGACGTCCGAGGCGGTGTAGTCCGTCATCTCGTAGATCTGGTAGATGCCTTCCGCCTGCTCGGAGCAGGTCAGTCCGCCCTTCAGATAGAGGTAGATGTCGTCCGCGGAGATGCGTCGGTCGCCCCGCGCCTTCGCCAGCCGGGCGAGCTCGGCCACCTGGAGCGGCGCCGGCAGGTGGGCGACCTCCTCCTTGCGGATGGCCCGTTCGGGGTGCTCGTCCAGCTTCAGGAAGTAGTTCGTCAGGTACATCTGGAGAAAGTCCCGGTCGTACATCCCGTGGTGCCGGTCGAACACCTCCTGCGTGGCCGGGTAGGTGTCGAACATGACCAGGTGACGGATCTCCTCCCCTTCGTCGTGCAGCCGCTGCGCCATCCGCATGGCGATGAGGCCGCCGAACGAGTAGCCGCCGATCACGTACGGGCCCTCGGGCTGGACCTGGCGGACGCAGGCGATGTAGTGGTCGACCATCTCGTCGAGGGTGTGCGGCATCGAGTAGCCGTCGGTACCGCGGGCCTGGAACGCGTAGAGGGGGTAGTTCGGGCCGAGGGCCTGGGAGAGGTTCTGGAACCAGGTGGAGTAGCCCGTCGCGCCGTGGACCCAGAAGGAGGGCTGGCCCTCCCCGCCGATGTTGATGGGCAGCAGCTCGGCGGGAAGCCGGTTGTTCCGGGCCTCCGGGGACGGCGTCTCGCCGGTCCTGGCCGGCCCGCGGCCGGGCAGGACTCCGCCGATCTCCTGGTCCGCGAAGAACTCCTCATGGACGTAGGCGGCCAGGGAGCGCAGCGTCGGGTGGTCGACGAGCGCGGTGAGCGGAACCTGGACGTCGAAGGTCTCCTGCACCACCTGCATGATCATGGCGCTGAGCATGGAGTCGACGCCGAAGTCCCTGAGGTCCCGGTCCTCGTCGAGCTCGTCCTCGGCCAGCTTCAGCTTCTCCAGGAGGATGTCCCGCAGCCCGGCGCGGATGTACTCCTCGCCGGTAAGCACCCCGTCCGGGTGCGCGGGGCCCGGGGCCGGGGCGGCGGCGCTTCCCGCGCCGCCGGCCTGGCGCACGGCGGGAAGCACGGTCATGGAGCCGCCCTCGGGGGCGGTGAACCAGTAGCGCTTCTCCTCGAACGGGTAGGTGGGCAGTGGCGTCCTCGACGGGCGCTCACCGTCCGACGGCAGGGACGTCCAGTCGACGGGCCGTCCGGTCACCCACGCCCCGGCCAGCTGGTCCGGCCCGCGGGTGACGCGCAGCGTCTCGCCGTCGGCGAACGCCCCGCCCTGGCCGCCCTGTCCCTGGGCGTCCTCGGCGACCCCCCGGTGAACCCCCGGAGCGGCGAGGTCACCGGCCGCCACGGCGGCGAGTCGCTCGCGCAGCGTGGCCAAGTCCGGCGCCACCACGGCAAGCCGCTCCCTCATCTCCTCGCGCCCCTCGCGGAGCGTGAAGGCCACGGCGTCGGCGTCGGGGCCGGAGGACGGCTCGCGCTCCCAGGCGTCCAGCCGGTCGGCGAGGCGCTCGACGGCGCGGGCGAGCGCGGCCTCGCTCCGGGCGGAGAGAACGAAGACGCGGTCGCCCTTCGCGGCCGGAACGGCTCGGGGCGGCCGGGCCGGCGGCTCCTCGACGAGGACGTGGGCGTTCACACCGCCGAAGCCGAAGGAGCTGACGCCCGCGCGCAGGGGGAGGCGACTGCCGTCCGGGCCCGTCGGCCGCTCCCAGGGAACGGTCCGGTCGACGATGCGGAACGGGCTGCCCGTCAGGTCCACGTACGGGTTGACCTCGTTCAGGTGGGCCATGCCGGGCAGCGCCTGGTGCCGCATGGCGAGGATGACCTTCATCAAGCCGGCGATCCCGGAGGCCGGTTCGAGATGTCCGATGTTGGTCTTCACCGATCCAACGCCGCAGTACGGCCGGTCGGGGAGGTCCACGCCGCGTTCCCGGGCGAGCCGGCGGAAGGCGAGCTTGATGCCGTTGATCTCGACCGGGTCGCCCAGCTCGGTCCCGGTGCCGTGCAGTTCCAGGTAGCCGATGCCCTCGGGCCCGACCCCCGCCTCGTCGACCGCCGCGCACAACAGGGCGGCCTGGGCCTCGGCGTTGGGCGCGGTGAGCGAGGCCGCGCGGCCGCCGTGGTTGACGGCCGTGCCGCGGATGACGGCGTGGACCTGGTCCCCGTCGGCCAGCGCCCGGGCGAGCGGCTTGAGCACCAGCATGCCGACGCCTTCACCCTTGACATAGCCGTTCGCCGCGGCGTCGAGCGTCTTGCACCGGCCGTCCGGCGACAGCAGGCCCATCATGCCCGCCGCCACGGTCGAGTGCGGGGAGAGGTTGAGGGACACACCGCCGGCCACGGCCAGCTCGCTCTCGCCCTGCCGCAGCGAGCGCACCGCGCGGTGCACCGCCACCAGCGAACTGGAGCAGGCGGTGTTGACGGGCTCGCTGGGGCCGTGGAAGTCGAGCAGGTAGGAGATGCGGTTCACCGAGATGGAGTGCTCGTTGCCGAGCCCGGACTGGGCGCTCATGACGCCCGCCTCGTGCAGCAGGTGCTGGTAGTCGCTGAACTGGATTCCGGAGAACAGGCCCACCTGCCGGCCGGCCAGCGCCGAGGGCCGGTACCCGGCGTCCTCGATCGCGCTCCACACCGTCTGGAGCAGCATCCGCTGCTGCGGGTCCATCATCTCCGCCTCGGCCGGGGAGATGCCGAAGAACAGCGGGTCGAAGCTGTCGGCGCCCTCGATGAAACCGCCCCACCGGAAGGGGACACGCTGCCCGGGCGGCAGGTCCTCGCTGTCGAGGGCGCGCCAGTCCCAGCGCTCGGCGGGCACCTCGGTGATCAGGTCCCGGCAGTGGTAGAGGTTCTCCCAGTACCGGTCGAGGTCGAACGAGCCGGGGAACCGGCCGCTCATGCCGATGACGGCGATGGGCTCGGCACCGTCCCCGTGCTCCGGGGCGGCGGCCCGCGGCTGCGCCGCCTCGCGGGGGGCGACGACCGCCCGGGCGCCCCGGCCGGAGCCCGCGGCGCGCGACTCGGCCGTCGTGGCCCCCGGTACCCGGGAGGCGAGCCGGTCGCCGTACTCCTCGACGAGCCAGTCCACGGCTCCGGCGACCCCGCGCCGCTCGTAGAACAGGGTGGGTGAGAAGGCGACGTCCAGGTGCTCCGAGACGCGGTCCGCGAGCGCCTTCAGGGACACCGACTCGAACCCGTACTCGCCGAGCGGGGTGCGCCGGTTCAGGCGTCCCGGGTCCAGGCCGATCGCCTCGCCGGCGAAGGCCGTCAGCGTCTCCTCCAGCCAGGCCCGCAGAGCCCCCTCCCGCGCCCGGGGCGAGTCCTCCACGTCCGCCGTGCTGTGCATCGTGACCTCCGGATCGTCCTGTGGTGCGGGAAGGGGGACGGCACCGGGCTGCGCCGTCGTGTCGAGCCAGTGACGTTCCCGGGCGAACGGATAGCCGACCAGGGAGACGAGCCTGCGCTCCCGGCCCGCGTGCAGCGCCCGCCAGTCGATCCGGGCGCCCCGCACCCAGCCCTCGGCGAGCGCCACCGGGTCTTCGGTGCCCACAGCGTCCGATTCCTGGCGGTCGGTACCGACGGGACCGTCCGCCAGGCTCCCGGTGAAGAGCGTGCCCGGTTCGGTCTCGCCCCGGGCGAAGGCCCGCAGCCCGCGCACCGCGCCCGCGAAGTCCTCGGCGATGACGGCGAGCCGCTCGTCCATGGCCTCCCGGCCCAGCTGAAGGGTGTGGGCGACGTCGACGAGCCGGGGCTCCAGCCCGGACGCCGACCGGGGTCGCGCGGCGGGCACCGCGAAGTGGGCTCGCAAGGCGTTCTCGTAACGCTCGATCAGGTGACCGGCCAGATCCCGCACGGTGTGCGCGGCGGGAGGCAGCTCGTCGGAGGGGACCCCGCAGTCCTCGGCCACGGCGATCCCCAGCCGCACCCTGGTCACCTCGTCGTAACCGCACTCGGCCAGGTCGTCGTTCTCCCCCACGTCTCCGGGGCGCAGGCCGAGCAGTTCACCGAGCCGGGTGAGCAGGTCGTCCTTCACCCGCTCCTCCAGCGTGCGCTCCGCCCCACGGCTGCCACCGGCCCAGCGGTCCAGTCGGTCGGCCAGCCGCGCGGCCAGTTCACCGAGCCGCTCCGGGGTCCTCGCGGAGAGAACAAGCACCTGCCGCCCCGGGTCACCGTCGTCCGCGGGCGGTGCGGGGCGCTCGGGCACCTCCAGGATCACGTGGGCGTTGGAGCCACCCGCCCCGAACGAGCTGACACCGGCGATCCAGCGCGGCCGTTCCGTGCCCCGCGGCGTCCACTCGGCCAGCTCCCGCTGCACACGGAAGGGTGAACTATCCAACTCCGCGTGCGGATTGAGCTCCTCCGCGTGCAGGGACGGCACCAGGGTCCGGTGCCGCATCTGGAGGATGACCTTGGTCACCGCCGCTACGCCGGCCGCCGACTCCAGGTGTCCGATGCCCGACTTGACCGAGCCGATCGGGACGCGTCCGGGGCCCGTGTGGCCGGACGCGGCGGCGTCCGGGGCGGTGTCGTGCGCGGTGGTGAAGGCCTCGGTGAGGGCGGCCACCTCGATCGGGTCTCCGAGGGCGGTGCCCGTTCCGTGCGCCTCGATGTAGCCGATGTCCTCCGGCAGCACCTCCGCCCGGCGCATCGCCTCCGTGATCGCGGAACGCTGCGCCCGGGTGCTGGGCACGGTGTAACCGTTCGTCCGGCCGCCGTGGTTGACGGCGCTGCCCCGGATGACGGCGTGCACGGTGTCGCCGTCCGCCAGGGCCGCGGCCAGCGGCTTCAGCAGCAGCGCCCCGGCGCCCTCGCCCGGGACGTAGCCGTCGCCGCCGGCCCCGAAGCTGCGGCAACGCCCGTCGGTGGACAGGAAGCGCGCCAGGCTGAGCTGGCGGTACTTGTCCGGGTGCGTGCTGAGGTTCACCCCGCCCGCGACTGCCGTGTCGCACTCGCCCCGGCGCAGACTCTCGCAGGCCAGGTGGATCGCCGTCAGCGAGGAGGAGCACATGGTGTCCAGCGCCATGCTGGGCCCGCGGAAGTCGAAGAAGTAGGACACCCGGTTGGCGATGGAGGCGTAGGACGACACCCCCATACGGCCGTCGGGGGCCGGACCGTAGCGCTGGTAGTCCCCGTACATGACCCCCACGAAGACGCCGGTCGTGCCCTCCCGCAGCTCGGCGCGGGTGCGGCCGGCGTCCTCCAGAGCGTGCCAGACCGTCTCCAGGAAGACGCGCTCCTGGGGGTCCATCATGTCGGCGTCGCGCGGGGCGATGCCGAAGAACAGAGGGTCGAACCTGTCGATGCCGTCGAGGAAGCCGCCCCACTTCGCGTAGCTCAGCCCGGGCCCGCCCTGGGGGGCGTAGAAGCCCTCCAGGGGCCAGCGGTCGGGGGGAACGGTGGTGACGCAGTCCCGGCCCTCGGCGAGGTTGCCCCAGAACTCCTCCAGATCCGCCGCCATGGGGTAGCGCCCCGCGACGCCGACGACGGCGATGTCACGGGGCTCCGTGGCCTGCTCGACGCGCCCGTCGGCCCGCCGCGATCCCGCGGCCGCGGTGGCGGGCAGGGCGCCCCCGGCGGCCGGACGGTCGGCGGGCGGTGCCTCGACGGGCCGTGCCTCCGGGGAGGGGTCCGGGTCCTCGGCGTCCCGCACCGCCACCCTGCTCTCCAGCACCGAGCCGTACCGGCGGGCGAGATGACCGGCGATCTCGGCGAGGGTGGTGTACTGGAAGAACAGGGTCTTGGGCAGCGGGCCGAACTCCTGCTCCAGCCGCTCGGAGACCCGCATCACCATGACCGAGTCAATGCCGTAGACCTCGAACGGCGCCTCGGGGTCGATGCGCTCGACCGGGACGCGCAGCTCCTCCGCGAGGACGTCCACCAGGATGCCCACGGCGAACCCCCGCAGGTCCTGCCGCTCCGTGGCCGCCGGGCCCGTCACGTCCCGCGGAGCCGCCGTCCCCGGCGCGACGGGGTCCGCCTCGCTCCGTGCACCCGCCGCGGCGAGGACGGCGGCGCCCTTGGCCAGCACGAGGTGCGGCGGCCCGGGGTGGGCGAGCGCCCGTTCGAAGGCGTCCAGGCCCTCGGCGACATCGAGGGCGTCACGGACGGAGAGGGCGGCGGCCATGCCTCCGCCGCCCCACGCGGGCCAGCCGATCGACAGGGTCCGGCCGGGGCGCCGCCCCTCCCTACGCCGCGCCTCCCGAGCCTCGGCGAACGCGTCGAGGAAGCCGTTGGCGTAGGCGTAGTCGCTCTGCCCGGGGTTGCCGACGGCGGCCACCACCGAGGAGAAGAAGACCAGGAACTCCAGGGGGTCCGCACGGGTCAGCTCGTCCAGCCACACGGCGCCGTCGCACTTGGCGGCGAGCACGTCCCGGGCCTCGTCCGGCGTCTTGTGGAGCAGGAACGCGTCACGCACGACCCCGGCCGCGTGGACGACCCCGTTCAGCGGGCCGAAACGGCTCCGCACGTCGTCCAACACCCGTGCCAGTGCGGCCCGGTCGGCGACATCCACCCGTTCGTGGACGACCTCGGCCCCCTCCGCCCGCAGGGAGCTCAGGGTCCTGAGCGCCTCGGGGCCGGGCCCGGAGCGGCTGAGCAGCACGGTCCGGGCGCCGTCGCGGGCGAGGCGGGCCGCCAGGGCCAGGCCGATGTGCCCCGTCCCTCCCGTGACGACGTAGGTGTGGCCAGGCCGGACCACGGGTTCGCCGGGGGCGGGGAGTGACGGCACCTCCACCAGCGTCCGCCGCTGCGGGGCGCCGGTGGCGTCGAGGCGGAGCTCCACGTCCGCGTCGGAGGAGGGATCAGCCAGCAGGACGTCCCACGCGGTGGCCGGAAGGGCGGCGTCGCCGACCGCCGTGGGCAGGCCGACCGTCTGCACGCACAGGTCGGGGTTCTCGCGGCGCGCCGTCCGGGCGAAGGCCCCCAGCGCGGCCAGCTCCGGCGGCGCCCCGGCGTCGGTGGCGGGGTAGGCCACCCTGACGGCCACCGGGCCCGGCAGCGGCGTGGCGCACAGGGCCCGGGACAGTGCCAGCAGCGCGCCGAACCCCGGCGTCCGGTCCGGTACCGCCGACTCCCCGTCGGACGCCGCGCCCGGCTCGGGGGACGGCGCCGCGCGGGCGGTCCACAGCAGCAGGACCCGGTCCGGGCGCCGCGTCTCCGGGATCGCCGCCAGCAGTTCGCCGTAGTCCTCGGTGGAGTCGATCCGCACCTCGTAGTGATCGGCGGCCCGGGCGCGGAAGCCGTCGCCGGGCGTCACCAGGACGACGGGCCGCCCGCCGGCCGAGGCCCGCAACCGGTCGGCCACCGCGCGGTCCAGGTCCAGGACGAGGACGGAGCCCCCGGCGGCCGGGGCGTCCGCGAGGGGCCGCGCCGCCCGCCACTCGGGCGTGAACCAGGCGAGGCCCTGCTCTGGTGACGGTTCCGGGGAGGGCTCCGGGGACGGGTCCCGGTCCGGGCTGCGGAGGGTTTCCAGGCCCTCCGCGCTCACCAGGACGGCGCCCGCCCCGTCCACGATCCGGATGTCGAGCACACCGTCCTCACGGCGCGTCAGGTGCGCGTAGCAGGCGTTTCCGAGGGGTGCGTGCACGGTCAGGCTGCGCAGTGCGTAGGGGACGCGGCGGCCGCGCTCCGCGCCGCCGAGGGCGATGAGGGCCTGCAACGCACCGTCCAGCAGGGTCGGCCGCAAAGAGTCCGGCTCCACGGGGCCGTCGTGTCCGGCGGGCACTGCGAGCCGGGCCAGCACCTCGTCGGCGGTGAACCGAAGTTCCCGCACCACACGGAAGCTCGGACCATAGGCGAACCCCAGTGCGCGGAACCTGCGGTAGCACTCCTCGTGGCCCATGACGGAGGCGCAGCGCGCCCGCACGGCCGCCAGGTCGACCGCCGGGGCCTCGGGCTCCCCGGCCTCCGGACCGAGCACGCCGGAGGCGCCGGGCACGTCCGACGCACGGCCCGGTGCCGCCAGGGCGAACCGGAGCGTGCCGTCCTCACCGGGGAGGAGGCGGATCTCCAGCCCCTCGGCGGTCGTCGGCTCCAGGGGGCGGTGCCAGCCGACCTGTCCGATCCGCCGCACCGGGCCGAAGCCCGCCCGGGCGGCGGCGACGCGGGCCAGCTCCAGGGACACCATGCCGGCCAGCACGGCGCGGCCCCCGATGGCGTGGTCGGCCACCAACGGGTCCGTCCGCCGCGGCCGGTAGCGGAACACGTAACCGTCCTCGGACGGCAGTTCCTCCAGCTCCGGACCGGCGGACCGGCCGTTCGACACGGCCTCGGAGTGCCAGTAGCGGTCGCGCTCGAAGGGGTAGGTGGGGAGCGGCACCCGCCGGTTGCCGCCGTCCGGGTGCAGCAGCGCGACGGGGAGCGCGATCCCGCGCTCGTACAGTTCAGCGCCGAACTCCAGGGCCTGGGCGCGACCGCCGTCGGGGGTGCCCTCGGTGAGGCGCTCCCGCAGCGTCTCCAGGAGCCGCGTCCGCTCCGCGCCGCTCACCCGGTCCGCCGGGGCCCGCTCCCCGCCCGGCGTGTCGAGCCGGTCCCGGATCGCTCGGCGCAGAGCCTCGGCCGTGTCGGCCACGAGCGCGGCCCGCTTCTCGAAGTGCTTCCGGCCGTCGTGCAGGGTGAAGGCGACGTCCTCGACGTCGTACGACGCGCCCCGGTCCGCGAGCCAGCCCTCCAGGTCGAGCAGCCGACGGCGCAGCGCCCCGGCGGTCTTCGCGGACACCAGGACGAGCGCCGGACGGCCGGCCCGGGCCGGGGCTGCGGCCGGGCGCGGCGGCTCCTCGACGACGAGGTGGGCGTTGGTCCCGCTGTAGCCGAACGAACTCACCGCCGCGCGCCGGGGTGTGCCCTCGCGCCGGGGCCAGGGCTCAAGGGAGGTCACGGGCCGGAAGGGGGTCTCGGCGAACGTGATCCGCTCGTTCGGCACGGCGTAGTGGAGGGTGGGCGGGATCTGCTCGTGCTCGAAGGCCAGCAGACACTTGATCAGCCCGGCCACCCCCGCCGCCTGACCGGTGTGCCCGAGGTTGCTCTTGACCGAGCCGATGGCGCAGAACCCCCGGTCCTCGGTGAACCGCGCGAACGACCGCGTCAGCGCCTCGACCTCGATCGGATCCCCCAGGGCCGTCCCCGTGCCGTGCGCCTCGACCAGCGAGATGGACCGCGGGTCGACGCCGGCCCCCTCGTAGGCCCGCAGCTGCACCTCCGTCTGGGCCCGGGAGCTGGGCGCGGTGATGCCGTTGGACTTGCCGTCCTGGTTGACCGCCGACCCCAGGATGACGCCCCGGATGTGGTCGCCGTCGCGCAGGGCCGCGTCCAGACTCTTGAGGACGACGACCCCGCAGCCCTCGCCGGGCACGAAGCCGTCGGCGTCCTGGTCGAAGGCGCTGCACAGGCCGCGGGGCGAGAGCATGCCCGCCTTGCTGGCGGAGACGTAGAAGCCGGGGCCGACGAACAGGCACACGCCCCCCGCGAGCGCCATCTCGCACTGCCCGCTGCGAATGGCCTGGCAGGCCAGGTCGACGGCGACCAGCGACGAGGAACAGGCCGTGTTCAGGGCCACGCTGGGACCGCGCAGGTCCAGGAGGTAGGAGATGCGCGAAGCCAGGATGGAGGTGTCGTTGCCCAGCAGAACCTGTGCGTCCGCGTCCGGTCCGCAGCGCTGGGCCTCCAGCGGGTAGTCGCTGGCCGGGGTGCCCGCGAACACGCCGCAGCTCGTGCCGGCGAGCGAGTCACCGGCGTATCCGGCGTCCTCCAGCGCGTTCCAGCAGCCCTCGAGGAAGAGCCGCTGCTGCGGGTCCATCCGCTCGGCCTCGCGGCCGGAGAGGTGGAAGAACAGCGGGTCGAACGCGGCGACGTCCTCGATGAACGCGCCCCACCGTGAGTTGGTCCTGCCGGGCGTGCGGGGGTCGGGGTCGTAGTAGTCCTCGGGCAGCCAGCGGTCCTGCGGCACCTCGGTGACGGCACACTCGCCCTCGGCCAGGAGCCGCCACAGCGCGTCCGGGGACGGCGCACCGGCGTAGCGGCCGGAGAGGCCGACGACCGCGATCCGCTGCTCCGGTGCGGACGCCCCCTCCGCTGCCGCCGGGGCGTCGTCCCGGTGCGAACCGGGGCGCCGCGCGGGCGTGCGCAGCTCCGCCAGTCGACGCCGGCCCTCCTCGGGCGATATGCGGCGCGCCTCGACGAGTTCGAGCACCCTCTTCATCGCGCTGTTCATGCGGGTCCCCCGAGTTCCATGTATGCCTCTTCAAGTGTCAGATCGCCCGCGGCCAGCCGCCGGAGCATGTCCTCTTCGTCCGGGCCGCCGACCGGGCCCGACGGGTGCGGGCCGGGCAGCGCGGTGTCGTCCGCCGCACGGGCCGCGGATGCGGCGGGTGCGTGATCGGCGTGTACGAAGCGCGCGAGTGCCGTCAGTGTGGGGTGGTCGAAGAGCGCGGTCGTACCCAGCTCGATGCCCAGCTCCGTGTTGAGCGTGCTCACCAGCTCGACGAGGATGATCGAGTCCACGCCGTACTCCGTGAACGGCCGCTCCGGATCGAGGTCGGCCTCGTCACGGCCCAGCGTCCTGGCGATGTACTCGGCCAGCCGCCGCTGGACGTCCTCCAGGGAGGACCGTCCCGGGTCTGGCTCCTGCCCGGCCGTTCGGTCCGTGCGTTGCGCCGGGATCTCCGGCCCCCGCACGTCGGCCACCAGCACATGCAGGCCCAGCCCACGCGGCGCCCCGGGAACGGCCTCCAGCACGACGGTCCGGTCGAAGCCGTTCTCCTTCAACAGCTCCTGCCAGGTCTCCGTGTCGGCCAGCGGGGAGGCCGGAATCCGCCGGACGCCGTCCTCGAACCGCCACCAGCCCGGCAGCAGACCGAAGGTGAGGGTGGTGAAGGCGCTGAAGGCGGTCGTCTCGCACAGGACCAGGCGGCCGTCGTCGGCCAGGAGCCGCCGCACGTGTGCCAGGGTCCGCCCGAGGTCCTGCGTGGCGTGCAGCACGTTCGCCGCCACGACGACGTCGAATCCACCCTCCTCGAACCCCTGCGCACCGGGCGGCTGCTCGACGTCCAGCCGCTTGAAGGTCACGAAGGGGTACTGCGCGGCGAACTCCCTCCGGCCGTGGCGCAGGAAGCTGGACGAGACGTCGGTGTAGACGTACTCGACCCGGTCCGCGTACGGAGTCAGGGCCGGGAGCACCGAGCGCGTGGTGCCGCCCGTTCCGGCGCCCACCTCGAGAACCCGCAGCGGCCGGCCGCCGGGCCCGCGGCGCCGCGCGGCCTCGGCCACCTCGCCCGCCGCCGTCTCGTTGGCGCCGGTCGCCAGGGGGTCGCCCCGGTACACGTTCTCGACGCGTCGCATGGACGAGTCGGGGAACAGCACCTCGGTGGGGTCGACCTTTCCGGTCAGCAGCCTCGGGTACGCCTGCACACAGGCTTCCAGCAGTTCCACGTGGGCGGCCACCTCCGGGTGATGAGCGGCCAGTTGGCGTGCCTCGGCGGAGAGGTCGCACCCCTCGGCCTCGGTGACGCGGTCCTTGGCGCACAGGTCCCGGCCGCTGCACTCCACGTAACCGGAGCCGACGAGGATGTCCGCCAGGGCGTCGGCCAGTTGGCGGTACTGGGGGACGACCCCCAGGGCCGTAGCCACCCCTGAGGCCGGCAGGCGGTCGCCGGGCTTGCGGAACGCGCCCAACTCCTGGAGGGCACGGAGCACCATCTTGGCGCCCAGGGCGTCCAGGGCGTCGTGCGCCCGCCGGAGCCGGGGGCCGTCCGCTGCCGCCCCCGCCGTCCCGGGCTCCGGGCACACGGCGCTGTCCGGGCCGTGCGCGTCGGTCAGGACGCCGAGCCGGTCCAGCAGCCGCTGCTCCGCCTTGATGGGCATGGCCTGCGACAGACCGCCCGCCAGCACCGTCTCCAGGGCCCGCATGCCCTCCTCGGGCGTGATGGAGTGCACGCCCATCGCCGCCATGCGGCGCCGGTAGCTCGCCTTGGCCACCACTCCGACCTCACCCCAGTAGCCCCAGTTGAGGACGTGCACGGGACGTCCTTCGGCGGCGAGTCCGGCGCCGAGGGCGTCCTGGAAAGTGGAGGCCGCCGCGTAGTTGGACTGGCCGGCGTTGCCACTGAACGACTGGGCCGACGAGTACAGGACCAGGAAGTCCAGCGGTTCGGCCCGCAGTGCCTCCACCAGCAGCACCGAACCGCGCACCTTGGGCGCGAGCACCGCGTCCAGCGCGGGCTCCTCCAAGTCGGCGACCCGGGAGTCCGCCAGGACCAGCGCCGAGTGGAAGGCGCCGTGGATGGGACCGAACCTCCGCCGCACCTCGGCGACGGCGCTGGCCAGGGAGGCCGCGTCCGTCGCGTCGGCCCGCACGTACAGCGCGCGGCCCCCGGCCGCCTCGATGGCGCGCAGGTGCTCCTCGACGCCGGGCGTCGCGGCCCGGCGGCCCAGCAGCGCGACGTTCGCCCCGGCCCGGCGGGCCAGGTGCAGCGCGGTGACGGCGCCGATGCCGCCGGCGCCGCCGAGGATCAGGTACGTGCCCCCGGTCCGGAACGGCGCGGTCCTGGGCGGTGCCGGGTCGGTGACCCGCAGGACCCGCTTCCAGCGGACGCTGTCCCGCAGGACGGTCTCGTCGCCGTCGGGGTGACCGCGGTCGGCGGCGACACTCCGGGCGACGGCGTCGGCCCCGGGCCCGGTGAGCTCGCGGGTGGCGACGTCGACACAGCCGACGCGCCAGCCGGGGTACTCCTTCGCGAGCGAGCGGCACAGCCCGAACAGGGCCGCGGCCGCGGGCTCGGGGCGTTCCGCGCCGGTGAGCGCGTGGCCGTCGCCCGTCACCGCGATCAGGTCCAGCGGCCGGTCACCGGAGTTCCGCGGCAGCAGCCCCTTGACCAGCCGGATCAGGGACCGAACGCCCGACTCCAGCGCCCGCTCCAGATCGGCCGCCGACCGGGACGTGCCCGGCGTGTCCGAGGCGTTGGAAGCGCCCGAGGCGCCCAAGGCGTCCGAGACCGGCAACCCGCCGAGGAAGTAGACCCGTTCCGGGTCCGGGAGGCCGCCCGTGACGGTGGCTGTGGCCGTGGTCCAGGCACCACCGTCCTCGGGGTCGAGGCGCACGATCCGGACGTCGGCGTCGCGGTGCAGTGCCGCGAGGCGAGCCGCCAGACCGTGGTCGTGGGGCGGCGTCACCACCCACACGCTGCCGACAGCGCCCGTCGCGGGTTCCCCGCCCCGCTCCCGGGGTTGCCACACCGGCTCCAGGACGCGCAGGGGAACGGGCTCCTTGAGCTCGCGGTAGGACAGCCCTTCGACGACCACACACGGGCGGCCGTCGCCGTCGAGGACGGTGACGTCGCACTCCTGGGCCCTGGTCTGCCGGACGTGTGCCCAGCTCTCGGCCGGGACCGGGCGCAGTAGCCGGACCGCCGCCATCGAGAAGGGCACCAGCGGGCGCTGCTCCGTCCCCTCCGGCTGGATCGCGGCGACGGCCTGTACGGCGCCGTCCATGACCCCGGCGGGCAGTTCCGTGCCGCCGTCCTCCCGGGCGAGGGCGACCAGGCCCTCACCCGCGCCGCTGCGGATGCCGACGACCGTCCGGAAGTGCGGTCCGTAGCGGACGCCCATGCGGTCGAAGCGGGCGTAGTGGTCGGCCACCGGCATCCCGCCGGTGCACCGGGCCCGCACGTCGTCGAGGTCGGTGCGGTCGTCGGCCCCGGCACCAGCGCTCAGCTCGCCCCGGCTGAACGTCTGTACCGCACCGGTGCCGTCGGGGCCACGGACCTCGAAGGAGTATCCGCCGCCCGCCGCGGCCCTGACGCACACCTCGGCGGTCAGCGCGTCGGTGACGAAGAACGGCCGCAGCCACACGGCCCGCCGCACCGTGACGGGCACGTCCCCCAGCAGGGCCAGGGCCGCGCGGTGCACGAGCGACAGATGGCCCGCCGCGGGCAACAGCGGCTTGCCGTCGACCACGTGGTCGCGTACGAGCGGCTGCTCGGGCCTCAGCGGGTACGCGAGGATCTCCTCCTCGCCCGCCACCGGGGCCACCGTGCCCGGCGCGGACGACCGCGCGGGGGGCTGCGCGGACGGCACCCAGCAGCTCTCCTGGGCGAAGGGATAGGTGGGCAGGGGGATGCGGCGCCCGTGGTCCCCGCCGTTCACCGCCTCCCAGTCCACGGACTCGCCGTGGACGAACGCCGTGGCCAGCCGCTCCAGTTCGCCGGCGTGGGCGGAGGCGCGGACCGCCGTCTCCGGGTCGGCCGAGCGTCGCCACGCCTCGATCCGCTCCCGCAGCTCCTCGGCTCCCCGGGCGACGAAGGCCGCCCGCACGGGGAAGTGGGACCGTCCCACGCCCAGGGTGTACGCGATGTCCCGCCACTCGTGCTCCGCGCCGTGCCGCCGCAGCCACGCGGACAGCTCCGTCAGCCGCTCGTCCAGCGCCTGCCGGCTCTTGGCCGAGACCGGGCACAGCCGCGGCCGGCCGGGCTCCTCGGCGGGGCGGGGCAGGCCCGCCGGTGCCTCACGTACCACCGCGTGCACGTTGGTTCCGCTGAACCCGAAGGAGCTGACCGCCGCGAGGCGCGCCGCGCCGTCCTCCGTGGGCCACTCGGCCAGCTCGGAGCTGACGTAGAAGGGGCTCTCGTCGAAGGGGATGTGCTGGTTGGGGGTGCGGAAGTGCACCGTCGGCGCCAGCCTGCGGTGCTTCAGGGACAGCAGGACCTTGAAGAGGCCCGCCACTCCGGAGGCGGTCAGGGTGTGGCCGAGGTTGGACTTGATGGAGCCGACGGCGCAGTAGCCGCGCCGCTCGGTAAACGCCCGGAAGGTGTCGGTGAGCGCCTCGACCTCGATGGGGTCGCCCAGCCGCGTGCCCGTGCCGTGGCACTCCACGTAGCCGATCCGCCCCGGGTCGATGCCGAACCGCTCGTAGACGGACCTGAGCAGTCCGCTCTGCGCCGGGGCGCTGGGGGCGGTGATGCCGCTGGTCCGGCCGTCCTGGTTGGCTCCGGTGCCCGCGATGACGCCGTGGATGTGGTCGCCGTCCCGCAGGGCGTGGTCCAGCCGCTTGAGCAGCACGACGCCCACGCCCTCCCCGGGGACGAAGCCGTCGGCGCCGTCGTCGAAGGGACGGCAGCGCCCGCGGGGCGAGAGCATGCCGGCCTTGCTCGCCAGGATGTGCAGCTCGGGGGTGGCCAGGGCGGCGACACCGCCGGCCAGCGCCAGTTCGCCGCGCCCCTCCCGGAGCGCCTCGCAGGCTAGGTGGACGGCCATCAGGGAGGACGAGCACGAGGTGTCCACCGCGAGGCTCGCCCCCTTCAGGTTGAGGTGGTAGGAGAGCCGCGACGAGAGCACCGCGGGATGGGTGCCCATGAACGTGTAGCCCTCCACGGGCACCCCGTGTTCCCGGAGCAGGTGGTGGTAGTCGCCCATCGACGTGCCGACGAACACCGGGCACTCGACCCCGTCGAGCGACCGGTCGCTGTAACCGGCGTCCTCGATGGCCCGCCAGGCCTCCATCTGGAACAGCCGCTGCTGCGGGTCCATCAGACGGGCCTCGCGCGGGGAGATCCCGAAGAAGTCGGGGTCGAACCGGTCGATGCCCTCCAGGACGGAACCCCACTTGCTGTACGTCTTGCCGGCCACCCGGGGGTCCGGGTCCCAGTGGACCTCCGCGTCCCAGCGGCTTCGCGGGATCTCCCGCACCGAGTCGCGGCCCGCGGCCAGGTTGGCCCACAGCTCGTCCAGGTCGGCGGCGTCGGCGAACCGGCCCGACATACCGATGACCGCGATGTCGTCGGGGCCGACGGCGACGGGGGCCGACGCTGCCCGGAGGTCCGGCACGGCGGGCGCCGTCGGCGCGGGAGCCGTGGACACGGCAGCGGGCGCCGTCGGCACCGGGGGCGTGGGAGCTGGCGACGCGACAGCGGGGGCCGCCGGCTCGGGGGTGCCCTCCGGGGCGCCCCCGCCGTCGGAGCGGCCGGACGCGTCGGCGCCGGTCATCTCCGCCACGTGCTCCGCGAGCCTGCGCAGCGTCGGGTAGTTGAAGAAGTCGGTCGGGCGCAGGTCCGTGCCCAGCTCCTTGTTGATCCGTTCCACGATCTCCACGGCGAGCACCGAGTCCACGCCGAAGTCGGAGTGGGGCACGTCGGGCTGGAACTCCTCGGCCGGGACCTCCAGCACCGCCGCCATCGCGGTGACGACGACCTCGGTGACGGTCGCGAGGTCCGGCCCCGCAGAGGCCGCCGGGGCCGGGGAGGGCGGCGCGGGGGGCACGACCGGGGCGGCCGGCGTCTCCGCCGGCCGGGGCGGACTCGCCTCGGCCACGGGCGGTTCCTCCCGCCCGGCGACCGCCGCCTCAACGGTCTCCGGGGAGGCCGGAGGCGCGGAGGGCGCCGTGGGCTCCGGCGACTCCGGGAGTTCCGGGACCCAGTAGCGGTCCCGGGCGAAGGGATACCCCGGCAGGGGGACCCGCCGGGCCTCACCCCGCGTCTGCGGCTCACCCGCCGCGTCCAGACCCGCCGTCCACAGGCGTGCGAGCCTCGTCAGGTCCCCGCTGCGGCGGACCGCGGCGAGGAAGGCCGCCCCCTCCTGCCCGTCGAGGAGGTCGTCCAGCAGTCCGGAGTGCCCATCCGCCCGGCCCCGGTAGGCGGTGGACGGCTCGTGGCCGTCCGCGAACTCCCGCAAGGTGGTGGCGAGTTCCCGGATGTCGGCCACGACCAGGGCCAAGCGTTCGCTCTGCGGCTCCCGGCCGGCGCCGAGGGTGAAGGCGATGTCGCGCAGCCGGTCGGGGTCCCGGTCGCCCGCGCCGGTGGCCGGAGCGGAGGACTCGGCCAGAGCTTCGGCCAGTTCGCGAAGGCTGCGCTGGCCGCTCGGCGCGGCAGCGGCGGCGGCCGCCTCACCGTGGACGGCCCGCAGGTGCTCCGCGAGTTCCGCCAGGGTGACCGGG
Organism: Streptomyces sp. JJ38; assembly: GCF_019303475.1. Classification (GTDB taxonomy): domain Bacteria; phylum Actinomycetota; class Actinomycetes; order Streptomycetales; family Streptomycetaceae; genus Streptomyces. The sequence continues at coordinate 54,319 of NZ_JABLSI010000017.1, forward strand.
TCGAAGCCCAGGCTCTCCAGGTCCTCGTCCAGGTCGACGAAGTCCGCGGGGACGCCCAGGATGTCGGACACGGCGGTGCGCAGGTCGGCCTCCGCCATGAGGATTCCGGCCGGGGACGCCGTCGGCCCGGAGCCCGGGAGCACCGCGTCGGCCAGGCTGCCCGCGAGTCCGCGCAGCTGTGTCTCCGTCCTGGCCGACAGGACGACGAGTTCGGTGCCCCGGCCGCTCTCCGTTCCTCCGGACCGCTCGGCGGCCCGCGGTACGTACTCCTCAAGGATCGCGTGGGCGTTGGACCCGCCGGCGCCGAAGGAGCTGACCGCGGCCAGCAGGGGGAGGTCCCGCCCGTCGGCCCGGCGGGGCTGCCAGGGCGCGTAGGAGCGCTGTACCTCGAAGGGACCGCCGTCGAAGGCGATGTGGGGGTTCAGCCGCTCGGCGTGCAGCGAGGGCACCAGGGCACGGTGCCGGAACTGGAGGAGCACCTTGGTGATGGCCGCGACGCCCGCGGCCGACTCCAGGTGGCCGATGTTCGACTTCACCGAGCCGATGGGGCAGGACGTCTGCCGCGCCTTCCCCAACGCCGCGAAGGCGCGGTTGAGGCCGGCGATCTCGATCGGGTCGCCGAGCGCCGTGCCGGTGCCGTGCGCCTCGACGTAGCCGATCTCCGCGGGGTCGACCCCGGCCCTGCGCAGGGCCTCGCCGATCACGTCTCCCTGGGCCGTCGGCGTCGGCACGGTGAAGCCGTTGCTGCGTCCGCCGTGGTTGACGGCCGTACCGCGGATCACCGCGTAGACGTGGTCGCCGTCGGCCTCCGCCCGGCTCAGCGGCTTCAGCAGCAGCGCGCCGACCCCCTCACCGGGCACATAGCCGTCGCCGCCCTCGCCGAAGCTGCGGCAGCGTCCGTCGGTCGAGGCGAACTTCGCCTGGCTGAGCTGGAGGTAGCGGTTGGGGTGGAGGATCGCGTTGACGCCGCCGACCAGCGCCTCGTCGCAGTCGCCCAGCCGAATGCCCGCACAGGCCAGGTGCAGCGCGGTGAGGGAGGAGGAGCACATGGTGTCCAGCGCGACGCTGGGGCCGTTGAGGCCGAGGACGTACGACACCCGATTGGCGACGGAAGCCGACAGCGAACCCGGCACGAACCCCTGGCTCTGCGCCGCCGGGGCCGCGCCGTACAGCTGGTACTGGGCGTACATGACGCCCACATAGACACCTGTCCTGCGGCCGCCCGGCGCCGAGCGGGCGTGCCCGGCGTCCTCCAGCGCGTGCCACGCCGCCTGGAGGAAGATCCGCTCCTGCGGGTCCATCAGCCGCGCCTCGCGGGGCGCGATGTTGAAGAACAGCGGGTCGAAGCGGTCGACGTCCCGCAGGAAGCCGCCCCACTTGGCGTAGGTCGTGCCGGCGCCGTCCGTGTCGGGTGCGAAGTACCGGGCGTGGTCCCAACGGGAGCGGGGCACCTCGGTGACGCAGTCCCGGCCGTCCTTCAGGTTCTGCCAGAACTCCTCCAGGGTGTCGGCCATCGGGTACCGCCCGCTGACCCCCACGATGGCGATCGGCTCGTCCCGCACCGCCGAGGACTCCACGCCGGTGGCCGAGGGCCGTGCGACGGCGGTGGCCTCGGCGACCACCGGAGCGGGCGACGCGGCGGGTTCGGCCACGGGTTCCGCGACGGGCCGGGCGGCGGGCTGCCCGAAGTGCTCGGCCACCGCCCGCGGGTGGCTCTCGACGAGGTACCGGCACAGGTCCGCCAGGCACCGGTGCTCGAAGAAGAGCGTCTTGGGAAGCTCTCCGAAGACCTCCTCCAGCTCCCGGGTGACGTTCATGACCATCACGGACTCGAGTCCGTAGCGCTCGAACGGCGTCCGGGGCTCCACCCGCGCCGGCGGCATCCTCAGCTCCTCGGCGACGAGTCGGGTGAGCCGGTCCAGCAGCTTCCGCTCCGCCGCCGAGGCGTCCGCCCCGGCGGGCGGGCCCTCCGGCTCCGGCGCCTGCTGCGGCTCCGGCTCCGTGTCCACGCCCGGCCGACCGGCGGCCTGGTCGTCGTCGACCGGCAGGAGCGTACGCAGGATGGTGGCGCGGCGGCCGTGGAACACGGCGCTGCGCGCGTGGGCCCCGCCGAGCACCGACTCGAAGACGCGCATACCCGTCTCCACGGGCAGCGGCACCCAGCCGAGGTTCTCCTCGATCCAGCGCTTGGCCTTCTCGTCGACGTCCATGCCGCCCGCCTCCCACAGCGGCCAGGCGATGGAGACGGTCGCGCCCGAACGGTCGCCGTCGTGGCGGCGGCCCTCCCGCCACTCGGCGAAGCCGTCCAGGAAGGCGTTGGCGAAAGCGTAGTCGCTCTGCCCCGCGACCCCGGTCACTCCGCTCGCCGAGGAGAACAGGGCGAAGAAGTCGAGCGGATCGCGGCGTGTGGCGAGGTCGAGGTGATGTGCGCCCCAGACCTTGGGCCGCACGACCGCCTCAGCGTGGTTGCGGGTCTTGCGGGCGACGAGCCCGTCGCGCAGCACGCCGGCGAGGTGCAGGACGCCGTCCAGGCCGCCGAACCGGGCGCGCGCCTCGTCGACCAGCGTGCGGGCACCGTCCTCGGTGGCGCAGTCGGCCGCGACGTAGCAGGCCCGGGCACCGTGCTCCTCCAGTTCGCGGAGGAAGTGGTCGGTGTCCCCGTCCCGGGGCGAGCGCCCGCTCAGGACCAGGCGGGCCTGCCACCGGCGGGCCAGGTGCAGGGCGAGTTGGCGTCCGAGGCCACCGAGCGCGCCGGTCACCAGGTACACCCCACCGGTTCGCAGCCGTGCGCCCTGAGGCTCAGGCCGCGCGGCACCGGCGGCCGCGCCCTCGGTCTCGACCAGGCGGCGGGCCTGCCGGTTCCCCTCGCCGTCGTAGCGGACCTCCTCGCCCCCGGCCACGGCGGCGGCGAGTTCCGCCGCGACCAGCCGGGCATCGGCCTGGCCACGCCTGGCCGCGGTCCCGCCCGGCGCGGGGAGGGTGAGGGTGGTGAAGGCGTAGGACGGGTGCTCGGCGGCGACGGCCCGGCAGAAGCCGCCCACCGCACCGAAGGCAGGCGCCTCGGCCGGTGTCAGGCAGACCAGTCGAACGGGCGCCCCGGGGGCCCGGCGCGCCAGCGCGGCGGTCAGCCCCAGCAGCGCGTGGAACCCCGTCTCCAGGTCGTGCGCGGTGACGGCGGCGTCCGCGGCGGACGGGCCGCCCGCCCAGGCGTGGACCACGGCGTCGAACGGCGCCCGAGCGACCGTGGTTTCGGCTGTGGACGCGGCCGTGGGCCCGGCCAGCTCCGCCAACAGCCGTTCGTGGTGTTCGCCGTCGCCGGGCACGATCTCGAAGCGGTCCTCCCCCATCCGGCGGAAGCGCTCGCCCGGCAGGACGCGCACGATACGGGTGGCCGGCGCCGCCTCGGCGGCGAGCGCGTCGGCCAGCCCCCACGCGTCGTCCCGGTCGAACACGAGCACGGTGCGCGGCGCGCGTTCGGCGGCCGCCGGCCGTGCGGCCGGCTGCCAGACAGGACGCAGGGCCACCACCGCCGAGCGAACGCCCCGCACGGGGCGGACCACCAACCCCTCCACGCGGGCCACGACGCGACCGCCGTCGTCGGCCAGCGTCAGGTCGAAGACCTGGGGCCGCCCCTGCTCGTCCAGCGCTCCGGGACGGGGACGGGCGTGCACCCAGCACGCGTCGGGCAGCGGGCCGGGACCGGTCAGCACCCGCTCCACGGCGAACGGCACCCGGGCCGGGCCCGGGGAAGCGGGGTCGTCGAAGGCCACCAGGGTCTGGAAGGCCCCGTCGAGGAGGGCCGGGTGGAGCCGGTAGCCGGTTTCGGGCGCCCGCGGGCGCCCGGAGGCGTCGAGCTGTATCCGGCCCAGCGCCTCCCCGGCCCCCGAGCGGACGGATTCGAGCACGCGCAGGACGGGCCCGTACCGCAGGCCCTGCTCGTCGAACCGCCGGTAGCAGCTTTCGCCGTCGATCCGGGTGGTGCAGGCGGCGGCAATCGCCGTCACGTCGAGGAGGCCGAGGCCGTCGTCGGCCGCCGGTTCCGCGGCCCGGGCGGAGCCGCGCAGGACCCGGCCCCGGACGTGCACCGCGCCGCCGTCCTCCCCCGCGCCGGAGACGGTGAAATCCGCGACGGCGGGATCGGCGCCGCGCGGGACGAGGGTCACCTCGACGTGGTGGGTGCCGTCGAGGGGCACCTCGACCGGCGCGTCCCACACGAGGTCCGCGAGGGTCGGGGCGCCGTCGAAGCCCGACTCCGCAGCGGCGGCGAGGACCATCTCGACGACCGCGGCGCCCGGCAGCAGGGCGCGCCCCGCCACCAGGTGGTCGCGCACCAGCGGTGCGGCGAGGCTGAAGGCGGTGACGAAGCGCTGGCGGCCGAAGACCGAGACGTTGCGGTCCAGGAGCGGGTGCCGAATCGCCGGATCGGCGACGGGCAGGCCCACGCCCGCGGCGCCGTGGCTGAGCTGCGGCCAGTGGCGCTCGGGCCGGAACGGGTAGCCCGGCAGCCCCACCCTCGGCGGGGCGGGCGTGTCCAGTCGGCTCCAGTCGACGGTCTCGCCCCGGACCCACCGGCGGGCGGCGCCCTCGAGGTCGTCCTCGGTCGCCGGTTCCGGATCCGCCCCTCTCCGGGGCTTCCCACGGACTCCGTCCGCCGTCCCCAGGAGGACACCGTCACGGGCGCCGTCTCGGGCACGGTGCTCGGCGAAGTCCCGGAGCCGCTCGACCAGGTCCGGCACACCGGGGACGACGAGGGCGAGCCGGTGCTCGAACGCCTCCCGGCCCTCCCGCAGGGTGTACGCGGCGCCCGCCAGCCAGGCGGCGCCCTCGTCCGGCGCGGTGGCGTGGTGACGCCCGGCGTAGTCGGCGAGAGCGCCCGCCTGGGCGCGCAGGCCCTCCTCGGTGGGCGCCGACAGCAGGACGAGCCGGGGGCTCGCCACGGCGGGCGACGGCACCGGGCGCGGCGGCGGGGGCTCCTCGACGATCAGGTGCGCGTTGGCGCCTCCGGCCCCGAACGAGCTGATCCCGGCGAGGCGCGGCAACGGCGCACCGGCCTGGTCCGTTCGGGCGGGCCAGTCCTCCGCCGTGCGCTGGAGCCGCAGCCCGGCGGCCTCGAAGTCGATGTGCGGGTTGGGCGGATCGGCGTGCAGCGAGGGGACGAGGCGGCGGTGGCGGAGCTGGAGCACCACCTTGGCCAGGCCGGCGATACCGGCGGCGCCCTCCAGATGACCGATGCTGGATTTCACCGATCCGATGGCGGTCGGGGGCTGTCCCTCGGGGCGCGGGCCGAGGGCGCGGGCGAGCGCCGTGACCTCGATGGGGTCGCCGAGCGAGGTGCCGGTTCCGTGGGCCTCGACGAAGCCGATGTCGCGCGGTGCGATCCCGGCCCTGCGGCAGACCTCCGCGATGAGCCGGGCCTGCTCGTTCGGGTTGGGCACGGTGTACCCGTTGGTCTTCCCACCGTGGGCCGTGGCGCTGCCGCGGATCACGGCGTGGACCCGGTCCCCGTCCGCGAGGGCGTCGTCCAGCCGCTTGAGGACGACCGCGCCCACGCCCTCGCCGGGTACGTATCCGTCACCGCCCTCGCCGAAGCTGCGGCAGCGTCCGTCGCCGGCGGCGTAGCGGCCTTGGCTGAGGTCGATGTGCTTGGCGGGATGGAGCGTGAGGTTGACTCCGCCCGCGACGGCCGCGCTGACGTCCCCGCGCGCCAGCGCCTCGCAGGCCAGGTGGATCGCGGTGAGCGAGGAGGAGCACATCGTGTCCACGGCCAGGCTGGGGCCGCGCAGGTCGAAGAAGTGCGAGACCCGGTTGGCGATGGACGCGTAGGACGAGCCCAGGTACAGCGGGTTGCCTCGCACGGCCTCCTCGGCCTGGAGCAGCTGGTACTGGGAGTACATGACGCCGATGTAGACGCCCACCGCCTCACCGGCCAGCCGGGCGCGCGTCAGCCCGCCGTCCTCGAACGCGTGCCAGACCTCCTGGAGGACGAGGCGCTCCTGCGGGTCCATCCGCTCGGCCTCGCGCGGGGAGATGCGGAAGAACTCGGCATCGAACTCGTCGATGCCGTCGAGGAAGCCGCCCCACTTGGTGTAGCTCTTCCCGGGGACGCCGGGGCGCGGATCGAAGTGCCGCCGGTGGTCCCAGCGGCTCTCCGGGACCTCGGTGACGCAGTCGCGTCCGGCCACGAGGTTCTCCCAGAAGGCGTCGAGGTTCTCGGCCTGGGGGAAGCGTCCGCTGATGCCGACGACGGCCACGCGGGTGTCGCCGTCCCGGGGCGCGGCCGGTGCGGCGGTGGGAGCCGCGTTGACGGGGGCCGCGTTGACGGGGGCCGCGTGGGCTCGGGCGGACGCCGCGGGCGTGGGCCCCACGGTGGCGGACAGGAGTCGCCCGACGGCCTCCGCGTGCTCCAGCGCCAGGTGGTCGGCCAACGCGCTCACCGTCTGGTGCTCGAAGAGGAGGGTCGCCGAGACCGTTCCGACGTGCGCCTCGATCGCGCGGACCACGTTCAGCGCCATCACCGAGTCGAAGCCGTAGCGGTCCAGCGGCTCGTCGGGGTCAATGGTGTCCGCGGGTACGCGCGCCTCGGCGGCGACGATCCCGCACAGCCAGTCGGCCAGCCGTCCCGTCCGTTCCTCCGCGGCCTCCGCGGCCTCCGCGGCCTCCGGCCGGGGGGCTTCGCCGACCGGCGTACGGGCCTCGGGCGTGCTCAGCAGGCGGACGGCCTCCTCCACGCCGATGGCACCGGACCGGATCCTGCTCAGGAGGGCCTTGCGGCCCGTAGCGTCATTCTGCAAGGAAAGCCTCCAGGGCCGACTCGGCCTCACTCTCGTCGATCTCGCCGTTCCGGAACCGACGGAGCAGGTCCGTCAGGTCCGCGCCGTTAGGCGCGGCGGCTGTACCGACATCGGGCAACTTGATCGTCAGGCGCTTCAGCGCGAGCACCTCACGGCCCTCTTCGTCCAGAAGCTGGATGTCAAAGGTGTGGACGTCCCGGCGGCCGGTCACCGGGTGGGCCGTCGCACAGACCAGGACCGACTGCGGCAGCCGGGCCGACTGGACCAGCTCGTCGAGTGCGACGGGGAGCAGCGGGCGGGTCGCCCCGAGGCCGCGGACGGCGGGCATGGCGGCGAGGACCTGGAGGGCCCCATCCGCCAGGCTGGGGTGCAGCCCGTAGGCGGCACGGGTCCCCGCGAGGGCGTCCGGGAGCCGGAGCCGCGCCAGGACGACGTCCTGGCCGACCCGCAGGTCGCGGAGGCAGGCCAGCGCCGGCCCGTGTGCCAGCCCCATGCCGGCCAGGACCCGGTAGTGCTCGGCGACCGGCACCGGGTGGGGACACGAGCGCCGCAGGGCGTCGAGGTCCGTCCGGTGCGCGGGGGTCTGGGCGGCACGCGGTTCGAGCCTCCCCCGCGCGTGCACCACGTCGGCTGACCGGATCTCGAAGCGGGTGGCGTTCCCGTCCCGCTCCAGGTGCACGGTGACGCGCACGGGGCCGCCGTCGGTCACGAGCGGACGCAGCCACTGGAGGCCGGTCACCGCGTCCGCCCGCAGCCCGGCCTCCCCGGCGGCCTGCACGGCCAGTTCGGGGTACAGCACCCCGGGCAGGGTCGGACGGCCCTCCACCAGATGGTCGGTGAGGAAGAACTCGTCGCCGGTCAGCTCGGCGGCCAGCTCGACGGGCGTGGCTCCGGGTGCGCTCACCCGCTCCAGCTCGGGCGCCTCGTGGGTCGTCGGACCGTAGACGGTGTCCCGCCCGGTGTACCAGTACCGCTGGCGGTCGAACGGGTAGGTGGGGAGCGGGATTCTGCGGCAGCCCTCGCCCGTCCACAGGTCACGCCAGTCCGTGTCCTGTCCGGCCAGGTACCGGGTGACGGCCTCGGCCAGCAGGGGGTCGTCGGCCGCCGGCGGCGGTGGCGCTCCGTCCCCGTCGAGGGCCTCGCGCAGACGGGCCCTCAGCTCGTCCTGGTCGCGGACCAGGAACACGGCCCGCTCCCGGAAGTGGTCCCGGTACAGCTGTAGGTTGCCGGCGATCTCGGGGAGGGGCGCGGTCGTCCCGTGCCGGTCCAGCCAGTCGGCCAGCCCCTCGATGCGCGCGGCCAGCGCCCGCGGGGTCTGCGCCGACAGGGGGACGGCGAACTGCGGCCGGGCAGCGTCGTGGGGACCGACCGCGGTGTGCGAGCGGACGGCGGGCGCGGGGTGACGCGGTGCGGACGGCTCCTCCAGCACGACGTGGGCGTTGGTCCCGCTGAAGCCGAAGCTGCTGACCGCGGCGCGACGCGGCAGCCCGTCCCGGGTGGTCCAGGGACGCAGCTCGGTGTTGACGTAGAACGGGGTGTCGGCGAATTCGATGAGCTGGTTGGGCGTGCGGAAGTTGGCCGACGGGGGAAGCTGGCGGTGCCGGAAGGCCAGCAGCGTCTTGATGACTCCGGCGATGCCCGCCGCCGCGGCCGTGTGACCGATGTTCGTCTTGACCGAACCGATCGGGCAGAACGACTTCCGGTCCGTGTAGCGGCCGAACGCGTTGCTGAGCGCCTCGATCTCGATCGGGTCGCCCAGCCGGGTCCCCGTACCGTGGGCCTCGACGTAGCCGAGCGTCTCCGGGCTGATGCCCGCCCGCTCGTAGGCGGCGAGCTCCACGGCGGTCTGCGCGGCGCCGCTGGGCGCGGTGATGCCGTTGGTCCTGCCGTCCTGGTTGATCGCCGAGCCCTTGATCACTCCGTGGACGTGGTCCCCGTCCCGGAGCGCGGCGTCCAGCGGCTTGAGGACCAGCGCGCCGACCCCCTCGCCCGGCCCGAAGCCGTCCGCCGCGTCGTCGAAGGTCTTGCAGACACCGTCCGGCGCCAGCATGGTGCCGTTGCTGGCCACGACGAAGTAGTCCGGCGCGAGGGTCAGGAACACCCCACCGGCGACGGCCGTCTCGCACTCGCCGGCCAGCAGGCTCTGGCAGGCGAGGTGCACGGCGACGAGCGAGGAGGAGCAGGCGGTGTTCACCGCGAGGCTGGGGCCGCGGAGGTTGAGGAAGTAGGAGATGCGGGCGGCCAGGACCGACGCCTCGTTGCCCCAGAAGGACTGGGCCTCCTTCAGGACCTCCGCCTTGTTCATCCGGGTGAGGTATTCGCTCGGCCCGACCCCCACGAAGACCCCGCAGGGGCGCCCGTTCATCGCGCGGGCCGGATAGCCGGCGTCCTCCAGCGCCTTCCACGACTCCTCCAGGAAGAGCCGCTGTTGGGGATCGGTCTGGGCCGCCTCCTTCCCGGACATGGCGAAGAAGGGTGCGTCGAAGGCGTCGATGTCGTCGAGGAACGCGCCGCGGGAGCAGTACGTCGCGTCCAGGCGGGTCGGGTCGGGGTCGTGGAAGCGCTCGCTGGACCAGCGTTCCGCGGGAACGTCACCGGCCGAGCACACGCCTCGGGCGAGGTTGTCCCACAGCGCGTCGAGGTCGTCCGCCCCGGCGTACCGGCCGGACATGCCGATGACGGCGATGTCGGCGGTACCGCCTGTGCGGCCGGCGGGCCGTCCGGCAGTGGCGGCGGACCGCTCCTCGCGCTCCGGCGCGGCGAGCGCGCGCGAACCGCCGTCCGCCGTGCCCGCCGGGTCCTCGGGCTCCGGCACGGTGACCACGACGCGGCCGATCGTGCCCCGGTCGGCCTTCAGGGCGTACGCCTCGGTGACGCGGTCGAACGGGACGACGTGCGCGACGAGCGGCCGGATCTTGCCGAACTCCAGGTGCTCGGCCATCGCCTCCAAGCACGGAATCCGCCGCTCGGGATGGTTCAGGAAGTACTTCTTGGTGTTGAAGCTGTGGAAGCTCTGGTTGTCGACCATCCGGGACAGGTCCAGCCCACCGGACGCCTGGAGCCCGAAGACGGCGATCTCGACGTAACGCCCGTCCGGGGCGAGCAGGTTGAGCCCCTCCTGGGTCGCGCCGTCCCCGAGGGTGTTGATGACGACGTCGACCCCGGCGCCGCCCGTCCTGCGCAGCACCTCCTCGGGGACGTCGCGCTCCTGGTGGTCGATGGGGTCGGGCACGCCCATCGCGACGAGGTGGTCGACCTTGCGCCGGGAGCCGGCCGTGGCGATGATCTCGGCTCCCGCGAGCTGCGCCAACTGCACGGCCATCAGCCCGTTCGTCCCGGTCGCCGCCCGGATCAGTACCCGTTCACCGGCCCGCACCCCGGCCCGTTCGAAGGCCAGCCACATGGCGAGGAAGGCGACGGGCACGCCGCACGCCTCCTCGTGCGTGAGGTTGTCCGGCTTGCGTACGACGAAGCTCTCGTCGGTGAGGACGACCGACGCCTGCCCACCCATCTCGGGACGAGTGAGCGCGATCACCGCGTCGCCTGGCTTCACCCGCTGGACGCCGGGCCCCACCCGGCGGACCACCCCGGAGACCTCCACCCCGGGGGTGAACGGGAAGTCCGGCATCATCGGGTACAGGCCCTTGGCCGCGAGGAAGTCGGAGAAGTTGACCGGGAAGGCCCTGACCTGGACCTCGACCTCGCCGGGGCCGGGCGCCACCGGCTCAATGGGCACGAGCTTCAGATCCGCCGGACTGCCCGGACGTTCGAAGCGCACCGCTCGGAACCCGGCACCGCCCTCCGACGCAGCCCCCGGCCCCGGCCCCCGCGTCGACGCCGTGGGGCGCACGCCGTCGAACTCCCCCACGTGCCCGCGGTGTTCGCCGACTTGCCACTCGGCCGGGCTCTCGGGGCGGCTCACGGGGTGGTCCTCCGGACGGCTCTCGGGGCGTTCGTCCGGACGGTCCTGCCGGTGTTCCCCGGCGGGTTCGACGGGCGGCTGTCCGACACGCAGCCGTTCCGCGACGACGCTCTCGTGCCGCTCGACCACGTGGGCCGCCAGCTCCCCCACCGTCGGGTAGTCGAAGATCACGATCGTCTTGAGCGTGATGCCGAGTTCCTGGTTGATCCGGTTGATCAGCTCGACGCCCACGATCGAGTCCACGCCGTATGACGACAGCGGACGGTCGGGCGCCAGCTCGTCCGGGGACATGCTCAGCGCCTCCGCCGCGAACGCGGTGATCAACCCGGCGACGTGGCCGGGCAGATCGACCACCGCCGACGCGGCGGGAGCGGCGGGTTCCGCGGGAGGCGGAGGCACGGCAGCGGCGGGTTCCGCGGGACGGGGCCGCACGGCGGTGCCCGCCCCGGCGGCGGGCACCGCCGTGATCACCCGCTGGGACAGCGATCCCGGCACGTCCGCCTCCCCGTGTACGTCCACTCCCGTGAACCCCGCGTGTTCCAGCCGTCGCCGCCACATCTCGTCGTCGAGCAGCGGGGAGGACGGCAGCCGCCGCGCGGCGTCGGTGTAGGCCCACCAGCCGTCCAGCAGGCCGAAGGTGACGGTGTGGAAGGCCAGGGCCCGGGTCACCTCGGTGAGCAGGAGCCGGCCGGACGGGGCGAGCAGGGCCCGGGCCCCGTCGAGGGCGCCGTCCAGGTCGGCCACGGCGTGCAGCACGTTGGCCGCGATCACCACGTCGTACCGGCCGGTCTCGAAGCCCTGCGCCTCGACCGGGCGCCCAATGTCGAGGGATCGGAAAGCCATGCGGACGTCCCGCCGATCCGCCCAGCGGCGTTCGGCCTCGTGCAGGAAGCGCACGGAGACGTCGGTGTAGTCGTAGTCGGCCTCGATCCCGGCGCCGCGCAGGGCCGCCAGCGCCTCGGCGCTGGTGGCGCCGGTGCCGGCACCGATCTCCAGGATGCGCGGGCGGCGGCCCGCCGCCGTCTCGCGAACATGGCGCACGACGTGCTCGGCCAACAGCCGGTTGCAGTGGTCGACGAGCCGGGCGCCCCGGTAGACGGACGCCACCCGCTCACTGGACCCCGCCGGGAACAGCACCTCGGTCGGGGAGACTTCCCCGGCGAGCACCGCCCGCAGGCCGTCCAGGCAGCCGCACACCAGCTCCAGCCGCGCCGCCAGGCCCGGGTGTGCGGACCGCAGGGCCGCCGCGCGTTCGCTCCGGGCCCGGCCCTCGGCCGCTCCTGCGGCCAGGACCCGCCCGGTGGCCCACATCCGGTCCCCGTCCAGTTCGACGAAGCCGCCGCGCGCGAGTACCCGCACCAGCCCCTCGACCAGGCGGCGGTGGTGCGGCCGGGCGCCGAGCGCCTCCTCGGGCTCGCTCAGCCGGTGCTCCTGGCCGGGCCGTTGGAGCAGTCCCGCCCCGCGCAGCAGCACGCACAGCTCCAGGGCGATGAAGTCCTCAAGGGCCCGCTCCTCGGCGAGGTGGCTCGCCGCACCGGTCATCAGCGCGGCGCCGTCGTACGCGGGCTCGGCTCGCGTCGCGGCGTCGTCACGCACACCGATGCCGTGCAGCACGTGCTCGTCCGCGTCGAGGGCGACGAGCTGCCGCCTGCCGGACGCCAGCACACGTTCCAGGGCCGCCATGCCGTCCGCCGGTTCGATGGGCCGGAAGCCGCGGGCGCGCAGCTCCTCCCGGTAGCGCGGCGAGGCGACGGCCCCGACGGTTCCCCACACGCCCCAGTTGACGATCTGTACGGGGTACCCGGCCCGGCCTGCCAGAGCGCGGGCGAAGCCGTCCTGGGCTGTGGACGCGGCCGCGTAGTTGCCCTGTCCCATGGAACCGGTGAAGGACTGCACGGAGGACAGGAAGACCAGGAAGTCCAGCGGGACGTCCGCGAACAGCGCGCCGAGAACCTCGCTGCCGCGTGCCTTGGGGTCGTAGACGGCGTGGAACGCCTCGGCGTCCGTCCGCTCGATGATCGAGTCCCGCAGCACCATCGCCGCGTGGAAGACGCCGTGGAGCGCGCCGAAGCGCTCCGTGGCGGCTTTGACCGTGCGGCGCATGGCGGCGAGGTCCGTGACATCCGCCGACAGGTAGACGGCCTCGCCGCCCAGCTCGGCGATCCGGGCGACCACGCTCGCCGTCTGAGGGCCCGGTGCACTCCGACCGACCAGGACCAGCCGGGCCGCGGCCGTCCGGGCCAGGTGCTCGACCAGGGCACGGCCGATGCCTCCGGTCCCGCCGACGACGAGGTAGGTGCCGCCCTGGCGGTACACCGGGCGCGCGGGTGCGGGCAGCGGGCGGGGCCGCAGCCGTTTCACGAAGCGCCGACCGGCACGCAGGGCGATCTCCTCGCCGTCCCGCTGGGCGGGCTCGGCGAGAAGCGCGTCCGCCGTCGGGTCCGGCGCGTCGGCCTCGCCGGCGCCGGGCGCGGGCGTCTGGAGGTCGACGCAGCGCACGGCCAGCCCCGGGTACTCCTTCGCCAGGGTCTTGCACAGGCCCACCAGGCCGGCGGCCCGCGGATTCCCGGTCCTGGCGCCGTCCACGTCGTGCACGTCGTCGGTGACGACCCCGAGCGACCGCAGCGACGCCATCCGGTCGGTGTCCGACAGCGCCCTGACGAACCGGAAGAAGACGCCCGTGGGGTCGGGGACGGGATCCCGGCCCGAGACGGGGGCCGGTGCCTCCCGCGCGGGCCCTTGCAGCCCGCCGAGGAACCAGACGTGCCGGACGTCGCCGAGCCGCCCCAGCAGTTCGCGCAACGCCGCCTCGTCCGCGGCGTCCACCTCCCACAGCCGCTCGGCCAGGACCCGGGTCGCCGTGCCCGGGGCACCCAGCCGTATGCGCCAGGTGTCACCGCCGCGGGCTCGGGAGGTCAGGGCTCCTTCGAGGGCGGTGGAGTGGGGCGGGCACACGAGGAGCGTTCCCCCGCCGGGTGCCGGGGGCGTGGGCGCCCCGTCGCCCTCCGAGAGGGGCTGCTCGACCCAGTACGGCTCGAAGAAGAAGCCGTCGAACCGCCGCTCGTCCGGCTGCGGGCCGACGGCCTGCGCACGCTCCCCGGTCCCACGGAGTTCGCCGGGCCCGCCGGGCCCGCCGGGCTGCTCGCGCACGGTCACGCCGCGGAGTTCGGCGCGGATCCGACCGGTGTCGTCGAGCACGTTCACGTCGTACTGTCCTTCGTCGGCCCGGCTCACGTGGACGTGCCCCGAGGACGGCAGCGGCTCCCGCAACTCGGCCGACTCCAGGGCGAAGGGCAGCCGGGTGGCCCCCGCGCCGGCCGGTGCGGTGAAGCCGAACGCGCTGACGGCCTGGAGGGCGGCATCCAGCACCGTGGGGTGCCACGCCGGGTCGCCCGGCACCGGGCCCGTGTCCCGGGTCGTGAAGGACCCGAGGACGTCGTACTCGCCGACGCGGACGTCACGCAGGCCGCGGAACAGCGCCCCGTAGTCGAGACCGAGGGCGCGGAATCGCTCGTACACCTCGTGGTGGTCCAGCGTCACGGGGCAGCGCCGCCGAACGGCCGCCAGGTCGACCGTCGAAGGGCGGTCCGCCCCCGGGGCGCCGGGCAGTTCCTCCCAGGCGCCGCGCGCGTAGGTCACGGCCCGCCCGTCCCCGTCGGACGCGCACACCTCGTACGTGACGCGCCCGCCCTGCTGCTCCCGCAGCCGCACCTCGACGGCCCGGTCCTGCCCCGGCTCGACGGTCAGCGGCCGGAGCCAGACCGCCTCGCGGAGCCCGAACCTGCCGGGGCGCCGGGAGGACAGCGCGGTGTGCGCGAGGGCGAGGTGGGCCACGCCGGGCAGGACCGGCCGACCGTGCACGCGGTGCTCGGCGAACCGCCGGTCCCCGGACTCCAGCCGGGTACGAGACGTCCAGCCGCCCTGCCGGTCCTCGGCTCCGGGTATCCAGTACCGCGTGCGGGCGAACGGGTAGGTCGGCAGGGAGAGCCTGCGGGGACGGTCGCCCTGGTAGAGCCGCTCCCACTCCACGTCCTCGCCCGCCGTCCAACGCCGGGCGAGCGACCGCGGGTCCTCGCCGTCCGGCCGCACGGCCGGAGCCCCGGGGGCCGTGGTCACGACGCCGTGCCACAGCCACCCGTCGCGCGCCTCGCCCCGGGTGAACGCCTCCAGGCAGTCGGCCAGGACGCGGGACTCCTCGCAGACCACCGCCAAGCGGTGGTCCATGACCTCGCGCCCGAGTTGCAGCGTGAACGCGAGATCGCGCAGGCCGTACCGCGTCGGCGCGGCGGCGGACGCGCCGTCGGAAGTGGCGGGGAGCGCGGCGACGACAGCCTTGACCGAGCGTTCGGACAGCGGCTCCTGGACGCCCTCGGCCGTGGCGCACCGCTCGGCGATCCACTCGCGCAGCCCGTCCAGGGCGACCGGCCCGAGGCCGAGGTCGCCCAGCGGCTCGTCGGTGGGCACCTCGTCCGGAACGACGCCGAGGACGTCGGCGACCACGGCGATGAACGCGGACTCGATCCCGTGCGTCCCCTGCGCGGACCCGGCGCCGGGCTCCTGCCCGGCCCCCTGCTCCGCGGTCCGCAGCGTGCGGGACAGCAGGCCGGCGTACTCCCTCAGCGCCTCGTCGGTGCGGGCGGAGAGGACGAACACGCGCGCGCCGCGCTCTCCCCCGGACCCGGTGGCCTCCGCGCCCGCGTCCTGCTCCAGGTACTCCTCCAGCACGACATGCCCGTTCGTCCCGCCGAAGCCGAAGGAGCTCACCGCGGCGCGCCGGGGCAGCTCACGGCCGTCCGGCCCCGTCCGCCGCGGCCAGGGCTCCGTCGTGGCGGGAATCCGCAACGGGCCTCCGGCCAGCTGGATGTGCGGGTTCAGCTCCTTGATGTGCGGGCTGCCGGGCAGCTTGCCGTGCCGCATCGCGAGGACGGCCTTCACGATGCCGGCCACCCCCGCGGCCGCCTCCAGGTGCCCGATGACCGGCTTGACGGAACCGATCGCCGTGCCGCCTCCGGTAAGCCGGGGCAGCCCGGCCTGGTCGCGCAGTTCGCGGTACGCCCTCTTCAGCCCGTTGATCTCGATGGGATCGCCCAGCGCGGTGCCGGTTCCGTGCACCTCGATGTATCCGACGGTCCCCGGGTCGACGCCGCGCTCCGCGAAGGCGTCGACGATCAGCGACGACTGCGCGTTCGGGTTCGGCGTCGTGAGGGTGTTGACGCGGCCGCCGTGGTTGACCGCGCTGCCGCGGATCACGGCGTGGACGTGGTCGCCGTCCCGCACCGCCGCCGAGAGCGGCTTGAGCAGCAGGGCGGCGACGCCCTCACCGCGGACGTAGCCGTCGGCCGCCGCGTCGAAGGTCTTGCAACGCCCGTCCGGGCTGAGCATGCCGGCCCGGGAGAAGGAGATGTAGACGGTCGGTGAGAGCAGCAGGTTGACCCCGCCGACGAGGGCGGTGTCACAGCTTCCGGCCCGCAGGGACTCGACCGCGGTCCGCAGGGCGACCAGGGAGCTGGAGCACGCCGTGTCGATGGGGAAGCTGGGGCCCCGCAGGTTCATGAGGTAGGAGACGCGGTTGGCCGTGATGGCGTGGAACAGCCCCGTGGTGGTGTACGCCTCGGTCGGCACCCCGGCGTCCCGCAGCAGGTCGTAGTACTCGTGCGTGGCCACGCCGACGAACAGCCCGGTGCGGTGGGCCGAGAGGTCCGACGGGCGGTAGCCCGCCTCCTCCACGGCCCGGTAGGCCGTCTGGAGGAACAGCCGCTGCTGCGGGTCCATGAGCTGCGCTTCGCGCGGGGAGATGCCGAAGAAACGGGCGTCGAAGGTGTCGACGTCGTGGAGGAATCCACCCCACTTGCTGACGGTCGCGTTCTTCCGCTGCCCTGTGGGGTCGTAGAACTCGCGCCAGTCCCAGCGGTCGGCCGGCACCTCGGTGATCAGGTCGTCGCCGTTCTCGATGTGCCGCCAGTACGCGTCGAGGTCGCGGCAGCCGGGCATCTCGGCGTGCATGCCGACGACGGCGATGGGGTCGCGGCCCGCTGGCCCCGCCGCCGCGTCGGCTTCCGCGACGGCGTCCGCCGGTTCCGCCTCCCGGACCGTGGCCACCACCCGCGGAGACGTGGAGTCCGCGTGGGCTGCGGCCCGCACGCTCCGCACCGCCTGCTCCGCCTGCGCTGCCCGCTCTGGCCGTGCTGCCTCGGCGGGCACGGCACGGCGGGGCTCGGCGCGCTCCTGCGGGCCCGGCGAGAGACGGGCGGCGACCTCGTCCGCGAACGCGTCCAGGAAGTGCCCAACCAGCTCGTCGACCGTCGTGTACTCGAAGAACGTGGCCGGGGTGATGTCGACCCCGAGAAGATCGTTGAGCCGGTTGGCCAGGCGGCTGAAGGAGAGGGAGTCGAAGCCGTAGTCGCCGATCTGGCCTCCCGGGTCGACCCGGGACGGGTCGAGCTTCACGATCTGCGCCACTTCCTCGACCAGTACCGAGCGCAGTGCCGTCTCCCGTCGCGGCGCCACATCGTCCACCGGTTCCTCCACTTCCTCCTCGGGGGCGCCGGCCGGTGGCGGCGTGGAGCCCTGTTCCTCCTCCGGGCGGGCCGGTTGCGCGGGGACGGTGGTGCCGAGCTGGGCCGCCACCTTCTCGCCGTCTCCACCCACGAACAGCACCGGTCCGGGCGGTCCGTCGAGCACGGCGTCCAGTGCGGACAGCGCCGTCTCCGTCTCCAGCGGCGACAGCCCGAGGCCGGCCTTCAGCCACGCCCGCACCTCGGCGTCGACGCCCATGCCGCCGTCCCGCCACAGCGGCCAGTTCACCGACGTGGTGTGGCCGTGGCGGGTGCCCCGGCGGCAGCGCTCCTCGCGCCACTCGGCGAAGGCGTCCAGGAACCCGTTGGCGAACGCGTACCCGGCCTGTCCCGCGCTGCCCAGCGGCGCCGCGACGGAGGAGAACAGGCAGAAGGCGTCCAGCCGCCGGTCGGCGGTGGCGGCGTCCAGGTGGACGGCGCCGAGCAGCTTGGGCCCGAGCACCTCCTCGATCCGCGCCAGGTCCTGGTTGACGAGGAAGTCGTCGCGCAGCACGCCCGCGGCGTGGAAGACGCCGTGCAGCTCGCCGAACGCCTCCTCGGCCGTCCGGACCGCGGCGGCCGCACCGTCCGCGCCGGACACGTCCGTCCGCACGTACCGGGCCTCGCCGCCGTCACCGGCGATCCGGGCCAGGATCCGGTCGATCCGCTCGTCGTGCGGCGAGCGTCCGGCCAGGACCAGACGGGCACCGTGACGGGCGGCCAGCCGACGCGCCACGAGCGCGCCGATGCCGCCCGCCCCGCCGCTGATCAGGTACACACCGCCGGCGCGGAGCGCGGCAGACGAGCCGGGTGGCGGCGCGCTCTCCGCCGTCCACGTCCTGACGGTGCGCAGCCCGTCCCGGTGGCGGACCTCGGCGTTCGCGAGGGAACGGTCGCGCAGCTCGGCGACCAGCGTCCGCGCCGCACCGCCCCGCCCCTCGGCGAGGGCCGCCAGCTCGGGCGCGGGCAGCTCGACCAGCGAGGTGGCGAACCGCTTGCTCTCCCGGGTCAGGGTGCGCAGGAAGCCGCCCAGCGCGGCATAGCCGGGCTGCACGGTGTCGTCATGGCCGGCGCCGCCGGGGTGGCCGCACACCAGGGACACGCGCCTGCGGTCGCCGGACCGCAGCAGGGCGCGCACCAGGAGGAACAGCGGCCGCAGGCCGTCGTCGAGCTGCGCTCGGACACCGGCGACGCCGTCGGCGAAGTCCGCGGACGGCCAGGCGTAGAGGACGTCGAGACCGGCGCCGCCCGACAGCCCGAGGTCGCCCAGGGCCCGCACGAGCTCACCGAAGTCCTCCGCCCGGGAGGGGCGCAGGGTGACGGCGTGCCCCCCACCGCCGTCGGCCACGGCTCGGAAACCGGCCCCGGGCGTGACGACGACGGACGGTCCCGAGGCGCCGTGCGCCGCCGCCTCCGCGACGAGCGAGCGTCCCGCCTCGGGGGACGGTGCGAAGACGAGCGTGGTCCCGGCGCTCCGCTCCCCTTCCGGCCGCGCGACGGCCACGACCGGACGCGGCGTCCAGGCCGGGCGGAAGAAGGTGCCCGCCGAACGCGCGGCGCCCGGCCCGTCCCCGGTGCCCGGCCCGCTGGGTCCGGCGGTCCGCCAGGGCCGCAGCCAGAAGTCACGGACCGTCAGCAGCACCCTGCCCTGCTCGTCACACAGCCTGACCTCGACCTTCTTGCCCGCCTCGGTCCACGAGCGGATGGCGACGTGGGCGAAGCCGCGGCGTGGGGTACCGGCCGCCACGTCGACGCTGCCGATCGTGAAGGGCAGGTGCAGTCTGCCGCGCCCCTCACGCCGCTCGATGAGCCACAGGGACGCCTGGAGCGCGGAGTCGAGCATCGAGGGGTGCAGCACGAGCCCCTCGGCACCGCGCTGCGCGGCGTCGGGGAGCCGGATCTCCGACAGCGCCTCGCTCTCGCTCCACCACAGACGGCGAACGCCCTGGTAGGCGTCGCCGAGTTGCAGCCCGAGCCCGTGGACGAGGGGGTAGAACTCCTCGGCGTCCGCCCGTTCGCCGCAGCGGGCCCGGACCGCGTCGAGGTCGACGGAATCCGGCTCCGTGCTCGGCTCCGGCGCCGCGGTGTCGGCCTTGCCGCGCCCGTGGACGTGGCGCACGCCCTCACCGTCGACGCTGTACAGCTCGTACGCCCAGCCCTCGGGCACCGGCTCCAGCCCGAGGTGGAAGCGCTGCGGGACCGGCACGGTCATGGCGTCGGCCCAGACGTTGTTCCGCAGGCGTACGGCGGGTCGGCCCAGGCGCAAGGTCGCCTCCCTGACCAGCTCCAGGTACCCCACGGCGGGGAAGATCGGCACACCGTCGACCCGGTGGTCCGCGAGGAAGAACTCCTCGCCGGTGAAGTCGACGAAGGTGCCGGAGCCGCCCTCGGCGACACCCGAGACGAACGGATGGCCCGTCCCCTGCGGGCCCGTCTGCTCCGGCTCCGGCTCCGGCTCCGGCTCCGGCTCCGGGGGCAGCCAGTAGCGCTCGTGGGCGAACGGGTAGGCGGGCAGGTCGACATGGCGCAACGGTCCACCGGGGTAGAGCTCGGCCCAGGGGACCTCGGCACCGGCCGCCCAACTCGCCGCGAGCCGGGCGAGGTCGCGCGACCGCACCGCCTCCGGTACCGCGTCCTGTGCCGCCCTGCGGGCTCCGGGGGTGCGGTCGGTCGTCCAGCAGCCGTCGGCTGGCGGCCGTCCCTCGGCCACCGCGGCCAGCCGTCGCGCGAGGTCCGGCAGGTCGGTGGCCAGCAGCGCCACACGCTCGGGCAGTGGCTGCCGCCGCACCTGGAGGTGGTGGGCGACCTCGGAGAGCCGCAGCTCCCCGTGCCGGTCGGCGAGTTCCCCGGCCAGGTTGGCGCAGTGCTCCCGCAGCCGCTCGCGGTCCTTGGCCGATACGACGATCAGCTGCGACTCCCCGTCCGGGGCGCCCCGCGGGGCCTGGGGCCCCTGGTACTCCTCGACGATCACGTGTGCGTTGGCTCCTCCCGCACCGAAGGAACTGATCCCGGCCCGACGGGGCAGTTCCCGCCCGTCCGGACCGGTCTTCCTGACCCAGGGGGCCGACGTCCGCTGGAGCCGGAAGGGCGTGGTGCTGAGGTCGAACCGGGGGTTCTCCCGCTCCGCGTGCAGCGAGGGGACGAGCGTCCCGTGGCGCAGTTGCAACAGCACCTTGGTCAGGCCCGCGATGCCGGCAGCCGACTCCAGGTGCCCGATGTTGGTCTTGACCGACCCGAGGGCACACCCGTCCCCGGCCGCGGCGCCGGAGCCGGGAGCCCCGTCGAACGCCTGCGTCAGCCCGGCGATTTCGATGGGGTCGCCGAGGGCGGTACCCGTGCCGTGCGCCTCGACGCAGCCGATCGTCTCGGGGCCGACCCCGGCGTCCTGGAGCGCGCGGCGGACGAGTGCCGCCTGGGCGCGCGGGTTCGGCACGGTGAATCCGCTGGTGCGGCCCCCGTGGTTGACCGAGCTGCCCCGGATCAGGCCGAGGACGCGGTCGCCGTCCGCCACGGCCTGCCGCAGGGGCTTGAGTATCAGCGCGCCCGCGCCCTCGCCGGGGACGAACCCGTCGGCGTCCGCCCCGAAGGCACGGGACCGCCCGGTGGGCGAGAGCATCCGCATCTGGCAGAGCCAGCGGTGCTTGATCGGGTGCAGATAGAGGTTGACGCCGCCGACGAGGGCGAGTTCGCACTCGCCCCGCCTCAGGCTCTCGCAGGCCAGGTGCACCGCGTGCAGTGAGGAGGCGCAGGCGGTGTCGACCGGCATGCTCGGGCCGTGCAGGTCGAGCCAGTAGGAGACCCGGTTGGCGACGGACCACTGAGTGGAGGTGGGGATGCCCGGTTCTCCCGCACGCCACTGGTCCGGCCCCCACAGCAGGTAGGTCTGGGTGGTGACGCCCGCGAAGACCCCGACCCGGCGCTGTGCGGGATCGTCGGGGTCGCCCAGGCGGTACGGCGGGTAGCCAGCATCCTCGAAGGCCTGCCAGGCCACCTCCAGGAAGATCCGCTCCTGGGGGTCCATCACCTCCGCCTCACGCGGGGAGATGTTGAAGAACAGCGGGTCGAACCGGTCGACGTCGTCGAGGTAGCCGCCCGCGGTGCAGTAGATGCCGCTGTCCGCCGCCGCGTCGCCTGAGTCGGGCAGTGCCCAACGGGCGCGCCGGGAGGGCGGGAGGTCGGTCACGCAGTCCCGGCCGTCGGCCAGGTGGCGCCAGAAGGTGTCGAGGTCCGGGGCGAGCGGGTAGCGGCCGGACATGCCGATGACGGCGATGGCGTCCCCCTCCGTGCCGGGCGCGGCGGCGGTCGGCCACGGTGCGGCCCCCGGTTCCCGCCCCTGCTCCGGACCGGGCTCCGGCCCCTGCTCCGGACCGGGCTCCGGTCCCCGTCCCGGCCGCGCGCCGCGTCCGGACTCCGCGGCGCACCAGGCGGCCAGTTCCTCGGCCCGGTGGTCGGCGACCCGCTCCGCGGCCTGGGCCAGAGTCCGGCACTCGAAGAGCAGCGTCTGCGGTACGGGCCCCAGGTCGGCCTCGATGCGGGAGTTGAACTGGCTGATGCGGATCGAGTCGATGCCGTACTCGTCGAAGCCCAGTTCCGGGTCCACCTCGCCCGCGTCGACTCCGAGCAGGTCGGCGAAGACCCGGGTCAGATAGCCGACCGCGTTGCGGACGGAGACCTCCGCCGCGGCGCCGGAGGCCGCGGTCTGCCGCTCGGGCTGGTCCGCTTCCCGCGCATCCGGCCCGGCACCCGTGAGGAGCCAGGCTCCGCCGTGCGCGGTGGCGTGGACGAAGACGCGGTGACCGGCCGGGCCGGTGAGGACCCGGTCCAGCGCGTCGAGCCCCTCCTGCGTCGGCAGGGGGAAGACCCCGCGATCCGGCCGGAAGACGCTGCTGCCCGAGTCGACGACGCGCATGCCGCCGTCCTCCCACAGCGGCCAGCCGACGGCCATCGACCGACCGGACCGCAAGCCCCGGTCACGGCGGCGTTCCCGCTCGGCCACGAAGGCGTCGAGGTAGGCGTTCGCGGCGGCGTAGTCACTCTGGCCGACGTTCCCGGACACGGCGACCACGGAGGAGAACACGGCGAAGAAGTCCAGCGCGTCGTCGCGGGTGGCCTGGTCGAGATGGAGCGCGCCGAGGACCTTCGGGGCCAGCACCGCCCGGACGTCGTCAAGAGTCTTCCCGCTCAGCAGACCGTCCCGCAGCAGCCCGGCCGCGTGGAGGACGCCGTCGATCCGCCCGTACCGCTCCCGTACCGCGGCCGTCACGGCCTCGGCCTGACCGGGATCGCGAAGGTCGGCGGTCAGGTACACGGCTCGCGGGTCCTCCCCGCCGAGCAGCCGGGCCAGCGCGGCGGACCGCTCCGCCGACAGCTCCGAGCGGCCGATCAGCACGACCCGTACCCCGGGCGTGCGCAGCAGGTGCTCCGCCGTCAGCCGACCGAGCCCACCGGCCCCACCGCTGATGACGTACACACCGCCGGGCCGGATGCCGGGGCCGCCCGCCGCCCCGGCCGCGTGCGCCGCCTCCGGCGCGTGCGGCCACTCCGGCTCCGCCTCCCCGTACGTCTCCACCAGACGGGCTCCGCCGAGGTGGTGGACGGCCTCGCCCGTGCTGCCGGGGCCGAACTCCCCCACGGCGCACCGCCAGACCGCCGCGTCGCCCGGTCGGCCGGGCACGGTGACCGCGCGAAGCAGCACCCGGGAGGTCTCCCGGCGCAGGCTGCGGGCGAGCCCGGCGACGGCCGCCGTCTCGGAGCCGGCCGTCCCGGAGGCGCCGGGCACGCGGGCTTCGCCGTCCTCGGCGACGGGGGCCAGACAGACGATCTCGGCACGCCCCTCCACGCCGAGCGAGGCGGTGCCCTTCGCCAGCAGGAACGCGCTGTACACCGTCTCGGCGAGCCGTTCCTCGACCGGGGCGTCGGCGCGCGGGGCGAGCAGGTGGATGATCCGGCGGGGCGGTTCGCCTTCGGCCCGGAGGGCGGTGAGGGCGCGCCGCCAGTCCTCCTCCACCGTCGGGCGCACCGTCCAGGTTCCGGCGTCGTCCCGTTCGCAGGACTCGCCCAGCCGGACCCAGCGCGTCGTGTGGTCCGGCAACGCGCGCCGGACGACGTCCCGCAGCTCGTCGTGGAGCCGTTCGGGCACCACCAGGAGCAGCTGGCCCGCCCTGGGGTGCTCGCCCGGGGGCAGCGGCGCGGGGACCAGACGGCGGCTCAGCTCCCGCAGCCGTGCCCGAGTACCGGGTTCGGGGTCTGTCCCCGGGTCCGCCGCGTCCGTGGCGGGCGGCGGCGCGGGTGCCACGACGGTGTCCCGCTTCAGGCGGTGCTCGCTGCGGACGAACTCCGTCGTCGGCAGGGACAGCAGCCGGCCGGGTGCCCCCGTACCGGTACGCCGCCAGTGGACGGGGACGCCCCGCAGCCACAGGTCCAGCAGCGGACGGGCGAGCGCGTCGCCGAACGCCTCCGGCCCGTCGACGGCGACGTTGGGGACGTCGGCGCCCGCCTCTCCGACCGCGAGGACGGCCGCCCCCTCCGGGCCGCGCGCCGCGCTGTCCCGACCGGCCACCCCGGCCCAGGCGTTCAGCTCCTCCAGGCCGGCGGGCGCGTCGGTGCGGGACCGCAGCAGCGGGCTGCCGCCCTCGGCCGGAAGCCGCCCCGTGCGCCGACGGGCCCGCCCGGCCACCGCGACGCGTTCCGTGTCGTCCCCGAGAACGAGGGCGATGGTGTCCTGTCGGGTCAGGACGCCGTGCAGCAGCAGGTCCAGCAGCTCGTGCACCGCGGTGTCGCCGACCTCTCGCTCACGGCCGATGCCCCACTTCCGGTGGAGCAGGTCGAGCGCGTTCTGGGCGGCCAGGACGCGCAGGGTGGCGGCCGGGCCGGCCGGCTCCGCCGACGTCCGGTGCCAGGCGTCACCGTCCAGGGGCAGCCGCGGCCCGTTGCCGCCGCGCTCGGCCAACAGCCGGTCCCATTCGTGGATGTGGCCCCGGAAGGTGTGCTGGACGTCCGCGAGCCGGGCGGCCTGGTCGTGCGTCCGCGCGGACTCCTCGGCTTTGATGCGCAGCCCGGCCCGCAGGGCGGACAGGTAGTCGGCGTCCAGGCGGTAGGGGTGCAGGACACGGCCGGTGACCGGCTCGGCGAACGGAATGCCCGGGGCGCGGAGAGCTGCCGCCTCCACCGGCTCCTCACCGGCGGCGAGGCGGGCGGCGGCCGGGACGTCAAGGGCGCCGATCGCCGCGAGCGCGGGCCAGACGCCGGCACCGTGGGCGGTGACCGACTCCGGGGCGAAGCCCGCGTCCAGCAGCGCGCGCACGGTCAGATAGGTGAACAGGAACGCGTTCCGCGGGCCGTCGCCGCCCTTGCGCAGCTCGCGCAGGGCCGCCGCGGCAGCACGGGACTCCTTCCGCAGACCGGTCACGGCGTCCGCGTAGAGGGGGGAAGCCAGCAACGCGCCGAGCCGCCGACGCGCCGGCACGGCGAGCCGCCCCACGGACAGCCGCCACGGGCCGTCCGCGATGGCCTCGGGGGCTGGCCGGGACGAGTTCAGCAGCGCGGTGACGTCCTCGGTGCCGGAGACCAGGCCGCCGAACCGGTACGGCAGGTGCTCCCGGCCGACCGCCAGCGTCCGGCAGATGTCGGCGGCCGGTTCCGCCGTCCACCCGTCCTCCGGCCGGTGCTGGCGCCAGCGGTCGAGCAGGCGCTCCAGGGCCCGAGGGCTGCGCGCCGAGAGCAGGAAGGGGTGACGCACCGTGGCAGAGCGGCGCCCCCGGCCGGACGGCGACGTCTCCCCGGAACCGGCGGCTGCCCGAAGGCCCTCCCGGTACTCCTCGACGACGACGTGCGCGTTCACCCCGCCCATGCCGAACGAGCTGACCCCGGCGCGGAGCGGCTCACCGTCCCGGTGCGGACGCCACTCGGCACGCGCCCGCGCCACCTGGAACGGGCTCCCCTCGAACCGGATCAGCGGGTTGGGTTCGCGGATGTTGATGCTGGGCGGGACCGTCCGCGCGCGCATCATCATCAGGACCTTGACCAGCCCGGCGACGCCCGCGGCGGCCTCCAGGTGGCCGATGTTCGGCTTGACGGACCCGAGCCCGCACCAGCCCACGTCCTGCGAGGCGGCGGAGAACACCCCGCGCAGTGCGTCCACCTCGATCGGGTCGCCCAGCGACGTCCCGGTGCCGTGCGCCTCGACGTAGGTGACCGTCCGCGGGTCCCACCCGGCGCGGTCCAGCGCGGCCGAGACGACCTCGCGCTGGGACTCGACGCTGGGGGCCGTGATCGTCGCACCGCCGCCGACGTGGTTGACCGCGCTGCCCGCCAGCACGCCGTAGATGTGGTTCCCGTCGCGGACGGCGTCCTCCAGACGGCGCAGCAGCACCATCGCGACGCCGTCCCCCGGCACGTATCCGTTCGCGTCCCGGGAGAACGTCTTGCACAGGCCCTCGGGGCTGAGCATGCGGGCCTTGGAGAACGAGACGTACTTCCACGGGTGGAGGTTGAGGCTGACGCCGCCGGCCAGTACGTAGTCGGCGTCCCCGGTGTGCAGCGCCTGGGCCCCGGTGTGCAGGGCCACGAGGGACGAGGCGCAGGCGGCGTCGACGGACATGCTGGCGCCACGGAAGCCGAAGAAGTGGGAGAGGCGGTTCGCCAGCAGGCAGTCGTAGCCGCCGAGTCCCGAGTGGCTCTCCACCGGGGCACCGTCCTTGGCGGCCTCCTGAAGGTGGTCCCGGGCCATCACGCCGACGTACACCGAGGTGCGGGCCCGGCTCAGTTCGGCCATGGGAACGCCGGCGTCCTCGACGCAGTGCCAGGTCTCCTCCAGCAGCAGCCGCTGCTGCGGGTCCATGATCGCCGCGTCGTTCGGGGAGACGCGGAAGAACGTGTGGTCGAACGCGTAGGGCCGGTCCAGCAGGCCGCACCACTTACTGACGGCGGTGCCCGGGACGGAGATGTCGGGAGAGTAGTACCGCCCGACGTCCCAGCGGTCGGGGGTGATCTCGCCGACGGAGCAGACGCCAGCCTCCAGGTTGCCCCAGAACGCCCGGTGGTCCGGCGCCCCCGGGAATCTGCAACCGATCCCGACGACCGCCACGCGCTCGTCGCCTCCCTGCGCGCCCTGTCGGCGCGTCCGGTCTGCCGCGGTCACTTGCGGGCCTCCCCCTCGATGGCCGTGTCCAGCTGCCGGGCAGCCGCTTCCATCAGCCGAATCCCGATCTCGTCGACGTGGCGCTCGCGCCAGCTCTCCAGCCGGGTGCCCCTGACCCACTGGTTGAAGGCGCCCAGCGCGGGACCGCAGTGCACCTGGAAGTCCACCCGGCTGTCCGCCAAGCCCTGCATGGCGACCCGCTGGCTGTGGCCGAAGTACCACCGGAACACCAGGGCCATCCGGTGTTTCGGATTGCGCTCGGCCTTCTCGATTTCCTGCGGGTCGCGCTGGGCGAAGTAGTCCCTGGTCTCCTGCCACACGTCGGCCAGGGACCTGCGGAAGTACCGCTGTTCGATCAGCGCCCGCGTCTCGGCGTCGATCTCCTCCAGCGACTCGTGTCGCCGGTACAGGTCCCGGAGTTTGCGGGCCCTGGCCGGGAAGAACACCCCACGCTTGAGGACCTGCACCTCCGCGCCGAGTTCGAACATGTCCCCGGCGGGGGCGTAGTCGGTGTCCTGCACGTTGATCTGCTGGAGCATGTCCTTGGCCAGGTCGCTCATGTCCGCCTCGACCGTGCACTGGTTGATCGAGCCGGTGAGGACGAAGTCGGCGCCGAGGAGGAACGCGGCCGCGGCCGCCTCCGGCGTCCCGATGCCGCCCGCCGCCCCGACCCTCACCCGGGTCGAGTAGCCGAACTCTCCGGCCAGCCGGTCGCGCAGCCGCGTCATGCCCGGGAGCAGCACCATGAGGTTGCCCCGGTCCGTGTGGCCGCCCGAGTCCGCCTCCACGCACAGGTCGTCCGCCATGGGGACCCGCGCGGCCAGCGCCGCCTGCTCGGCGGTGACGAGCCCCTCCTGTTCCAGCAGGCCGACGAGCCGCTCCGGCGGCGGGCTCAGGAAGCTCTCGGCCACCTCCGGGCGGGAGACCTTGGCGAGGACGCGGTTGGCGATCCGGACCTCGCCGTCCGGCCCCTTCGTCAGCCCGCTGAGCCGGTAGTGCACGAGCGCGCGGGTGACCTTCATGAAGGCCGAGGCCTCCAGCGTGCGGATGCGCCGCTCCAGGAGCAGTCGGACGGTGCTGTCCTCGACGGAGGGAAAGGTCGGGTTGTGGACCAGGTTCACCCCGAAAGGGGCCCCGGGGGGCAGCTCGGCGGTGATGCGGTCGATCGCCGAGGCGACCCGCTGCCGGTCCAGGCCGCCGCTGCCGAAGAACGCGAGCAGCCCTGCCCGGGCCGCGCGGATGACCAGCTCCTCGGAGGCGATCCCCCGGTACATGGAACCGCAGACGTAGGCGTACCGCGTGCCGTAGGCGGCCCGGAAAGCGGCGCTGCCCAGCGACTGCGCACTCCGGGCCGCGCGGGCGGCCGCGCGGCCGGGCCCCTGGTCACGCGGCGCCGGCTCGGCGGGCGTGGCGGCGGGGACGGACACGACCGGCCCGGGGCGCGACTCCGCGGCCGGCGTCTGCCGAATCCCGCTGACCAGCTTGGTGAGCACGGTCCCGGGGCCGACCTCGTCGAACTCCGTGACGCCCCGCGCCATGAGATGCCGGATGCCCTGTTCCCAGCGGACCGGCCGGACGAGCTGCTCGGCCAGGGCGCGGTGCAGACCGTCCTGCTCGTGCTCCCGGCCCGTGACGTTCGCGATGACGGGCACAGACAGCGCGTTGAACGTGATCTTGGCGAGGAACCGCTCGAACTCCTCCCGTGCCGCCTCCATGTAGCGCGAGTGGAAGGCACCACTCACCCGCAGCGGGATGTAGCTCTTCGCACCGGCGCCGGTGAACGCGTCCCGCGCCCCGTGCACGACG
Organism: Streptomyces sp. JJ38; assembly: GCF_019303475.1. Lineage (GTDB taxonomy): Bacteria > Actinomycetota > Actinomycetes > Streptomycetales > Streptomycetaceae > Streptomyces. Next base: position 82,531 of record NZ_JABLSI010000017.1, read on the forward strand.
TCCTTCGGCCCGGAGACGATGAGCTGGTCGGGGGTGTTGTAGTTGGCGATGTCGATCTCGGACAGCCCGGCCTCGCGCAGGACGGCGCCGACCTTCTCCTCACTCAGGCCGATGATCGCCGCCATTCCGCCGTCGCGGACCCTGGCCATCAGCCGGCCGCGTTCCTTCACCACCCGCAGACCGGTCTGGAAGTCGAAGGCGCCCGCCGCGAAGAGGGCCGTGTACTCGCCGAGGCTGTGCCCGGCGAGGAAACTCGCCCCGTGCCATCCGCCCCGCACCCGGTCCAGATAGGAAAGCGCCGAGACGGTGTACAGGGCGGGCTGGGTGAATTCCGTCGAGTCCAGCCTGCGTCCCGGGTCGTCGCCGCACAGCTCGGCTATCGAATAGCCGAGTATCTCGTCGGCGTCGGCGACCAGTTCCGGAAACCGGTCGAACAGGCCACGGCCCATTCCGCGGGACTGCGAACCCTGGCCGGGGAAGATGATTGCCTTCATGCGCTCTCCACGTTGTGCCGGTTCTCCGGTTGGCGGACGACGGCTCCCGGCCACCTCCGCCAGACGCGCCAGGCTCTGCCCGTCGCGCCCGAAGGGGTCGACCAGTGCGGTGCTCTGCGAGCGGGAGCCGGGCGGGAAGTTCCGCGAGGCGAAATTCGCCATGGTCGCGGAGGGACCGAGGTCGAGGTAGCGGAGAGGACCGTGCCGGTTCTCCAGGAACCGGACCGCCCCCCGGAAGTCGATCGGCCGTCTGACCATGTGCCAGAAGTGGTCGAGGCCGATGTCGCGCAACGCGGAGCCCGTCGCGCACGAGACGAAGGGCACGTCCGGGCGGCGTACCCGCAGCCCGGACAGGGCCCGGCGGTAGGGCTCGGCTGCCACGTCCATCAGCCGGGAGTGGAAGGCGTAGGTGACCGGCAGACGCTGGCACAGCACGCCGTCCGCCCTCAGCCGGCCCTCCAGGCGGGCGACCCGGTCCGGCTCGCCGGTCAGCACGAAGTGCTGGTCGAAGTTGACCGCGGCCAGTTCGAGGCCGTCGCACAGGCGGTCGTCCAGCCGCCCTTCCCCGTCACCCGTCCGGTATTTCCGCACGTCGTCCAGCACGGCGATCATGCCGCCCGGCGGGCAGTGCCGATCCACCAGCCTGACCTGCTCGGCGATGGAGTACGCGAGGTCCCGGACGTCCAGGACGCCCGCGGCCACCGCGGCGGCGAACTCCCCCAGACTGGCCCCCAGCACCAGGTCGGGTCGCACCCCTCGGGCACGGAGGGTCTCCACCAGGGAGATCTCCACCATCAGAATCGCGGGGTGCGTGTGCCGTAACCGCTCGAACGGGTGCGCCGGGCCCCGGTCCTCCCGGTATGTCTCGGCCAGCACACCGGGCAGTCCCGCATCCGCGAACACCGCGTCCAGGGATCGCATCGAGCGCGCGAAATCCGCGTCGGAGCGGTACAACTCCCGCGCCATCCCGTAGTACTGGGAGCCCTGGCCGGAAAACATGAAAACTAAGGGCATGGACAAAGAAATTCCCCCGTTTGGCCACATGGACCACCCTGAGCAGCACTCCGCGGTCCACCCGTGACCGCGGACCCGCACGTCCTCATCTCCGGAACACCCGGGATTCCACATCCGGGCACGCACGTCAGCTCGAGGCGCCGCCACGCAGGGGCGACTCACCGATCCGGAAGACTCAGGACTACCTGCCGCGCAGGTACATAAGAAATCAGCACCGGACGTCTTCACCCACTGACGCCGGGCACGACTGAAGCTCCCCCTCACTCCATGGCCGTCAAGTTGACCGGTAACCGGCCTTGACTGGGCGCGATCCTACAGAACAACTCGCGTCACCCTCAAGGGCAGTTGGAGAACGACGGACCAAGCCTTCACACCCACTGGGGAATACCAATTGGTAACTTCATCGCGCCTGGTCAGCGACGCACTCAAACCTACTTTCCGGTAACCGTCACAATTCCGATCTTCGAACGGCCGCGAAACCGGCCCGGCGCCGCCGCCGACCGCTGTCAGCCAGCCGCTGCGGAATGCGCCCGTGAACGTCCACGAACTGCTGGCCCTCCTGCCCGGCCCCGCGACGCTGGCCGGACGCTGCCGCGTGTTCACACGCCTCGGCGCCGTCCTCAACGACCACGTCCCCGCCCACATCCACGGGCCCGACTGGCGCGAGGGGGTCGACCTGGCACGGGTGGAGAACGGTTCCGGCGCCCCGCACGCCTCGCGTTCGATCCGGCCGGGGTGGTCCTCTGCGGCTTCGACCACGAGTGTGCGGCGACCCCGTGGCGGGAGACGGACAGCGCCGCATGGCAGTGCGGACGGGCCGAGTTCGCCGACGACGAGGGGACGGCGCCGACTTCCTCTGCGAACTCCTCGCCGACGGCAGCGCGGAGGCCTGCACACGCTTCGCCGAGGACTACTCCGAGCAGCAGGTGGACCGGCGGGCGGTCGCGTCGATCCTGACGGCCGCCACCCCCTGACCGCGCGGCCGTCGCCGCGCTCTCCCCCACGGCCGACTCCGCGACCATCGCCCGGCACGCCCGCACCCTGCGCTACCCGCTCGCCCCGATTCGGCGACAGACCCCCTGACCTGATCCCGCCGATGCCGTCACCTTGTCCCCGGCGGTTCGTTCTCCAAGGGCTGGTCGGCGGGTAACCCTCATGGTGGGGAACGCCCCTGGGAGAGACGGTCAGACGAGGCTTGGGAGTGGACGATGGCGGTGGGAGCCGACACGGAGCGCGCGCGGGGAGAGCGCGTGGCGGGACGGGTGTGGACGGTGCGCCTGGACCCCTGCGGACGCCCGTCCGCCGGCGCGGTGAAACTCTCCTGCTCCCGCCCGGCCTGCCCCGACCAGCGCTTCCCCGAGGGCACCGCAGCGGGCCGCAAGGCCGCGGTCGGCCACGTCAACCTGCATCTGGCCCGTGTCGGTGAAGGCGGCGGGCCTCGCGGAGAGGCGTCCTGTGCCTGCCGCGCCGCCGACTGCGCGTGGCACGCCCCCGACCCCGGCACCGGCCGGCACGGCGAACCCCGCTCAGGCGCGGGAGCGCCGCGGTGCGGGGGCCCGGTGGTGCTCACGGTGTACGCCGACCGCGCCGGACGGCTGTGGCGGATCGCGGAGACGTGCGCGCGCTGCGCCGCCGCCACGCCCGACTGCCGCGTGCTGGACACCGCCGCCCCGCCGGACACCGCCGCCCACGCCCCGAGGACCCCGTTCGCCGGGCCACAGTCCCCCGACGGCAGGACGGCGGCGTTCTCCGACCAGGGGTGCGCCGTACCCGCACCGGTCCCGCCGACGCCCGGCGCGGGTTCCGTGCCCCACGCCCGCACCGCGTCACCGGCTCGAAGTCCCCGGCGGGCGAAGCCAGCGGGGAAGATCGCACAGCGCGTCGTGCCGCACGACCTCCAGCCGGACACCCTGCGACGGGAACTCATCGAGCTGGGCGACGCGTTCCGCGCCTACCAGCGGCGCCCCGAACCCGACCTCGCCCTCCTCGCCGAACTCCACGACCGCAAGGCCCGCGCGTTCGCCCTGTGGGCCGAGGTGACCGGGGACGCCTGCCTGCGCGAGGAGGCCGAGCGCGCCGAGAAGGCCGCGCAGACCACCCGCGAGATGAACGCCCACCGCACCGGCGTGCCCCTCGGCGGTACGAACGGGGAACCCCCGGTAGCCCGGCTCCTGACGGGCCAACAGCCGGACCACGCCCGTGCCGTGCTGGACCACGTGCGCACCGAGGCCCCGCTCGCCGAGCCCGAGGCCCACCTGGCGGTGCTCATGCTCACCCTGCGCGCCGCCCGCCGCGGCACCGCGAACGTCACCGGGCAGGACCTCACCGGCTGGCTGCGGGACGACGCCGAGCGCGTCCTGGAACAACTGGCCGAGACCGGCTGGCTGCACCTGCCCACGACCGTGCCGGAGATCCTGGCCTCCCGGCCGGAGGACCCCACCGCCCTCACCATCCCCTCACTGCTCCCCGACGGGCCCCGGCCGCTCACTCTCGGCAAGACCACCCGCTCCCGCATCTCCGGCTGGGCCCAGAAGACCGTGGGCGACCGGAAGATCCGCAAGAAGAAGCTCCCCGCCGCCGCCCGGCTCCTGGCCCTGTACACCGCCGCCCACACCGGCCCTGACGGACACCTCGGCCGCCCCGAGGACGAAGGGCTCTCCCTGGACCAGGTGGCCGCCTTCTGTGCCCTGACGCCGGAGCAGGTCACCGAGCACGCCGATCTCCTCGTCACCGCGGACTGGCTCGCACAGGCCGAGACGGCCGACGGACGGCTCCGCGGCGGACTCACCGAGCGCGCCCTCCCCCTGGGCGCACTGCTGTAGAGCGAGCGCCTTTCCGCGGGCAGAGTCAGTCCCACCAGAAGTCCCGGCGGTGGGCACCGGGGTGATCGTTCCCCGTCGTCATCACCGCCTGCCCCGCCGTGGAGTCGGGCTCCGGTGAACCGTTCCGGGTTCGGCCAGGACTCCGGGCTGCATGGGCCCCGGACAGCTCAGATGCTTCACTTGTGCTGGGCAGATCCGTAGCGGGCCACGACCTCGGCAGCGCGATCGCGCAGAGAGGTGCGCAGCCACTGCGGGGTCAGGACTTCCGCGCCGGTGGCGTACTGCCACAGGGCCCACTCGGCGTGTCGCGCATCCTGGAAGATCACGTTCAGTCGCAGCCAACCATCCGCGTCGGCTTCCTCGGCGCACACGGCCAGGGCGGTCCCCACCAGGTGTTCGCGCCGCACTGGGTCCAGCCGCACCAGGACGGCGGCCGTGTTGCCGCCGGCCCGGAGCCGCGTGTTGCGTTCCTGCCAGGGCCGGTCCAGGTCGACGGTGTCCTTGTCCGGTCGCTGCACGGGTTCGTCGAGTTCCTCGGCGGCCAGCATGCGGGACAGCCGGTAGGTGCGGTCCGCGCCGGGTCGCTCGGCGAGCAGATAGCCCTGTTCGCGTACGGTCACCAGGCCGACCGGGTCGACCGTCCGGAGATCCGCACGACCACCTGAGACCTCAGCACCACACACGGAGATCACGCACGCCCGTCGACCGTCCCAGAAGGCCCCACGCACCCGGACCACCCCGAAACGTCAGGCCAACGACCGCCAGGCAACCGCTCCCGGCACCGAACCCGTTCGGACAACACCTCGAACAAGCCCCGGAAACGCCGAGATCCCGTCCGATCAATCAGATCGGACGGGATCTCGTGAACTCTTCCTGAGCGAACTCAAGAACAGTCGACTGTGGGGTGTTCACGAGTGGGGCTGACCAGCAGGGGGAGCGTCTCGTGAAGATCGCTTCCCGCGCGGGCTGTGATCGCTTCCCGGATACACTCCCCTGATGCCGTTGATGCGCTTGGACATGGTCGATGAAGGTACGGCGCTCGCTCTGGCGGGTGTGGATGTCCGGCTGTACACGGCTGGTGGTGCGCGGGTCGCCCTTGGAGCTGCAGCAACCGTGATCGTCTGCGATGCCCAGGATGAGCTGGCTGTCAGCGGCGTGTGGGACGAGAGGGAATTCCGTCTTCACGGGCCGGCCCCTGCCGCGATTGTGCCGCGACTCACGGGGCCGATGCCGTTCACCCCGGCGACGCCTGAGCACGAGCTCCCCATCCATCTGTTCGTCCGCCTCGACGGCGGCTGTGTCTATGTGGGTGTCGTGCAGCCTGGGGGATGCGAGTGGACCGAGGATGAGCTTGTTCAGTGTGAACTGTGGATCGAGCCTCCGTTGAGCAGTGAGGTACTGGAGAGAGTGCGTCCGCGGAGTGAGCCGCCCGTCCTCCCCGGTTTGGACTGGCTGCAGTACGTGAACGCTGACCGGGTAAAGGCCTTGGAACTCTTCGTCACGGGCTGGTATCCCGCTACTGAAGCGCCTCGGCCCGCGAGCGAGGTGTCCGTTCCTGTCCCGCGCGCGCTGGCCGAGTTCTACCGACTGGCCTGCGAACGCCCTGCGATCTTGGGATGCCAGAACAGGATCCTGCCTCAACCAGAGCGGTCCGCCGGTTCCGATGGAGAGCACACGTTCATCGGCGTCGAGAATCAAGGGGGCTTCCACTGGTCGGTCCTCTGGTCGCCCGACTCGGCGGAGAGCGATCCGGCTGTTTGGCTCACCGTGGACAGGCGGTCGCAGCCCCGCGCCGAGCGCGAGTCGCTGAGCGGATTCCTGCTCCAGTTCTCCCTTCACGAGGCAGCGATGAGTGCGCCCTACTGGGCCACGATCGACCGTATGCCGCGAAGCCTCGTCACCGAGTTGAGGAGCATGCTCCGCCCGGTTCCACTGAAGCCGTTCCTTTCACCCGTCAGCCCCATGAACTTCTTGGTGGCCCCTGGCTTGGTCGCCCACATCCACGACCGCGGCAATGACGAGGTCTCCGTCTGGATCAGCGCCGTCCATCGCAGCGCGCTGACGCCCCTCGGCGAGCTGGATCTTCCTTGGCGGTCATTCGCCGGCTGATCGCGGCTGGTGCGGTGTGGATGATGGTGTGGCGACGAGCATCAGCGACGACCATGTGAAGGTCCACTTCCGGATGGAAGTGGACGAGGACGGCTGGCCGCCGGCAAGCGTGGAGAGCCTGTGGGCCGTGGACCTTGGCGATGGAACGGTGCGGTTGGACAACACGCCCTGGTTCGTCCGCGGAGTCGCCAGCGACGACATCATCCGCGTGGACATTGACAATGAAGGCGTTCGTTGGGCCGGTGAGACGGTCGAGGCCGCGGAGCACTGCACGATCAGGTTGATCGTTCTGAAGGACAGTGGTTCAGCTGCCGCCCGTCAGTCCGTGCTGGAGACCTTTCATCGCCTCGGGACCACCGGCGAGGGGATCGAGCAGTTCAGGATGGTGGCTCTCGATGTCCCGCCCGATGCGGACCTGCCACAGATTCGGAAGCTCTTGGAGCACGGCGAGGCTGAGGGATGGTGGCACTGGGAAGAAGGGTGCGTCACCACAGCTTGGCGAGCCACAGCCACTGCTTGACCGTCACGTTGGCGGCGATCGTCCCCCTCGGATCCCATGCGCTCAGCCGCGATTATTGTCCGCCCACTCGTCGCTGTTCCACATGACGGGCATGGCACCGACAGGTTCGAACTTGATGTTGGCGTCGTTGCTGTGGACCAGGCTGAAGAAGCGTCGTTGGAGTACGGCCGCGTGGCGGGCCTGGTCGGCGATGATGTCCAGGACGATCTGGGCTGTTCTGGGACATACAGCGGTGAAGCGGTCGTAGTCGGTGAAGGACAGAACGAGTCCGGTCCCTTCGGGTGAGTCGTCGTACCCTCCGTAGGAGGCCACGTCGCCGAGGCAGTCGTTGAGTGCGTCCAGATTGTGTCCGTAGTAGTCGGGGAAGTGCAGGGCGGCGGCAATCGCGCGGTGCATGTCCTGTTCCGTGATCCACTCGCCTGCTGCGAGGCGGACGACGCGGAAACCGAGCTCTTCAAGCCGCAGCACGGCTTGAGTGAGAAGCCGTCGGCGCCAGAAGAGGGTGGAGGGTGCTTCCACCACCTGCCGCCCCACCGCCGGGTCAGCTACCTGGCCCTTCTCGACCGCGTCCTGGCCCCCGGCGGCCATCTCGCGCTCACCTGCTTCGCCGCCGGCGAGCAGGGCATGGGGTCGGATCTCGCCGACGCGGACCTCTACCGCCAGCGCGATCTGCAGGGTGGCCTCGCCTACACGCCCGAATCACTGCGCTGGATCTTCTCCGACCTGGTGGAGGTGCAACTGCGCCGCATGCGGGAGGAGCCTCCCGAGTCAGCATTGTTCGGCGTGACCTTCCTGTGGACCGCGTTGTTCCGTCGGAATGCGGCTGCCTCAGGCGACGTTCGCCCTGTTCACGACTTCGCGTAGGCGCTCGTCCTGGGCGGCGTGCTTGTTCCGCCAGATGATGTAGCGGCGGATCATGCTGCTCTGCTCCTTGTGGCTGGCGTGGTCGGTGCCGTCGAGGGTGAAGTAGCGCAGGGCGGTGAACTGGGCCTCGATCCGGTTCAGCCATGAGGAGTTAGCGAACGTTGTCTGATGCGGCACTAGGTCAGTCCGCACCGGCCCCACACCGCGGCCGAGTTGGCGGGCCTGCGGCACTGGGCCACCCATCTGCCCCGGCAGCAGAAGGCCGACGCGCTCGCGCTGCTGGGGCTGGGTGCCGGTCTGGGGCTGACGCCGAAGGAGGTCGCGGCCAGTCGAGGCATCGATCTGCGCCGTCCGAGCGTCGACGGGCCGCTGCTGCACAAGGGCGTCGAGCGGCTGGTTCCACTCGTGGCCCGGGCCGCCTGGGATCCGGTTCTGAGTGAGCTGGCAGAGAGGGCGGGCGGTGGGTACTTGTTCCGGCCGAGGCGGACCGTCGAGTACGCGAAGAACTTGATCGGCTCCTGGTCCCTGCTCCACCGGCCGCGGGATCTGCCTGCGGTGTCGGTGGGCCGGTTGCGGGCAACGTGGATCGTCGAGCTGATGCGCGCGCATATCGATCACCCTCTGATCGCCCAGGCGGCCGGGCTCTCTTCCGCCGCGTCCCTGGCCCGCTGGCAGCACCTGGTGGCGCCCGTGGACGAGGTGACCGCGGCCCGGCTCCTGCGAGGCCCGGAGGAAAGGTGACCAGGCCCCGGTCCTGGCGAAACCCGGAGAAGATCAAGCGGTGCCGCCCTCGGCCGGTCACCGACGCGCCCGCCCTTATCCCCGACTCCAAGGTCGGCCAGCTTGATGCACTGCTCCACGAGTCCGGAGTCCTCGGGCTGATCGACACCGAGCTGCAAGGCCGACCAGGCCCGAAGGGGCTCCCGGTGCGGACCGTGCTGGTGGGGTTGTTGCTGGCGTTGCACTATCACCGAAGCGCCAGCCTGGCGGACGTCTGCCGGGTGCTGCTTGATGAGCTGCGGGGCCCCGCGCGGACCTGGCTCGGTGTTCCAGACAGCAGTCGTGCCGATGCCCACGCCAGGATCGCGTTCTCCCGCCGCGTCTATCGTTCCTTCGACCGGCTGACCACCGCCCTCGACCCCCTGCGCTGGGACCGGCGACGCCGGCTTCCCGCCGAGGAGGCCGGAATCGTGGCAGCCGCCTGGGAGGACACGGACGCAGAGCGCACACGTCGGCGGGAGCTGCTCCAGGAAGTCAGTGATCGTCTGGTGCTGATCACCGTCCGCCTCGCCCACCGCCGGGGCCTGTTCAAGGGCTGGCGGGGCGACATCGCCGCCGACACCACCCCGATCCCCGCCTGGCACCAGCCGCCCCAGGAACGACGGGGTTTGGCCTCCGTTGAACTCACCGCCGGCTGGCACTACTGCGGAGGTGCCGAGGAAGGGATCTTCGGACACTCTGCCAGCCTTCTGGTCGCCTCCAGCCGACGGCACCCCGCGGGGCACGCGCAGGCCGGGGAACGCGTCAGCCGCCATCCGCAACTCGCCCTCGGCCTCGTCCTGGACACCCCAGGCAAACGCATCGGCCCGAACGCGGTCCACTCCCTCGCCCGCCTTGCTCCGCTCGGTTTCCCGACCGGACTGCTGGCGGCCGACCGCGCCTACACCGACCAGATCACCGAGCACTTCGCCCAGCCAGCACGCACCATGGGCTCTCAGGTGGTCCTCGACTACAAGCAGCAGCACCGGGGCGTTCAGGGCACCCACCAAGGCGCCCTTCTCGTCGACGGATCGCTCGCCTGCCCCGCCATGCCGGACGCGCTGGCCCACGCGACCGCCGGGCTCGACGACAGAGCCGTACGCGGCATCAGCGATAGCCACGAGCTCCGCGATCTGATCGCCGCCCGGGAACCGTACTTCCTCAGGCTCAAGCAGTCCGCGGACCAGCGGGGCGCAATCAGGCTCCAGTGCCCGGCCAGCGGGCCTTCGCCTGCCGTGTCGTGTCCCCGCTTCAACCAGGTCCACCGCGTCCCGGCACCACGGCCGGCCGCGGTAGACCTCACCAGCAAACGGGCCACCGCCGCACACGCTGCGGCCAAGCCCACCGTCCCGATCCCTCAAGGCGAACGGCTGCGGCCGCTGCCCAAGGACGAGCTGCCGCGGATCTGCCGAAAACCCACGATCACCGTCCGGCCCGGTGACCTCGGCAAGCTCGACAAGTTTCGCCAGGACCGGCACTACCTTCACCCCACTTGGCAGGACGCCTACCGGCCCGAACGAGCGAACATCGAAGGCCTCAACGGCAGGGCCAAGAGCCACGGCATCAACATCTCCGACCCCACGAAAAGGCTCGCGCACGGACGCGTCGCGCAGACCATCCTCCTCGCGCTGATGGTCTGCAGCGTCAACCTGCACATCCTCTTCACCTGGCACCAGACCACCGGAACCCGAGCGACCGCAGCCACCCACGCGATCACTACGCCCAACGGATCCGTGCCCCCGCCACCCGACGCGGCCGGCCTGCCACCGCCCAGAAGGGCGACACTGGACACGACTCCCTGACGCCCCAGAACGAGCCAGCGGGATGTCGCACACCCAGGAGAGGCCCCGCCGCGTCCCACACGCCCGGATCCCCCTTGATCGCCGCCCAGTCTCCCTCGGCAACCACCTCAGGATCCGCCCGCATTCGGACACCGCCTCGAACAGACCCCGGAAACGCAGAGATCCCGCCCGATCAATCAGATCGGACGGGATCTCGTGAACTCTTCCTGAGCGAACTCAAGAACAGTCGCACTGTGGACCTGAGGGGATTTGAACCCCTGACCCCCTCGTTGCGAACGAGATGCGCTACCGGACTGCGCTACAGGCCCTTGCGACGGGTGAAACTGTAGCACCTGGGAAGGGCGCCGGGAAAATCCAGGCCGGCGGGCTACTCGTTGGCCGCGCGGGGGTGGTCGTGGTCCGCGTATTGGTCGAAGAGCGGGGTGCGGCCGCGCCTGCGGTCGTCGGTGGGGGCCGCGGGGGCGGCGGGGGCCGCGGGGGGTTCCGATCGGGCGGAGCTCCAGGTGTCGGGGGCGCCGAGGTCCACCCCCGAGGCGTGGCGGGGAGCCACCGGGGCGTTGACGTAGGTGGGCAGCGGGACGGGGACGGGCTCCCAGCCGTCCGGGTCGTGCAGGGCGCGGGGCGTGCGCTGCTGGTCGACCCACTCGGCGTGGTCCGTTTCCTCCACCAGGGCTCGCCGGTCGTCCGTGGGCGTGGAGCCGGCCCGGGGCTCGCTGGCGGCGGGGGGTGACGGGGTGGCGGCCGCGGCGGCGTGGCGGCGTTCCCGGAGGCGGCGCGCCGCGGCCTCGGCCTGCTGCTGATCGGGCCGGGCGCTGGCGAGCCGGGCGGCGTGGCGGCGGCGCTCCTGGCCGCGGACGTACAGGACACAGGCGGTGAGCAGGGCGGCGGGCAGCGCGGGGGCCCACAGGAACCGGATGCCGCCCACGGCGGCGGCGACGGAGCCGAGGGTGAGGGCGAGGAAGAGCACCATCGTGGTGCGGCGGCGGCGGCCGAGGAGCTTGGCGCGGGCGGCGCGCTCCTCGGGGGTGAGGGCGGACCGGGGGGCGGCGGGATCCTGCACGCCGACGTCCGCAGTGGCCGGGGCCGGGGTGGCCGCGTGGGCGGGGAGGCCGGGGTCCGGGGCGGCGGCTCCCGGGCCGGCGTGGGCTGACGGGCCGGCGTGTGGCTCCGGGCCACGGGCGCCGGCGGGGTCGGCGAAGCGCCGGATGGCGTCGGGGGTGCCGTCCGGCCGCTCGTGCGCCGGATGCTCCGGCCGCTCGTCGTCGCCGTCCTTGGCCTGGCGCCGGCCGGTGGACATCCGTCCGGTCAGCGCGCGGATCGCCGTGCTGAACCGTTCCGTCGGACGGGCGTCGTTGAGTTCGTCCTGACGGCGGAGCCACATCGGCACCAGGTAGGCGGCCCAGGCCCCGACGATGACTGCGTAAATGAGGCCGCTACTGCTCACGTCTCACACCGTAGAGGGGTTTGACGAGGTGTATCAGCCAATCGGTGCGGTGTGTCGCACGATCTGCCTGACATCTCGACACTTTCTCTCTGCTGGCCCAGGCCGGCAATTCACTGAAACCGCGTGGAATTCGAACGTTTATGCGAATTCTTTTGTCGGCGCGCCGCTTTGCTCACTCCGGCTACATCTGCGCCGTGCCCGGCAGGGAGCGGGAGTGCCAGCGGGTGAGCAGCCCCTCGGGGACCTCCTCGGCCGTCAGCGCGTACACGAGGTGGTCACGCCAGGCGCCGTCGATGTGGAGGTAGCTCGGCCGGACGCCCTCCTCCCGGAAGCCCAGCTTCTCGACCACCCGGCGGCTCGGCCCGTTCTCGGGGCGGACGCAGATCTCGATGCGGTGCAGGCCGACAGGGCCGAAGCAGTGGTCCACGGCCAGGGCGACCGCCGTCGGGGTGATGCCGCGCCCGGCCACGGCCTGGTCGATCCAGTAGCCGATGTGAGCGGAGCACATCGACCCCCAGGTGATGCCCGCGACGGTGAGCTGGCCGACGAGGCGCCCGCGCCACAGGACGACGAAGGGCAGCATCCGGCCCGCCTGCGCCTCGCTGCGCAGATGGCGGACCATCTGCCGGTACGTGGGGCGCTGAGGCGGGAACCGGCCGGGCGGGGCGGGCGGCACGGTGGCCTCCCACGGGCGCAGCCAAGCGCGGTTGCGCTGGTTGATCTCCCGCCATGCCCGCTGGTCGCGCACCTTTATGGGGCGGAGGGCGATGTCGCCGTCCGCCAGCACGACCGGCCATACGGCGTTCAGTGCGCTTCACCTCTGGGGTGGTCGCCGCCGCGCAGCTGGTCGACGGCGTGCGGAAGGATCTCGGCGAGGACGGCCAGGCCGTCCTTGACCCCGCCCCGGGAGCCGGGGAGGTTCACGATCAGGGTACGTTCCGCGACGCCGGCGAGGCCACGCGAGAGGGCCGCCGTGGGGACCTTCGCCCGCCCGGCGGCCCGGATGGCCTCGGGGATGCCGGGGATCTCGTGGTCGAGGACGCGGCGGGTCATCTCGGGGGTGAGGTCCATCGGGGTGAGTCCGGTGCCGCCGGTGGTGACGACGACGTCGTAGCCGACGGAGACGGCGTTGCGCAGGACCTGCTCGACCGGGTCCCCGTCGGGCACCACACTGGGCCCGTCCACCTGGAAGCCCATGGCGCGCAGCCCCTCGGCGAGCAGCGGCCCGCCGGTGTCGGCGTAGACGCCGGCGGCGGCGCGGTTGGAGACGGTCACGGCCAGCGCGCGTACGGGAGTCGGGTTCATGAGCGCTTCCACTCCCCGGACTTGCCGCCCGTCTTCTCCTCCACCCGGACGTCGGTGATGACCGCGCCCTTGTCCACCGCCTTCACCATGTCCACGACCGTCAGCGCGGCGACCGAGACGGCGGTCAGGGCCTCCATCTCGACGCCCGTGCGGTCCGTGGTCTTCACCGTGGCGGTGAGCTCCACGGCGTCGTCGGTGACGTTCAGTTCGACCTTCACCCCGGAGACGGCCAGGGGGTGGCACAACGGGATCAGCTCCGGCGTCTTCTTCGCCCCCATGATCCCGGCGATGCGGGCGGTGGCGAGCGCGTCGCCCTTGGGCAGTCCGCCGTCGGCGCCGCGCAGCAGTTCGACGACGCGCGGTGCGACGAGGACCCGCCCGCTGGCGGTCGCGGTGCGCGCGGTGACGTCCTTCGCGGAGACGTCGACCATCCGGGCGGCCCCGGACTCGTCGAGGTGGGTGAGGTGCTGCTGGCTGTTCATGGGCAGCACCGTACCCGTACCCGCCGTCCGCCGACGCCGCCGACCGCGCCGCGAACGGACGCCCGAGACCCTGGCCCGGCGGCCGGACGACACCGGAAACCCGGAGGGCCCGCGCACCGTGCTCAGCCGAGCGGCACGACCTCCAGCTCCTCGCCGTCGTCCACCCGGGTCAGGGACTCGGGGACGACGATGAGCGAGTCGGCGTGCGCGAGGGCGGCGATGAGGTGCGAACCGGCCCCGCCCACCGGGGTGACCTCGCCGGGCCCGGTGCCGCCCGCCCCCGGCGGGGTGTAACGCCCGCGCAGGAACTGGCGCTTGCCCTCCGGCGAGCTGAGCGGGGCGCCGTCCGGGAGCCGGAGCACTGCCCGCGCCCGGGGCCGGTGCACCTCGGCACAGCCCATGAGGGTGCGGATGACGGGCCTGACGAAGAGTTCGAAGGAGACGTACGCGCTCACCGGGTTGCCCGGCAGCGCCAGCAGCGGCACCCGGTCGGCGCCGATGAGGCCGAAGCCCTGCGGCTTGCCGGGCTGCATGGCCAGCCGACGGAACTCGACGCCGCCGCCCCAGGCCACGAGGTCGTCGCCCGGTGCCGAGCCGACGCCGCTGAGCGCCTCCTTGACGACGTCGTACGCGCCGACGCTCACCCCGCCGCTGGTGACGATCACGTCGGCACGGGAGAGTTGGTCCTCCAGGGCGGCGCGCAGGGAGTCGGCGTCGTCGGCGACGGCGCCCACGCGGTAGGGCAGGCCACCGGCGTCCCGGGCGGCGGCGGTGAGGACGTAGCTGTTGGAGTCGTGGATGCGGCCGGTGCCCAGCTCCTCGCCGGGGGCGACGAGCTCGCTGCCGGTGGACATGACGACGACGCGCGGCCGGGGCCGCACCGGGACCGAGGCCCGTCCGATGGCGGCCAGCAGGCCGAGCTGTGGGGCGCCGAGGACGGTGCCGGCGGGCAGCGCGAGCGTGCCGGCGCGCACGTCGCTGCCCCGGCTGCGGACGTACTGCCCCGCCCGCACGGGACGGTGGACGCGGACCTCACCGCCGGCGCCCGAGGGGTCGGCGGCGTGCGCGGTCATCGCGTCGGCCGGGCCGCCGCCGGTGCCGCCGTCGGTCCACTCCACGGGGACGACGGCCTCGGCTCCGGGCGGCAGCGGGGCGCCCGTCATGATCCGGGCGGCCTGCCCGGGGGCGACGACGGGCAGGTCGGTGCTGCCCGCCGCCACGTCGCCGACGACCGTCAGCACGGCCGGGAACTCGGCGCCGGCGCCGTGGACGTCGGCCGTACGCACGGCGTACCCGTCCATGGAGCTGTTGTCGAAGGGCGGGAGCGCGGCGGGCACGAGGACGTCCTCGACCAGCACGCAGCCCTGCGCCTCCAGCAGGGGCAGCTCGATGGGCTCCAGCGGACGGACCGAGCCGAGGACGTCCGCGAGATGGTCGTCGACGGACCAGACGTCGGTCACAGCCGCACGGCCTCCTGGATGAGGGGTTCCGGGGCGCCGTCCACCGAGGGCGCCATCTCCTTGGCGACGAACTCCCGCAGCCAGGAACGGAACTCCGGCCCGAGGTCCTCGCGCTCGCAGGCGAGCCGGACGATGGAGCGCAGGTAGTCGCCGCGGTCACCGGTGTCGTAGCGACGACCGCGGAAGACGACGCCGTGCACGGGCCCGCCGAGTGACGGGTCGGCGGCGAGGGCCTGGAGGGCGTCGGTGAGCTGGATCTCGCCGCCGCGCCCGGGCTCGGTGCGCCGGAGGACGTCGAAGACCGCGGGGTCGAGAACGTAGCGGCCGATGATGGCGAGGTTGCTCGGTGCGGCGGCCACGGCCGGCTTCTCCACCAGGTCCCGCACGGCGAAGACGCCGTCGTCCCGGGTGCTGTCCACGGCGGCGCAGCCGTAGAGGTG
Source organism: Streptomyces sp. JJ38 (assembly GCF_019303475.1). Lineage (GTDB taxonomy): Bacteria > Actinomycetota > Actinomycetes > Streptomycetales > Streptomycetaceae > Streptomyces. The sequence goes on from NZ_JABLSI010000017.1 coordinate 98,046, forward strand.
GATGTTGTCCGGGTCGACCTCCATGAGGGCGATGACGCTGCCGCCGTGCCGCTCCCGGACCTCGGTCATGCGGGCCAGCAGCGGGTCGCGGGGGTCGATGAGATCGTCGCCGAGGAGGACGGCGAAGGGCTCGTCGCCGACGTGCGGGGCGGCGCACAGGACGGCGTGGCCAAGGCCCTTCGGGTCGCCCTGGCGGACGTAGTGCATGGTGGCCAGCTCGCTGGACTCCTGCACCCGGCCGAGCTTGGCCTCGTCGCCCTTGGTGCGCAGGACCTCTTCCAGCTCGTAGTTGCGGTCGAAGTGGTCCTCGAGGGGACGCTTGTTGCGTCCGGTGACCATGAGCACGTCCGTCAGCCCCGCGGACACCGCTTCCTCGACGACGTACTGGATCGCGGGCTTGTCCACGACCGGCAACATCTCTTTCGGTGTGGCCTTGGTCGCGGGTAGGAAACGGGTGCCGAGACCGGCTGCCGGGATGACGGCCTTGCGGATCAAAGGACGTGTCTCAGTCATGGAGGAACCCTATCTGGTGCATTTGCGGCTGCGGGCGGATGCCGGGCGGCCCTGCTCGGGGCGCCACCCTGGCGGTGGCACCATGCGGTCGGACGGACGAGCGGCGGCCCCGGACGGCGCGGGCCCGGGAGTGAGGAACCGGACATGGATCACCAGCACCACACGGACGACGACCGCCCCGGCCCGCCTCCGTCCGGCCCGCCGAAGCGGGACCTGCGCCGCACGCTGCTGGCGCGGCGCAGGTCCCTGTCCGAAGAGGACGCGGCGCGGTCCGCCGCGGTTCTGGCCGGGCGGGCCCTGGACCTGCCGGAGCTGGCCGGGGCGGGCACGGTGGCCGCGTACGTGTCGATCGGGGCCGAGCCCGGGACGCGGCAGCTGCTGGACGCCCTGCGGGCGCGCGGCGTCCGGGTGCTCCTGCCCGTCCTGCTGCCGGACAACGACCTGGACTGGGCCGAGTACGCCGGGCCGGGGTCGCTCCGCCGCGCCGGGCGCGGGCTGTGGGAGCCCACCGGGAGGCCGCTGGGTCCGGAGGCCGTCACCGGGGCGGACGCCGTCCTGCTGCCGGGGCTCGCGGTGGACCGGGGCGGGCTGCGGCTGGGCCGGGGCGGAGGCTCGTACGACCGGGTACTGGCCCGGCTGGCGGCGGCCGGGGCGCGGCCCGCGCTCGTCGTCCTGCTCTACGACCACGAGCTGCTTCCCGAGGTGCCCGCCGAGCCGCACGACCGGCCGGTGCACGCCGCCGTGACGCCGTCGGGCGTGCACCGTTTCCGGCGCACGCCCGACACGGGCCGACCCGCCGGCGGCCGGGGGCCGGGGGCGGGGCCGGGGGCGGCTAGGGAGTGAGCGCCATCGTGTCCTCGGTCGCCTCCGCTACGGCCTCCTCGCTGTAGGCCCAGGGCAGCAGCTCGCCCTCCGCCCACAGATCGGTCTGGTCCGTGTAGTTCGGGTGGTAGGCGTGGCCGGAGGCGCCGGTGAGGTTGATCCAGCGGGACTTGTCGAAGTCCTCCAGGTTCACGACCATCCGCATCGACGGCACCCAGACGACGTCGTAGCCGCCGGCCGCGTTCCAGCCGGTGGCGTTGACGGCGTCCTTGCCGCCGGGCAGTTCCCAGGGACCGCGGTTGAGGAGACGCTGTACCAGGCCGGGGCCCTCGGTGCCGAGGGTCTGGTTCTCCAGCATCAGCCGGTGCAGCCGGCCCCAGCTCCAGGTGTCGATGTTCTTGCCCAGCTTGGTCGTGAGCTCCCAGCGGGCGTCCTTCAGGGCCCGGGCCAGCACGTCGTCGCGGCCCTTGGCGGCCGGGCTCTCCAGCCCGTCGGCGCGCGCGGTCCACCAGTCGTTCTCCGGGTCCTCCAGCAGCCGTCGGACGACCTCGAACCAGCGGTCGCCGCCGTCGGGCTGCGCCGTGTCGGGGTCGCGCTCGCCGCACTCGGGAACGGTGCGGGGGGTGCCGTCCAGGTCCTCCAGCGGGCCGGAGTCGTCGGCGGGGCGCACCCGCAGGCACTCGCCCTCGACCCGCAGTTCCTTCGGCAGCTTGTCACCGAAGGCCAGCCTCAGCAGGTTGCGCCAGACGCCGTTGAAGTAGGCGGCCGGGGCGGAGTCTGCGCTCTGCGTGTAGTCCCAGCCCTCCAGGAGCTGTTGGGCCTCGCGGACGTAGGGGTCGCTGACGTCGATCTTCAGCAGGTACGGGACGAGGAGCTTGGCGATCTCACTGCTGTTGTCGGACTGCATGGTCTGCATGTCGTCCATGGAGATCTTCCCGCCCTCCTTGATCTTCGACTGGATGAGGTCGTTGATCCGCTGGCTGCGGGCGCCGTAGCTCCAGTCGTCGGTGAGGAGGTAGGGGTAGCGCTCCCGGTCGATGACGGCCTGGTTCGCGGTCACGACGTAGCCGCGCTCCGGGTTGTACTCGTAGGGCAGCGCCTCCTGGGGGACGAAGCCCGTCCACTCGTAGTCCGGGTCCCAGCCGGGCGCCGGGTACCGGCCGTCGCCCTTGCCCCGTGTCGGGATGCGGCCGGGGGCCTGGTAACCGATGTTGCCCTGGGTGTCGGCGTAGATCAGGTTCTGGGACGGGACGGCGAAGTCGCGGGCGGCGGCCCGGAAGTCCTCGAAGTCGGCCGCCCGGTTGAGCGCGAAGAGGGCGTCCATCGTCGCGGAGGGCTCCAGCGCGGTCCAGCTCAGCGAGACGGCGTAGCCGTCGCCGCGGTCGGGGGCGGCCCCGGTGATGGGCGCGCTCTCGCCGACGCGGGACAGCTCGGTGTCGCGGTCGGAGATGATCGGGCCGTGCCGGGTGGAGCGCACGGTGATCTCCCGGTCCTCGCCGCCCGCGACCTTGATCACCTCGGTGCGCGTCTCGTACGGGACCTGCTCGCCGTCGTAGAGGTAGGTGCCGTCCTCGATCTTCTCCAGGTACAGGTCGGTGACGTCGGCGCCGAGGTTGGTCATGCCCCAGGAGATGTCCTGGTTGTGGCCGATGACGACGCCGGGCATGCCGGAGAAGGTGAAGCCTGAGACGTCGTAGGGGCACTCCTCGCTGACCTTCGTGCAGTGCAGGCCCATCTGGTACCAGACCGAGGGCAGTTGCGGCGCGAGGTGTGGGTCGTTGGCGAGCAGCGGGCGGCCGGTGGTCGTGTACTCGCCGGAGACGACCCAGGAGTTGGAGCCGATGCCGCTGCCGTTGGGGCCGAGGAGGGAGGGCAGCGCGTCGAGCGAGTCGGCGATGCCGCCCAGCTGCGTCCGCACGCCGTCGGCGTCGGCCCCGTCCGGCGTGCTCTCGCCCGCCGAGCCCTGGCCGCCCTCGGAACCGGCCGGGTCCTGGGTGCCGTCGCCCGACGAGTCCGGCGTGGCCCCGCCGTCGGGGGCCTGGGCGTCGCCGTCACCGGTGGCCGGGGCACCGTCCGGGGAGAAGGTGTCGTCCTCGCCGACGCCGCCGCCCTCGACGATCGGGCGGTGCCGGTCGTAGGGGTAGGCGGGGTAGAGGTCCTCGATCTGCTCCTCGTCCAGGCGGGTCGACATCAGGGAGCGGTCGACCTCCTGCCTGAGGTTGCCCCGCAGATCCCAGGCCATGGCCTTCAGCCAGGCCACGGAGTCGACGGGCGTCCACGGCTCGGGCTCGTAGCCCTTGTTGACGAAGCCGAGGAACGCGTACTCCAGGGACAGCCCGGAGCCGCCGTGATCCTCCAGATAGGCGTTGACGCCCGCGGAGTACGCCTTGAGGTGGTTCCTGGTCTCCTCGGAGAGCTTGGTCTCGTACTCCTCCTTCGCCACGTCGTGCCAGCCGAGCGTGCGCAGGAAGGCGTCGGTGCGGACCTGGCCCTCGCCGAACATCTCGGAGAGCCGCCCGGAGGTGGTGTGGCGCCGGACGTCCATCTCCCAGAAGCGGTCCTGGGCGTGGACGTAGCCCTGCGCCATGAACAGGTCCTCGGTGCTCCCGGCGTAGACCTGCGGTATGCCGTTGGCGTCGCGTTTGACCTCGACCGTGCCGGACAGACCCTCCAGCTTGACGGAGCCCGTCGTCTGCGGGAAGGAGTCGCGAACGGTGCCGACCGTCCAGACGCCGCCGGCGACCAGCCCCCCGACGAGCAGCAGCACCAGAGTGATCACAACCAGGCGGGCGCGCCGGGACCGTTTCAGAGCGGGCATCGCTGTCCTTCGGGGCAGGGTGGGACGTTACGGCCGGTGGATTCCGGCGGATTCCGGGGCTGGGACTCCGGGGGATCCGTGCTGGAGCAACTCTAGGCGCCCGGGGAGCGGGCTCTTGCGGGGCATCGGGGCCGGGGCCGAGGCGTCCGCCTGCGTCCGCCGATCAACCGATGGTAGATTGTTAGACTAGGCAACGAATATTTACCCGATCTTTGCACGACAAGAGGGCATGACAGCGGGGCACGCCAGCGGACTCGCGCACGGCCGGCTCAGATGAACCACCGCAGCCAGACGCGGCGCTCGTCGGACCCGGGCGCCCGCACCTCCCGCGAGTGCCGCGCCCCGGAGCGCCGCGTCGTCGTCCGGGCCGCGCGCCCCGGACGTCGTCCGCGACCGCCCCGGCCCACCGGCCGGACGCCCGCCCGTCAGACACCCGCCGGATCCCCCCTGGGTTCCGCCGGAGCCCGAGAAGAGAGGAACGGCCCCTGACTGTCGACCGCCTCAACGAACTCCTGCTCGCCTGCGCCCTCGTCCTCCTGGTCGCCGTGGCCGCCGTCCGGCTCTCCACCCGCAGCGGGCTGCCGACGCTGCTCATCTACCTGGGGATCGGCGTCGCCATGGGCCAGGACGGCCTGGGCGTGCAGTTCAGCGACCCCGAACTCATGCAGGTCCTCGGCTACGCGGCCCTGGTGATGATCCTCGCGGAGGGCGGGCTCGCCACGAAATGGCGGGAGATCCGCCCGGCGGTGGGCGGAGCGGCGGTCCTGGCGACCGTCGGCGTCGGGGTCAGCGTGCTCGTCACCGCGGCGGCGGCGCACTATCTCGTGGGGTTGTCCTGGCAGTTGTCCCTGGTTCTCGGCGCCGTCGTCTCGTCCACCGACGCCGCCGCCGTCTTCTCCGTCCTGCGGGTGATCCCCCTGCCGCGCAGGCTCAGCGGCATGCTGGAAGCCGAGTCCGGCTTCAACGACGCGCCCGTCGTCATCCTCGTCGTGGCCTTCTCCGCCCTGGCGACCGACCCGCAGCCCTGGTACGCGCTCATCGGCACGATCGTGCTCCAGCTCGCCATCGGCATCATCGCGGGCGGCGTCGTCGGCAAGCTGGGCGAGCTCGGCCTGCGGCACATCGCCCTGCCCGCCTCCGGCCTCTACCCGATCGCCGTCCTGGCTCTCTGCGTGCTCTCCTACGCCGTCGGCGCCCTCGCCCACGGCAGCGGCTTCCTCGCGACCTACATCACCGGCCTCATCCTCGGGAACGCCAAGCTCCCCCACCGCCCCGCCGTGCGCGGCTTCGCCGACGGGGTGGCCTGGATCGCCCAGATCGGCCTGTTCGTCCTGCTGGGGCTCCTCGTCACCCCCAGCGACCTGCTCGACGACTTCTGGCCGGCCATCCTGATCGGGCTGGCCCTCACGCTCGTCGCCCGGCCGCTGTCCGTCGTGCTGAGCCTCACCCCGTTCCGCATGCCCTGGCGCCAGCAGATGCTCATGTCCTGGGCGGGGCTGCGCGGCGCCGTCCCGATTGTGCTCGCGACGATCCCCATGGTCGCCGGGCTCGAACAGAGCGACCGGATCTTCAACATCGTCTTCGTGCTCGTCGTCGTCTACACGCTGGTCCAGGGGCCGACGCTGCCCTGGCTCGCCCGCCGGCTGCGGATCGGCAACGGGGACACGACCATGGACGTGGACATCGAGTCCGCGCCACTGGAACGGCTGCGCGGGCACCTGCTGTCCGTGTCCATCCCGGCGGCCTCCCGCATGCACGGCGTGGAGGTGTCCGAGCTGCGGCTGCCCCCGGGATCGGCCGTCACCCTCGTCGTGCGCAACGGCAGGAGCTTCGTCCCCACGCCGACGACGGTGCTGATGCGGGGCGACGACCTCCTCGTCGTCGCCACCGACGCGGTGCGGGACCAGGCGGAACGGCGGCTGATCGCCGTCGGACGCGGCGGCAAGCTCGCCGGCTGGCTGGGACGACGCCCCCACCCCGGACCGCCCGGCGCCTCCGGCCCGCCGGGCCGCTCGGCGCCGAGCCGTTGACCCGGGCCTAGGCGCGGTTGGCGGCTCGGACTGGCGGTGGCGCTTACGGCCGGTGGTCCGGGCCGCTGCCGGTGACCCGGGCCGCCCGGAGGCCGGGCCGAGGGCTGTCTGCGAGATTGCCGCTCCTGGCCTTGGAATGCCAGGCTGTACTCACTGGTTACACTCGATGTACAAAGACATGGTTTCCCGACCCTGCCTGATGCAGAGCCGGCACCCGCCGACGTGAGATCCGTCCGGAGGTGCGAGAGGACGGCTCTCGGTGCGCAAGACGGCCCGCAGACCCGGGCGCGCACTACCAGGCGGCAGAAAGGCCCGGCCGTGGCCTCCAAGCCCGGCTACCGTCAGTTGCTGCGCACCCCCGGTGCCTGGTCGTTTCTGATCCCCGGCTTCCTGGCCCGACAGCCGTTCGCGATGCTCACCATCGGCATCGTGCTGCTCGTCCAGCACACCACCGGCTCCTTCGGCACCGCCGGCGCCGTCTCCGCGGCCACCGGCGTCTCGATGGCCCTGTGCGCGCCGCAGGCCGGCAAGCTCGCCGACCGGTTCGGACAGCGCGCCGTACTCGTCCCCGGCGCCGTCCTGCACGCCGCCGCCGTCACCCTTCTCATCTTCCTCGCGCTCGCCGAGGCCCCGCTGTGGTCGCTGTTGCTGACCGCCGTGCCCACCGGCGCCTCGGTCCCGCAGGTCGGCCCCATGGTGCGGGCCCGCTGGGCGCACCGGCTGAACGGCGGCCCGCTGCTGCCGACGGCCGCCGCGTTCGAGTCCGTCACCGACGAGCTGACCTTCGTCGTCGGTCCCGTCCTGGCCACCGCGCTGTGCACCGGCGTCCACCCCGCCGCCGGGCTCACCGCCGAGGCCGCGCTGACCGTCGTCGGCGGGCTCCTCTTCGCGGCCCAGTCCCGCACCGCACCGCCCGCGCACCGCGCACCGGGCACCGAGCGCTCGGGGCGCTCGGCCCTCGCCGTACCGGGCGTGCGCGTCCTCATCCCCGTCTTCCTCGGCATCGGCGCCGTGTTCGGGGGCATGCAGGTCTCCCTGACCGCCTTCACCGAGTCCATCGGCCAGCCCGGAGCGAACGGCCTGCTCTACGGCGTCTTCGCGGGCGGCAACATGCTCGCGGGTGTGGCCTGCGGCGTCATCGTCTGGCGCTCCGCACCCCACCGGCGGCTCCCCCGCGCCTCGGCCGTACTGGCCCTGATGACGGTGCCGCTGTGGTTCGCCGCCTCGGCGGGCACCACCGCCGTGCTCGGGGCCGTCGGCCTGCTCGTCGGCCTCGCCGTGGCCCCGGCCATGATCACCGGGTTCACGCTCGTCGAGCAGCTCGTCCCGGCGAGGTCCCGCACGGAGGCCTTCACCTGGCTCACCGGCGCCGTCGCCCTGGGGCAGGCCGCCGCGGCCACCACGGCCGGGCAGCTCGCCGACGGTTTCGGCGCGGCGGCCGGTTTCACGGTTCCGCTCATCGGCACGGCACTGGCCGCGCTGGCCGTCAACACCCTGCGCGCGCACCTCGCGCCGCGCCCCGCCCAGGGCTCCGAGTCGACGGTCGCGGCACGTGGCGCCGGTCACCGTGTGACCGTTGCAGTGGACTAAGCCGCCGGAATACTGCACCATGGAGCGTCGTTAGCACTCCATAGAGACGAGTGCCAGGAGGAGCAAGTGCCGACGTACCAGTACCAGTGCACCGAGTGCGGCGAGGGCCACGAGGCGGTGCAGAAGTTCACCGACGACGCCCTCACCGAGTGCCCGAGCTGCTCGGGGCGCCTGAAGAAGGTGTTCTCCGCCGTCGGCATCGTGTTCAAGGGCTCCGGGTTCTACCGGAACGACAGCCGCGGCTCGTCGTCCAGCAGCACGCCGTCGTCGAGCTCCTCGGGCTCGTCGAGCTCGTCCGGCTCCTCGGACTCCTCGTCCGGCTCCTCGTCGGACAAGGGCGCGGCCAAGAGCGAGTCGAAGCCCAAGGCCGCCTCGCCCGCGGCCTGAACCCCGCTCGCACGCCTTCCACCCGCCGCCCGGCGGGGCGAGCCCCTCGCGGGGTGCCGCCGCCGGGCGCGTCCGGGCACCTGTACGGGCTGGTGGACGTCCCGCCAGAGGGTGCCGTCGCACCGGGTCCTAAGGTGTCCCGCATGACGAATCCCGCGCAGGCCGAGATCGGTGTCATCGGAGGCTCCGGCTTCTACTCCTTCCTGGACGACGTCACCGAGATGCGGGTGACCACGCCGTACGGGGATCCCAGCGACGCTCTGTTCGTCGGTGAGCTGAGTGGCCGCCGGGTCGCCTTCCTGCCCCGGCACGGGCGTGATCACGGACTGCCGCCCCACCGCATCAACTACCGCGCGAACCTGTGGGCCCTGCGGGCCGTCGGCGTGCGACAGATCTTCGGACCCTGCGCGGTGGGCGGGCTCCGCGAGAAGTACGGACCGGGCACACTCGTCGTCCCGGACCAGCTCGTGGACCGCACGAAGGCGCGGGCACAGTCCTACTTCGACGGCGAGGAGCGCGCCGACGGCAGCCGCCCCAACGTCCTGCACGTCTCCTTCGCGGACCCGTACTGCGAGACGGGCCGCGAGGTCGCGCTGGCCGCCGCGCGCGGGCAGAGCTGGGAGCCGGTGGACGGCGGGACGATGGTCGTCGTCGAGGGCCCCCGGTTCTCCACCCGGGCGGAGTCGCGCTGGCACGCCGCCCAGGGCTGGGCCGTGGTGGGCATGACCGGGCACCCCGAAGCCGTCCTCGCCCGCGAGCTGGGCATGTGTTACAGCTCGCTCGCACTCGTGACGGACCTGGACGCCGGTGCGGAGACGGGCGAGGGCGTCTCCCACACCGAGGTGCTCCAGGTCTTCCAGGAGAACCTCGGGAGGCTGCGCACCGTGCTCTTCGACGCCGTCGCGGCCCTGCCCGAGTCCCCCTCCTGCGGCTGCTCGGAGGCCCTGGCCGGGTTCGACCCCGGCATCGACCTGCCGTGAGCCGGGGCGAGGGCGTGGGCGGGGGCGTGGGCGAGGGCGTGCGCGGAAAGTTGTCCACAACCGGCGAGTAATCCACAGGGTCGAGCGGGAAAGCGGTGGCTGCGGCACCGTGGTGGGCGTTCCCACCCGCGTCGCCGAACCGAGGTGCCCGCCGATGTCCTCAGCTGCCACACCCCTCTGCTCCCCGACCGCCGCCCGCACGTCTGCCGCCCCGGGCGCCCTCACCACCCCGGCTGCCCCCGGCACGGTGCCGCCGGGCTCCGCGCCACCCGGGCTTCTCCCGCCGGGGTCCGCGCCGCCTGGGTCCGCACGGTCTGGGTCCGCACGGTCTGGGTCCGCGCCGCCGGAGTCCGCGCGGCCGGACTCCGCGCCGCCGGGAGCCTTCTGCGCGGCCACGGCCTCCGTTCCGCCCACCACGCCTCTGCCGGCCTTCCCTCCCGTGCGGGCCGGGCTTCTGCTGCGGCACCGGCTGCGCACAGCCCTTCGCCGGGTGCGCCGCACGGCCGGTCTGGGCCTGGCGCTGGGCGCCGTGCTCCTGGTCGCCCTCAGCCCGGCGCGCGGGGGTGCCGACCCACCCCGGCCCGAGCGCCCACCGGGCGCGGGGCAGGGCACCGCCACCGAGCAGGAGCCACCGCCTCCCCGCACCGCACCGGAGGAGCTGGTGCGGGCCCCGGTACGGATCGCCGACGAGGAGGTCGTCCGGCTGCTGGAACCGGGCGACCGGGTGGACGTCCTGGCCGGTCCGCCCACCTCCGCCTTCGCCGCCGCCGATCAGGGTGGCGCATCACGCGCCGGGCCGGTTCCGGGAGCCGACGCGGCTGCCGGGGCGCGCACCGAGCCCGACGGCGGGGCGACGGCGGATGTCCTGGCCCGGCGGGCCCGGGTGGTCCGGGTACCCGAACGCAAGACGCGTACGGACGCGGGTGGGGCTGTGACCGGGTCGCTTGCCGCGCACGGCGCGCTGGTGGTTCTCTCGGTACCGCGTTCCACCGCCGCCCGGTTGCTCGGCCGTGCGGCCCTGGGGGCGCCCCTGGCGGTGACGCTGCGATGAACTCCTCCTGTCGCCCGACGTACGTCTACCGCACAGGTGCGCTGCACACCAGCCGTACGAGGGCACCGGATTGGACAGGCGGGACGGCGCTCGTGCAGCGTGCCGGGTGCGGTGTTGCGGAAGCCTGCACTCCGACGCACACCGCGCCCCACCCCCGAGCGTGTGCGTCAGCACGCACAGAAAGGCAGTCCGTTGAGCGAGAAGCAGAGCGCCCTGGCGGGATTCAAGGAATTCCTGATGCGGGGCAACGTGGTCGAACTGGCCGTTGCCGTCGTCATCGGCGCCGCCTTCACCAAGATCGTGAGTTCCGTGGTGGACGGCGTCATCAACCCCGTCGTGGGGGCGATCGGGCCGAAGGACCTGGACGCCTACGAGTCCTGCCTGAAGTCCCCCTGCGTGGTGGACCCGGAGACGGGCGAGGCGATCGCCGGCATCACGATCAAGTGGGGTTCGGTCATCAGCGCGTCGATCACCTTCCTGATCACCGCGGCCGTCGTCTACTTCCTCATGATCATGCCGATGAACCGCTACAAGCAGCGGGTCGCCGCCCGTCAGCCCGTGGACGACACCCCGCCCGCGAAGACGGAGCTGGACGTCCTCTCCGAGATCCGGGACGCTCTCGTCACGCAGCGCGACGGCTCCGAGCCGCGCCAGGAGGCCGTCGTCGCCGGGCCCCGGGACGGCGGGCAGAACCGGGGTTCCTGAGCGGATACCTCACAGGTGGTGCGGCGGCTTCTCGTCCAGGAACCGGGCCAGGTCGGCCGCCGCGTCTCCGGTCGTCGCCGACGACGATCCGCCCCAGCCGTGATCCGTGTCGTCCGCGCTGGGACGGCTCAGCGGATCGCCGAAGTCCAGCGCGGCCGCCGGATCGCGCGGGGCGCCGGGCTCGGGCGCTTCCGGCCGGCGGGCGGGGTCCTGCGATGCGGTCATGGTCCCAGCCTATCCAGGGCCTGGTGCCACCACAGGTCACGCCCCGGCACCCAGGGCACCGGCCGCGGGACGTGGTGCACGACGATCACCGACCGCACCGTGGGACAGTCGGCCAGGACCCGGTCGGCCTGCTGCTTGGCCGGGTAGAGCCCCCCGGCGTGTTCACAGGCGTCGGCGACGACCAGGATCCGGGCTCCGGCCTCCCGGAGCGCCTGGCGCAGGGTGGGCTCCGGGGCCCCCATCGGCAGGGACACACGCAGCGCGTCCAGGCGTCCGCAGGCCATCGTCACCACGACCGACTCCGGGGACATCGGGAGCAGCACGGCCACGCGCTCTCCCGAGACGGCCCCGAGCCGGCGCAGGGCACCGGCCGCCAGCCGTGCCTGGCCCAGGAGTCGCGGATGCAGATACTCGGCCGTCGGCGGTGGCGTGGAAGGCCGCGGCCGCTCGCCTTCGTGGCCTCCCCCGCCGTTCCGGCCGGTCTTGGCGGTCGGGTGCCCGGCCTCCCGTGCCGGGCCCCCCGCGGAACCGAACTCCGGAAAGGCCGGAAGGCCCGGAGGGGACGACGCGAGGGGGCTGCTGTTCTGGTGCTGATCCGCCGACATGCCGTCCAGCGTCCGGGGCACGCATGAACGTCTGATCAACGTTCGCTGTACGCCCCGGCACCGTTCCTCGCGCCGCGGGAGCTGGTACCCATGTTCCGTGGCTGACGAAACCGAGATCAGGCGACAAACCCGTCCCGCCCCGCGCGGCACCGGCGACACAGGGCACGCTGGGCCCGGCCGGGCGACGGCCGGAGACCGGCGGGAGCAGGGCCCACACGACGCGCTGACCGACGTGCCGGGGATGCGCGTGGGCCATGCTCAGCGCGCCGACGACGGCTGGCTCACGGGCACCACCGTAGTGCTCGCGCCCCAGGGCGGTGCGGTGGCCGCCGTGGACGTGCGCGGCGGCGGGCCGGGGACGCGCGAGACGGACGCCCTGGACCCGCGCAACGTGGTGCAGCGTGTCGACGCCGTCGTACTCACCGGCGGCAGCGCCTTCGGGCTCGACGCCGCGACGGGGGTCGCGTCCTGGCTGGAGGAGCAGGGGCGCGGGGTCCCGGTCGGGCCGGACCCGGCGCAGGTGGTGCCGGTCGTTCCGGCGGCCTGCCTCTTCGATCTGGGCCGCGGCGGGGACTGGCGGGCCCGTCCCGACGCCGCCCTGGGGCGGGCCGCCGCCGAGGACGCGCGAGCGAGCGGGAGCGCGGTCGCGCAGGGGAACGTCGGTGCCGGCACGGGGGCGGTGACGGCCGGGCTCAAGGGCGGCGTGGGCACGGCTTCCACGCGGTTGTCCTCGGGGCCGACCGTTGCCGCGCTGGCCGTGGTCAACGCGGTCGGTACGGTGCTGGACCCGGAGTCCGGCGTGCTCTACGGCGAGCTGTTCGCGGGCCGCTACGCACCCCCCGCTCCCGAGCGGCACACTGCCGCCCGAGAGCGGCTGGAACGCGCTCGGGCCGCGCTCGGCATGCCGCCGCTGAACACCACGCTGGCCGTGATCGCGACGGACGCCGCGCTCACCAAGGCGCAGGCGCAGAAGTTGGCCGGGTGCGCGCACGACGGGCTCGCCCGTGCCATCCGTCCCGCGCACCTGATGCACGACGGGGACACGGTGTTCGCCCTTTCCGCGGGCCGGCGGGAGCCCGCCGGGCCGGCGGAGCTGAACGCGATCCTGGCCGCCGGGGCCGACACACTCACCCGGGCGATCGTCAAGGCGGTGCTCGCCGCCGAGACCGTGAGCACCGCCCATGGCGAGATCCCCGCCTACCGGGACCTCTACGACCGGGCCTGAGCGAGGCCGTCGCGAGCGCACGTGGGCAGGTCACCCCTGTGCCCGGCGACGGTGGAGCCCCCGAGGCTGGTCGGCGCGTGCGGCCCTGCCGCCAGGGCCGCACGCCGCCCACCGGCCGTGTTCCGCTCCTGACACCTCCCGGCGCGCCCCGGGCGAGAGCCCGTCCCGCCCGGGGCGCAGCGTCCAACCGCCGAAGCTACGCCGCCGCGTCGAAACCGGTGTCGCGTGCCATGCGCTTCAGCTCCATCAGCGCGTGCTTCTCGATCTGGCGAATCCGCTCGCGGGTCAGCCCGTGCTGCTTGCCGACCTCGGTCAGCGTCCGCTCGCGACCGTCCTCGATCCCGTAGCGGGCGCGGATGATGGAGGCCGTCCGGTTGTCGAGCCGGCCGATGAGGCTCTCCAGCTCCTCGCTGCGCAGCAGCGTCAGCACGGACTGCTCGGGCGAGATCGCCGAGGTGTCCTCCAGCAGATCGCCGAACTGCGTCTCCCCCTCGTCGTCCACGGACATGTTCAGGCTCACCGGGTCCCGCGCCCAGTCGAGCACGTCGGTGACGCGCTCGGGCGAGGATCCCAGCTCGGCGGCTATCTCCGTCGCCTCGGGCTCGCGCCCGTGCTCGCGGCCGAACTCCCGCTGCACGCGCCGGATACGGCCGAGCTCCTCGACGAGGTGCACGGGCAGCCGGATCGTGCGCGACTGGTCCGCGATGGAGCGGGTGATCGCCTGACGGATCCACCACGTCGCGTAGGTGGAGAACTTGAAGCCCTTGGTGTAGTCGAACTTCTCCACGGCCCGCACGAGGCCCGCGTTGCCCTCCTGGATCAGGTCGAGCAGGGGCAGGCCGCTGCGCGGGTACCGACGGGCGACGGCGACCACGAGGCGCAGGTTGGACCGGATGAAGACATCTTTCGCCCGCTCGCCCTCGGCTACGACGGCCTCGAGCTCCTCGCGCGTGGCCTGCTCACCGGCTCCACCGGCGAGCGGTTCCTCCGCACCCTCCAGGATGCGGCGGGCGTAGACCCCGGCCTCGATCGCGAGCGAGAGCTCCACTTCCCTGGCGGCGTCCAGCAGTGGCGTGCGGGCGATCTCGTCGAGGTACATGCCGACCAGGTCACGGTCGGCGACATCGCCGCCTACGCGCGCACTGTTCGCCGTTTCAGCACCTTCGACGGCGGGCTGCTGACGACGGGCGACGGCACGGGTTGCCATGCGCTCTCCCTTGCGTGTGTCACTTGCTGGGCGGTGGCGGACCGGACACCCGTGTCTGGGGACGTCCGGAACTTCCGTCCTGCCTGACCGGGTAACCGTTTCCGAACATCTCAACGAGTCGAATCCGGACAGAATTCCCAACTTGCCCGCCGTTTTTTTGATCATGCAGTATCCTGGCCCGCCGCAACCTGGAGGGGGCGCGTGGCAACCCCGGCAGAGGTGCAGGTCAGACCGGGCGACGAGGAGGACCTCGACGCCCTGACGGCGCTCTACAACCACTACGTCACTGAGACGCCGATCACATTCGACCTGACGCCGTTCACCCCCGACGAGCGACGTCCGTGGCTGCTGTCCTACTCCAAGGACGGCCCCCACCGGCTCCTGGTTGCGGAGGAGCGCGTCTCCGCGTCCGACGGGGGCCGCGCCGACGCGCCGACCCCCGCCCGCGTGCCCGCCCCCGGCAGGCTGCTGGGCTACGCCACGAGCAGCCCGTTCCGGGCCAAGCCCGCCTACGCGGGCTCCGTCGAGGTCACCGTCTACCTCGGCCCGCGTGCCGTCGGGCGCGGCGTCGGCGCCCTCCTCTACCGCCGCCTCTTCGCCGAGCTCGCCGGCGAGGACGTCCACCGAGCCTTCGCGGGCATCGCGCTCCCGAACGAGGCCTCCGTCCGCCTCCACGCCCGGTTCGGCTTCCGGTACGTCGGGACGTTCGGCGAGGCCGGGCGGAAGTTCGGCCGCTACTGGGACGTCGCCTGGTACGAGAAGTCACTGCCGGGTTAACGGCGCCGAACCGAACCGCCCGCACCCCCCTACCGCACGCCGGAAACACCCCTATGTCGCGGGGGCCCGGCACTTCTTCCCGACCCACGCGGACAGCCTGCACGGCAGGGTCCGCGGTCTCCGCGCGCCCTGGTCCTTCGTCCCCGGGACGCCACGGAAGTGAGAGTCACCATGCCCGCGACATCCACGCGTGCCACCTCGCATGACACCCGCCATGACGCGAACACCCGCCTCGCGAACGCCCAGCTCCCCAGCGCCCACCTCGCGAGCGCCGCCGAGCCGGACTCGCCCGGCTACGAGGCGTCCGTCGCGCACACGACGGAGCAGATCCGTGCCGCCCAGCGGCTCCGCCACCAGGTCTTCGCCGAGGAGATGGGCGCCCGGCTCCACACCCCGCTCGCGGGCCACGACATCGACGACGTCGACGAGATCGCCGACCACCTGGTCGTCACGGAGCGCGGATCCGACACGATCGTGGGTACCTACCGGCTGGTGCCGCCCGGCCGTAGCGAGCGGCTGTACTCCGACGGCGAGTTCGACCTCGCCTCGCTCACCGCCCTGCGTCCGACGCTGATCGAGGCGGGCCGCTCCTGCGTCCACCCCGACCACCGCAACGGCACGGTGATCAACCTGCTCTGGTCGGCGCTGGCCCGCTACGTCCTGCTCTCCGGCCACCGCTACCTCGCCGGCTGTGCCTCCGTGCCCCTCTCCGACGGCGGCCGGGCCGCGCACACCGCCTGGCGGCTCGCCGAGGGCAGACACGCCGCCCCCGACGCGCTGCGCGTCACCCCGCGGCAGCCCTGGCGGCCCGTCGCGCCGGCCCCCGAGCACACCTCGCCGACCCATCTGCCCCCGCTGCTGCGCGGCTACCTGCGCGTCGGCGCCTGGCTGTGCGAGCCCCCGGCCCATGACCCCGAGTTCCACACCGCCGACTTCTTCACCCTGCTCGACATGGAGCGCATGAACGAGCGCTACCGCCGCTACTTCCTCGGCGAGACGGCGAGCGGGGCGGAGCGGTGACGCTCTGGCGCGTCACCTCCTCGTGCACGGCGAGGTGCGTGGGGCGCGCCACCCGGACGGTGTCCGCCGCGACCGCCGCCCGACGGCTGTCCGCCCTCGGCGCGACGGTCGGGCGGGCGGCCCGCGACGGCGAGGCGCTCGCCGACCCGGTGCTGCTGCGCGACCGGGCCCGGGGTGTGCTCGGCTCGCTGGACATCGCCCTGGAGATCTCCGGTGCGCCCCTGCCCGGCTTCGGCCCCCGTCATCCGGCCGACGGCCCCGGAACGCTGATCGTCGCCAACCACATCTCCTGGCTCGACGCCATCGCCCTGCTCGCCGCCGCGCCCACCCCGCTGCTCGCCAAGCGGGAGGTGGCGGAGTGGCCGGTGCTCGGACGGCTCGCCCGCCGGGCCGGCACGCTGTTCATCGACCGGGACGCCGTCCGCACGCTGCCCGACGTCGTCGCGGATGTCGCCGCCGTCCTGCGCGCCGGGCGGCCCGTCGCCCTCTTCCCCGCGGCCACCACCTGGTGCACGGCACCGGGCGGGCCCTTCCGCCGGGCCACCTTCCAGGCCGCCGTCGACGCGGGCGCCCCCGTACAGGCGGTGACCCTCGGCTACCGTCAGTACGGCGAGCCGAGCACCGTCCCCGCCTACGTGGGCGAGTCGTCGTTCCTGACGTCCCTGCGCCACGTCGCGCGGTGCGCCGGGCTCGCCGTCACGGTCCGGGCGCACCCGCCGCTCCCGTCAGCCGGCCTCGACCGCCGTGAACTGGCCCGGCTCGCCCAGGCTTCCATGGCCGACCCCGTCCCGCCGCCTCGCCGGGCGGCCGAACGGCCCGTCCACGTCTGACCCGGCCACCCGGACGGCGCCAGGGAGGGGTCGCGGACACGCGCGCCGGGGCGGCACCGGCCGTGCGCCGGTGCCGCCCCGTTCCCCGCCGTCGTCAGTGCGCCAGCACCGGCACCGGCTCCGGGCCGTCCGCGTCCTTCGTGCTTCCGGCGACCGGGCCACCGCCCTGCTGGCCGCGGGCGTTGACCAGTGTGAAAGCCAGGGCCGAGGCGCCCAGCAGAATGCCGAACGCCACCCAGATCGCCGTCGTGTAGCCGTGCACGACCGCGAGCATCCGGACGTCACCCACCACCGCGGTCGAGGGAACGTAGGACGCCGCGGCACTCGCCGCGATGGTGTTCAGCAGAGCCGTACCGATCGCGCCACCCACCTGCTGCGAGGTGTTGACCATCGCGGAGGCCACTCCCGCGTCCTGGGGCCGCACGTTGTGCGTCGCGAGCGCCATCGCCGGCATGAACGCCGTTCCCATGCCCAGGCCCAGCAGCAGCTGAGCGGGCAGGATCAGGGCCGCGTAGGAGCTGTCGAGGTCGAGCCGCGTCAGCAGCAGCATGCCGAGCGAGGCCACCAGGAACCCGGGCCCCATCAGGAACCGCGGCCGCACCCGCGTCATCAGGCGCGCGCCGATCTGCGTGGAGCCGGTCACCATGCCGGCGATCATCGGCAGGAACGCGAAGCCGGTCGTCATCGCGTTGTAGCCCTTCACCAACTGCAGGTAGTAGGTGAGGAAGAGGAACAGGCCGAACATCGCGATGATCGCGAGACCGAGGGAGAGGTACACGCCGCCGCGGTTGCGGTCGGCGACCACGCGCAGCGGCAGCAGCGGCGCCTTCGTGCGGGCCTCCGTGACGACGAAGGCCACGAGCAGCACAGCGGACACCACGAACGTCCCCAGCGTCCCCGCGTCCGTCCAGCCGTACTCCTCGGCCCGGGTGAAGCCGTACACGAGGGCGACCAGACCGGTGGTCGAGAGCACCACCCCGGGGATGTCCAGGGAGGACCGGTTCCGGGCACCCGCGGGCTCCCGGATGAACAGCACCGCCCCGACGGCCGCGACAGCCGCGAACGGGATGTTGACGTAGAAGGTCCAGCGCCAGTCCAGGTACTCGGTGAGGACGCCGCCGAGGATCAGGCCGATCGCACCGCCGCCGCCCGCGATGGCGCCGTAGATGCCGAAGGCCTTGGCCCGCTCCTTGGCATCGGTGAACATCACCGACAGCAGCGACAGCGCCGCCGGGGCGAGCAGGGCGCCGAACACGCCCTGGAGGGCCCGGGCGCCGAACAGCATGCCCTGGTTGACGGCCATGCCGCCGAGCGCGGAGGCCAGGGCGAAGCCGATCAGCCCCGTCACGAACGTCCGCTGACGTCCCCACAGGTCGGCGATCCGGCCGCCGAAGAGGAGCAGCCCGCCGAAGGCGAGCGCGTAGGCCGTGATGACCCACTGTTTGTTGGCCTCGGATATGTCCAGGTCCTGCTGGGCCGAGGGCAGTGCGATGTTCACGATGGTGGCGTCCAGCACGACCATCAGTTGGGCGGTGGCGATGAAGGCCAGGGCCTTCCATCGCTGCGGATCAGGTTGGATGGGCGGCGCGTCGGACACCACGGAATCCCCCTAGAGAGAACGAACGGGAAGAGAACGGGAAGAGAACGGAGAGAGCTGGAGTCACTCGGGCTGCCGCAGCGCCTCCAAGGTCACCGGGGAGCCCGGCAGTTCGGAGCCGGCCGGGGCCCGCAGCCCATCGAGGAAAAGCTGGATGTGCCGGGCCATGAAGGGCTCGAACCGGGCGCAACCGGTGCCCGGCAGCGGCCGGCTGAGCTGGCTGAGCGCCATCAGCAGATCCCCCACCGCCACGTCCGTGCGCACGACCCCGGCCTCCTGGGCCCGCACCAGCACCGCGTCGACGAGCATCTGCAACCGGTCCCGCGACGCGACCCACTCGGGGTGCTCGTGGTCGACCGTCTGCGTGATCAGCGGGCACAGCGCCCCGATCCGCTCCTCCACGGCTCCGAACACGAAGCCGCACAACGCCTCGAACGGGTCATCCGCGTCGTCCAGCGCACGCTCGGCCCGCTCGGCGATCCGGTCCGTGACCCGCTGCACGACCCCCAGCACGAGGGCGCCCCGGTCGGGGAAGTTCCGGTACAACGTCGCGTTGCCCACCCCGGCCCGCCGGGCCACCTCGTCGAGCGGCACCTCGGCGCCCAGCTCGACGAACAGCTCCCGGGCGGCATCCACGATCCGCTCCCGGTTGCGCAGCGCGTCGGCCCGCATGCCGGCACCCCCTTTCGGTCAACTCCAACACCACCACAAACGGGGACCTGCTCCCCACTTATTTCCCGCACTCCCGGTGACCTGCGTCACCCACTCCCACGCCCCGCGTCCCCCTCCCCCACCACCCGGCCGCTACACTGACCCCGGCGCATCCCCGCCTCCGTAGCTCAGGGGATAGAGCACCGCTCTCCTAAAGCGGGTGTCGCAGGTTCGAATCCTGCCGGGGGCACTCAACGCATGGCCCTGATCTGGAGTTTCTCCCAGACGGGGCAGACCCGGCCTCGGACGTCTCGTCCGGGGCCGTTTGCGTGCGCGCCACGGGAGAGGCAGTCGCTGCCGCGATCGACCGAGCCAGGCGGGAAACCCACCGAGCGCGCGGCTGACCTGATCCCGCGGAGACGCAAGGCGCCATCCCACCGCATCTGCCGTCGGCCAGGGCGGTGGTGACGATCAGGGCGCCCGGTGGGTGGATGCCGGCGCCGGCGGCCTGGAGCGTCTGGTGGATCGTGGGTGGTCGGCCGCTTCCGGCTCGCCGATCGGCGCGATGCGGTCGCCGTACTCATGCCGTACCGGAGCGAGGGCTTGGGCGCAGCGGGCCTGCCGTACGGGCTTCGGGGTGGACGGCCTCCCCCGACCGGTCAAGTCCCCAGGCAGATCACGCCACCGCGCCCCGGCCCGCCCCCGGTGAGGCATGCCGTTGACCACCTGTCGGTGATCGCGTCACCGCCCACAGCAGTTGATGCCCGTCGGTAGAAGCGGCTCCGGACGTCGCCACTCCGCCTCCGTCAGATCCCGCGACCAGTCGTCCAGGAACCAACGAATCCGTGGGCTGCGTGGGTACCCGGTCAGCACCTGCGGTGCCACCACTCCAACTCCGGATCTGCCGTCGGCTCGTGATGCGTTCGCCCGAGTAACACCATGTCCAAGCGCTCCACCTGCGAACGGAGTTCGCCGGAGGCCCTTCGCGGAAGCATGAACAGAGCGTCCTGCAGCGTGTCCCGAGCCCACCCCTCGCCGCAGCACGGGCAGGTGAACTCGGCCTCCCACTGCCTCCACCGGCGCTTCGTGCCGTGGACGCGCACGGACCACACGCTCAGCGCCACTGCCACGATGCCCGGAGACAACCGTTCCCGTTCAAGCGCGCGGACGGCGGCGTTCGCCGCTCCCGACAGGCCTGGGACATCGCGATACCGAACCCAGGGCCTTCCCCAGCCGCGCCCCCGCGACCGAAGTGAAGCCGGTGTTCTACGCGGCACGGCCCCTTCGCAAGCACGTCATGGGCTGCATCCTCCCACGGCTCAAGACCGGCCGTACAGACCG
Source organism: Streptomyces sp. JJ38 (assembly GCF_019303475.1). Classification (GTDB taxonomy): domain Bacteria; phylum Actinomycetota; class Actinomycetes; order Streptomycetales; family Streptomycetaceae; genus Streptomyces. The sequence continues at coordinate 118,420 of NZ_JABLSI010000017.1, forward strand.
CAGGTCAGGCCGTGGACCTGAACCAGGAGGGAACGCGGCGCGGGATGTAGGGGCATGACCCCGGGCCCCAGCCTGGGCCGCCTGGGCTCGGCTGGTTCGCGCCCGGCCTCGAACCAGCGCCGCCTGGGCGACAGGGTATCTGCATCGGCGGGATAAGAGTTTGACCGAAGGTGCGGGTAGTTTCCTTACCGCGACGAGGTGCTGAAATGATTCAATCCACGTGGACCACTGTGGCGTGCTACCGTTGACCCAGTTGCAGTTGTGGTTCCCGAATTCCAGGTCCTTCACGGTCGGCTCTCATGCCACTGGAGGTACTTTTGACACCGGTCTTTTCCGGCGGGGTGATCATCACGGCGACGCGGCGTCCGTGCAGTACGGACGTCGGCTGACTGCCCCGTAAGGAGATAAAGACATGGCTACTGGCACCGTGAAGTGGTTCAACTCGGAAAAGGGATTTGGCTTCATCGAGCAGGACGGTGGCGGCCCCGACGTGTTCGCCCACTACTCGAACATCGCCACCCAGGGTTTCCGTGAGCTGCTCGAAGGCCAGAAGGTGACCTTCGACGTCGCGCAGGGCCAGAAGGGCCCGACGGCCGAGAACATCGTTCCCGCCTGACGCTGACGCGTATTTGTCCGGTTGGGGCCCGCATCCTTTGGGGTGCGGGCCCCGACTGCATATACCCCGCACGTTCTCGCAACCCAGGGAACACACACCTGAGATGCGCGGTCGCACGCCGGCGGTTTCCCTTTTGAGGACAGCGCGCATCTCCTCTCCACCGCACCACAGCACGCGATCTGTTTACGCGTTCCATTCGGCCTGTTCTTGCAATTCTCCGAGCAGTTTCCTGCTGCGGGAATTCCTTGATACGCGCCGCATCGAGGAAGGTTCCACATGAACCGCACCCGCACGAACAACCGCTCCGCCCGGCCCCGGAACGGCGCCGTCGCAGGCAAGAACGGCAACCGCTTCGGCTCGTCGGCCCCGAGCCGCTCCGACGGGCGGTCCCGCAACAAGGGACACGGCCGCCGTCCCGCCGCGCCCCAGGGTGACTTCGCTCTCCCGAAGACGATCACCCCGGCCCTGCCCGCCGCGGAGCACTTCGCCGATCTCGACATGCCCGCGGAGCTGCTGGCCGCGCTGGACGCGCAGGGGGTGACCGTCCCGTTCCCGATCCAGGCCGCGACGCTGCCGAACTCCCTCGCCGGTCGCGACGTCCTCGGCCGGGGGCGCACCGGCTCCGGTAAGACCCTTGCCTTCGGGCTCGCCCTGCTGGCCCGCACGGCCGGGCGCCGCGCCGAGTCCCGGCGGCCGCTGGGGCTGGTGCTCGTACCGACACGCGAGCTGGCGCAGCAGGTCACCGACGCCCTCACCCCGTACGCCCGCTCGGTGAGGCTGCGGCTGGCCACGGTCGTGGGAGGGATGTCGATCGGCCGACAGGCCAACGCGCTGCGCGGCGGCGTCGAGGTCGTCGTCGCCACCCCGGGACGCCTCAAGGACCTCATCGAACGCGGCGACTGCCGACTGGACGAGGTCTCCATCACCGTCCTCGACGAGGCGGACCAGATGGCCGACATGGGCTTCATGCCGCAGGTCACCGCCCTGCTCGACCAGGTCCGGCCGCAAGGCCAGCGCATGCTGTTCTCCGCCACCCTCGACCGCAACGTCGACCTGCTCGTGCGGCGCTACCTGAGCGACCCCGTCGTGCACTCCGTCGATCCGTCGGCCGGCGCGGTTACGACGATGGAGCACCACGTGCTCCACGTCCACGGCGATGACAAGCACGCGGCCACCACCGAGATCGCCGCCCGCGACGGGCGCGTGATCATGTTCCTGGACACCAAGCACGCCGTCGACCGCCTGACCAAGCACCTCCTGAAGAGCGGGGTACGGGCAGCCGCCCTGCACGGGGGCAAGTCGCAGCCGCAGCGCACCCGCACGCTGACGCAGTTCAAGGACGGGCACGTCAGCGTGCTGGTGGCGACCAACGTCGCCGCGCGCGGCATCCACGTCGACAGCCTCGACCTCGTCGTCAACGTCGATCCGCCGACAGACCACAAGGACTACCTCCACCGCGGCGGCCGTACGGCGCGCGCCGGCGAGTCGGGCAGCGTCGTGACCCTGGTCACCCCGGACCAGCGCCGTGCCATGACCCGGCTCATGGCGGCGGCCGGCATCGTCCCGCAGACCACGCAGGTCCGCGCCGGCGCGGAGTCCCTCCGCCGCATCACCGGCGCCCAGGCCCCCTCCGGCGTCCCCGTGGTCATCACCGCGCCGGTGGCCGAACGCCCCCAGCGCGCCGCCACCTCACGCGGCCGACGCCGTCCCGCCTCGGCGAACCGGCGCAGGCCCGCGCGGCGCTCCGTCTCCGACACGGCGGCCTAGAACCGTCCCCCTCGAACCGAACCCACCCACCACGGCCGGCCCTCTCCCTTCCCTCTTCCTGTGAGGCAGCATGCGTTGTGTCATCGCCCGCTTTCCGTTCGAGCTCACCAAGGGGGGCGTCCTGGAATCGATGAAGGGCGTCAAGCCTGAGCCGATCACCGGCGACTCCGTGGTCATCGGGCGCCGCCACTACCCCGCCAAGCAGGTCGGCGAGGTCATCACCCGCCAGGACCGCCGCGACTTCAGCGGCGGCGAAGTCGTCAAGGCCATGACCAAGCTCGGCTTCACCTGCCACACGGCCCCCAAGCCCGGGTCCGCGCGGATCATCGATCCGCTCCAGCAGGCTTCGGCGATGCTCGGCACCCCCGGTCAGGCTGATCGCCCGGACTCCACGGGCGGCACCTGCTAAACCGGGGCCTGTGCGGTCGGCGCATCACGGGCGGACAGGCGGTGGGATGCAGGAGCCGGGCTGAACGTCGACGGCTGCGAGCCGACCGCTCGTCTCCACGGGCTGCCCGTACCGGGCCGGGGGGGGCGAGGCGCTGCCTGACCAGCCGCCGACGACATGTCGGGTGGGGCTACGGCCCGCGCGGTAAGGGTGCAGGTCAGGCATCCGTCGTGTGGCTGGACCCGACATCACCGCGCCGCAGTTCATCGTTGATGCGCCGGGCCTCTTCGAGCTGGTCTTCCAGGATGATGATGCGGCAAGCCGCCTCGATGGAGGTGCCCTGGTCAACCATCTCGCGGGCGCGGGCGGCGATACGGAGCTGATAGCGGGAGTAGCGACGGTGGCCGCCCTCGGAGCGCAGGGGCGTGATGAGCCGGGCTTCGCCGAGGGCCCGCAGGAAGGCGGGCGTGGTGCCGAGCATCTCCGCCGCTCGCCCCATGGTGTAAGCGGGGTAGTCGTCGTCGTCGATTCGGTCGAGCGGTGTGTCTGCCGTCATCTGCACCTCTGATGGGGGAATGCGTCGAGGGGCCTTGGTGCCGTACGGCACCAAGGCCCCGAGGGATTTGTAACACCATCGGCCGGCTTACTGCACTGCCGGCCTCCTGTTTCCGCACCAGCCACCGACGGGCGGCGGAGAGTGCGGGGATCGCGGATGCGTGACCGTGGGACCACCTTCCGTTCCGGGGCCTGCGGTACCCGGGCGGACCGTTCCGGCCCGGGCGATCCTGATGGCGTCCTCCTCCTTCTCTCTTCCTTCTGCCGGCTTCCTGATACCGCAGGACGCCGCGCCTGCCGACGACCTCACCGGCCGCCGACGCCGGCGGCGAGTGAGAGAGCCCACATCCTGCTCCGGCCTCTTCGCCACACCGCCGTGCCGCGTCCTCGTCCTGCGTGCGGGCAGTTCATGTCTGCCGCGCCTCACTGACTTGCTGGCTACGGAACACACACTAGCCCCGCCACGATTGCATGTCTACTTCGGCCACTACAGATTTCAGCCCATGCGGGTGAAAGGTTCGACACCTGTTCGCATCCGCCGCGCCCTCTCGGCCTCGGCTGCGGCGCGACGCACCCGAGGCGCGGCCGCCCCCACCAGCGGCCACCGCGATGACGGCGCCCGGTTCGCCCCGGGACGGTCGCCTCGGGCCGACCGATGAAGTGGGCGGGATTTCCACCGGCACTGCCGTCGAGCCGCGCGGAAGCGCCCTGGCGTGCGCGACCGACGCCGCCCACACGCGCCCCGCGCCACCGCGCACCGGGGCGCCCGTCGACTGGACCAGCTGCTTGCCCTTCTCCCCGGCGGTGCCGTTCGCCACCTGGGCGAGGAACGCGGTGAGCGCGCCCACCGCACGATCTCCGGCATGTCCGGCTCTCGCCTGGTCCCGGGCCCGGCTCTGGCCGGACTGCATCGCCGCGGCGGCGGCCCGGGACAACCGTCCGGCCCCGGCGACCGGTTCGGCCCACCGACCCGGCACCGGCCGCCCGGTCCGGCCGGTGCCGGTGCCGGTGCCGGTGCCGGTGCCGGTGCCGGTGCAAGCTGGTGTGACGGCGCCGACGCCGGTAGCCGGTGCACTCCGGTGCGCCCCTGCTCGCGCCGGTCCGTGGCACGTCTCGCCACCGGATCATGGGTCCGCATGAGGGGATTCGGGAAGTACTGGGGCTGGGCCGTCTTCGCGGTCCTGATCGCCGGTTGGCTGAGCCTTGATTTCGGGCCGGTCGCACTCGTCGCGCTGTCCGGCGTGTGCGGCTTCTACTTCTTCTTCAACGTGCCCGTCTGGTGCGGGGCGACGGGACGGGGCGGGGCGTGCCGCAACAACAGCCACGGCGCGCTGATGGGCTGCCATCTGCGTCAGCACAAGTGGCAGAAGTTCAGGATGATCTTCTGGAGTTCCCGTTGGGCACAGCTGCGGCAGGAGCTCTTCCAGGACGCGAGCACCGGCCTGGCCAGCGTGGGCGGCCTGTTCGCGGTGACGTCGGGCCTGGCGGCGACCCTGCAACCACTGTTCGGCGGGGGCTGGTAGGGGGAGCCCCGTCGCGCGGCCCGGCTCAGCGGGCGGCGGACGCGAGGACGGCGTGGGTGAGGGCGACGAGGTCGGGGAGCGCGGGGTGGCCGTCCCCGTCGCGCCAGGCGAGGACGACGGGGACGGGGGGCGCGTCCGCGAGCGGGCGGTAGACGAGCGCGGGGTGGGCGTGGTTGCTCGGGGTGGCCGAGGTGGTGACGCCGAGGGCGCGGCCGGCCGCGATCGCGAGGAGCCACTCGTCGGTGTTGGCCACCTCGATGGTGGCGGTGGGACGGGCCGAGGGCGGCCACAGGTCGAGCGTCGTGGTGCCGAAGACGGTGTTCAGGGCGATCGGGTGCGGCGCGAGGTCGACGAGGGTGACGCGGGGCTGGGAGGCCAGCGGGTTGTCCGCGGGCATGACGACGACCCGCTCCTCCCGGAGCAGCGGCTCGGTGCGGAAGCCGGGCGGGAGGACGGTGCCGCGCAGCAGGGCCGCGTCGACCCGGCCCTGGGCGAGGCCGGCCGTGTGTTCGTCGATGCGCAGCAGTTCCAGGGGCACGTCGGGGCGTGTCTCGTCCCAGCGGCGCAGGAGCGGAACGGTGTGGTCGCCGAGGGCCGCCCAGTTGTGGCCGACGCGCAGCGGCCAGCGGCGCAGGCCCGCGGGGTCGACGGCGTTCTCGAAGGCGGTGAGGGCCGCGGCGGCCTTGTCGCGGAACGTGTGCCCCTCGGGGGTCAGCTCCAGGTGGTGGGTGGAGCGGTCGACGAGGCGGGTGCCCAGGTGGTCCTCGAGGCGGCGCAGGGTGCGGGAGAGGGCGGGCTGGCTGACGTGCAGGCGGGCGGCGGCGCGGGTGACGTTGCCCTCCTCGGCGATGGCGAGGAAGGCCCGCAGATGCCGCAGCTCGATGGTCATGCTTCAGCAGCATAACCGGAGCGGAATCGGCATTTCACGGCGCGCGCCCCGCTTTCTAGCGTGGAACCATGACGACCACGGTGAGAGACGCATCGGCCACGGCCGACCCCCTTCTTCAACGTCGCGCCGCCGGGTACGGAAGCCTCGGCGGCGTCGGTCTGGTGTTGCTCGGGGCGGTGTCCGTGCAGTTCGGCTCAGCCTTCGCGTCGCTGCTGTTCCCCCGGGCGGGAGCGCTCGGCACGGTGGCGCTCCGGGTGACGTTCGCCGCCCTGCTGCTGTTGGTCGTCACCCGGCCCCGGCTGCGCGGCTACACCCGCGCCGACTGGGCGGTGGCCTGCGGTTTCGGCCTGGCGCTCGGCAGCATGAACATCCTCTTCTACCAGGCGATCGACCGTATCCCGCTGGGCCCGGCGGTGACGCTGGAGGTACTGGGTCCGCTGCTGCTGTCGGTCGTCACCTCGCGCCGTGCGGCCAGCCTGCTGTGGGCGGGGCTCGCCCTGACCGGGGTCTATCTGCTGGGCCAGGGCGACTTCAGCGGGCTCGACGGCGCGGGGGTCGCCTTCGCCCTGGGCGCCGGGGTGATGTGGGCCGCGTACATCCTCCTCAACGCGCGGGCGGGGGCGCGCTTCCCGAGGCTGGACGGTCTGGCGATCGCGATGGCCGTCGCCGCGCTGCTCAGCCTGCCCCTGGGCGCCGCGTCCGCGGGCGGGACGCTGCTGGAGCCCGCCGTGCTCGCCCCGGGGCTGGCGATCGCGGTCCTGTCCTCCGGCATCCCCTACGCCCTGGAGCTGCTCGCCCTGCGCAGGCTGCCCGCTGCGACCTTCGCCGTGCTCATGAGCCTGGCCCCCGCTCTGGCCGCGACGGCGGGCTTCCTCGTCCTGGGGCAGGAGCTGTCGTGGGCGCAGTGCCTGGCCATCGCCCTGGTGGTCCTGGCGAGCGCGGGCGCGGTCCGCATGGCGCGGCGCTGAGCGCCCGGCCGCGCCGAGCGGCCCGCGGCCGGATGGCCGACCGGCGCACGGGCCAGACGGCCGGAGCCCGCGCGCCGGGGCCGAGGACCGAGCGGGGCGGCCCGGCGGGGGCGGGTGGCCGGATGTGGTGCACGGGTGTCGTGGGGCGCTCTTAGCATGGGCGGATGGCCGATCAGCGCAGTCCCCTCGACGTCCTGAACCGCGTTTTCGGGTACGACACCTTCCGCGGGCAGCAGCAGGAGATCATCGAGCATGTCTCCAGGGGCGGGGACGCGCTGGTCCTGATGCCGACGGGCGGCGGGAAGTCCCTGTGCTATCAGGTGCCGGCGCTCGTGCGGGACGGGGTCGGCGTGGTGATCTCCCCCCTGATCGCGCTCATGCAGGACCAGGTGGACGCCCTGCGGGCACTGGGCGTCCGCGCCGGGTTCCTCAACTCCACGCAGGACTTCGAGGAGCGGCGCCTGGTCGAGGCGGAGTTCCTGGCCGGGGAGATCGACCTGCTGTACCTGGCACCGGAGCGGCTCCGCGTCGAGTCGACGCTGCGGCTGCTGGACCGGGGCGAGATCTCGCTGTTCGCCATCGACGAGGCGCACTGCGTGGCGCAGTGGGGGCACGACTTCCGGCCGGACTACCTGATGCTCTCGGAGCTGCACGAGCGCTGGCCGCAGGTGCCGCGGATCGCGCTGACGGCGACGGCCACGGAGGCCACGCACGCGGAGATCGCCTCCCGGCTGAAGCTCCAGGACGCCCGACACTTCGTGGCGAGCTTCGACCGGCCGAACATCCAGTACCGCATCGTGCCCAAGGGCGAGCCGAAGAAGCAGCTGCTGAAGCTCCTGCGCGCCGAGCACGAGGGGGACGCGGGCATCGTCTACTGCCTGTCCCGGTCCTCGGTGGAGAAGACGGCGGAGTGGCTGACGCAGCAGGGCATCGAGGCGGTGCCGTACCACGCGAAGCTGGACCCGGCGGTGCGGGCGGAGCACCAGGCCCGGTTCCTGCGCGAGGACGGGCTGGTCGTGGTGGCGACGATCGCGTTCGGTATGGGGATCGACAAGCCGGACGTGCGCTTCGTGGCCCACCTGGACCTGCCGAAGTCGATCGAGGGCTACTACCAGGAGACGGGCCGGGCCGGGCGGGACGGGCTGCCGTCGACCGCCTGGCTGGCCTACGGGCTTCAGGACGTGGTGCAGCAGCGCAAGCTCATCGACGTCGGCCCGGGGGACGAGGCGCACCGGCGGCGGCTGTCGTCCCATCTGGACGCGATGCTGGCGCTGTGCGAGACGGTGGAGTGCCGCCGGGTGCGGCTGCTGGCCTACTTCGGCGAGGAGAGCGGGCCGTGCGGGAACTGCGACACGTGCCTGACGCCGCCGAAGACGTGGGACGGCACGGTTGCGGCGCAGAAGGTGCTGTCCACGGTGGTGCGGCTGAAGCGGGAGCGGGGCCAGAAGTTCGGCGCCGGGCAGATCGTCGACATCCTGCTGGGCCGCAAGACGGCGAAGGTGATCCAGTTCGACCACGACGCGCTGAAGGTCTTCGGGGTGGGGACGGAGCTGGGCGAGGCACAGTGGCGCTCGGTGGTGCGGCAGCTGGTGGCGGCGGGCCTGCTGGCCGTCGAGGGCGAGTACGGCACGCTGGTGCTGACGGAGGCGAGCGCCGAGGTGCTGGGCGGCCGCCGGGAGGTGCCGCTGCGGGAGGACCCGAAGGCGACCACGGCGAAGTCCGCCGGCGGGGCGAGGGGCTCCGGGGGCGGCGGCCGGAAGGCGGCCGTGGAGCTGCCGGAGGAGGCCGTACCCCGGTTCGAGGCGCTGCGCGCCTGGCGGGCGGCGACGGCGAAGGAGCAGGGCGTCCCGGCCTACGTCGTCTTCCACGACGCGACGCTGCGGGAGATCGCGACCCGGATGCCGGGCTCGCTGGCGGAACTGGGCTCGGTCGGAGGCGTCGGGGAGAACAAGCTGGCCAAGTTCGGGCAGGCGGTGCTGGACGTGCTGGCCGGGCGGGAGGCCGCGGAGCCGCCGCTCCCGGAGCCCTCGGCGGACGACGAGGGCTGACGGCGGACGGCGGAGGGCCCGGGCGGCCACGAGGACGCGGGGGCCCCGGGCGGCCACGGAGACGCGGGGCCCGGGCGGCGGGGCGGCCGGGCCGCGGGCGTCACCAGGAGCCGGACACGGCTCCCGTCCCCGCCAGCAGGGCGAACGTCCCCGCGGCGACGAGCGCCCCCAGCCCGGTGCCGGCCAGGACCTGCGCCGTGGTGTGGTCACGCAGCTCCACCCGGGACCATCCCACCAGCGCCACCAGCGGATACGCCAACAGCGCCCACGGACCGTAGACAAGGGCCAGGATCGCGACGCTGCCCGAGGACACCGCGGCGTGGACGGACACCTTCCACACGACCGTGATCGCCATCAGGACGACGAGCGTGGCGATCATCGCCGCGATGAGGGCGATCATCGCGCGGGGCGCCCCAAACGCTCCCATCAGCACGGTGCCCGTCGTCACCGAGGCGATGATGAACACCATGACGACGAGCCGCTGCTGCCGGACGCCGAGGTGCCGGTCGGCCCAGGTGCCTCGCCGGATGCCGAAGGTGATGAACAGGACGGGGAGGACGGCCGCGAAGAGCGCGCCGAACAGCCCCCAGCCGATCCCGGCGAGCCCGTCGACCCGCCAGCCGACGAGGACGGTGAGGGCGATGATCCAGTTCTTCGGCTCGAAGCCGTCGGTGATCAGCCTGGCGGTGGAGCGCGGTGGTGCGGTGGTCGCGGACTGCGTGCTCACGGTCGTGCGGGCTCCTGACGGACGGACTCGGGGCCGCGGCTGGTGAACCCCCGGACGGCGGGGTGGTGCCGGGCGGCCTCCAGCCGAAGGAGGAGATCCGCCTCGGCGTCCAGGTCGCCGAGGCGGCCGAGGCCGTGCAGGCGCTCGCGGACGGCGGCGTCCTCGTCGGGGTCGGGACGGCGCACGGGGTCCAGGGGCGGGCGTCCGGCGAGCTTGGCCCGCCGGGCGGCCTCGATGCGGCAGGCGTTGGCGAGGGCGTGGTGCTCGTCACCGCTCAGCCCGCTGGCGTCCGCGGCGGCCTCGGCGCGCTCGCGGTCCGCGGCGGAACCGTAGGGCTCCAGCGCCAGCATGGCGTCCCGGATCTCCACCACGGTGCGGTGGAGCCGCATCCGCAGTTCCGAGCGGCCCAGCTCCTCGTGCAGGACGACCTCGGGGACCGCCTCCGTCAGGTCGCGCCACAGCGGGCCGAGCTGCCGCAACAGCCGCCAGGACCGGCGCGCCCGCAGGGTGACACCGACGGCGGGCAGCAGGCTGCCGACGAGGATGAGGACGATGGCGGCGTGCTTGGCCACGTCCGTCCAGTGGGCGACGGCGGCGTCCAGGGCGTCGTCGGTCGCGCCGAGCAGCGCGGCCACCAGGTAGACGGCGCGCACGAGGGCGTAGCCGACACCCGCCGCGGTGCCCAGGCCCAGGAAGCGCAGCCCGGAGCGCAGCCAGCTCGCGGCCGCGTGCCTGCGGGCCCCGACGAACAGCAGGGTGGCGATGAGCAGGGCGCCGCCGAGGTAGGCGTACCAGACCATGAGGTAGGCGGTCGCCGCGGCGCCGGCGCCGGCCTTGCTCTCGAAGTACTCGGCCACCTGCGCGTCGCGCGGGGTGAGAGAGAACAGGACGGACAGCGCGAGCAGGGTCCCGCCCGCCAGCAGCCACCGGAACGTCCGGCCCCTGGCCGTGCTCGTGCCGGTGATCCGGAAGACGAACTCCAGCAGCGCGGCGGCGGAGGTGATGCCGAAGACGTGCTTGAGGAGCGTGGAGAGGTTGTGGATACCGGTGCCGTCGTCGATGACCCGCATGACGTCGGGAAGCCGCAGGGTCATCGAGATCGTCAGGGCCGAGAACGTCACCCACAGCACCCGTTGGTTCGGGCTGCGGAAGGCGGTCGGGACCCGCCACAGAACGGTGGCCCAGAGCAGGATCAGTACGGCGGCTTCCATGGGCTCCTCACCAGCGTATGGGGGATCCGAAGGCGTCGTTGAGCCGGTCGAGGACGTCGGCGGCCTGGTCGCACTTCGCGGGGACGGAGGTGACCGCGCGGTCGCCGAGGATCGTGGCCAGGAGTTCGGCGTCACGCTCCTCGTCGTCGCTGTAGCTGGTGCGGCCGAGGATGTGCAGAAGCTGGTCCATGTCCAGCTCGTCCTCGTCGTCCTCGACCGGTTCGCTGTCGGGTTCCGGCATGAGCCGGCTCACATAGGCCGGGCGCTCGGCGTCGGGCGAACCGTGGCCGAGCAGCATGTGGGAGAGCTCGTGCAGCACGATCTGGAGCTTGTGGAAGGAACTGGTGGCCGGCTCGTAGAAGATCAGGTCGGTGTTCCGGGTCGCCACCCACACCCCGCAGGGCAGGCTGCCGTCCGGCGCGGCCTCCAGCGGGACCAGCCGTAGGGGACGTCCACGCTGTGCGGCGATGCGCTCGCAGAGGACGTCGAGGTCGAACGGACGGGGCAGATCGAGAGCGTCGGCGACGGCCTCGCAGCGGGCACGGCGGCTCGTCTTGGGCATACGGACTCCTTCGGGCCCCGAGTTTAGGCTCTGCCGGAGTCCAGAGACCAAATTCCAGCGACTGATTATCAGTCAATAAGGCTTCCCGGTCGCAGCACGCACAATTCATCGTGCGCTGGCTTCGATTCGGAAGGCCGCGACCGCCCAGGACTCCACTCAACCCGGCAGACATCGAGCCAAGGGCGACGGTTCCGCCCTTTCCCGGGCAACGCCGACCGAGCGCGGTTACTCGGTCCGGCCGGGGGTGTCCGGCAGCCCCTCCAGCCGCCGGGCCTGGTCGACCACGCCGCGAATCGCCCGCAGGCTCTCGGCGGACAGCCCGTTCATCCGGACCGCCACATCACGCACGTCCCCGTCCCCCAGCATGTCCGCCAGCTCACGCTGGGCCCGGGTCAGCTCCACCCGCTGCTTCACCTTGGCGATCTTCGCGTCCACCCGGTCGGCCACGGTGTCGTCGAAGAAGTAGGTGACGGGAACGCCGAAGAACCCGGCGATGACGGTGAGCGTGGAGACCTTCGGGTCGGTGATCTCCCCCTTGCGGATCTTCTGGATGGTGGCGTGGGAGACGGTCTGTCCGCCCGGGCCCGCCTTCGCCTTGATCGCCTCCGCGATCTCCATATAGCTCAGCGGCCCGCGGTCGGGCGGGTGGATCGTCCCGATCAGATGGTCCAGCCGCTCAGCGATGGTGCGCCCGTTCCCGGGTGTCCCCCTGTCCACCCCATCACCCCTCGTGGTCGGCCTCTGCGGCTGGTCCGCACCGCAGCCGGTGTCTCATCAAGTTTACGCACTCGGCGGACTCAACCCCCATCGTAAAGCTCGCTTGACAAGAGGGGGCACCCAGGTCGTAATCTCTTGGTGGCGCGTAAAACCAAATAGACGGCACGGCGTACGGCGACGGGGGTCCGCACGGCGTGCTTGCCCCTTGACGGGGCCCGGGGCCGGGAGTCCGGCGGTCTGACACGCTCAGACCGCCCACTCCCGGCCCCACCGCTTTCCCCCAGGGCCGCCGCCTGATCGGCACACGGCAGGGCCCGGGCTCGAGAATCCGGTCTGACACGCTCAGGCCGTCCGCTCCCGGCCCACCGCTCCACGCCGTCACCCACCCCGGAGGTTGTCTCGTAGCCGTTGGGGTTGATGCGCCGATCATGCAGGAGCTGAGTGCCCAACGCGCATCAAACCCAACGGCTGCCGCCCCTTGACGGGGCCCGGGGGCCGGACGCGTCCGCCCCTCACACGGCCGGCGCTGGAGCCTGGACGACGCCGGGCCGGGGGCGGAGCCTGGCCCGGGCCGGGGGCGGGGTGGGACTGTCGGAGTGCGGCGTCGTCAGGGTGCGCGGGGAGGGGAGACACGGCGGCGCGCACCGGCCCACCGTGGGGCAGGTGCGCGCTACCGAAGGAAGCGGCCTCCTCGGGCCGCGCCCGGGGCTCTCGGCCAGGACGGCGGACCGGCCGGAAGGCGCCGGGCGCGGAGCACGGCAGGCCGCTCGCGGCCGTCAGGCGCGGTCGAGCTCTCCGCCCTCCACGGCGCCCACGAACGACGTCCAGGACACCGGGGCGAAGGCGAGGGACGGGCCCTGCGGATTCTTCGAGTCCCGGACGGCGATCGTCGCGCGCAGCGGGGACTTCACTTCCACACAGGCGCCGTTGCCGCCGGAGTAGCTGGACTTCACCCACCGCGTGGTCTTGCCCTGCCGGATTGCCATGTCTGCTCCCGTCTTCCCCTATATCCCACCATGTCGCGATGGAAGGGATTCAGCATGAGAAGCCAGTGTTGTTACTGGCACATGATCGACCGTACTCGGCAATCCACCACCGCGTAGGGGGCGTTCACTCGACCGTGTGGCATATTCCGCCTGCTTCTTCCGCAACTCCGATGCCGCGGTGTACGGTGCCGCCCTTCTCACCTCCGGGCCGCGTCAGGTCTCGCGGGCGTACTCCTTGGCCACGTCCTGGATGAAGGCCCGGCTGTCGTCGGCGTTGAGCGCCTGCGCCCGCAGATGCTCGTACATGACGCTGTAGCTCTGCACGTCCTGCGCCTTCTCCAGATAGAGGTCGCTCGTCACGCCCTCGAGGTACACGACGGTGGAGTCCGCGGTGTCCGGGAACTCGAGGATCGCGTACTGGCCGTTGACGCCCGGGTGAGCGCCCATCGAGAAGGGCATCACCTGCACCGTCACGTGCGGCAGCCGGGACAGCTCACACAGGTGCTCCAGCTGCTCGATCATCGTCTGCCGGCCGCCGACCCGGCGGCGCAGCGCCGACTCGTCCAGCACCGCCCACAGCCGCAGTGGCTCGTTCGGGGCGGAGACGCGCTGCTGGCGGCGCATGCGTACCTGGACACGCTTCTCGACCTCGGCCGTGGACGCCTCCGGCAGCGCGCCCGCGATGACGGCCTCGGCGTAGGTCTGTGTCTGGAGCAGCCCGGGCACGATCTGCGGCTCGTAGATGCGCAGCGACGCGGCCTCGGTCTCCAGGCCGATGTAGACGCTGTAGGGAATGTCGCCGAAGGCGTGCCACCAGCCCTGCTGCCGGGACTCCTTGGCCATCTGCATGAGCGACTCGACTATGCGGCGGTCCTCGACCGCGTACACGCCGCACAGGTCGCGCACGTCCCGCTGGCTGATGCTGCGGCGCCCGTTCTCCAATCTGCTGATCTTGGACTGGGAGACGAGAAGGCGGTCGGCGACCTCTTCGGCCGTCATGCCCTTCTCCTCGCGGAGCCTGCGCAGCTCCTGACCCAGTCGGCGCCTTCTCACAGTGGGATTGACGTTGGACGCCACGGACGTGCACCTCCGCTGGTCAGGGTCGCTTGACTCCAGCAGGGTGCCAGCAACGAGGCCTCGGCACCGGCACTTTGCCGGAAATTCGACCACAGCCCGTAGGCGAACACACGCACGGGGTGTCGACCTCCGCGGCTGCCCGGTCGCGCCCGTGCGGCCCGGAGCCGGCACCCGGTGGCTGCGGGTGCCGGCTGGGCGGTCAGAGGCGTGCCGTGGCTCAGCGCACGCCGGCGACGCGGATCATGCCCGCCCGCCGGGGCTGCGCGGGCACACCGCCGGTGGACGAGGCCGTCGACGCGGACCGGCCCCCGCGGGCGGCAGCCCCGCCACCGGAAGCCGCCTGGCGTCGCGAACCCGCCGCCGCGCCGTTCTGCACGTCCATCACCGCGTGGGCGACCAGGCCGCCCATCGGGTCGTGCCGGATGAGGTCGCGCAACCGCGACCGGCACGACCGTCCCTCGTTGCCCGGATACAGGTGCTTGCCCAGCCCGACGGCGTGCGCCAAGGCGGCCAGCGCGGCCGTCCGCGGGTCCGGCGGAACGCCGGTGCGGATCGCCGCATCGAGCCGGGCCCTGATCTCCCGGCTGATGGCCGTGTCCGTCGCCTGGTAGCGGGTCGTCGGCAGCACCCCGCACATCTGGCCGTTGACGGCATGCACCATGCCGCAACGCTCCAGATGCGTGAGGTACGTCTGACGCAGCCCCAGCCGGGGCCCGCCGACCCAGTGGACGGCACGCACCGGACTGCCGCGCCTGCGCAACAGCTCAAGCGCTGAGTCCAGCGTCGGATCTCCGGTCGGCCGTGGCAGCACCACGGCGATACGGTCCCCGTCTGGGGCTATTCGCCCGGCCAGAGCCAGCTCCACAAGCTGTGCTCCGGCAAGGCCGAGGTCAAGCGACTGCGGCTGCGCCGTGGTACCCGTGGCCGGGTCCAGAGCCAGCAGCAGAAGCTCCTCCGGAATTGTTCTGCGGCTCCTGCCCATCCATGCCTCCCCGCGTGGATGAATGACAGGGTGACCCCTCTCACAATGTTCTGTCGAGAGGGCCTGACCGCAATGTAGTGGAACCGATAGGTATGTCGTACTCGTCTAGCGGCAGGGAAGCCGGGCGAACCGCGCTGCCCAGGAGACACTGATACGGGTACGACAAAGCGGAACGGCAGGAGGCACGGTGGCGGGCGAGTCCCCCGAGAGGTCGGAGCAGCGGAGGTCGTCGGGGGAGACGGCAACGGACGAGGCATCGGTTCCCGCCTCGAGCGTGTCGGCCGATCCCCGCGCGGCCTTCCGGAACCCCACGACCCCGACGTCGGAAGCGGAACCCGCGGAGAAGCCGGAGGCGGGCGTCGGCGAGGCCGCGGCGAGCGGCGGCGCCGCCGGGGGCGAGGCCCCGGCCGTCGACACCCCGACGACGATGTTCCGGGCTCCCGCGGCGGCCCCCGCCGGACCGGAGGCCGAGAGCGCCGGGGACGCCGACGGCACCGACGGCACCCCAGAGCCCGGCCCGGGCCCCGACGTGGACTCCGTGGCCGAGGACCCGGCGGAGGCCGAGGACGACGCGGCGCCGACCCCCGACGTGGCCGAGGGCGCCGAAGACGTTGAGGAGGACGCGGAGACCCGAGGCGAGGCCGAGGGGGCTGCTGCGGCCGCCGGAGGCGACGCCACGGGCGAGGACGCCGGGAACGCCCGGGACGCCCGGGACGCCCGGGACGAGTCCACGTCCGACGGCGAGGCCGCCACCGGCGACGAGGCCATGAACGACGACGCGGACGACGACGCGACCGGCGACGACGCGACCGGCGACGACGCGACCGGTGACGACGACGCCCCGGGCGCGGGAGGCGACGCGACGGCGGCAAAGGCGCCCGCCAAGCCCGAGCCCACCGCCGAACCCACGCCCGAGAGGTCCGAGAGGCCCGAGCCCGAGCCCGAGCCCGGGCCGGCCGTCGGCGCGGGCAGCGGCGGGGACCCGGCGACGACGGCGCTGCGGGCGGCGCGACCGGAGCCGTCGCCGAGCGCGCC
>NZ_JABLSI010000018.1 GCF_019303475.1 Streptomyces sp. JJ38
GCGGCCGACGCGCCGTGGCGCGAGCCGAAGCCCGAGGCCGAGCCGCCCGAGCCGAAGGCCGAAACCGCGCCTGTCGCCGCGCCGAAGCCCGAGCCCGCCGCGCCGAAGCCCGAGCCCGCCGCGCCCAAGGCCGAGCCCGCCGCGCCGAAGCCTGAGCCCGCCGCGCCCAAGGCCGAGCCCGAAGCCGACGCCAACACCAACACCGACGACCGGACCACCGACCGAGAGGAGGACCAGGGCTAGATGGAATTCTTCGACGTGGCGTGGCGGCTCGCCGCCGTGCTCGTGGCGTTTCTGACACTCCCCCTCCTCGTCGGCCAGACCGAGCACAAGGTCATGGCCCACATGCAGGGCCGGGTCGGGCCGATGTACGCGGGCGGCTTCCACGGCTGGGCCCAGCTCGTCGCGGACGGCGTCAAGTTCGCCCAGAAGGAGGACGTCGTCCCGGCCGAGGCGGACCGGCGGATCTTCCGCCTCGCCCCCGCGGTCGCGCTCGTCCCCTACCTCCTCGTGCTCATCGCCATCCCCGTGGCGCCCGACGGAGGGGTCGGGCAGGTCATCGACGCGGGCATCTTCTTCGTGCTCGCCGTCCTCGGCGTCGGCGTGCTCGGCCAGCTCATGGGCGGCTGGGCCTCGGCCAACAAGTACAGCCTGCTCGGCGGCCTGCGCACCGCCGCTCAGCTGATGGCCTACGAGCTGCCGCTCCTCCTCTCCGCAGCGTCCGTGACCATGGCCGCCGGCACGCTCTCGCTGCCGGGCATCCTGGACGCCTGGGAGTGGTGGTGGCTGCCGTGGCAGCTCATCGGCGCCTTCGTCTTCTTCACCGCGGGCATCGCCGAGCTCCACCGCCCGCCCTTCGACGCGCCGCTGGCCCCCGAGGAGATCATCTTCGGCCCGCTCACCGAGTACGGCGGGCTGCGCTTCGCCCTGTTCATGCTGGCCGAGTACGCGGGCATCGTCGTCGTCTCGGCGCTGACCGCCGTGCTGTTCCTCGGCGGCTGGCACGGCCCGTTCTCCGACCAGCTCGGCTGGTTGTGGATGCTGCTCAAGACCGGTGCGCTCAGCTTCCTGGTGATCTGGATGCGCGTCGCCTGGCCCCGGATGCGCGCCGACCAGATCCAGAAGTTCGCCTGGACGGTGCTGGTGCCGCTCGCCCTGTTCCAGATCGCCGTCACCGGTGTCGTGAAGGTGGTGTTCCCCTGATGGGCCTCCCCGGCTCCGGCCTGGCCAAGGGCCTCGCCGTCACCCTGCGGACGATGACGCGGCGCTCGCACACCGCGCACTACCCGGACGTGCAGCCGCACCTGCCCGCGCGCAGCCGCGGCGTCATCGGGCTGTTCGAGGAGAACTGCACGGTCTGCATGCTCTGCGCACGCGAGTGCCCGGACTGGTGCATCTACATCGACTCCCACAAGGAGACGGTGCCCGCCGTCACCCCGGGCGGGCGCGAGCGCAGCCGCAACGTGCTGGACCGCTTCGCCATCGACTTCTCCCTGTGCATGTACTGCGGGATCTGCATCGAGGTGTGTCCGTTCGACGCGCTGTTCTGGTCCCCCGAGTTCGAATACGCGGAGACGGACATCCGAGAGCTCACCCACGAGCGCGACAAGCTGCGCGAGTGGATGTGGACGGTGCCCGAGCCACCGCCGCTCGACCCGGCCGCCGAGGAGCCGAAGGAGATCGCCGCCGCCCGCAAGGCCGCAGACAAGGCCGCGGCCGCCGCCCAGCAGGCCGCGGCCGAGTCGGCGGCGGAGCCGGGCGAGGAGGGGGAGCGCCCGTGAACGCTCCCGGCTTCCTCTCGCCCACCGGCGTCGAGATCGCCTTCGTCCTCACCGGACTGGTCACGCTCGGCGCCGCACTCATGGCCGTCACCACCAAGCAGCTCGTGCACGCCGCGCTGTGGCTCGTCCTCGCGCTGGGCGGCGTCGCGGTGGAGTACCTGCTGCTCACCGCCGAGTTCGTGGCCTGGGTGCAGGTGCTCATCTACGTCGGCTCCGTCGTCGTGCTGCTGCTGTTCGGGCTCATGCTGACCCGGGCGCCCATCGGCCGTTCTCCGGACGCCGACTCCGGCAACCGCTGGGTCGCCCTTGTGGTGGCCCTGGCCGCGGCGGCGACGCTCGTCACCGTCGTCGTCGACGCCTTCGCCACCGCCTGGATCGACGTGGACACCCCGCAGGGCTCCACCCAGGCCGTCGGCGAGGCGCTGTTCCGGCACTGGGTGCTGCCCTTCGAAGCGCTGTCCGTGTTGCTGCTCGCCGCCCTCGTCGGCGCCATCGTCGTCTCCCGCCGCCGGGCGGGCGAGGGGGAGCCGGGGGCCGGTTCCGTGGCCGGGCCCGGGGCCGGTCCGGGGGCCGGTTCCGGGGCGGCGACCGCACCGGAGGAGGAGCGCTGATGCATCTCGTCTACCCCGCCGTGCTCGCCGCGCTGCTGTTCAGCGTCGGCCTGTACGGCGTGCTCGCCCGCCGCAACGCCGTCCTCGTGCTGATCTCCGTCGAGCTGATGCTCAACGCGGTCAACCTGAACCTCGTCGCCTTCGACGTGTGGCTGCGCGACACCCTGCGCGCCGGACAGAGCCTGACGCTCTTCACCATCGCCATCGCCGCCGCCGAGATCGGCATCGGTCTGGCCATCGTTCTGCTCGTGTACCGCAACCGGGCCGGGTCCAACGTCGACCGCCTGCGTGACCTGGCCGAGCCGCCCCCCGGGCCCGGTGACGCCGCCCGCCCCGACCACCCATCCGACGACGCCGAGGAGCACGCCGTGGACAGCGCGGACGCCGCCGGGGCCCGAGGCGCGGGGGCCGCCGCGTGAGCACGACCACCCTCGCCGTCCTCGTCCCCGTCCTGCCCTTCCTCGGTGCCCTCGGCGGGCTCGGCGCCGGGCGCAAGGCGCCCGGCTTCGTCCGTCCGCTCGCCGTCCTGCCGACGCTCACCGCCGCCGTGCTCGCCGTCGTCGTCGCGGTGCGGCAGGGCGGCCGGGCCCCGCTGACCGCCGCCACGGAGCTGACCCCCACCGGCAACGCCGCCCTCCCCGTCGAGCTGGCCTTCAACATCGACGGCACCGCGGTCCTCGTCGCGGTCCTCGTCGCCGTCGTCGCGTCCTGCGTGCAGATCTACTCCACCGGATACCTGCGCGACGACCCCCGCTACGCCTCGTACTCCGCGCTCGTCTCCCTCTTCACCGCCGCGATGCTCCTCGTGGTCTACAGCGACGACCTCATCGTGCTGCTCGTCGGCTGGGAGGTCATGGGCATCTGCTCGTACTTCCTCGTCGGCCACTACTGGGAGACGGCCGCGGCCCGGGCCGCCTCGCTCAAGGCGTTCCTCGTCACCAAGCTGGGCGACGTGCCGTTCCTCATCGGCATCCTCGCCCTCGCCTCCGAGGCAGGGACGTTCCGCATCTCCACGATCGTCACCCGCCTCACCTCCCCGCTCGCCGACTTCCAGCTCGACCACCCCACGGTCATCGCGCTGCTGCTGCTCGCGGGCGTCGCGGGCAAGTCCGCGCAGTTCCCGCTGCACACCTGGCTGCCGGACGCGATGGCGGGCCCCACCCCCGTATCCGCCCTCATCCACGCCGCGACGATGGTGGCGGCGGGCGTGTACTTCGTGGCCCGGCTGCTGCCCGTCTTCACCGCCTCCGCGGCCGCCCTCGTCGTCCTCGCGCTGCTGGCCGCCGTCACCATGGCCGGTTCCGCGCTGGCCGCGCTCGCCCAGGACGACATCAAGCGCGTGCTCGCCTACTCGACCATCGGCCAGCTCGGCTACCTCGCCGGTGCCCTGGCCGTCGCCGACCGGGGTGCCGCCGTCTTCCACCTCCTCTCCCACGGCGCCTTCAAGGCGCTGCTCTTCCTCTCCGCCGGCGTGCTCATCCACGCCGCCGGCACCGGCTCGCTCACCGCCATGGCCCGCGCCGGCGGCACCGCCCGCCGGGTGCCCGACGTCTACTGGACGCTGACGATCGGCCTGCTCGCCCTCGCCGCCATCCCGCCGTTCAGCGGCTTCTTCTCCAAGGAGGCCGTACTCGGGGCGGCCGAGCACGCAGCCCTCGACCCCGTCGACGGCATCCCCGCCGCGGCCGGGTGGATCGTGCTCGTGGCCGGGCTGCTCACGGCCGCCCTCACCGCCGCCTACGCGGCCCGCCTGTGGCTGCTGGCCTGCCGGAGCGAGGGGGCCGCCGCGTTCACCGCCGTGGCGCCCGCCGCCGTCGCCGCGTCGGGAGGGGGCGCCCACGTCGTCACCGGGGCCGGGGCCGGTGCTCCCGCCGACGGCGGCACCCCGGACGCCGAGGACGCCGCGGCGCCCGAGCCCGGCGCCACCGAGGCCCACGCCTGGGCCGTCACCGAGGAGGCCGCCGCCGCGGAGGCCGCCGGAGGGGCAGCCGCCGAGGGCGCGCCCGCCGCCGGGGCCGCCGCCGGGCAGGGCGCCGGAGTTGAGGCGAAGCAGCCGGAGCCCGGGCACACGCACCCGCCGCTCGTCATGACCGCCGTCCTGTGGGCGCTGGCCCTCCCCTCCCTCGCCTTCGGCCTCTTCTACGACTGGCTGCCGCACTGGCTCGGCGGGGGAAGCCTCGGCCCGACGCTCGTCACCTCCGTCCTGGCCACCGGCGCCGCCGCCCTCGGCGCCGCCCTCGCCTGGGGCGCGTGGCGGCACGCCGTCACCTACGGCGCCGTCGACCCCGGGCCCGTGCTCCTCGGGCCGCTCCACCGCGCCGCCGTCGACGGCTTCCACCTCGACGTGCTCTACCAGAAGGCGTTCGTCACCCCCGTCCGCGGCGCCGCCACTCTCGTGCGCTTCCTGGACCGCGAGGTCATCGACGCCTACGTGCGCGGCGCCGGGACCACGACCAACTGGCTGGGCCGGGCCGTCCGGCTCGCCCAGACGGGCAACGTCCAGACCTACCTGAGCGCCCTGCTCGCCGGCTCCATCGTGCTGGCCCTCGCCGTCGTCCTCGCCGGAGCGTGAGCCGTGATCACCCTCAACGACACCGTGCTGCAGTACCTCCTGGCGGCCGTCGTCGTGCTGCCGCTGCTCGGCGCCGGCGCGGCCCTGCTGCCCGCCCCGCCCGGCCTGCGCGGACGCGGCCCCGAGCAGGCCGTGCTGCGCCACGGCGTCACCGTCACCGGCCTCGTCCTCGCCGCCGCCCTGGTGCTCGCCGCGGGCTTCGACTACGACCGGGCCGAGGACATCCAGGGCGGCACGGACCTCTCCTGGATCCCCGCCCTCGGCATCCGGCTCCACCTCGGCGTCGACGGCATCTCGCTCCCCCTCCTCGTCCTGACCGCCCTGCTGACGTTCCTCTGCGCGCTCTACAGCTACCGGAACCCGCCGAAGGGACCGAGCCCCACGGCGTTCGTCGCCCTCCTCCTCGTCCTCGAAGCCGGCACGCTCGCCACCTTCGCCGTGCTCGACCTCGTGCTGTTCTTCCTCGCCTTCGAGATGGTGCTCATCCCGATGTACTTCCTGATCGCCCGCTGGGGCGGGGAAGGCCGCGCGCGGGCGGCCTGGAAGTTCATCCTCTACACGCTCGTCGGCTCCGTCGTCATGCTGCTCGGGCTGCTGCTCGTCGGCCGCAGCGCGGGCACGTTCGACATGGTGGCACTCGCCGCCGACAACGGCTCGGGGATCAGCCACACCACCCAGATCATCGCCGTCCTCGCCCTCGGCGTCGGCTTCGCCGTGAAGACGCCGATGTGGCCCCTGCACACCTGGCTGCCCGACGCCCACACCGCCGCGCCCACCGTCGGCTCCGTGCTCCTCGCCGGCGTCCTGCTCAAGATGGGCACCTACGGCCTCGTGCGCATCGTCCTGCCCATCGCGCCCGAGGGCGCCGCGTACTTCGCGCCCTACCTGGCCGCCTTCGCCGTCGTCGGCATCCTCTACGGCTCCCTCGCCTGCCTCGCCCTCGTCCGCCAGGGCGGCGGCGGCGACCTCAAGCGGCTCATCGCCTACTCCTCCGTCGGCCACATGGGCTTCGTCCTCCTCGGCATCGCCACCCTCACCCGAACGGGTGTCAACGGGGCGCTCTTCGCCAACATCGCCCACGGCCTCGTCACCGGACTGCTCTTCTTCCTCGTCGGCGCCCTCAAGGAGCGCACCGGCTCCACCGACCTCGACGCCCTCGCCCGCAGCGCCGAGGGCGGCCGGGGCGCCGGGCTCTACGGCCGCGCCCCCCGCTTCGGCGGGCTCCTCGCCTTCGGCGCCGTCGCCTCCCTCGGGCTGCCGGGGCTCGCCGGGTTCTGGGGCGAGATGCTCGCCCTGCTCGGCGCCTACCACCCCGCCGACGGGCTCAGCCGCCCCGCCTTCCTCGTCTTCATGGCCCTCGGCGGCCTCGGCACCCTGCTCACCGCCGCCTACCTGCTGCTCGTCGTCCGGCGCGTCTGCATGGGCGAACGGCAGCCCGAGACCGCCGCCCTCCCGGACGTCCGCGGCTACGAGTTCGCCGCCTGGACGCCGCTCGTCGTCCTCACCGTCCTCGCCGGACTGTGGCCCGCGCTCCTCCTCGGGCTCACCGACCCGGCCGTGCAGAACCTCCTGCCGGGAGTCGCCCGATGACCGACCTCGCCACTCTCGCCGCCGGCGCGACCAGCGCCGCGCAGCAGGTCCAGTCCGTCGACTGGGTCGCGCTCGCCCCCGTCGTCGTCACCGCGGGCGTCGGGCTGCTGCTCCTGCTCGCGGACCTCTTCCTCGCCGAGCGGCACAAGCACCTGCTCGGCTGGGCCGCGGTCGCCGGGCTCGGACTCGCCGCCCTCTCCCTCCTGCCGCTCCTCGGCGACGACCGCGCCACCTTCTGCCTGACCGACGAGCCCACCGTGTGCAGCTACACGGCCGACGGCTTCGCCCTCGCCATCCAGTTCCTCGTGCTCGGCGGCGCCCTGCTCACCGCGCTGCTCTCGCTCACCACCGTCGCCGACAGCAAGCTGCCCCCCGGCGAGTACTGGTTCCTGCTGCTCTCCTCGGCCGCCGGGGCCGCCCTGCTGCCCGCCGCCCGCGACCTGGCCACGCTCATCGTCGCTCTCGAGGTCGCCTCGCTGCCCGTCTTCGGGCTCATCGCCCTGCGCCGCGGCGACCGGCTCGCCTCCGAGGCCGCGCTCAAGTTCTTCCTGTCCTCGGTCGCCGCCACCGCCGTCAGCCTGCTCGGCATCAGCTTCGTCTACGCCGCCACCGGCAGCCTCCACCTCAGCGCCGTCGCCGAGGGCCTGCGCGACGTCGACCCCGCCCTGGCCGTCCTGGCCCCCACCGGCGTCGTCCTCACCCTCGTGGGCTTCGCCTTCAAGACCGCCGCCGTCCCCTACCACTTCTGGGTACCCGAGACCTACGTCGGCGCCCCCGTGCCCGTCGCCGCCTACCTCTCCGTGATCGGCAAGGCCGCCGGCTTCTCCGGGCTCATCCTCGTCACCGTCTACGCCTTCCCCGCCTACGGGGACACCTGGGGCCTGGTCGTCGCCGTACTCGCCGCGCTCACCATGACCGTCGGCAACGTCGGCGCCCTCCGGCAGCGGGCCGACGTCCCGCACAGCGCCGTCCGGCTGCTCGCCTGGTCCTCCGTCGCCCAGGCCGGCTACCTGCTCGTGCCCATCGCCTCCGCCGCCTACGCCGAGGACCCCGGCCGGGCCGTCGGTGCCACCGTCACCTACGCCCTCATGTACGCCGTCGTGAACCTCGGCACCTTCGCCATCGTGCTGCGCGTCCACCGCACCGGGCGCGACGGCACGCCCCTGCCCGAGGGCAGCGCCGGCGGAGCCCGGGTCAGCGACTTCCGCGGCCTCCACGCCGCCCACCCCCTGACCGCGCTCGTCCTCGGCTTCTTCCTCCTGTGCCTGGCCGGACTGCCGCCCGGCGTCATCGGGCTGTTCGCCAAGGTCACCGTGTTCGCCGCCGCCGTCGACGCCGACCTCGGCTGGCTCGCCGTCGCCATGGCCGTCAACGTCGCCATCGGGCTCGTCTACTACCTGCGCTGGACGGCCGTCCTCTTCCGCGCCCCCGCCGGTGCGCCCGTCCGGATCGCCCGCCCGGCGCCCGTCGGCCTCGCGGTCGGCCTCACCGCCGTCACGGCCCTCGCCCTCTCCGGCGCCCCCCAGCTCATCCTCCGCTTCGCCTCCGGGGACCTGCTGTAGACCCTTCTCATCCGGGGCCGGTCCAGTCGGACGTGATGTGCTCGCTGGACTGGCCCTCCCGACCCGGCCGAACCCGTACGCGTCGGCCTGGTCGGTGGTCGACCGTCTCCCAGGTCGCCACCTGGACCGGAACCGTCTCCGAACCCGGCAGGTCGGTCGCCGCCCTGTCGTGGACGTCGCGCGGACGCGGCGGCCGATCGCGCGGGCGCGGCGGCCGATCGCCCGGCTGCGGCGGCCGATGTAGATGTACCGCGCACCGGTTCTGCCAGCGGCGGGGAACCCGGGGTGGCCGCCTCGCGTTGTGCTCACAGGGAAGGTCCACTGGAGGGCGGTGGAGACGCCACCCGCGCAAGGATCCCCCGATGCACCACCAGGAGGGCGTACCGTGCACCGCCGACACAACGGCATGAGGACAGCTGTGCTGCTCGGGGCGCTGTCCGCACTGATCATCGTCATCGGTGGCCTCTTCGGCCGCACCGGCCTGATCGTGGCGCTGTTCGTGGCCCTCGGCACCAACGCCTACGCCTACTGGAACAGCGACAAGCTCGCGTTGCGCGCCATGCGGGCCCGTCCGGTCAGCGAGTTCCAGGCCCCGCAGCTCTACCGCGTCGTGCGGGAGCTCTCCACCGCCGCCCGGCAGCCCATGCCGCGGCTCTACGTGTCGCCGACGCAGGCGCCCAACGCCTTCGCCACCGGACGCAACCCGCGCAACGCCGCCGTCTGCTGCACCGACGGCATCCTCCGCCTCCTCGACGAGCGCGAGCTGCGCGGCGTCCTCGGGCACGAGCTGAGCCACGTCCACAACCGCGACATCCTCATCTCCTCCGTCGCCGGGGCGCTCGCCTCCGTCATCGTCTTCCTGGCCAACTTCGCCTGGCTGCTCCCCATCGGCCGCGACGACGAGGAGGGCCCCGGGCTGGTCGGCATACTGATGCTGATGATCCTCGGGCCGCTCGCCGCCTCCCTCATCCAGCTCGCCGTCAGCCGTTCGCGCGAGTACGAGGCCGACGCCGCCGGCGCCCGGCTCACCGGCGACCCACTCGCCCTCGCCTCGGCCCTGCGGAAGCTGGAAGCCGGCACGAAACAGCTCCCGCTTCCCCCCGAGCCGCGCCTCGAAACCGCCAGCCACATGATGATCGCCAACCCCTTCCGCCGCGGCGAGGGCATGGCCAGGCTCTTCTCGACGCACCCGCCCATGGCGGAACGTATCGCCCGTCTCGAACGCATGGCAGGCTGGCGCCCGTGAAGACCATCCTCAACGTCATCTGGCTCGTCCTCAGCGGCTTCTGGCTCTTCCTCGGCTACCTCGCCGCAGGGCTGATCCTGTGCATCACGATCATCGGCATCCCGTTCGGCATCGCCTCGTTCCGGATCGGCGTCTACGCCCTGTGGCCCTTCGGCTACTCCGCCGTGGAGCGCCCTGACGCCGGAGCGCCCTCCATGATCGGCAACATCCTGTGGCTCGTCCTCGCCGGCTGGTGGCTCGCCCTGAGCCACATCGTCGCCGGGGTGGCCCTGTGCGTCACGATCATCGGCATCCCCTTCGGAATCGCCAACTTCAAGCTGATCCCCGTCTCCCTGATGCCCCTCGGGCGCGAGATCGTCCGCGACGACACACCCTTCTCCCACCCCTACGGAGGCCACACCCGATGACCGTCCGCCGCGTCGTGCCCGACCTCCACACCCACGCCATGGCCGAGCACCGCGACTTCTACGGCCTCCTCGGGCTGGAGGAGGTCATGAACCTGGACTGGGTCATGACCCTCGCCTCCCCGAGCAATCCCTCCGCCCAGCTCATCTTCATCCGTGAGGAGGAGTCCGCGCCCGTCGTGCCCGACCTCAGCATCGAGGTCGAGGACGTCGACGCCGTCCACGCCGCCGTCGTCGCCTCCGGAGCCGAGATCGTCCACCCGCTCACCGACGAGCCCTGGGGAGTCCGCCGCTTCTTCACCCGCGACCCGCACGGCCGCGTCGTCAACGTCCTCAGCCACCCCAGGGCCTGATCAGCGGAAATTCGGGCGACCGCAGGTCCTGCCGTCGCCTACCGTCCCCGGAATGGACCCACTCACCGAAAAGGACATCCGCACGAGCTTCGTCAACTG
This sequence comes from Streptomyces sp. JJ38, assembly GCF_019303475.1. GTDB lineage: Bacteria > Actinomycetota > Actinomycetes > Streptomycetales > Streptomycetaceae > Streptomyces. Next base: position 10,219 of record NZ_JABLSI010000018.1, read on the forward strand.
CAGCAAGGGTGAGGCCAGCCGGCTGCGGCTGCCGACGGGCTTCCCCGACACCCCCTGGGAAGACCTCGACTACCTCGGCTGGACCGACCCGACGGCACCGCAGCGCTCCCTCATCGTCATGCCCGGCGCCGGAGGCCCCCTCGGCATCCTGCTGCGCAGCGCCACCGGCAAGCCCACCGGCGCCGTCAGGTCCAGCATGTGCCAGATCTGCCTCACCGGGCACGACCTCGCGGGCGTCCGCCTCCTCGTCGCCCCGCGCGCGGGCGCCGCCGGCCGTCAGGGCAACTCCGTCGGCCAGTACATCTGCGCCGACCTCGCCTGCTCCCTCTACCTCCGCGGCAAGCGCCAGCCCGCCCTGCGGCTCGTCCGGCACCCCGAGTCCCTCACGCTCCAGGAGCGCGTCGACCGCGCCATGGCCAACCTCACCGCCTTCGCCGCCAAGGTCACCGCCCGCTGAGCCCGCCTGGCCTAACGGCGCCAGAACAGGTGGTGCACCACCCCGCTCGGGCTGGGCACGACCTCCAGGTGGAACCGGTCGAGCAACTCCTCGGGGGACTCCCACAGGCGCACCCCGGACCCGAGCTCCACGGGCGCCACGGCCACGTGCAGCGTGTCGACGAGATCGGCGTCCACGAACTCCCGGATCGTGGTGACCCCGCCCCCGAGTCGGACGTCCCCGCCCTCCGCCGCCTCGCGCGCCCGCTTCAGGACATCGGCCGGGTCCCCGGAGACGAAGTGGAACGTGGTGTCCGAGAGCGTGAACGAGGGCCGCTCGTGGTGCGTCATGACGAACACCGGGGTGTGGAACGGCGGCTCGTCACCCCACCAGCCGCGCCACTCGTGGTCCTGCCACGGCCCGCGCTGCGGCCCGAACTTGTTGCGGCCCATGATCTCGGCGCCGATGTTGCGCGCGAAGTCCCGCGTGAAGTAGTCGTCCAGCCCACGGCTCCCGCCGGGGTCCGTCCGCCCCGGCCAGCTCGCCGTCGCCCCGGCCCACGCGAAGAGCTCACCCGGGTCGACGTGGCCGAAAGGGCGCTCCAGGCTCTGGTCTTCCCCGGCGGCGATGCCGTCCCGCGAGACGCTGAAGTTCTGCACCCGCAGAAGCTGTGTCACGGCTTCCTCCTCTGCTGTCGATGACAGTGAGAGAGACTCCCCGCCGGGGCGAAACTCATCGCCGCCCCGCCGAGCAGCACGCGACGGGGGCCGCCGTCGGGACGCCCCCGGCGACAACGCCCCCGTTGCGCCCTGCCCGCGCGGGAGCGGTCCGTCAGCGGTAGTTGACGAACTGGAGCGCGAAGTCGAAGTCCTTGCCCTTCAGCAGGGCGATGACCTCCTGCAGCGCGTCCCGGCTCTTCGAGCTCACCCGGAGCTCGTCACCCTGCACCTGCGCCTTGACGCCCTTCGGCCCCTCGTCACGGATGACCTTGGCCACCTTCTTCGCGTTGTCCTGGGAGATGCCCTCCTGGATCGAGCTGAAGATCTTGTACTCCTTGCCCGACGCCTGCGGCTCGCCCGACTCCAGGGCCTTCAGCGAGATCCCGCGCTTGACCAGCTTGGTCTCGAAGATGTCGAGGACCGCCTTCGCGCGCTCTTCGGAGTTGGCACGGATCTCGATCTTCTCGCCCGACCAGGCGATGCTCGCTCCCACGCCCTTGAAGTCGTACCGCGTCGAGATCTCCTTGGCGGCCTGGTTGAGGGCGTTGTCGACCTCCTGCCGGTCGACCTTCGAGACGATGTCGAAACTGGAGTCGGCCATCGTTGGTTGGCTCCTCGTACGTAGATCCGGTTGGGACGACGGCCCGCCCTACGGCGTCCGCGCCCGCCCAGCCTAGCCCTGTCGCCCCCTCCGGGCCGCTGATCAACCGAGTGGCGAAGCACCCCCACCCATCAGGTATGGTTTACCCCGTCGTCGAGGAGCGCGACTCCGGACGGCGAACCCCAGGCGGTGTGCCCGAGTGGCCAAAGGGAGCAGACTGTAAATCTGCCGGCTCAGCCTTCCTAGGTTCGAATCCTAGCGCCGCCACAGGAACGCAAGAGGCCCCTGACCTGCATACAAGCAGGCAGGGGCCTCTTCGTGTCGGTGCCCACGGGAGTGCCGGACTGTCTCACCCCGTCCCGTTCGATCACGTCCTCTACCAGTGGTTCTGGACGAGCCGTGGACGGGCGTCGGGTGGGTGACCTGCACCTATGGGGCATGCGTGGGGCTCAGAGGGACGGCGTCCCCCGCTCCCCCAACCGAGCGGAGATTTCAGCCGCGTGGTGGACCTCCACTCCAAGAGTCTCACGCTCGCCCAGCACCGCGAAGTCCTGGCGCTCTCCGACTGGCTCGCGCTCCTGGTTGGCTGCGTCGAGTACGACATGGGCAACCGCCACGGCGCCGAGTCAACGCGCCGGGCCGCGCTCTCACTCGCCACTGAGACCGGCCACGGCGACCGAGGTATTGTCGCCGCCGCGCAAGCTGGCGCCAAACGTGCCGCGAACCACGGTGTCGCCGTGTAGCGGGCTCCGCAGGAAGCGAAGGCATGGGCCCGCGTTGGGGACCGCCGACAGGCCGAGGTGGCGCTCGACCGTGGTCGGCGCCTCTTGGAAGGCATGCTCTTTTCAGAGAACCTGGACGACCACTTCGTCGCTGCCCCGGCGAGGTTCGACTTACGCGATGGACTGCTATCGCCTCGTCGGTGAAAACCGGCTTGCCCGCAACCTCGCGGAACAAATCCTACGCGACGGCACCGACTTCGACGGTACCGAACGCTCCCCGATGCGCAACGCTGAAGCCCGCGTCACCCTCGGAGTGACTGCAGCGCGGAGTGGAGACCTTGAGCAAGCGCTCGTGCACGGTCAGGGTGCTCTGACGGGCGCACGGCAATCCACCCTCTCTTTGGTAATGGCAAGTCGTGAATTGTCGGTGACTCTTAGATCTCATTTTGGCGATGATCCAGCAACGGTGGATTATCTCTCGCCTCTTCGTGAGCTTGGAGAGGAAATCGAAGGTTCCATGCGCGCCTGAAGGCTGCTTGGGGGTCAATGCAAGGAGTGCCCACTGGTTCGATCGACAACCGTAATTGGTGTTGCATCGTGACCAGAAGTGCCATCATGATCGGCGACGTCGATCAAGAGGCGGAACAACCAAATCAGACGAATGGCTCGCAGTGCGCCAAGCAAAATCAAAGCCTGAACCACCCAGCCGAGCCATCCAAGCTCCCTTCCTGAGTCCGCGATCATGATAAGCAGGCAACCACCGGACACGGATACCATGGACGTCAGAATGCTGACCCAGTTTCTGCGCAGACTGGGACCGAAGCGTTGCCGTAGAAATGTCATGCGCTGCCCCGAGTTCGAGGCGTACTGACTGATCGCCGCTGCTCCAAACCCCCCAACGATAGCAGCAACCGAGGCAACGGCGGCGTAAATGTTCATCCGCTGCCCGGCCGGATGCTCGGACAGGGCATGGTGGTTCAGCCAGAGAGCGCTAAGCAAAGTGGCTAGGGCCGCAACAAATAGGTCCGTCGATGGATGTTCGCCCCAGATATCGTGTAGCCGCCGACTAGCACGCGCCGCCCATGCGCTCATGTCTGCCCCCTCCGACTGCTTGGCAGCCTAGGGCACAGCACTGACAGCCTCCCGGAGCTCGCGCTCATGCTGCGAGGCGACGTCCAAGACTGCGTGTACGGCAGCTTCGTACCAGGGGGCGTGACCCTCGCTCCTCCTGAGCGTGACGGTCTTGCGGGAAGTGATGTGGTCCGAGACGAAGTTGATCCTGTCCTCTGCCAGGCTGCCATCTGAAGATTCGAGGGACACATGGGCAATGGCGCGATCAACCGACCCGTCTGGCCCAATTAGGCTTCCGAACTCGGACATGAAGCGCTGTACGTCTTCCCTGAGGCGGCGCTCGCCACGCGCACGCGAGGTATCGCGACCGAAGCGGCGCTGCTTTGGGACTTTGATGGTGAGTGTGATCAATGCATCGGGATTGCACCTGTGGGCATCGCGCGAGAATTGACCCAAACCGCCAGAATCTGCCGGGAACATCGTGGGGCCGGGCATGAGGCGCATCTCGAAAAGGTGGACAGCTTCGGCGTTGTTGATTTTTTCCCAAGCATTTTTTCCGACGAGCGGCCTAATTGCCAAGTCTTCGGCGATTCCTGAATCCATGCTGTTGAGCCACCTCTGAAGTGCAGTGGGTCGAGGGGCCGAGGCACTGCTTTGAATGGCTCCGATTACGTTCCCGAATGGCAGGAAGCAAACGATCGTTGTATCAACGATGTGGCGATTTCCCTCAAGTTGCAGGTCGTCGATACGTCCATGATCCCAGTCAACCTGCTGAACATCGCCGTCGCGGAGGCGGGCCAACACCAAATGGTGGGTTCCGTGCATTTCGATGGGTTCTCCGACGTATACATCCTCGCCGTCTGTGTACCGACGCTGTCGCATCCCCAAATGCGCAAGGTTCCTGAGCACCGTAGGCCATTCTAGGTGACGCATGCGTGGGTCGCCGGCTTCCTTGGGCCGGACAACCTCGTAGAAAGCAACGGTCTTTTTGCGGCCAGCGCTACTCAACGGTAGCCACCCCCCGATGGGTTGATGCCCGTCCATGCCTTGCGCGACAGTATGCCGCCATGCCTGCGTTACTTCCAGTGAATGAATCATCTCTGTGGGTGTCCAGTCGGTCATGCTAGCCGAAACCGTTCAAGCGTTCGATAATCTTCCCTGGGGCGGACCTGATCGCAAGGGTGGTGCTCTTGCGGCTTGACTCAGGGCAAGGTTCCAGGGCTGTTCCGCATGAACTTTTCGAGCGCGGCGTCCCGCGACTAGATCCAGGAGGTCCGCCACGCGTCGGGATACGCAACAGGATTCACGGCGAGCATCAACTGGTACCGGAACCTTGACCGCAACTGGCATCTCCTGGCGGACGTGGACCCGGTCATCCGGCAGCCCGCGCTCATGGTCTATGGCGACAGGGACTTGGTCCAACGGGGTGAGAACCTGGGGGATTTCGTGCCCAACGTGGAGGTGGTCAGCCTTGATTGCGGTCACTGGATCCAGCAGGAGAAGCCGGAGGAGACGAACCAGGCGATTCTGACGTGGCTGGAACGGCAGGACGCCGGCTGACCGCGACATGACGGGACGGTTCGTGGGAAGTGGCCGTCCCGCTCAACCGACAACGCGTCGCCGAGGCGGAACGGCGCGGCCCGGTGGGGGACGCCCGGGTGAGCCGCGGCGGACGCGCGCTCGTCGCCCGGCTCCACGGCATCGGCCTCGCCGGGTCCGCGGGCCGGGATGCCGGTTCCCGGTGGGGGTCAGGCGTTCCGGGTGTCGTCGGGCGGGGGCAGCGCCGCGGTGAGCCGGCGGAGGAGGTCCGCGAGGTGCGCCGCCTCCTCGTCGTCGAGCCCGGCGAGGAGGCGGCGCTGGTTGTCCAGGTGGACGGCGATGAGCTCGTCGGTCAGCGCCGCGCCCGCGGGGGTGAGGGTGATGAGGCGGCCGCGGGAGTCTGCCTCGTCGACGGTGCGGGCGACGAGGCCGCGGGCCACGAGCCGGTCGACCCGCTTGGTGATCGCGCCGGTCGTGACGACGGTGGTGCGGCTGAGTTCGCCGGCGGACAGGGTGTAGGGCTCGCCGGCGCGTCGAAGCGCGGCCAGCAGGTCGAAGTCGCCGCTGCCCAGCCCCGCGTCGGCGAACGGCGGCCGCAGGCGCTGGTCGAGGGTGGCGGTGAGCCGGAAGAGCCTGCCGACGACCAGCATCGGCGTCGCGTCCAGGTCGGGGCGCTCGCGCTGCCACTGGTCGACGATCGCGGCGATGGCGTCCGGCTGCATGCCTTCACTGTATCTTCCGCGGATGATAAATATCTTCCATGGAAGATATGCGCGTGCTCCACGCGTCCCCGCCCGTCGTCCAAGGTTCCGACGCCGCCCGCCACCCCGCTCTCATCAGCACGTGCGCCTGTTCGAAGCGAGGGCCCGGTGAGCTCGACCGCACCTGAGGCGGGCGCGTCCGCGCGCCGCCGGCTCATCGCCGCGAGTCTGGTCAGTTCGATCGGCAACGGCATCTACGTGCCGTTGACCATGCTGTTCGTCCTCGCGCTCACCGGGCTGTCCCTGACCTCGATCGGCACCGGCCTGACGGTCGCCGGGCTCTGTGCGCTGGGCTTCATGCCGGCCGCGGGCATCCTCATCGACCGGTTCGGCGGGCGGCAGGTCCTCATCGGCGTGCTCGCGCTGCGTGCGATCGGCTTCGCCGTCTACCCGTTGGCCGACTCCTATCCCGCCTTCCTGGTGATCGCCCTGCTGGTGGCGGTCGGGACGTGGGCCTCCGGGGCCAGCCAGCACGCGCTGATCGGCGACATCGCCCAAGGTGCCGAGCGGGACCGGCTCCTGGCGTGGGACCGCAGCCTGCGCAACGCCGGAATGGGGTGCGGCAGTCTGGCCACGGCCGGCATGCTGGCGTGGAACGACACCATCGGCTTCATCGTGGCGGCCGAGGCTCTGGCCGGGCTCTTCGCCCTGGCCGCGGTACTGGTCGCCCGCATCCCGAACGTCCGCGGTGACGTCGCACGCCGCCCCGAGGCGCGAGGAGGGTACCGGCGGGTCCTCGCCGACCGGCCCTACCTGCTCATCACGACGGCCAACTTCCTGATCGCCTTCGGCTACACCGCCCAGGCCATCGCCCTCCCGGTGTTCCTGACGCGTGACGTCGCCCTGCCGGACGCCCTGGCCGGGCTCGTCTTCGCGGTCAACACCGTTCTCGTCGCCGTTCTCGGCGTGCCCGTCGCCCGCCTGACCCTGCGCGGCCGGCGGACGCGCACGGCCGCGCTCGGCGCCGTCGGCTTCGCGCTCTCGTTCGCCGCGTTCGCCGCGCTGCCCCGGCTCGTCGGCGGTCCGGACGCCATCGTCGCCGTCCTGGCCGTCGCCGTGCTCTACACCGCCGCCGAACTCGTCCACTCCGCGCCGTCGCAGGGCCTGTCCGTCCAGGCCGCGCCGGACCACCTGAAAGGACGGTACCTGTCGGCCTACCAGCTCTCCTGGTCCCTCTGTAGCACCATCGCGCCCATGCTGCTGGGGCTGCTGCTCGACGCGGGGGAATGGCACCTGTGGGCGGTTCTCGCCGTCATGGTCCTGGCCGGCGCGGCCATCCTGCTGCGCGCCGAACGCACGCTCCCCGCCCATACGCTCACGCCCCGGGCCCCGGCCGCCACCCCGACGCCGCGGAAGGTCGCCCGATGACGGGGCGGGGGCCGGGGAACTAGGGTGACGGGACGTCAGGCAGGGCGTGGGTGAACGGGGGCGGAATGGACGCGCAGATCGTCGAGTTGGCGCGGGCCGCGGGGACGGCCGTCGTCGGGGCGCTGGCGACCGAGGCGTGGCAGTCGGCGCGGGACGGGCTGATGGGGCTGTGGCAGCGGGTGCACCCGGAGCGGGCCGAGGGCGTCGGGGCGGAGCTGGCGGCGTCCCGGGACGAGCTGCTGGCGGCCCGGGAGGCCGGGGACGAGCTGGCCGAGGAGGAGCTGCGCACCGAGTGGCAGGCCCGGGTCCGGCGGCTGCTGGTCGAGCGCCCGGAGCTGGCGGACGAGCTGCGGGTGCTGTTGGACGAGCTGCGGCCCGCGCAGCCGGAGCAGGCGGGGACGACGGTGACGTTGAACGCCACGGCGTCCGGGCGGGCCCGGGTCTACCAGGCGGGCCGCGACCAGCGCGTCGGTGAGGGATGAGCGAGGCGCTGTACGGCCGTGCCGTGGGGCAGGGCCGGGTGTACCAGGCGGCCGGGGACCAGCACATCGTCGAGCACCACCATCACCACCCCGCCGGGCCGGGCCCGATGCCGGACTCCGTGCGGGTGCCGACGGTGGGGCGCACGCCGCCCGCCCTACGGGACCGGAACGACGTGCGGGCCGCGTTGCGGGAGGCGGTGGCGCCGGGCGGCTCGGGGGTGCACGTGCTGTTCGGTATGGGTGGGTGCGGGAAGACGAGCATCGCCCACGCGCTCTTCCGGGAGGTGGAGCGGGAGCAGGCGCGGGACTGCTTCTGGGTGGGCTGTGCGGACCGGATGACCCTGCGTTCCTCCATGCTGGCCGTGGCGGCCGAACTGGGCGTGCCCGAGGGCATGATCGCGGCAGCGGCCGAGGGGCGGCGCCCGGCGGCGGATCTGGCGTGGGCGGCTCTGGAGGGGGCTTCGCGGCCCTGGCTGCTGGTGCTGGACAACGCCGACGCCCCGGAGATCCTGGCCGAGGGCGGCTGGCTGCGGGCGGCCCGCCGGGGGACGGTGGTGGTCACGACGCGGCAGGGGACGTCGCCGGTGTGGGCCGGGGCGGTGCGCCACGCGGTGGGCGCGCTGCCGCTGCCGGACGCCGCGCAGGCGCTGTGCGACCTGGCGCCGGAGGCGGGCGGGCCGGAGGAGGCGCGGGAGATGGCGCGGCGGCTGGGCTGTCTGCCGCTCGCGCTCAACCTGGCCGGGACGTATCTGGCCCAGCAGGTGCTGGAGCGGTGGACGATGAGCGAGTACTGCAGTCGGCTGGAGCCTGACCCGACGGGGCTCCTGGACCGGGGCGCGCGGCCCGGGGCGCCGGACGGCCAACTGGCCGGCGGCACGTGGCGGCTGTCGTTGGACGCCCTGGCCGCCGAAGGCCTGCCAGGCGCGGTGACGCTGCTGCGTCTGCTGGCGTGCTGGGCGGCGGAGCCGCTGCCGTTGCCGCTGCTCGCGGCGGCGGCCGGGCATCCGGCGACCGCGGGGGTCCGGGTGGAGCCCGCGCTGCGCGGGCTGCTCGACCACTCGCTCGTCGCCCTGGCCACGGCGCCCGGGGCGGGCTCGGCCGAGCCCGCGCGCTGCGTGCTGGCCCACGGGGTGCTGCTGGACAGCGTGGCGGCGGGCACGCCGCACGGTGAGCGCGCGCGGCTGCTGACGACGGCGGCCGAGCTGCTGGACGCCGCGTTGCCGGCGGGTGCGGGCAGCGACGGGGATCGGGCGACGACGCGACTGCTGGCCCCGCACGCGGCCGCGCTCCTGAAGCGGGCCACGGTCCACGCGGAGCCGGCCGAGCCGTCGGGCGAGTCAGCGGGGGAGGCGTCCGGCCGGGCGACGGGCCGGGCGGCCGACGAGCCGGGCGTCATGGACGCCGCCGAGGTGGTACGGAAGGTCCTCGGGCCCGTGCTGCGCGTCGCCCGGCTCGCCTACCGGGCCGGTGACTGGCCTGCGGCCCTGGCGCTCGCGGACGCGGCGGCGCGGACGGCGAGACGGGTGCTGGGCGAGCGGGACGCGGTGACGCTGGAGGCGGGGCTCGCCGCCGGGCCCGTGCTGCTGCGGCTCGGCCGGTACGCCGAGGGCGCGGAACGGCTTGGCCGGGTGCGGCAGGGCTGCGTCGAGGTGTTCGGCCCGGATGATGTCCGCACGCTCGACGCGGGCTTCGAGCTGCAGCGGCTGCTGCACCGGCTCGGGCGGTGGGACGAGGCCCGCCCGCTGCTGGACGAGGTGCTCGCCGGGCGCGCCCTGCTCCTGGGTCCGGAGCACACCGACACGCTCAAGGCCCGCTGCGAGCTGCTGGAACTCCGGGCGGCGCAGGGTGATCACGCGGGGGCGGAGGCGGCGGCCGCGGAGCTGGTGGGGGAGTGCGAGCGGCACCTGGGGGCGGGGCACCTCGTCACCGTCTGGGCCCGGGACGCGTATGCGAAGGAGCTGTTGCGCCAGGGCCGAGCGGAGGCGGCGGTCGGCCTGCTGCGATCGGCGCTGGCGGGGCAGCGCGCCGGGTACGGAGAGGGACACCCGCTGGTGCTGGGGGTGTCGATCGCGCTGAGTCGGGCCCTGTACGCGTTCGGTGAGACGTCCGAAGCCGTTGCGCTGGCCCGTGAGGTGGCGGAGGGCCGCGCGGCGATCCTGGGCGAGGACCACCCGGAGACGGCGGCGGCGCTCGCCTGGCTGGACCTCGCCGCCGACGGGGGTGACGGCGCCATCGGATGACGGCCGTCGGCCCGGCTGTCGGGACGTCAGGTCACGTCCTTCTCCTCGGCGGGTTCGAGGATCCGTGTGCGGGGCGGTCCGGTGAGGGAGGAGGACCGTTCCTTGTCCGGCCAGATCTTCGTACGCATGGTGTTGAGGAAGCCCTCGGCCTGCTCGACGGTCGGGAAGTCGAGGTCGATGACGACGGCGGCCGGGTCGTCGACCGGACGCTGGACGCGGTAGTGCCGGACGCCCGCCTCGCGGCGCAGCTCGGCGTTGCGGTCGAACTGCCTCTTGAAGAGATCGAAGTCGGTGACCGGCGCCTCGATGTGGAGAGTGGTCATGGTGCCCTCCTCGGGGAGGCTTGCACTTTCCATGCTCGTACGGCCGAGGAGGGCTGTCCAACCGCGTCGGCTCAGGCCGGCAGGGTGGCGGTGACGGCGGCGGGGACCGGGGTCTCGCCGCTGACGAGGCCGAGGGTGAGGCCCGCCGTGCGGGGCTCGTCGAGGAGCGCGGCGAGAACGGCGGCCACGTCCTCGCGGGGGACCTCGGAGTGGGTGACGTCGGCGCCGAGCCGGACGCGCCCGGTGCCGGGCTCGTCGGTGAGGCGGCCGGGGCGCAGGATCGTCCAGTCCAGGTCGGTGCGGGCCCGGATGGCGGCGTCGGCGGCGCCCTTGGCCCGGAGGTAGGCGGCGAAGACGGGGTCGGTGCCGGGCGGTGGTTCCTCGTCGACGCGCAGGGCGGAGACGACGATGAGGCGGCGGACCCCGGCCCGGGCACAGGCCTCGGCGAAGAGTTCGGCGCCCGCGCGGTCCATGGTGTCCTTGCGGGCGGCGCCGCTGCCGGGGCCCGCACCGGCCGCGAAGACGGCGGCGTCGGCGCCGGCGAGATGACCCGCGACCTCCGAGGCGGTGGCCGACTCCAGGTCGCAGACGACGGGTTCGGCGTGGGCGGCCCGGACGGGGTCGGCGGCTTCGGGGCGGCGGACCAGGCCGACGGCCTCGTCCCCGCGGGCGGTGAGCAGCCGTTCCAGCTGTACCGCGATCTTTCCGTTTCCTCCTGCGATGACTGTACGCATGGTCCCGACCGTACGGCACCGGGATGTCGGAGGGGTCAGCGCAGGCGTCAACCCTGGGCCTGGCGCGGGAGATCGAGGCCGTTGGCGTCGGCGGCGTCGCAGAACTCCCGTACCGCGCTGGTGCGGGCCACCACGCGCCCCCGGTGCACGACGACGCGGCTGTACCCGAGCGACAGCACACCCGAGACGGTCTGGCCCCGGACGGCGAGCAGCTCGGCCGGGAAACCCGCCTCGACCCGAACCGGGGGAAGCCCGAGGGTGTGCCGGGCGGCGGCGCTGACGGCGGCGTAGGCGGTGTCGGGGTCGGCCTCGGCGGCGGAGGCGAGCAGGAAGGCGGCCTCGAGGGGGTCGCCGCGGCCGACGGGGTTGGCGGTGTCGCGCAGGGCGCCGCTGCCCGCCGCGACGTGGACGCCCGCCGCGCGCAGCAGCCGCAGCGGCGCCCAGCCCGCCTTGCCGGGGCCCGGGTTGCCGGGTTGGCCGGATGGGCCGGAGCCGCCCTCGTACGCGCAGCCGCCCTGGGGCAGGGTGACGACTCCGACCCCGGAGGCGGCGAGCCGTTCGGCGAGCTGTCGGGCGACGTCCTGCGGCAGTCGGGCGAGCCCGCGGCAGGGGCCGATGGTGACGCGGGGCCGCAGCCCGCCGGCCATGGTGGCGAGCCGGGCGAGGCGGACGGGCTCGGGGGCGCCGGTGTGGAGGTCGACGGGCCGGCCGTGTTCGGCGGCGAGTTCGAGCACGGCCTCGGTGTGCCCGGCGGGGTCGGGGTCGAGGTCGGGGCAGCCTCCGACGACGTCCACGCCCATGCGGACGGCGTCCCGCAGGAGGGCGAGCCCGTCGGCGCCGGCCATGCCGGTGAGGAGTCCGGGGACGGCGACGACGCTGAGCTCGGTCAGGCCGCGCAGGGCGCGCCGGGCGCCGAGGACGGCCTGTAGGGGCCCGAGCCCGGTGACGTCGCCGACGCGTACGTGGGTGCGGATGGCGGTGGCTCCGTGGCCGAGCTGGAGGAGGGCGGCCTGTGTGGTGCGCCGCTGGACGTCGCCGGGGTCCTGGGAGGGCGGGCCGGAGGCGTCGGCGGTGAGCGCGTTGTCGTGGTGGGCGTGAGGCTCGGCGGGGGCGGGGAGGAGGAGGTACCCGGTGAGGTCGACGCGGGTGCCCCGGTCGCGGGGGACGGTGTCGGCGAGGCTGCCCGCGGTGCCGACGGCCTGGATGTGGCCGTCGGTGATGCGGACGTCGACGGTGCGCCCGTCGGCGAGGCGGGCACCGCTGAGGAGGAGGGTGGCGCCGTCGTGGTCGGTGCCGGTGCGGCCCTCGTCGGGCCCCTGAGGCTGGCTGTCCGGCATCGGGCTCCCACTCGGTGACGCCCCGGCGGGGTGCGGGGCGGGGCGTGTGTGGACGTGGAACGTGTGGCCCTGGCTCCCGGCGGGCCGGGGCCTGCAGACTGGAGACGTGCAAGATCCATCCGAGCGTAGGACGCGCTCGCGGACGATGCTGCCCAGTCGCGGCCTGTCGGGATAAGTCGTACCGGCGGTGGCGGGCCACCCGACGGCCGCCCGCCGGAATCGGCGGGGTCGCGCGGAGGAGCGCGGCCGGGGCCCGCCCGGCGGGCGCTGAACGGGGAGGACGCCGAACGGTGGGGCCTGAGGACGCAGAGGACGCCGACCCGGGGGGAGAGCGAACCGGGAGGACGTCGGCTGGGCGGCGCGGGGGCGTGCGCGGCGGAGCGCGGGATCGCGCGCGACGTCGCACGTCGGGCGGCGCGCCGGGCGGCGCGCGAGGGCGCCTCACGCCCGCGATACGGATTTCACCTTCGGCGGCGGACCGTGTAGTGTCTTCATCGCTCGCCCCAATAGCTCAGTCGGCAGAGCGTCTCCATGGTAAGGAGAAGGTCAACGGTTCGATTCCGTTTTGGGGCTCTGATGTGGAAGGCCGTCCGCCAGCGGTGGAGGGCCGGTCACATCGTGGCGGCGTAGCTCAGTCGGTAGAGCAAACGGCTCATAATCGTTGTGTCACCGGTTCAAGTCCGGTCGCCGCTACTAATCCCAGTAGCCGATTGTGGGGTCGGTCCTTCGATCGGCTACTCTTTCTGCGTTAAACACCTATTCGTTCGCGTCAAGGAGCACTCAACGTGGCTGCCACCGACGTCCGCCCGAAGATCACGCTGGCCTGCGTGGAGTGCAAGGAGCGGAACTACATCACCAAGAAGAACCGGCGTAACAACCCGGACCGTCTTGAGATGAAGAAGCACTGCCCGCGCTGCAACTCGCACACCGCGCACCGCGAGACGCGCTGACCGCAGGGTTGATCAAGGTTCGTCACTGAGGCCGCCCCCTTTCCCGGGGGCGGCCTCAGGGCGTTTCGGGGTCGGGGGAGACCAACGCCACAGCGGCGGTGCGCCCGGCCCCGTGAGGTGTACGGACAGACCAGATCCCAGCAGGAGGTAGCGGGCCATGGCCCTCGACCAGTCGTTCGTCGGGCGGAGTTACCCGCCCACCGCGCCCTACGAGGTCGGCCGCGAGAAGATCCGGGAGTTCGCGGAGGCCATCGGCGACGCGAACCCGGCGTACACGGACCAGGAGGCGGCGAAGGCCCTCGGCCACGAGGATGTGATCGCCCCGCCCACCTTCGTGTTCAGTATCACCTTCCGCGCCGCCGGGCAGGTCGTGCAGGACCCGGAGCTGGGGCTGGACTACAGCCGCGTCGTGCACGGCGACCAGCGTTTCGTCTACACCCGCCCGGTGCGGGCCGGCGACCGGTTGACGGTGACGTCGACCGTCGAGGCCGTCAAGTCCATGGCGGGCAACGACATCCTGGACATCCGTGGTGAGGTGCACGACGCGCTGGGCGAGCACGTCGTGACCGCCTTCACCAAGCTGGTGGCCCGCGCGGCGGAGGAGAAGAGCTGAGATGACCGCCACGATCGCCTACGCGGACGTCGAGCCCGGCACCGAGCTGCCCGCGCAGACGTTCCCCGTCACCCGCGAGACCCTGGTGCGGTATGCCGGGGCCTCGGGGGACTTCAACCCGATTCACTGGAACGAGCGCTTCGCCCGTGAGGTCGGCCTGCCCGACGTCATCGCGCACGGCATGTTCACCATGGCCTCCGCCGTCCGTGTCGTCACCGACTGGGTCGGTGACCCGAGCGCCGTCGTCGAGTACGGGGTGCGCTTCACCAAGCCCGTCGTCGTCCCGGACGACGGGAAGGGCGCCGTGATCGAGGTCTCGGCGAAGGTCGCGGCCAAGCTGGACGACGAGGCCCGCACCGTCCGGGTGGACCTCACGGCCACCAGCGCGGGGCAGAAGGTGCTGGGCATGTCCCGCGCCGTCGTCCGCCTCGCCTGACGCTCGCCGGCCTCCCCCGGCCCCCGTTCCCCGGTAACCGCTCGCCCGGCGTCTCCGTCGGGCCCGCCCCTTACGCTGGTGCCCGTGCAGGAACTTCTCGACGCCCCGCTCGCCCCGCTGACCACCTTCCGACTCGGCGGGCCGGCGCGCCGCCTCGTCACCGCCACCACGGACGACGAGGTGGTCGCCGCCGTGCGCGCCGCCGACGAGGCGGGCACGCCGCTGCTGCCGGTCGGCGGCGGCAGCAACCTCGTGATCGGCGACGGCGGCTTCGACGGCACCGCCCTGCGCATCGCCACCACGGGCTTCGCCCTGGACGGGACGGCGCTGGAGCTGGCGGCGGGGGAGACGTGGTCCGACGCCGTCACCCGCACCGTCGAGGCGGGGCTCGCCGGGATCGAGTGCCTGGCCGGGATCCCCGGTTCGGCGGGGGCCACCCCGATCCAGAACGTCGGCGCCTACGGGCAGGAGGTGTCGTCCGTCATCACGGAGGTCGTCGCCTACGACCGCGCCGAGCGGCGGGTGGTGACGGTCCCGGCGGCCGACTGCGGCTTCTCCTACCGGCACAGCCGCTTCAAGGCGCACCCGGAGCGCTACGTCGTGCTGCGGGTGCGCTTCGCGCTGGAGGACGCCGGCGGGCTCTCGGCGCCCATCCGCTACGCGGAGACGGCACGGGCCCTCGGGGTCGAGGTCGGGGAGCGCGTTCCCGCGGCCCGGGCCCGCGAAACCGTCCTGAAGCTCCGGGCCGGCAAGGGCATGGTGCTCGACCCGGAGGACCACGACACCTGGTCCGCCGGCTCCTTCTTCACCAACCCGATCCTGAGCGAGGCCGAGCACGCCGCGTTCCGCGCCCGCGTCACCGAGCGCCTCGGGCCGAGCGTCGAGCCGCCCGCCTGGCCGGTCGGCGACGGCCGGGTGAAGACGTCCGCGGCCTGGCTGATCGACCACGCCGGGTTCCGCAAGGGCCATGGCACCGGCGCCGCCCGGATCTCCACCAAGCACACGCTGGCGCTCACCAACCGGGGCGCGGCCACCACCGAGGAGCTGCTGGGCCTCGCCCGCGAGGTCCGGGACGGCGTGCGGGCGGCCTTCGGGGTCACGCTGGTCAACGAGCCCGTCACCGTCGGCTGCGCCCTCTAGCCGGGACGCGCGCCCCCGAGGCGCCCCTCCGAGGCGCACCGAGACGCCGCGAGAGACCGTGAGACACCGCGACGTGCGGTCAGGCCGTCAGCCAGGCGTCGATGTCCGCCAGCAGGGCCTTGCGCACCTCCGGCGGGGCCACCGAGCCGCGCACCGACTGCCGGGCCAGCTCGGCCAGCTCCACATCCGAGAAGCCGTGGTGCTCGCGGGCCAGCTCGTACTGGGCGGCCAGCCGGGAGCCGAACAGCAGCGGATCGTCGGCGCCCAGCGCCATCGGCACCCCCGCGTCCCACAGCACCCGCAGCGGGACGTCCGCGGGCTTGTCGTAGACGCCCAGCGCCACGTTCGAGGCGGGGCAGACCTCGCAGGTCACGCCAGCGTCGGCGAGCCGGGCCAGCAGCCCCGGGTCCTCCGCGGCCCGCACCCCGTGCCCCACGCGACGCGCGGCCAGGTCGTCCAGGCAGTCCCGCACGCTGCTGGGGCCGGTCAGTTCGCCGCCGTGCGGCGCGGCGAGCAGCCCGCCGTCGCGGGCGATGGCGAACGCCCGGTCGAAGTCGCGCGCGAAGCCGCGCCGCTCGTCGTTGGAGAGCCCGAAGCCGACGACGCCCCGGTCCCGGTAGCGCACCGCGAGCCGGGCCAGGGTGCGGGCGTCCAGCGGGTGCTTCATGCGGTTGGCGGCCACGAGGACCCGGATGGACAGGCCCGTGTGGCGCTGGGCGGCCTCGACGGCGTCCAGGATGATCTCCAGCGCGGGGATCAGCCCGCCCAGCCGCGGCGCGTAGGAGGTCGGGTCCACCTGGATCTCCAGCCACCGCGAACCGTCCCGCAGATCCTCCTCCGCCGTCTCGCGGACCAGCCGGTGGATGTCCTCGGGCTCGCGCAGGCAGGAGCGCGCGATGTCGTAGAGCCGCTGGAAGCGGAACCAGCCGCGCTCGTCCGTGGCCCGCAGCTTGGGGGGCTCTCCGCCGCGCAGCGCGTCCGGCAGGTGGACGCCGTACTTGTCGGCCAGCTCCAGCAGTGTGCCGGGCCGCATCGAGCCGGTGAAGTGCAGGTGCAGGTGGGCCTTGGGGAGCTGCCGGACATCACGTGCGCGTTCCATCCCAAGATCCTGCCGCAGACCACCGGAGTCGGGAAGCGGCTTTCCGCAATTCCGGGACCCCCGCGAACAGACGTCCACGCGCCGGCCCCGCCCACGGGGGCCCACACGCGCCGGACCCCCGTCCGCGGTCGGAACGGGGGTCCGGAGGAGAGCGGTCGCGGGCGGCCGCGCGCCGCCCGTGGGCTCAGCGCGCCTCGGCCAGCAGCTTCTGGATCCGGGAGACGCCCTCGACCAGGTCCTCGTCACCCAGAGCGTAGGACAGCCGCAGGTAGCCGGGGGTGCCGAAGGCCTCACCGGGAACGACGGCGACCTCGGCCTCCTCCAGGATCAGCGCGGCCAGCTCCACGGTGTCGGCGGGGCGCTTGCCGCGGATCTCCTTGCCCAGGAGGCCCTTGACCGACGGGTAGGCGTAGAAGGCGCCCTCGGGCTCCGGGCAGACGACGCCGTCGATCTCGTTGAGCATCCGCACGATCGTGCGGCGCCGACGGTCGAAGGCCTCCTTCATCGTGTCCACGGCCGTCAGGTCGCCGGAGACGGCGGCCAGCGCGGCGGCCTGGGCCACGTTGCTGACGTTGGAGGTGGCGTGGGACTGGAGGTTCGTCGCGGCCTTGACGATGTCCTTCGGGCCGATGATCCAGCCGACCCGCCAGCCGGTCATGGCGTACGTCTTGGCCACGCCGTTGACGACGACGCAGCGGTCGGCCAGCTCCGGGACGACGACGGGCAGCGAGGAGAACTCGGCGTCGCCGTAGACGAGGTGCTCGTAGATCTCGTCCGTCATCACCCACAGGCCGTGCTCGGCGGCCCAGCGGCCCACGGCCTCGACCTGCTCGCGCGTGTACACGGCGCCGGTCGGGTTGGAGGGGGAGACGAAGAGCAGCACCTTGGTGCGCTCGGTGCGCGCGGCCTCGAGCTGCTCGACGCTCACCCGGTAGCCGGTCGTCTCGTCGGCGACGACGGGCACCGGAACGCCGCCGGCGAGCTTGATCGACTCCGGGTAGGTCGTCCAGTACGGGGCCGGGACGATGACCTCGTCGCCCGGGTCCAGCATGGCGGCGAAGGCCTCGTAGATGGCCTGCTTGCCGCCGTTGGTGACGAGCACGTTGGCCGCCTCCACCCGGTAGCCCGAGTCGCGCAGCGTCTTCTCGGCGATGGCGGCCTTCAGCTCGGGCAGGCCGCCGGCCGGGGTGTAGCGGTGGAACTTGGGGTTGCGGCACGCCTCGACCGCCGCCTCGACGATGTAGTCGGGAGTCGGGAAGTCGGGCTCGCCCGCGCCGAAACCGATGACCGGCCGTCCGGCCGCCTTGAGGGCCTTCGCCTTGGCGTCGACGGCCAGGGTGGCCGACTCGGAGATCGCGCCGATGCGCGCCGACACGCGGTTCCCGGTCGGGGCGGGGGACTGGTCTGAGGGGGTTGCAGCAGTCATACGAGCATCGTTGCAGACTCGCCGTCGGCCGGACACAACGGTTTCACTCCCCGGAGTCACCGCCCCGGGCCCGCGCCAGCCCCGGAGTCGGCGCGCGGACCCGCCCCGGAGCCCGTGCCGTGCCCCGTTCCCAGCCTCCCCCCGCAGCCGCGCGGGTGCGCCGGTTGGGCTCCGCCCGGGGGCCTGCGCACAGCCGCCGGGTGCAACCTGTTCGACGGCAGCGCGGTGAGCACGTACACTCTTCCCTCGTTGGCCTTCAGCGACCGTGGGCCGGGCACTCTACGCAGTGCCGGGAATGCGGTAGGTTGGGGGATCCGCAAAGGGTCGTAGCTCAATTGGTAGAGCACTGGTCTCCAAAACCAGCGGTTGGGGGTTCAAGTCCCTCCGGCCCTGCTCACGCATCTTCTCCACCCCATAGGATGGTGCGTGCAGGCGTACGTACTGAAATGCACCGCCGTGCGGCTGGGCCGAACGTCGCACGGCCCCGACCCCGGATCAGGTGAGGACAAGTGGCGGAGATCACCGATACTGCCGAGGTCCCCGAGCCCGGGCGTTCGTCGGACGACAAGAAGCCGCGGCGCGGCGGCAAGCGAGCCAAGAAGGGTCCGCTGGCTCGGCTGGCACTCTTCTACCGGCAGATCGTCGCCGAGCTCCGCAAGGTCGTCTGGCCCACGCGGCAGCAGCTCGCGACGTACACCACCGTGGTGATCATTTTTGTTCTCATCGTCATCGGTTTTGTCTTCGTGATTGACTATGGATTCAGCAAGGCCGTCGAGTTCGTCTTCGGCTGAGCCCCACCGCGGCGGCACCGCTTCCGTGGTGCCGATCCGTATGTTCGACCCCATAAAGCCAGGAAGAAGCAGCTACCGTGTCTGACCCGAACCTGAACGACGCCGTCGAGCCCGCCCAGGGCGGCGAGGCTGCGCTCGACTCCGTCGAGTCCACGGCAGCCGACAGCGTCGACCAGGCCGAGGCCGTGCAGGCCGCCGACGCGGTCGAGGAGCCCACCGTCGAAGCCGGCGCCGAGGTCGAGGCCGAGGCGGGGGCCGGTGAGGCCGCCGAGGACGACGCGGAGGCCGCCGAGGCCGCCGACACCGAGGCCGCCGAAGAGGCCGAGGAAGAGCCCGTCGACCCCGTCGCCGCGCTCCGCGAGGAGCTGCGCTTCCAGCCGGGCGAGTGGTACGTCATCCACACCTACGCCGGCTACGAGAACCGGGTGAAGACGAACCTGGAGCAGCGGGCCGTCTCGCTCAACGTCGAGGACTACATCTTCCAGGCCGAGGTGCCGCAGGAAGAGGTCGCCCAGATCAAGAACGGCGAGCGCCGCACCGTCCGGCAGAACAAGCTGCCCAGCTACGTGCTGGTCCGCATGGAACTGACGAACGAGTCCTGGGGCGTCGTCCGCAACACCCCCGGTGTCACCGGCTTCGTCGGGAACGCCTACGACCCGTACCCGCTCACGCTGGACGAGGTCGTCAAGATGCTCGCCCCCGAGGCCGAGGAGAAGGCCGCCAAGGAGGCCGCCGAGGCCGAGGGCCGTCCGGCGCCCAGCCGCAAGGTCGAGGTGCAGGTGCTGGACTTCGAGGTGGGCGACTCGGTCACCGTCACCGACGGCCCCTTCGCCACCCTCCAGGCGACCATCAACGAGATCAACGCCGACTCCAAGAAGGTCAAGGGCCTGGTGGAGATCTTCGGCCGCGAGACCCCGGTCGAGCTGAGCTTCGACCAGATCCAGAAGAACTGAGGCCCACGGCCCGGTCGAGCCCCCGCACGGCGCCAGCGGCGCCGCCGGGGGCTCGTTCCGTGCGGCCTCACACGCACCTCGGCCGTCGGTGACGTCCGCGGCCCGGCCCGTCCGACGGCGGGCCCGGCGGTGGTCGTCACGGCCTCCGCCCCAGGCTCGGGACCTGCCGGTTTCGCTCTGGGGTGGGGCATTGGCTATCGTGGTGCGGTATGCCTCCATCCGGATGACGGATGGATTGGCGAAACACTCTCACTCAAGACCCGGAGAGAGCATGCCTCCCAAGAAGAAGAAGGTCACGGGGCTGATCAAGCTCCAGATCCAGGCCGGTGCCGCGAACCCGGCTCCGCCGGTCGGCCCCGCGCTGGGCCAGCACGGCGTGAACATCATGGAGTTCTGCAAGGCCTACAACGCCGCGACCGAGTCGCAGCGCGGTTGGGTCATCCCGGTGGAGATCACGGTCTACGAGGACCGTTCGTTCACCTTCATCACCAAGACCCCGCCGGCCGCGAAGATGATCCTCAAGGCCGCGGGCGTGGAGAAGGGCTCCGGCGAGCCGCACACCAAGAAGGTCGCCAAGATCACGCGCGACCAGGTGCGGGAGATCGCCACCACCAAGATGCCCGACCTCAACGCCAACGACCTGGACGCCGCCGAGAAGATCATCGCCGGCACCGCGCGTTCCATGGGCGTGACGGTCGAGGGCTGACCGACCCCGGTCACCAGCAGTTCCCGTGGAAGGGCCGAGCGCTTGGCCCACACCACGACTCCATACCTGAAACACAGGAGCAGAAGTGAAGCGCAGCAAGACTCTCCGCAGCGCGGACGCCAAGGTCGACCGCACGCGGCTCTACGCCCCCCTCGAGGCCGTCCGCCTCGCCAAGGAGACCTCCGGGGTCAAGTTCGACCCCACCGTCGAGGTCGCGTTCCGGCTGGGTGTGGACCCGCGCAAGGCCGACCAGATGGTCCGCGGCACCGTGAACCTGCCGCACGGCACCGGTAAGACCGCCCGGGTCCTGGTCTTCGCGACCGGTGACCGTGCAGCCGCCGCGGAAGCCGCGGGCGCCGACATCGTCGGCTCCGACGAGCTGATCGACGAGATCTCCAAGGGCAACCGCCTGAACGAGTTCGACGCCGTCGTCGCCACCCCGGACCTCATGGGCAAGGTCGGCCGCCTGGGCCGCGTGCTCGGTCCGCGTGGTCTGATGCCGAACCCCAAGACCGGCACCGTCACCCCCGACGTCGCCAAGGCCGTCACCGAGATCAAGGGCGGCAAGATCGAGTTCCGTGTCGACAAGCACGCGAACCTGCACTTCATCATCGGCAAGGCCTCGTTCAGCGACGAGCAGCTCGTCGAGAACTACGCGGCGGCGCTGGAGGAGATCAACCGGCTGAAGCCGTCCGCGGCCAAGGGCCGGTACATCAAGAAGGCCACCATCACCACCACGATGGGCCCCGGCATCCCGGTCGACTCCAACCGCACCCGCAACCTCCTCGTCGAGGACGAGGCGGCCTGACGCGTCGGTCGAGCCTGACCCGAAGCCCCCGCTCCCTCGGAGCGGGGGCTTCGTCGTTGTCAGACACCTGCCGGCATGCACTACGGTTGGCACATTCACTGGCACAACTTGGGGGGACGCATGCGTCCGATACGTAAGACGGCGCTGGGAGCCGCGAGCCTGGCCGTGGCCGTCGTGCTGACGGGCTGCTCCGGCGGCGGCGAGAAGAGCGACGAGGGGGGCACGTCCGCCCCGGCGAAGTCCGCCGAGCAGCGCACCGAGGAGCGCTCCGCGCTCCAGGTGATGACGGCGGCGACGAAGAAGACCACCGAGGCGAAGTCCGCCCGGGTCGAGATGACGATGACGATGCCCGAGGGCGCGGCCGGTCCGGGGGGCGAGGCCGGGTCGATGGAGATGCGCGGCGTCATGTCCTGGGACCCGGTCGCCATGGACCTCACCCTCAGCGGCTCCGCCTTCGAGGAGGCGGCCGGTGAGCCCGGCATGCCGGACGAGATCCGCATGATCTGGCTCGACGACGTCATGTACATGCACATGGGCGAGGCCATGGCGGCCGAGACCGACGGCAAGAGCTGGATCAAGATGGATCTGGGCGCGCTGGCGGAGCAGACCGAGGACGAGGAGATCGCCCGGCAGATGACGGGTGGCCTGCAGGACATGGGTCAGAGCCCGGCCGAGCAGATGGCCCTCCTGCTCGACTCGCCCAGCATCAAGCACGTCGGTGCGGAGAAGCTGGACGGCGAGGCCACGCAGCACTACCAGGGCACGCTGAGCATCGCCGAGCTCCTGGAGATGGAGAAGGAGCAGTCCGCCTCCGCGGACTTCATGACCGAGGAGGAGCGCAAGGAGCTCCTGGAGGGCATGGACGAGACCGGCATCGAGAGCCTGGACCTCGACGTCTGGATCAACGGCGACGACATGCCGGTCAAGCTGACGATGACGATGGACAGCCCCATGGGCGCCATGGAGGTCACCCAGCGCATCACCGACTACGGCGTCAAGGTCGCCCCGCAGGCCCCGCCGGCGAAGGACACTTTCGACTTCATGCAGATGCTGGAGGAGATGGGGGAGCCCGGCTCCCCCGCCGTCTGAGCCCCTCGCGTTCCCCGCGCCCTGAAGGGGCGCGGGGAACTGCGCGAGCGGCCACGACGTGCCCGCGGTCCGCGAACGCACAGGTGGGGGCTGTCCCTGCCCGGGGTGGGGTGCGGGCTGCGCTTGCCAGCCCTGCGCCTTCGGCGCAGACCTCCCAAGCGCGGCAGGGCTGCCCGGAGCCGGCCGGCGGCGGGCGGGCCGGAGGCGATTTGCGCGGGTGGCGGGCGCCCCCGTACAGTGTCGCGGTAGCCAAAGACCGCTGGTCGTTGCTGTGTGCCTCCGCGAGGGGGTGCTCAGTGGCCTAAGGATCCGCCCGTTGGGCGGACGGCCCGTGCAGGCACATGAGGTCCACTCCGGCATGGGCGCGAGCCCGAAGCCGTCGAGTCACGCCCCGTGCGCCTGCGCACCGGGGCGTTTCGCTTGTTAGCGGCTCCTTCCTGTAGTGCCCGATGGGGCGGTCCGGCGCGACGGGCCGGTCGTAGGACCGGCCGAGGACCAACACCCGGAAGGAGGCGCGAGGCTCATGGCGACGCCCGACAAGGTCGCAGCCGTTGAGGAGATGACGGAGAAGTTCCGTAACTCCAACGCCGCTGTGGTCACCGCGTACACCGGTCTTTCCGTGGCACAGCTCAAGGAGCTGCGCCGCTCGCTCGGTGACAACGCCCAGTACCGTGTGGTGAAGAACACGCTGACCAAGATCGCGGCCAAGGAGGCCGGGATCACCACGCTCGACGAGTTCCTGGTGGGCTCGACGGCGGTCACCTTCGTGACCGGTGACCCGGTCGAGGCGGCTAAGGGTCTGCGTGACTTCGCCAAGGAGAACCCCGCGCTCGAGGTCAAGGGCGGTGTCCTTGACGGCAGGGCCCTGACCGCGGACGAGATCAAGAAGCTTGCGGACCTCGAGTCCCGCGAGGTGCTGCTCGCCAAGCTGGCCGGTGGCATGAAGGCGTCCATGGCGAAGGCCGCGGCGACCTTCCAGGCCCCGCTCACGAAGTTCGTCCGCACCGCGGACGCGCTGCGTGCCAAGGCCGAGCAGGGCGGTGCCGGTACGCCGGCTCCCGCCGAGGCCGCGGAGTAACCACTCCCCGGTCCAGCGGGCCCCGTCTACACAGCGAAGCCGCCAGGCGCACGCCCGCCGACATGTACGACATCCGGCACCAGCCGACTTAGTGGAAGGACGCCAACCATGGCGAAGCTCACCCAGGACGAGCTGCTCGCGCAGTTCGAGGAGATGACCCTCATCGAGCTCTCCGACTTCGTGAAGAAGTTCGAGGAGAAGTTCGACGTCGAGGCCGCCGCTCCGGCCGCCGTCGTCGCCGCCGCTCCGGGCCAGGGTGGTGGCGAGGCCGCCGCCGCCGAGGAGAAGGACGAGTTCGACGTCGTCCTCACCGGCGCCGGTGACAAGAAGATCCAGGTCATCAAGGTCGTGCGCGAGCTGACCTCCCTCGGCCTGAAGGAGGCCAAGGACCTGGTCGACAACACGCCGAAGCCGGTTCTGGAGAAGGCCAACAAGGAGGCCGCGGACAAGGCCAAGGAGGCCCTCGAGGGCGCCGGCGCCTCCGTCGAGGTCAAGTGACCCGCTGAACCTCCGCGGGGCGGTGGCCGCACGCGGCTCCCGACCCGCTCGCCGAGGGCGATCACCCATCCGGGTGGTCGCCCTCGGGCGTTTTCGGGGCCCACAGGCGGGTGAATTCCCGGGGTTACCCGCCGGTCACGCTCTCACGCGCGCGCCGCTCTCCTTGCCTTCGCGTCCGCCACGGGTAGGGTGATCACCGGTGTTCGGCGCGACCCTCCGTGACGGGGGTGTCGGGCGGGACGGGGCGGTCTCCGGCCGCCGCACATCGCGGGTGTGACGGCCGCGGCGGAGTGCGGGGCCTTGACGTATGGCGTCCGGGCGCGCGATTCTCACAAGCGCCGTGGCGTCAGGGGGCGCACCGGTTCGGAGTTCCGCGGAACCCGAGGCATGGATCCTCGGCGATGTGGGAAGTCTTGCGGCAGGCACCGAGAGGCAGGCCGAAGGACAGCGCCGAGGCAGTACCCGACAGACAACCGAGGATGAGCTCCCGGAGGGAGAGAGAGGCCCTGCGCCGATCTCCGATGTTCCGCTCTGGACATCAGTGGGCCTTGTGGCTACACTGACCCTTTGCGCTGCCTTATAGCTGCTCCCTGCCCGTCACCAGGGGCACCGGTATGCGCGTAGTGAGTCCGAGCCCTCGGAAGGACCCCCTCTTGGCCGCCTCGCGCAACGCCTCGACCGTCAATTCGAACAACGGCGCCAGCACCGCACCGCTGCGTATTTCCTTTGCGAAGATCAAGGAGCCCCTCGGGGTTCCCAACCTCCTTGCCCTCCAAACCGAGAGCTTCGACTGGCTGCTCGGCAACGAGGCGTGGAAGGGGCGGGTCGAGGCTGCCCTCGACCGGGGGGAGGACGTCCCCACCAAGTCCGGTCTGGAAGAGATCTTCGAGGAGATCTCCCCGATCGAGGACTTCTCCGGCTCCATGTCGCTGACGTTCCGCGACCACCGGTTCGAGCCGCCGAAGAACTCGATCGACGAGTGCAAGGAGCGTGACTTCACCTACGCCGCTCCGCTCTTCGTCACCGCCGAGTTCACCAACAACGAGACCGGCGAGATCAAGTCCCAGACGGTCTTCATGGGCGACTTCCCGCTCATGACGAACAAGGGCACCTTCGTCATCAACGGCACCGAGCGTGTCGTGGTCTCGCAGCTCGTCCGCTCGCCGGGCGTGTACTTCGACAGCTCCCTGGACAAGACCTCGGACAAGGAGATCTACTCCGCCAAGGTCATCCCGTCCCGCGGTGCCTGGCTGGAGATGGAGATCGACAAGCGCGACATGGTCGGTGTGCGCATCGACCGCAAGCGCAAGCAGTCGGTCACCGTGCTGCTGAAGGCCCTGGGCTGGACGAACGACCAGATCCTGGAGGAGTTCGGCCAGTACGAGTCCATGCGCGCCACCCTGGAGAAGGACCACACCCAGGGGCAGGACGACGCCCTGCTGGACATCTACCGGAAGCTGCGTCCGGGCGAGCCGCCGACGAAGGAGGCCGCCCAGACCCTGCTGGAGAACCTCTACTTCAACCCGAAGCGCTACGACCTGGCCAAGGTCGGCCGGTACAAGATCAACAAGAAGCTCGGCGGCGACGAGCCGCTGGACTCCGGCGTGCTCACCAGCGCCGACATCATCGCCACGATCAAGTACCTGGTGAAGCTGCACGCCGGGGAGACGGAGACGGTCAGCGCCGAGGGTGACGAGATCGTCGTCGAGACGGACGACATCGACCACTTCGGCAACCGCCGCCTGCGCAACGTCGGCGAGCTGATCCAGAACCAGGTCCGCACCGGTCTCGCCCGCATGGAGCGCGTGGTCCGCGAGCGCATGACCACGCAGGACGTCGAGGCGATCACGCCGCAGACCCTGATCAACATCCGGCCGGTCGTCGCCTCCATCAAGGAGTTCTTCGGCACCAGCCAGCTCTCGCAGTTCATGGACCAGACGAACCCGCTGTCGGGTCTGACCCACAAGCGCCGCCTGTCGGCGCTGGGTCCGGGCGGTCTGTCGCGTGAGCGGGCCGGCTTCGAGGTCCGTGACGTGCACCCCTCGCACTACGGCCGCATGTGCCCGATCGAGACGCCGGAAGGCCCGAACATCGGTCTGATCGGTTCGCTCGCCTCCTACGGCCGGGTCAACGCCTTCGGCTTCGTGGAGACGCCGTACCGCAAGGTGGTGGACGGCGTCGTCACCGACGAGGCGCACTACCTGACGGCCGACGAGGAGGACCGCTTCGTCATCGCGCAGGCCAACGCGCCGCTGACCGATGACATGCACTTCGCCGAGGCCCGCGTCCTGGTCCGCCGCCGTGGCGGCGAGGTCGACTACGTCACGGGTGACGAGGTCGACTACATGGACGTCTCGCCGCGCCAGATGGTGTCGGTCGCGACGGCCATGATCCCCTTCCTGGAGCACGACGACGCCAACCGCGCGCTCATGGGCTCGAACATGATGCGCCAGGCCGTGCCGCTGCTGAAGGCCGAGTCGCCGCTGGTCGGCACCGGCATGGAGTACCGCTCCGCGGTCGACGCCGGCGACGTCATCAAGGCCGAGAAGGACGGTGTCGTCCAGGAGGTCTCCGCCGACTACGTCACGGTGGCCAACGACGACGGCACGTACACCACGTACCGCGTCGCCAAGTTCTACCGTTCCAACCAGGGCACCTCCTTCAACCAGAAGGTGATCGTCGACGAGGGTGCCCGGGTCATCGAGGGCCAGGTCCTGGCCGACGGCCCGTCCACGCAGGACGGCGAGATGGCCCTCGGCAAGAACCTCCTCGTGGCGTTCATGCCCTGGGAGGGCTACAACTACGAGGACGCGATCATCCTGTCGCAGCGCCTCGTGCAGGACGACGTCCTGTCCTCGATCCACATCGAGGAGCACGAGGTCGACGCCCGGGACACCAAGCTCGGCCCCGAGGAGATCACCCGGGACATCCCGAACGTCTCCGAGGAGGTCCTCGCCGACCTCGACGAGCGCGGCATCATCCGGATCGGTGCCGAGGTCGAGGCCGGGGACATCCTGGTCGGCAAGGTCACCCCGAAGGGCGAGACGGAGCTGACGCCGGAGGAGCGCCTGCTGCGCGCGATCTTCGGTGAGAAGGCCCGTGAGGTCCGCGACACCTCGCTGAAGGTGCCGCACGGTGAGACCGGCAAGGTCATCGGCGTCCGCGTCTTCGACCGCGAGGAGGGCGACGAGCTGCCCCCGGGCGTGAACCAGCTCGTGCGCGTCTACGTGGCCCAGAAGCGCAAGATCACCGACGGTGACAAGCTCGCCGGCCGCCACGGCAACAAGGGCGTCATCTCCAAGATCCTGCCGGTCGAGGACATGCCGTTCACCGAGGACGGCACCCCGGTCGACGTCATCCTCAACCCGCTCGGCGTCCCGTCCCGGATGAACCCGGGCCAGGTGCTGGAGATCCACCTCGGCTGGCTGGCCTCCCAGGGCTGGAAGGTCGAGGGCAGCGAGGAGTGGATGGAGCGGCTGAAGGCCATCGGCGCTGACGAGGTGGCCCCGGGCACCAACGTCGCCACCCCGGTCTTCGACGGCGCCCGCGAGGACGAGCTGACGGGTCTGTTCGAGCACGCCCTGCCCAACCGCGACGGCGAGCGGGTCGTGCTGCCGTCCGGCAAGGCCCGGCTGTTCGACGGCCGCTCCGGCGAGCCGTTCCCGGACCCGATCTCCATCGGCTACATGTACATCCTCAAGCTGCACCACCTGGTGGACGACAAGCTGCACGCCCGCTCCACCGGCCCGTACAGCATGATCACCCAGCAGCCGCTGGGTGGTAAGGCCCAGTTCGGTGGCCAGCGCTTCGGTGAGATGGAGGTGTGGGCGCTGGAGGCTTACGGCGCCGCCTACGCCCTCCAGGAGCTGCTGACCATCAAGTCCGACGACGTCACCGGCCGCGTGAAGGTCTACGAGGCCATCGTCAAGGGCGAGAACATCCCCGAGCCCGGCATCCCCGAGTCCTTCAAGGTGCTCATCAAGGAGATGCAGTCGCTCTGCCTGAACGTGGAGGTGCTCTCCTCGGACGGCATGTCGATCGAGATGCGTGACACCGATGAGGACGTCTTCCGCGCCGCGGAAGAGCTCGGTATCGACCTGTCCCGGCGCGAGCCGAGCAGCGTCGAAGAGGTCTGACGGGTGGTCGGGGGGCCGTGCACACCACGGCCCCCCGGCACTCCCCGGACCCCGTTCAGACCACAATTGACACGACCCTGAGAGGGATTGACGAGAGTGCTCGACGTCAACTTCTTCGACGAGCTGCGGATTGGCCTGGCCACCGCTGACGACATTCGTCAGTGGTCCCACGGCGAGGTCAAGAAGCCGGAGACCATCAACTACCGCACCCTCAAGCCCGAGAAGGACGGACTCTTCTGCGAGAAGATCTTCGGCCCCACCCGGGACTGGGAGTGCTACTGCGGCAAGTACAAGCGCGTCCGCTTCAAGGGCATCATCTGTGAGCGCTGCGGCGTCGAGGTGACCCGTGCCAAGGTGCGCCGTGAGCGGATGGGCCACATTGAGCTGGCCGCCCCCGTCACGCACATCTGGTACTTCAAGGGCGTGCCCAGCCGCCTCGGCTACCTGCTGGACCTGGCGCCGAAGGACCTGGAGAAGGTCATCTACTTCGCCGCGTACATGATCACGTACGTGGACGAGGAGCGCCGCACCCGCGACCTGCCCTCGCTGGAGGCCCACGTCTCCGTCGAGCGCCAGCAGATCGAGCAGCGCCGCGACTCCGACCTGGAGGCGCGTGCCAAGAAGCAGGAGGCCGACCTCGCCGAGCTGGAGGCCGAGGGCGCCAAGGCCGACGTCCGCCGCAAGGTGCGCGAGGGCGCCGAGCGCGAGATGAAGCAGCTCCGCGACCGCGCGCAGCGCGAGATCGACCGCCTCGACGAGGTGTGGAACCGCTTCAAGAACCTCAAGGTCCAGGACCTGGAGGGTGACGAGCTGCTCTACCGCGAGCTGCGGGACCGCTTCGGCACCTACTTCGACGGTTCGATGGGCGCCGCCGCCCTGCAGAAGCGGCTGGAGACCTTCGACCTGGAGGAGGAGGCCGAGCGCCTCCGCGAGATCATCCGCACCGGCAAGGGCCAGAAGAAGACCCGCGCCCTCAAGCGGCTCAAGGTCGTCTCCGCGTTCCTCCAGACGTCCAACAGCCCCAAGGGCATGGTGCTGGACTGCGTCCCGGTCATCCCGCCGGACCTGCGTCCGATGGTGCAGCTGGACGGTGGCCGCTTCGCGACCTCCGACCTGAACGACCTGTACCGCCGCGTCATCAACCGCAACAACCGCCTCAAGCGTCTCCTTGACCTCGGTGCCCCCGAGATCATCGTGAACAACGAGAAGCGGATGCTGCAGGAGGCCGTCGACGCGCTGTTCGACAACGGCCGCCGCGGTCGTCCGGTGACGGGTCCGGGCAACCGGCCGCTGAAGTCGCTGTCCGACATGCTCAAGGGCAAGCAGGGCCGTTTCCGGCAGAACCTGCTCGGTAAGCGTGTCGACTACTCGGCGCGTTCCGTCATCGTCGTCGGCCCGCAGCTCAAGCTGCACCAGTGCGGCCTGCCGAAGGCCATGGCGCTGGAGCTGTTCAAGCCGTTCGTGATGAAGCGCCTGGTCGACCTGAACCACGCGCAGAACATCAAGTCGGCCAAGCGCATGGTCGAGCGCCAGCGCACCGTGGTGTACGACGTCCTCGAAGAGGTCATCGCCGAGCACCCGGTGCTGCTGAACCGTGCGCCGACGCTGCACCGCCTCGGCATCCAGGCCTTCGAGCCGCAGCTGGTCGAGGGCAAGGCCATTCAGATCCACCCGCTCGTGTGCACCGCGTTCAACGCGGACTTCGACGGTGACCAGATGGCCGTCCACCTGCCGCTGTCCGCGGAGGCGCAGGCCGAGGCCCGCATCCTGATGCTGTCCTCGAACAACATCCTCAAGCCCGCCGACGGCCGCCCGGTGACCATGCCGACCCAGGACATGGTGCTCGGCCTGTTCTTCCTCTCCAGCGAGGCGGGGGAGCGGGACGTCAAGGGCGTGGGCCGGTCGTTCGCCTCCACCGCGGAGGCGATCATGGCCTTCGACGCCGGCGAGCTCTCGCTCCAGGCCGAGGTGGAGATCCGCTTCCCGGTCGGCTCCGTCCCGCCCCTGGGCTGGACCCCGCCGGCCCCGGAGGAGGGCGAGGCCGCCTGGCAGCCGGGCGACGGCTTCCGGCTCAAGACGACGCTGGGCCGGGCGCTCTTCAACGAGCTCCTGCCCGAGGAGTTCCCGTTCGTCAACTACACCGTCGGTAAGAAGCAGCTCTCCCAGATCGTCAACGACCTGGCCGAGCGCTACCCGAAGGTGGCGGTCGCCGCGACGCTGGACAACCTCAAGTCGGCCGGTTACCACTGGGCCACCCGCTCGGGTGTCACCATCGCCATCTCCGACGTCGTCGTGCCCGAGGCGAAGAAGGAGATCATCGCCGGGTACGAGGCGAAGGACGAGAAGGTCCAGAAGCAGTACGAGCGCGGTCTGATCACCAAGAACGAGCGTTCGCAGGAGCTCATCGAGATCTGGACCAAGGCGACGAACGAGGTCGCCGAGGCCATGAACGTGAACTTCCCGAAGACGAACGCCATCTTCATGATGGTCGACTCGGGCGCGCGCGGAAACATGATGCAGATGCGGCAGATCGCGGGTATGCGCGGTCTGGTGTCGAACGCGAAGAACGAGACCATCCCGCGTCCCATCAAGTCCTCGTTCCGCGAGGGCCTGTCCGTGCTGGAGTACTTCATCTCCACGCACGGTGCCCGTAAGGGTCTCGCCGACACCGCCCTGCGGACCGCCGACTCGGGTTACCTCACCCGTCGTCTGGTGGACGTCTCCCAGGACGTCATCATCCGCGAGGAGGACTGCGGCACCGAGCGCGGCCTCAAGCTGCCCATCGCGGTCAAGGGCGCGGACGGCACGCTGCGGAAGACGGACGACGTGGAGACCAGCGTGTACGCGCGCTGCCTCGCCGAGGACATCGTCGTCGACGGCAAGGTGCTGGCCCCGGCCGGCACCGACCTGGGCGACGTCCTCATCGAGGAGCTCGTCCGGCACGGCGTCGAGACGGTCAAGACCCGCTCGGTCCTGACCTGCGAGTCCGCCGTCGGCACCTGCGCCATGTGCTACGGCCGCTCCCTGGCCACCGGCAAGCTGGTGGACATCGGCGAGGCCGTCGGCATCATCGCCGCCCAGTCCATCGGTGAGCCCGGCACCCAGCTGACGATGCGTACCTTCCACACCGGTGGTGTGGCCGGTGACGACATCACCCAGGGTCTGCCGCGTGTCGTCGAGCTGTTCGAGGCGCGCACCCCGAAGGGTGTCGCCCCGATCACCGAGGCGGCCGGCCGGGTGCGCATCGAGGAGACCGAGAAGACGAAGAAGGTCGTCGTCACGCCGGACGACGGCAGCGACGAGACCGCCTACCCGGTCTCCAAGCGCTCCCGTCTGCTGGTGGGCGAGGGCGACCACGTCGCCGTCGGCCAGCCGCTGACCGTCGGTGCGGCCAACCCGCACGACGTGCTGCGCATCCTCGGCCAGCGCGCCGTCCAGGTCCACCTGGTCGGCGAGGTGCAGAAGGTCTACAACAGCCAGGGTGTGTCGATCCACGACAAGCACATCGAGATCATCATCCGGCAGATGCTGCGCCGCGTGACGATCATCGAGTCCGGTGACGCCGAGCTGCTGCCCGGTGAGCTGGTCGAGCGCTCGAAGTTCGAGGGCGAGAACCGCCGCGTCGTGCAGGAGGGCGGCCACCCGGCCTCCGGCCGTCCCCAGCTCATGGGTATCACCAAGGCCTCGCTGGCGACCGAGTCGTGGCTGTCCGCTGCCTCCTTCCAGGAGACGACCAGGGTCCTGACCGACGCGGCGATCAACGCCAAGTCGGACTCCCTGATCGGCCTCAAGGAGAACGTCATCATCGGTAAGCTCATCCCGGCCGGTACGGGCCTGTCCCGCTACCGCAACATCCGGGTCGAGCCGACCGAGGAGGCGAAGGCGGCGATGTACTCGGCCGTCGGGTACGACGACATCGACTACTCGCCGTTCGGCACCGGCTCCGGCCAGGCCGTTCCGCTGGAGGACTACGACTACGGCCCCTACAACCAGTAAGGCGCCCGAGTCCCTCCGCGCGAGCCGCGCACCGGCTCGCAGGGCTCGCAGGACCATCCGCAGGGCGGTACCCCGAACGGGGTGCCGCCCTGCGGCGTTTCCCCGCACCCGCCCGGCCGCCCGGTCCGGGGGCGGGAATCACGGCCGGACAAGCAGAAGCGCGGTCCGTGGAACTCGCGCGGCGGCCCGAACGTCGTGGATGATGAGCAGTGTTGCTCCGGGACACGCTCCGGAGGCGGGGAGGAGTCGGGCGATGTCACTGAACTGGCAGGGCGGTAACCAGCCTTTCGCAGGTCAGCCCTACGGCGGGCAGCCGTTCATGCGCGCCTCCGACGCGGACCGGGAGCGTGCCGCCGACGTGCTGAAGGCCGGGTACGCCGAGGGCCGGCTGGGCAAGGACGAGTACGACGCCCGGCTGAACCGGCTGCACCGGGCGTTGACGTACGCGGAGATCCAGCCCGTCATCGCCGATCTCCCGCAGGGCCCGGTGCCGGCGCAACCGGCGGTACGCCACCCGGAGCCGATGGTCCACATCACGCCGCCGCGCTACATCGCGCCGATGCCCCCGCCCCCGGCGCCGCCGTACAGCGGGGTGGCCATCGCGGCCCTGGTGCTGGCCATCCTGACGCCGATGACGTACGGGGTGTGCGCGATCCCGTCCGTCATCCTGGGCCACATCGCCAAGGCGGACGTCCGCAAGACGGGCAAGCAGGGCGACGGCTTCGCCACGGCCGGGCTGGTCGTGGGGTACCTGGCGCTCGGCCTGATCGCCCTCGTCGTCCTTCTCGGGGTCACCCTGGCGGGGTAGCCGCGCGGGGCGTGGGCCGTGGGGCCCGGGGCGCCCGGTGCCGCGCGCTGCGCTCGCCGGCCCCGTTCCACCGGCGCAGACGTCCCCGGAGCGCTTCCGCAGGCCCTCTGGTCGTCGTCGGCGACGGCGGCTACCGTGAGGGCAGCCGGGTGAGGGCGCCCGGTTTTCCGTGCCACCGCCCGCGTGCCGTTCTCTTTTGACCGGAGCGGATGCGGTAGGTACGCTCTGACCTTGTGCCTGGGGTGTCCCCTGCGCTGCTTCGGCCGCTCGTGTGACACCAGGATCTGCACACGCTTCTCCCTCCAGAGGAGTCACCCCGTCCCCGTGGCGGGGGTCTGCAGCCTCCGACACACCCGACCGCGTGGGTCGGACAATGTGGCCCAGGTTAGCTTTACCGAGACTGGCACACAGAAACCGGAGAAACTGTGCCTACGATCCAGCAGTTGGTCCGCAAGGGCCGACAGGACAAGGTCGAGAAGAACAAGACGCCGGCACTGGAGGGCTCTCCCCAGCGTCGCGGCGTCTGCACGCGCGTGTTCACCACCACTCCGAAGAAGCCGAACTCGGCCCTGCGTAAGGTCGCGCGTGTGCGTCTGACCAGCGGGATCGAGGTCACGGCCTACATTCCGGGTGAGGGTCACAACCTGCAGGAGCACTCCATCGTCCTCGTGCGCGGTGGCCGTGTGAAGGACCTGCCGGGCGTTCGCTACAAGATCATCCGTGGCTCGCTCGACACCCAGGGCGTCAAGAACCGCAAGCAGGCTCGCAGCCGCTACGGCGCCAAGAAGGAGAAGTAAGCATGCCTCGTAAGGGCCCCGCCCCGAAGCGCCCGGTCATCGTCGACCCGGTGTACGGCACTCCTCTGGTGACCTCCCTGATCAACAAGGTGCTGCTGAACGGCAAGCGCTCCACCGCCGAGCGCATCGTCTACGGCGCCATGGAGGGTCTGCGTGAGAAGACCGGCACCGACCCGGTCATCACGCTGAAGCGCGCTCTGGAGAACATCAAGCCGACGCTTGAGGTCAAGTCCCGCCGCGTCGGTGGTGCGACCTACCAGGTTCCGGTCGAGGTCAAGCCCGGCCGTGCCTCCACGCTCGCTCTCCGCTGGCTCGTCGGCTACTCCCGCGCCCGTCGCGAGAAGACGATGACCGAGCGTCTGATGAACGAGCTGCTCGACGCCTCCAACGGCCTCGGTGCGGCCGTGAAGAAGCGCGAGGACACCCACAAGATGGCCGAGTCCAACAAGGCCTTCGCGCACTACCGCTGGTAGTCGCTACCCCTATCGAGACCGAGAGAAGACTGAAGCCTTATGGCTACCACTTCACTTGACCTGGCCAAGGTCCGGAACATCGGGATCATGGCCCACATCGACGCGGGCAAGACGACCACCACCGAGCGGATCCTGTACTACACCGGCGTCAGCTACAAGATCGGCGAGGTCCACGACGGCGCCGCGACGATGGACTGGATGGCGCAGGAGCAGGAGCGCGGCATCACCATCACGTCCGCCGCGACGACCTGCCACTGGCCGCTGGACAACATCGACCACACGATCAACATCATCGACACCCCGGGTCACGTCGACTTCACCGTCGAGGTGGAGCGCTCGCTGCGCGTGCTCGACGGTGCCGTGACCGTGTTCGACGGTGTCGCCGGTGTGGAGCCGCAGTCCGAGACGGTGTGGCGTCAGGCGGACCGCTACGGCGTGCCGCGCATCTGCTTCGTCAACAAGCTGGACCGGACGGGCGCCGAGTTCCACCGCTGCGTCGACATGATCGTCGACCGGCTGGGCGCGACGCCGCTGGTCATGCAGCTGCCGATCGGTGCCGAGGCCGACTTCAAGGGCGTCGTGGACCTGGTCCGCATGAAGGCCCTGGTCTGGTCCGCCGAGACGAAGCTGGGCGAGGCCTACGACGTCGTCGACATCCCCGACACGCACCAGGAGGCCGCCGAGGAGTACCGCGGCAAGCTCCTGGAGGCCGTCGCGGAGAACGACGAGGAGATGATGGAGCTGTACCTGGAGGGCCAGGAGCCCACCGAGGAGCAGCTCATCGCCGCCATCCGTCGCGTCACCCTGGCCTCCACGGGCGCCGAGGGCACCATCACGGTCACCCCGGTGTTCTGCGGTACCGCGTTCAAGAACAAGGGCGTGCAGCCCCTGCTCGACGCGGTCGTGCGGTACCTGCCGTCGCCGCTGGACGTCGAGGCCATCGAGGGCCACTCGGTCAAGGACAGCGAAGAGGTCATCAAGCGTCGCCCCTCCGAGGAGGAGCCGCTGGCCGCGCTCGCCTTCAAGATCGCGAGCGACCCGCACCTCGGCAAGCTGACCTTCGTCCGGGTGTACTCGGGCCGCCTGGACGCCGGCACGCAGGTGCTGAACTCCGTGAAGGGCAAGAAGGAGCGCATCGGCAAGATCTACCGGATGCACGCGAACAAGCGTGAGGAGATCGCCTCGGTGGGCGCCGGCGACATCGTCGCCGTCATGGGTCTGAAGCAGACCACCACCGGTGAGACCCTCTGCGACGCGGGCAGCCCGGTGATCCTGGAGTCGATGGAGTTCCCGGCTCCGGTCATCCAGGTCGCCATCGAGCCCAAGTCGAAGGGCGACCAGGAGAAGCTGGGCGTCGCGATCCAGCGGCTGGCCGAGGAGGACCCGTCCTTCCAGGTCAACACCGACGAGGAGACCGGCCAGACGATCATCGCCGGCATGGGCGAGCTGCACCTGGACGTGCTGGTCGACCGCATGAAGCGCGAGTTCAAGGTCGAGGCCAACGTCGGTAAGCCGCAGGTCGCCTACCGCGAGACCCTGCGCAAGTCGGTCGACAAGCACGACTACACGCACAAGAAGCAGACTGGTGGTTCCGGCCAGTTCGCCAAGGTGCAGATCCAGATCGAGCCGCTGGAAGGCGACGGCTACGAGTTCGTCAACAAGATCACCGGTGGCCGCATCCCCCGGGAGTACATCCCGTCGGTGGACGCCGGCTGCCAGGAGGCCATGGAGTTCGGCGTCCTGGCGGGCTACCCGCTCACCGGTGTGCGCGTGACGCTGCTCGACGGCGCCTACCACGAGGTCGACTCCTCCGAGATGGCCTTCAAGATCGCCGGTTCCATGGCCTTCAAGGAGGCCGCCCGCAAGGCCAGCCCGGCCCTGCTGGAGCCGATGATGAAGGTCGAGGTCACGACGCCCGAGGACTACATGGGTGACGTGATCGGCGACATCAACTCGCGCCGTGGTCAGATCCAGTCCATGGAGGACCGCGGTGGCGCCAAGCTCGTCACGGGCCTGGTGCCGCTCTCGGAGATGTTCGGCTACGTCGGCGACCTGCGGAGCAAGACCTCCGGTCGCGCGAGCTACTCCATGCAGTTCGACTCCTACGCCGAGGTTCCCAAGAACGTCAGCGAGGAGATTGTCGCGAAGGCCCGGGGCGAGTGACGACGGTTCGCCGTCGTAATCTCACCCCTTAGGCTGTAGCACAACGGCATTCCGGGGCATCCGGCGCAGATCGCGGCAAAGCGGTCTGGGCCGGGCCCCGGTGGCCAGCCCTTAAGAACGAACGGGTCAAGGGCGTCCCCCTCGGGGTCCTGGCTTGTTCGGTACGACCACCTGAACCCTTCCCGCAGAGTGCGGGGGGCGTACAGCACCAGTCCACAGGAGGACCCCAGTGGCGAAGGCGAAGTTCGAGCGGACTAAGCCGCACGTCAACATCGGCACCATCGGTCACATCGACCACGGTAAGACCACCCTCACGGCGGCCATTACCAAGGTGCTGCACGACGCGTACCCCGACCTGAACGAGGCGTCGGCGTTCGAGAACATCGACAAGGCTCCCGAGGAGCGCCAGCGCGGTATCACCATCTCCATCGCGCACGTCGAGTACCAGACGGAGTCCCGTCACTACGCCCACGTCGACTGCCCGGGTCACGCGGACTACATCAAGAACATGATCACCGGTGCCGCCCAGATGGACGGTGCCATCCTCGTGGTCGCCGCCACCGACGGCCCGATGCCGCAGACCAAGGAGCACGTGCTCCTGGCCCGCCAGGTCGGCGTTCCGTACATCGTCGTCGCCCTGAACAAGGCCGACATGGTGGACGACGAGGAGATCCTGGAGCTCGTCGAGCTCGAGGTTCGTGAGCTGCTCTCCGAGTACGAGTTCCCGGGCGACGACGTCCCGGTCGTCAAGGTCTCCGCGCTGAAGGCGCTGGAGGGCGACGCCGAGTGGGGCAAGTCCGTCGTGGACCTGATGAAGGCCGTCGACGAGGCGATCCCGGAGCCGGAGCGCGACGTCGAGAAGCCGTTCCTGATGCCCATCGAGGACGTCTTCACCATCACCGGTCGCGGTACGGTCGTCACCGGCCGCATCGAGCGTGGTGTCCTCAAGGTCAACGAGAACGTCGACATCATCGGCATCAAGCCGGAGAAGACCTCCACCACGGTCACCGGCATCGAGATGTTCCGCAAGCTGCTCGACGAGGGCCAGGCCGGTGAGAACGTCGGTCTGCTGCTCCGCGGCATCAAGCGCGAGGACGTCGAGCGCGGCCAGGTCATCATCAAGCCGGGCTCGGTCACCCCGCACACGGAGTTCGAGGCCACGGCGTACATCCTGTCGAAGGACGAGGGTGGCCGCCACACCCCGTTCTTCAACAACTACCGCCCGCAGTTCTACTTCCGTACGACCGACGTGACCGGCGTCGTGACCCTCCCCGAGGGCACCGAGATGGTCATGCCGGGCGACAACACCGACATGAAGGTTGAGCTCATTCAGCCTGTCGCCATGGAAGAGGGCCTGAAGTTCGCCATCCGTGAGGGTGGCCGGACCGTGGGCGCCGGCCAGGTCACCAAGATCCTCAAGTGACCTGACGGTTCCTGGCGGAACCAGCTCCACGTGAGGGGCCCGTACGACCACCCGGTCGTACGGGCCCCTCACGCGTGTCCGGGGCTCCTCCCACGTGGGTCCGGGTCTCCTCCCGCGTGTTCGGGGCCCTGGGGAACGGCGGGCGCGGCCGGAGGCTCACCGTACGGCGCAGATACCCCCCTAGGTATCTCTGCTACGGTGGAGGCAGTAGATACCCCCCGGGGTAAGCATCCGAAGGAGAGTGACCGTGTACTTCGTCGACACCTTCGAGACCGAGGGGCTGGGCAACCGGAGCTATCTGGCCGGCGGGCCCGGCGGTGCGGTGGCGGTCGATCCACCGCGCGACATCGAGCGGGTGCTCGCCGCGGCCGCCCGGCGGGGCGTGCGCGTCGTGTTCGTGGCGGAGACGCACGTGCACAACGACTACGTCACCGGCGGCCTGGAGCTGGCCCGGCTGACGGGGGCCCGCTACCTGGTCCCGGCCGGTGCCCACGTGTCCTTCGCCCGCACCCCCGTCGCCGACGGCGACACCGTCACGGTGGACGAGGGTCTGCGGCTGCGGGCCCTGGCGACTCCGGGGCACACCCCGCACCACACCTCCTACGTGCTGGAGGACGAGGGCCGGGCCGTGGCCGCGTTCACCGGCGGCTCGCTGCTCATCGGCTCGGTGGGCCGTCCCGACCTCGTCGAGCCCCGGCTGACCGAGCGGCTGGCCCGCGCTCAGCACGCCTCCGCCCACCGTCTCGCCGAGGCCCTGGGCGACGAGGTGCCGGTGCTGCCCACCCACGGGTTCGGCAGCTTCTGCGCCTCGGCCCAGTCCGACGGCGACGCGACGACGATCGGCGAGGAGCGCGCCGCCAACGAGGCTTTCACGCTGGACGTGGACACCTTCGTCGAGCGGATGCTGGCCGGGCTGGACGACGTCCCCGCGTACTACGCGCACATGGGCCCGATCAACGCCGCGGGGCCCGCCCCCGTCGACCTCACCCCGCCGGCGCCGGCCGACGCCGAGCGCATCGCCGAGCGGCTGGCCGCCGGTGAGTGGGTGGTGGACCTGCGCAGCCGCGTCGCCTACGCCGCGGGCCACGTGGCCGGTTCGGTCAACTTCGAGGGCGAGGGCAAGCTCGCCACCTACCTCGCCTGGCTCATGCCGTGGGGCAAGCCCGTCACCCTGCTCGCGGACACCCCGGAGCAGCTCGCCGAGGCGCAGCGCGAGCTGGCCCGCGTCGGCATCGACCGCCCGGCCGCGGCCGCCACCGGCGACCCGGCCGGCTGGGTCCGCGAGGGCGAGGCGCTCGCCTCCTTCCCGCGCGCGACGTTCGCCGAGCTCGCCGACGCCCGTGGGCGCGGTGAGGACGTGGTGGTGCTCGACGTGCGCCGCGACTCCGAGCGCGCCGGCGAACGTGTCGAGGGGTCGGTGCACATCCCGGTCCACGAGCTGCACGCCCGTCTCGGGGAGGTCCCCGCGGGCACGGTGTGGACGCACTGCGCCAGCGGGATGCGTGCGGCGATCGCCGCCTCCCTCCTCGACGCCGCCGGCCGCCGCGTCGTCGCCGTCGACGACGCGTTCGACGCCGCCGCCCGGGCCGGGCTGACGGCCGCCTCCCGCCCCTGAGCGGCCCGCCCCCCCTGACCACCCCCGTACAGCGAAGGCAGAGCCATGCCCCTCTTCCGACGCGGTCGAGACCGCCTCACCCCCGAACAGGCCCACGCCCGAACCGGCGACGGCGCCGCCGTCCTGCTGGACGTGCGGGAAGCGCCGGAGTGGGCGGCCGGGCACGCCCCCGCCGCCGTCCACCTGCCGCTGACCCGCCTCACGGCCGGGGCCGCCCTGCCCGACGAGGCGCGGGGGCGGCCGGTGGTGGCGATCTGCCGTTCCGGCAACCGCTCCCAGCGGGCCGCCGAGCTGCTCGTCGCCCGGGGCGTCGACGCCGTCGACGTCGCGGGCGGGATGGCCGCCTGGGCACGTGCCGGACTGCCCGTCGTCGACGCGCGTGGGCGGGACGGCCGGATCGCGTGAGCGCCCTGGTCCTGGCCCTGCTGGCGGGGGCCGTGGTCGGCCTGGCACTCGGGGCGCTCGGCGGCGGCGGGAGCGTCCTGGCCGTACCGGCGCTGATCTACCTGCTCGGCTTCAGCCCGGTGGCGGCGACGAGCGCCAGTCTCCTCATCGTCTCCGCCACCTCGCTGACCGCCCTGTACACCCACGCCAGAGCGGGCAACGTCCGGTGGCGGGTGGGGGCGGCCTTCGCCGCGGCGGGCCTGCTGCCCGCGGCCCTCGCCGGGGCCGCGGCCGCCCGGCTGCCGCAGGTCGCCCTCACGCTGGCGTTCGCCCTCGTCGCGACCCTCGCCGCGCTGCGCATGCTGCGCCCGGCCCCGGACCCGGCCGCTGCCGGCGCCGGTGCGCCGCGGGTGCGGCCGGTGAAGGCGGCGGGAACCGGGGCGGGGCTGGGTGCGCTGACCGGTCTGCTGGGCGTGGGCGGTGGCTTCCTCGCCGTCCCGGCCCTGGTCACGGTGCTGGCCTTCGAGATGCCGGCCGCCGTGGGCACGAGCCTGCTGGTGATCTCGGCGAACTCCCTGACATCCCTGGTCACCCGCGCGGGCGTCGCCGTCCCCCTCGACTGGTCGGTCATCGCCCCGTTCACCGCGGCCGCCGTCCTGGGCGCCTGGGACGGCAGGCGGCTCGCGGCCCGGGTCTCGGTGCCCCGGTTGCAGCGACTGTTCGCGGCGGTGCTCCTGGCCGTGGCCGCCTTCATGCTCGTCGACGTCCTCCTCGTCGGCCTCCTCGGCTGAGTGGGAGGGGGTGTCGTGCTCCGGGGCGGGTCAGGCCAGGGAGAGGAACAGCTTCTCCAGCCGGGCCCGCATCTGCTCGCGGTCGCCGGACTCGGCCATGTCCGCGTCGGTGAGGCAGTGCTGGAGGCCCGTCGCGATGATCGCGAAGCCCGCCCGGTCGAGCGCGCGGGAGGCCGCGGCGAGCTGGGTGACCACGTCCTCGCAGTCCCGCCCCTCCTCGATCATCCCGATCACGCCGGCGATCTGGCCCTGCGCCCGGCGCAGCCGGTTGACCACCGTCTTCAGTTCCTCGGCCGCCATCGCCAGCTCCATGATCCACTCCTGTCCGTATATACCCCACTGGGTACCCTATCCAGGGTGCCACCCGAAATGAAAAGCGGAGAAATCGCCATGAGCAGCGCCATAGCCCCCGAGCAGGTCCACGGCCGACTCGCCGAGCTGACCGTCATCGACGTCCGCACCCCCGGCGAGTACGCCTCCGGCCACCTGCCGGGCGCCCACAACGTCCCCCTCGACGACCTCGACCGCGCCCTGCCCGCGCTCAAAGCCGCCGCCGGGCGCGGGGACCTGCTCGTGGTGTGCGCCTCCGGCGCCCGCTCCGCGACGGCCTGCCGGCGGCTGGCCGAGAACGGCGTCACCGCCGCCAGTCTCACCGGGGGCACCACCGCCTGGACCCAGCTCGGGCACGACATCCACCGCCCCGCCGGCGTCCGCGCCCCCTGGGCCATGGAGCGGCAGGTGCGCCTGGCCGCCGGCGGCCTCGTCCTGACCGGGCTGCTGGCCGGTCTCCGCCTGCCGCACGCCCGGTGGATCTCCGCCGGGGTCGCGGGCGGTCTGGTGTTCTCCGCCCTCACCGACACCTGCGGCATGGCCCGCGTCCTCGCCAGGCTTCCGCACAACCGGCCGCGAGGCGCCGACCTCGACGCCACCCTCGCCGCCCTCGAAGGCTGACCCGGGCGCAACCGGGAGGCTCAGGCCGGCTCCAGGCCGCCGTCGACGGTGAGGGCCTGCCCGGTGAGCCGGCCCGCCTCCGGGCGTGCGCAATGTTCGAAGTTCGCCGAACATCGAATCACGGTACCATGGGCCTATGAAGGACCCGCGGCACCCCGCCACCGACGAGATCGCCCTCACCCGGGTTCTGGCCGCCCTCAGCGACCCCGTCCGGCTCGGCGTCGTCCGCCTCCTCGCCGACGGCGGTGAGCGCGGCTGGGGTGAACTCCGGGCCCCCGTGGCCAAGTCGACGCTCAGTCACCACATGAAGGTGCTGCGGGACGCGGGCATCACCCGCACGCGCCAGGAGGGCACCCGCTGCTACGTGCGGCTGCGCCGCGCCGACCTCGACGACCGCTTCCCGGACCTGCTCCCGGCCGTCCTCGCCGCCGCCGGCGCCGACGACGTCGGCGCCGAGGTCACCGCGGCGCCTTGAGCGGGCCCCCGCTGTGTGTCAGGAAGACGTCCTCGTCATGACCCGGACTCCGACGATTCCCGCACCTGCGAGCAGTGCGGCGAGGGCGCAGGTGACCAGGATGGTGCTGAGCGGGAAGGCGATGGACGGATCGAGATTGCTCCACGAGAGTGAGGCAATGATTCCGGCCACCAATCCAGTTCCGGCGACGACCGTGTACCCCAGAAGAAACTCTCGGACGTTGATGCCGCGGATTCGGTGATGTGTCAGCCCCAGGGCCGTGAGGAGCCGCGCTCCCCGGCGCCCAGTCGCTGTTCGATCGACCATTCCGACGGCGAGGCTGAGGAACGTGAGTGAACTCAGGACGGTGATACCCCCGAAGATCCAGGAGACGAGATCGGACTCCTGGAGGGTGAGGTCGGCTGCCGAGATCACGTTGAGCGCGGCGGGGTTTCCGAGTGCCGCGGCGCGTATATCCATCTCGAACTGTGTACTGCGCGGCGCCAGGATGATCACCTGGCTTTCGGAGGTGAGTCGATCGAATTCCGGGCGGACCAGCTCGACCTCCATCGGGGAACGGACGACGCCCGCCAGGCGATCCTCAGCCGTGGCCTCCAGCGTCCCGTCAGGAGCACAGGCCCGCGTGTTCAGCAGGCGGCTGATATCCGTGCAGGTCGCGCCAAGCTCCATGACAGGGGCGTTTCCCTGGCTCGTGGACTGGCTGACAGGAGCCGCGACAGCGTCCGGAAGGTCGCGGAGCAACAGCTCGAAGTCGACGTCACCGAGCGCTCCGCGAAGGAGGACGGCTTCGGCGGAGACATCCGGCGGCGTCGGCGGGTCGAGGTCGCGTGCTGCGCTGATCCACGCCGCGACAACCGGCGTGATCACGAGAAGGGCCGCGATGCCGTACAGCGGCCGGACCGCGGAGCGGGGATCGTACTGAAGCCGCCGCCCGGCCAGCACGTCCTCGGGGGATCGTGCCCTCGTCGCCATGCGAGCGCCCACGATGCGCCCGATCAGCGGGAGGACCAGTGGGACTCCCGCGGCGAGCAGGACCACACCGGCCAGGGTGGTGGTGGATGCCGAATCGCCCGCGCTGAACGTCGCTACGACCAGCAGGAGCACCGCGGCCGCTGCGGGTGCTGAGCGCAGGGCGGGCAGCCGCGGGCGGCCCGCCCGGGGCCGCGGGGTGGCCTGGTGGCGTTCCTCCCCGCGGCGTTCCACGACGACGGCCAGCCGGCCGAATGCGATGGTCAGAACCAGGAGCAGGAGCACCACGGCCCATAGCGGCAGCCTGAGTGCGCCCTCGGCTACCGGGCGGTTGACGACGGGGATGTGGCCCATCAACGGACGGCACACCATCCACAACAGCGTTCCGGCGGCAAGCCCTGGCAGGAATGCAGCCGCTGACTCCAGGACGATCAGCCGTCGACGGCGCTTGGTGGCGACACCCACGGCGCGCAACAGAGCCAGACGCTGGGCGCGCAGCGGAGCGGACACGGCAGTACCCGCTGCAGCGAGCACGATCAACGGTACGACGACAAAACCCGTCAGGGCGAGTGCCATGGCCGGAACATCGATCTCGGTCCCCTCACCGATGCTCGGGCCAGGGCCGCCGAACCCGGCGACGTCGACGGTGTCCACGCCCATGGTGCCGCCTGTCGGCATGTGCCGGTAGGCCAGGAGTTCGCCCGGGTTGAGAACCCCTTCGTCACCGAGGACGGAAGCGTCGGGGAACCGCATCGCCAACGCAGGGTGCTTCTCGGCAAGGTCTGCCAGCCCGGGGGAGATGGCCCAGCCTCCCGGTTCGGGCCATGTCGTCATCCCCGGCGGCATCGCGGCCGGGGAATCCAGACTTACCGGGTCGAGCCATACGACCGGGTACTGGTCGGGCCCCCAGGTGTCCGTTCGCTGATCGACCCGGAGCACAGCGGGTTCACCGGGCGTGGCCAGAGTCAGCGTCCGTGCTTGGAAGCGTGCGCTCTCCGCGGCCAGCATGTGGACCACGCCCACGGTGAACAGCGCCGTCGCGGCGGCCACGGCGGCCACGGCGCCAAGGAGAACCAGGCGTAGTCGCTGTTGCGGGTGCTGGCCCGTCGCCAGACGGAGAGCGACTCGGAGCGTCGTTCTGCCCGCGTTCACCGAAGCTCTCCGGGGGAAGCCGTGGCGGGAGCTGCCTGAAGACGGCCCGACTTGAGGATGAGCGTCCGGTCCATGGCACGTGCGACCGCCGTGTCATGGGTGGCGACGACGAGTGCGGCCCCGCCCTGGCGGCATGCGTCCAACAGGACCTCAGTCACGCGCTGGGCGTTGTTCTCGTCCAGTGCCCCGGTGGGCTCGTCGGCCAGGACCAGCCGTGGTCCACAGACCAGTGCCCGTGCGATGGCCGCACGCTGCGCTTCGCCGCCTGAGAGCTCCTCGGGTGGCCGGTGTCCGTACCCGGCCAGGCCGACCAGGCTCAGCAGTTCCTCCGCCCGGGCTCGCGCCCCGCCTCTGCCGGAGAACATGGCGGGAAGGGCTACGTTCTCCAGGATGCTCAGTTCCGGCATCAGCTCACCGAACTGGAACACCATGCCGATGCTCGCCAGCCGAACGGCGGCGGCAGTGTCCTCCGGAACACCACTGAGCGGCTGTCCGCAGATCTCCACGACCCCTTCGGCCGGGTGGGTCAGACCGGCCAGTGCATTGATCAGCGTGGTCTTGCCGGAGCCGGAAGGACCCATGACTGCTACGGCCTCTCCTGCTCTCACCTCGATGTCGAGTCCGTCCGCGATCCTGCGTCCTGGTACCTCGATCACCAGGCCGGTCGCTCGGGCGACGGGGCGACGCCCCGGATCATCCTGGGAAGGCGAGTCTCCCGCTCTCGTACTCCCGCGCTCCACCACTACGTCTCCCGCCCGTCCTCATGCCCCGTTGTCCACTGGAAAGGGCGTGTCCCGCCACCACTCGCGGAACGGC
This sequence comes from Streptomyces sp. JJ38, assembly GCF_019303475.1. Classification (GTDB taxonomy): domain Bacteria; phylum Actinomycetota; class Actinomycetes; order Streptomycetales; family Streptomycetaceae; genus Streptomyces. The sequence continues at coordinate 55,088 of NZ_JABLSI010000018.1, forward strand.
GGCAGGACACGTGAGCACTCCTATCAGTACCGCTGCCAGTTACCGCACGAGTCAGGCCAGAAGTTGGGCGTCTCGCACGTCTTGTGACCGGTTATCTTGCCCGGAGAGCCTTCCTGGGCGCACACGCCGTTGTTTCCGTCTCCGTCCTTGACCGAGCCGGTCCCGGAGGATCCGTACTCGTAGACGGCCTTCACGCCCGTGCGGTCCGACTCCTTGTCACACGTCTTGATGTCTCTGCGCGAATTGAAGTCGTAAGAGTAGTCGCTGCCGTTGTAGCTGGTGAGAGCGCTCGCGGCGGTCGGGGCCGCAAGGACAAGGCCGAATACGGCTGTTGCTCCGACTGCGATGCTGCGCACACGCATGTGGATTCCCCTCCTTCTGCTCCCGGTCGGGAGCAAGCAACCCAGAGTCCACATGATCACCCCCCAGGGCACAACCTTCGGGATTGCGGAGCGTGACACTTCGACTCGATGTCATCGGCGTGGGCGGCTATCTGGCCGGAATGGACCGTAGGGGGCAGTTCGCTGCTTGGCCTCTTACGTGCGGCTGCGCCGCGCCGACCTCGACGACCGCTTCCCGGACCTGCTCCCGGCCGTCCTCGCCGCCGCCGGCGCCGACGACGTCGGCTCCGAGGTCACCGCGGCGCCCTGAGTCCCTCCCACGTCAGTCGATGGTGAAGAGCGGGCCGGTGAGTGTCAGGCCCAGCTCGTCGCCGGTGTAGGCGAAGAACGCGAGCAGCATCAGCGAGGCTCCGGCCAGGGCTGTGTCCTTGAGGAAGTGGAGCATCTCGCCCTGCCGTGCCTGGGCGTCCTCCTCCTTCCAGAACGCGTGCATCAGCAGCGCGGTGGGGACGAGGAAGGCGGCGAGAAGCAGGGCGCCCAGGTCGGCCCAGACGCCGAGCAGCACGCTCAGCCCGCCGGCGAGGAGCAGCAGGCCGCTGCCGATGGTGGCCGGGGTGGCGGCCGGGATGCCCCGGGAGGCCGCGTAACCGGCCATGGCCTTCGTCTGCGTGAGGTGGTTGAAGGCAGAGGCGAGGAACAGCGTCGTGAAGAGGATGCGTCCGATGAGCACCAGGACGTCCATGACGGCCTCCAGGTGTGGACTTCCACTGGGTGAGAGCTCGTCTCTGCGCAGTTTATCCTGATATGCGCGAGAGGTCTCTTCCGCAGTGCTGCGCCCGCCGCCCGCCGCCCGCCGCCCGCCGCCCGTCGCGGCGCAGGCCGTGACCGTCGCCACGCCGAGGCGCGCCACGTTCCGGCGGGGCTGCCGCATCACCCGGGTGTCTGCACCACGCGGAGGAGGCGGAGGGATACGGGTGCACAGCGTGGGAACGGCACGCGCGGACCGTTCACGGCGGCGGGAGGCGACGGAACGCTTCTCGGCGCCGGAGGACGTGCGGGCGGAGCTGGTCGGTCTCGACGGCGGCCCGAGGCCCGTGTTCCGCGGCCCGGGCCGGGTGCTCGCCACGGTGACGTTCGACGTCGACGCGGAGGACCGATGTCGGGACGCGGTGAGCCGGGTTCACCCTTTCGGGTGGGCCGGGCCGTGTGCGGCGGCCCGGCCCACGGGCCCTCAGGAGAGGGAGAGCTCGGTGACGTCGGTGGCCTCCAGGACCCAGTTCGCGCTGAGGCCGCCCTCCTTGACGTGGGCCTCGCCGTTGCCCTTGAGGACGCCGATGCGGTCGCCGGAGAGGGCGAGCTGGATGATGTCGGTGGCCTCCTTGACCCAGTTCGCGCTGAGGCCGCCCTCCTTGACGTAGGCGACGCCGTCGTCCTTCAGGACGCCGATCCGGTTCTTGGACAGTTCGAGCTGGATGACGTCGGTGGCCTCCTTGACCCACGTCGCGCTGAGGCCGCCCTCCTTGACGTGGGCCACGCCCCGGCCGTCGAGGACGCCGATCCGCTTGCCCGCGAGGTCGATGTCGGTGACGTCGCGGGCCTCCAGGACCCAGTTCGCGCTGAGGTGACCCTCCTTGACGTAGGCGTCGCCGTTGCCCTTGACGATGCCGATGCGGTCACCGGAGAGCTCCAGCTCCTTGACCTTCGTGGACTCCTTGACCCACGTCGCGCTGAGGCCGCCCTCCTTGACGTAGGCGTCGCCGTTGGCCTTGACGATGCCGATGCGGTCACCGGAGAGGGCGAGCTGCTTGACGTCGGTGGCCTCCTTGACCCAGTTCGCGCTGAGGCCGCCTTCCTTGACGTAGGCGTCGCCGTCGACCTGGAGGATGCCGATCCGGTCGCCGGCCAGCACGATCTGCTTGACGCCGAGGGCCTCCTTGACCCACGACGCGCTGAGGCCGCCCTCCTTGACGAAGGCGGTGCCGTCGGCCCGCAGCGTGCCGATGCGGTCGCCGCCGTCCCCCGACACCGTCGCGCTGGCGGTCGTGGCGGTGCCGACGCCCACCAGGCTCGCGGCGGCCAGCAGGGCGATGGCGGACGGGATCTTGCTGTGCATTCGATGCTCCGTTCTCGTTGTTCGGGCATATGCCTGAGGGTGATTCCGATCGGAGCCAACGCCGCCTCGCCGACGGTGGTCACGCAGTGTCACCCGGATGCCCGACGCGGAGTACCGGAGTGGCGGCGTCGCCCCTCCCGGCGCCTCTCCGACGGCGGGGGGCTGGTGTCCGCTCGGGCGTACGTGCGAACATCCCGCGATGTGGACACCAAGCGGGCCGGGCGCGGCCGAATGACGATCCAGCGGCTGGGCGTGCTGCTCGCCGCCGGAGCACTGCTGGCGGCCGGGTGCAGCAGCGAGGACGGCGGGAAGCCGAAGGCCGAGGGCGGCGGCTCGTCGCAGGACGGCGGCTCCGCCGCGGGCGGCGACGGGGCAGACGCTGACGGCGGCGACGGCGGCGACGGCTCCGAGGGCGGTGGCGAGGGCGCCGACGGCGGCACGGGCGACCAGGGCGACGGCGGCGGGAGCGACGGCGGCGGGAGCGGCGGCGACGGGGGCAAGGACGGCGACAGCGAGCCCGGTACCCCGGACGGCGCCCCGACGGACCCCGACTGCCCGGAGCCCGGAGTGCGCGTCATGCCCGGGCCCGTGGACGGCGACGACGGGCTGCGCCTGGTGCGGCTGATGATGATCAATTGCGGGGCCGAGGACTTCCCGGTGAGCGGCTACCCGGACGTCCGGGTCCTCGGCGAGGGCGGTGAGGAGCTGGACGTCGAGCTGCACCAGGGCGTCTCCGCCGTCTACGACGTGCGCGGCCACACGGGCAAGCCGCAGCGGTTCACGCTGGGGCCCGGGCAGACGGTGGAGTCCGTCGCCGTGTGGCGTCCCGTCGGCGGCTCCGGCGGCCGGGGGCTGAAGGTGGCGCCGTCCGAGGGTGACCCGTGGCAGAAGCTCAGCCCCGGTGGCATGGAGTTCGGCGGGGTGGACGAACTCGCCGTCAGTCCGTGGAAGACGCTCGGTTCGTAGTCGGTCACGTACCGTGCGCACATGAGTGAGCGAAGTGCGATCCTCAGCGGTTCGACGTTCGAGGAGCGGATCGGGTACGCGCGGGCCGTCGTCGAGGGGGACCGGGTGCACGTCTCCGGCACCACGGGCTTCGACTACGCGACGATGACGATCTCCGACGACGTCGTCGAGCAGGCCGAGCAGTGCCTGCGCAACGTCGAGGACGCGCTGAAGCAGGCGGGGTGCACGTTCGACGACGTCGTGCGCGTCCGGTACCTCCTGCCCCGGCGGGAGGACTTCGAGCCCTGCTGGCCGGTGCTGCGGCGGTGCTTCGGCGAGGTGCGCCCGGCGGCGACGATGATGGTGTGCGGGCTGGCCGACCCCCGGATGAGGTTCGAGATCGAGGTCGACGCCCGCCGTCCGTCGTTCGTCGGCGACTGATCCTCGATCGTCCGGTTCGTGACCGCGGTGCCGGTGGTGCGGCGCCGCGTCGATAGGCTGCCGTCATGTCGTCCCGTCGCCTCACCGCACGCCAGACCGACCTGCTGGAACGGCTGGTGGCGCTGCTGCTGGCGGAGGGTTTCTCCGCCTTCACCCTCGACGGCCTGGCCGAGCGCCTGCGCTGTTCCAAGACGACGCTTTACCAGCTCGCGGGCAGTAAGCAGGATCTGGTCGTCGAGGCTGTCAAGCACTACTTCCGCGGGGCGACCGAGGCCGTCGAGAAGCGGGTGGCGGAGACGGTCACGCCCAGCGACCGGGTGCACGCCTACCTGAACGCCGTGGCCGAGCAGCTTCGGCCGCTGTCCCGGCGGTTCCTGGACGACATGGCCGCGTTCCCGCCCGCGCGGCAGGTGTACGAGGCCAACACCCAGCGGGCCGCCGAGCGGGTGCGGCAGCTGATCGCCGAGGGCGTGACGGCCGGGGTCTTCCGTCCGGTGGACGCCGCCTTCGTCGGTGAGGTGGCCGCGGCGACGATGCGCCAGATCCAGCAGGGCGAGCTCGCCGCCCGTACGGGGCTGAGCGATTCCGAGGCGTACGCCCAGCTGGCGTCGCTGATCGTGCACGCCGTCTCGCCCTGAGTCGATCTCCGCAGGTCCGGCGTCCTGTATGCGGACGCCGGACCTCGTCTTGCGCTCCATGGGTACTATGACTGATACTCTCGTACTGTTACCAGTATCGTTCCGGGAGGTGCTCCGATGCCCGCAACCCGCACTGTGCCCACGCAGGAAGCGGCCGACCTCATCGACCTCACGCGCACCTTCGCGGTGAAGGAACTCGCGCCCCGGGTCACGGAGGCGGAGACGAACGAGGAGTTCCCCCGCGACGTCTTCGCCCTGCTCGGCCGCAGCGGGCTCCTTGGCCTGCCCTACGACGAGGAGTACGGCGGCGGCGGTCAGCCCTACGAGGTCTACCTCCAGGTGCTGGAGGAGATCGCCTCCGTGTGGTCCAGCGTCGCCGTGGGCGTCTCCGTCCACGCCCTGTCCTGCTTCGCGCTCGCCGCCTACGGCACCGAGGAGCAGAAGCGCGAGTGGCTCCCGGACCTGCTGGGCGGCGAACTGCTCGGCGCCTACTGCCTCTCCGAGCCGCACGCCGGCTCCGACCCGGCGGCCATGCGCACCCGCGCCGTCCGGGACGGCGACGACTACGTCATCGACGGCGCCAAGGCGTGGACGACGCACGGCGGCCACGCCGACTTCTACACCGTCATGGCCCGCACCTCCGAGGACCGCGCGCACGGCGTCTCCTGCTTCCTCGTCCCCGCCGACACCCCCGGCCTCAGTGCCGACCCGCCCGAGCGCAAGATGGGCCTCACCGGCTCCGCGACGGCCACCATGCGGTTCGACGGCGTCCGCGTCCCGGCCCACCGCCGCATCGGGGCCGAGGGCGAGGGCCTGCGCATCGCCCTGGCCTCCCTGGACTGCGGCCGGCTCGGCATCGCCGCCGTCGCCACCGGCCTCGCCCAGGGCTCCTTCGACCACGCCCTGCGCTACGCCCAGGAGCGCGAGACCTTCGGCAAGCCGATCATCGAGCACCAGGGCCTGGCCTTCGTCCTCGCCGACATGGACGCCGCCATCGCCTCCGCCCGCGCCGCCACCCAGTCCGCGGCCCGGCTCAAGGACCTGGGCCTGCCCTTCACCCACGAGGCGTCCGTCGCCAAGCTCGTCGCCACGGACAACGCGATGAAGGTGACCACCGACGCCGTCCAGGTCCTCGGCGGCTACGGCTACACCCGGGACTTCCCCGTCGAGCGGCACATGCGCGAGGCCAAGGTCATGCAGATCTTCGAGGGCACCAACCAGATCCAGCGCCTGGTCATCAGCCGCGCGCTGACCCGCGAGGCCGCCGGCGCCGTCACCGTCGCCGCCCGCTAGCCCCGCCCCGGGTCGCTCTCCGCGGGTGCCCGCCAGCCCGACGGCGGGCGCTCTCCGCGGGTGCCCGCGCGCCCACCTGGCCGAACGTCGGGCGCCCGTTAGCGGGCGTTCGCGTCTCCGGCCGCCCGGCGCACGGCCCCGGACGCCGCCCCGTGCCGATACTCGGACCCGCACCCACCCCCACCGGCACCGGGCGGAAGGAACAGCTGGTCATGTTCGGGAACTCGAAGGCGTTCAGCAGCTTCGCCGTCAGAGACATCCAGCAGGCCGAGGACTTCTACGCGAACACCCTCGGCCTGCGCGTCACCTGGGACATGGAGGCCCCCGGCGGCGGCCTGCTGACCCTGCACATCAAGGGCGGCACGCAGGTCCTCGTCTACGGCAAGCCGGACCACGTCCCGGCGGTCTTCACCGTCCTCAACTTCCTCGTGGACGACATCGACCAGGCCGTGGACGGGCTGACCCAAAGCGGCGTCACCTTCGAGCGGTACCCCGGCTTCGACCAGGACGAGAAGGGCATCGACCGCGGCGAGGGCCCGAACATCGCCTGGTTCACCGACCCCTCGGGCAACATCCTCAGCGTCCTGCAGCCCGACTGACGCTCCCGCCGCCCGCCCCGCCCGGAGCACGTCATCCCGCGGCGGGCCCCGCCCCACCCGCGCCCTCGGCGGGCGGCGGCAGCGCGGCGCGGGTACGCAGCGCCAACAGCGCCTCGAAGCGGAACCGCGGGTCGGCCAGCCGCTCGCCGAAGAGCGCGTCGAGCTGCCGCAGCCGCTGCCGTGCCGTCTGCGGATGGATGCCCAGAGCCCGCGCCACCTCGGGCGCCGTCCGCCCCCAGGACATCAGCAGCGCGTCCAGCGTCTCGGCCAGCCGCGCCGCCTTGCCGCTCGGCAGTCCGGCGAAGGCGTCCAGCACCCGCCGGGCCAGCAACCTCCCGATGGGCGCGGCCCGCAGCAGGTGCAGCTCGGCCAACTCGTCCTCGGCGTACAGGAACAGCTCGCCGCCGCCCTCCGGCCCGCGGTGGTCGAGCGCGAGCCGGGCGGACTGCGCGGACAGCCACGCCTCCCGGACGTCGACGGCCGGCCCCACCACGGCGGCCCGCCCCTGGGTGGCCTTCCGAATGCGGGCCAGCAGGTCCCCGGACTCCGGCCCGGGGACGATCAGCACCGTGTCGTTGCCCCGCTGCGTGCCGAGCAGCTCGCCGTCCACCTCCGTACCGGAGACGGGGAGCCGGATGCCGGGCCGGACGAGGACGCAGGCCAGGGTGCGGGGGAGCGGCCAGCGGGCCCGCTCCGCCAACGGCTCCAGCGCCGGGTGCCCCTCCCCGCGCGGCTGTTCCAGGAGCGCCCCCGTCAGGGCCCGGCGAGCCCGCCTGATCTCACCCTCGGAGCGCATCTGCGCGGCGAGGAACCCGGCCACGCACTCGTTGGCCAGCGTGTTGATGTGGATCAGCACCGCCTCGTGCAGCGGCACGACCAGCTCCGGTGGCAGCGACGCCTCCTGCACGATCTCGGCGTACCGCCTGCTGCCGACGCGCGCGCCCACGCGGAACGCGGCCTGCAGGCCGTCGGTGGTGCGGCCGCCCAGGTACTCGATGCGGCCCAGTTGCCGGAAGTGCTGGATGTGGTGGTCCTGCGGCCCGTCGGGGTCCTCCACCAGCTCCGCGAACTGCCGCAGGGCCCGCCGGATCGACTCGGTGAGGTCCCGGCCGACGGCGGAGTCCAGCGGGCGCCGGTAGGCGGGCACCTCGGTGCGGATCGCCTCGATCATGTCCCGGACGATCTCCTCCATCCGGTGCCGGATCAGCGGGGCCAGCGACGGGTGCAGCTCGTGCCAGGGCTGCCGCGAGAATCGCGCGGCCGGTGACGACGTCATCCCAGAAGCCCCCTCGTCCGACATCAGGCGCACGGCCCGGCCCCGCCCGCGGGGAAATGGGCTGCACCGGGTGAGACCGCGTCCGCAAAAGCTGTCAGGCCCGTGACACTTCTGCCGTCCGGGCGGCCCGCTCCCTGGTTCGTCCCGCGCATACGACGCCAGTGTGAGTCCGAGGTTACGTGCCGGTAGCTTCCGTGTCTCCGTTCGATGCCCCACATTTCGCGGAGCGCCGCCGGCTTCCTGTCCGAGCACGGCAAAGGAGACAACCCCCATGCGCACCTCCAGAAACCGGCGCTCCGCGCGTCTGCCCCGTATCGCCTCCGCGCTGACCGGCCTCGCCGTGGCCGTGGGGCTCGGCGTGACCGCCGTCCCGGCGGCCCAGGGCGCACCGGAGAGCGGTGACACCGCGTCGAGCACGACGGCCGCCACGGCGTCCACCCCCGAGTCCACGTCCTCGTCCACGCCCTCGTCCACGACGGACGGGCCCGTCGGCCCGCCCCAGGACGACTTCATGTCCGCCTTCGGCTACGGGCTGCTCCACCCCGACGCCGTCCCCACCGGCGCCAACGACTGGAACTGCGAGCCCAGCGCCGCCCACCCGCGCCCCGTCGTCCTCGTCCACGGCACCTTCGAGAACCGCTACGCCAACTGGGCCGGGCTCTCGCCCCAGCTCAAGGACGCCGGGTACTGCGTCTACGCCCTCAACTACGGCGGCAGCGCCGGCAGTCTGCGGGGCCTGGCCGACATGCGCGACTCCGCTCGCGAACTCGCCGACTTCGTCGACCGCGTCAAGACCGCCAGCGGCGCCGACAAGGTCGACCTCGTCGGCCACTCGCAGGGCGGCGTGATGCCCCGCTACTACATCAACGAGCTCGGCGGCGCTGCCCACGTCGAGAACCTCGTCGCCACGACCCCGACCAGCCACGGCACGACGCTGTGGGGCTTCGCCGTCCTGGCCAAGCTCTTCCCCGGCGGCGAGGAACTCGTCGGCACCACCTGCGAGGCGTGCAGCCAGCAGATCATCGGCTCCGACTTCCTCAAGGAGCTCAACGCCGACGGCGGCACCCACCCCGACGTCGACTACACGGTGATCGTCACCACCTATGACTGGGTCGTCACCCCGTACACCCTCGGCTACCTCGCCCCCGCCCCCAACGTCACCAACGAGAGTCTCCAGCGCCACTGCCTCAACAACACCGCCGAGCACCTCGGCGTCTCCTACGACGACACCGCCAACGCGCTCGTCATGGGTGCCCTCGACCCCGCGGGCGCCCAGCGCCCCGCCTGCTGACAGGCGGTCAGGCGGCTGCGACGACGGTGCGGCCCGCTCCGGGACCGGGGCCGCGCCGTCGCGAGGGGCTCGGCGTCAGTCCGGCGCCGGGCCCGTCGGCTGCTCCGTCGACGGTGACGGGGACTTCGCCGCGGAGGCCGTGGCCGACCGCGTGGGCCGGCCGGCGATGGCGTTGTACACGCGGACGCGCAGTGTGCGGCGCCAGCCGCCGCGCCGCTCGCGCACTTGAGCCCGGTGCGCCTTGTGCGAGCCGGGACGGTAGAAGCGGCGCGCCCAGGGCGAGGCGGGGTGGGCCAGCCGCACCGCGCCGATCAGCGCGAACACCGGCACCATGATCCCCACCAGCCCGGTGAACACCTTGCCCTTCACCAGCGTGACGACGGCGAGCGAGCCGTTGGCGAGGATCACGAACACTCCCGACCAGCCGCTGCCGCCCTCCTCCCCGAGCCCGAACGGGGTGAGCCCGACGAGCAGCAGTCCGCAGGCCGCCACCCCGAGCACCACGGCGTCCACGGAGAGCCGGCCCTGCTCCTGCCAGTAGACGTCCTGCAGATGCAGGATGAGCGCGAACTCGTCCAGCACCAGCGCCGTCCCGACACCGAAGAGCGTGGCGAGGATCTCCGCCCAGGGCCGGTCGTCGCCCACCGGGGCGGACAGCCCGAGCCCCGCGACGATCATGAAGACGACGCCGAAGACCACGTGGTGGATGTGCATCCCGCCGGGCTCGACGTTCTTCGGCCACCACCGCACATCCGCCCGGATCAGCCGCACGCTGACCCGGATGAACAGGAACGCGACGAGCAGCCCCAGGAAGGCGCAGAGCAGCGGCTGCTTCCCGGTGTCGAGGATCTCCCGCTGGTACCAGTCCGCGAACGACATGACCGCATCCTGGCAGCGCGCAGCCCCCGTACCGGGGAGCCCGCACCGTGGGGTCGCCGGTTCAGCGCGACCGGTCAGAGCCAGCCGTGGCGCTGTGCCTGGAGTGCCATCTGGAAGCGGCTCCGGGCGCCCAGCCGGGCCATCAGGACCTCCATGCGGCGGAACAGCGTGCGGCGGCTGACTCCGAGTTCGCGTGCGATGACCTCGTCGCGCGCCCCGCCCGCGAGCAGCCACAGCAGCCGGCGGTCGGCGGGCAGCAGCCCGCCCGGCCGGGGAACGGCGCGCCCGTGGAAGGGCAGCGCGCTCTGCCAGGACTGCTCGAACAGCGCCACCAGCGCGGAGAGCAGCCCGCACGGCTGCACGATCAGCAGCGTGTTGTGGACGTCGGCCTCCTTGATCGACAAGGACACCAGCGCGTACGCGTCGTCGATGATCAGCAGCTTGACCGGTACCGACGGCAGCACCCTGGCCTGCTCCCCGGCCTCGATGCACGGCTCGATGGCCTCTTCCAGGTTCCCCGGGAGCTCGATCGACGCCTGCGAGTACACGACGCGCTGCTTCACCCCGCGGGCCAGGGTGGCCAGCGCGTCCTCGGTGGCCCCGGAGAGGGGGAAGTACGGCGGGGAGTCGAACTGCCGGATCTGCTCGCGGGCGCTGGCCCACGCCTGGCGCAGCCGCGGTCCGACGGCCTCCCCGGTGACGACCTCGACGAGGTTGTCGTTGTACGCGGCGAGCCGCTGCCGCCGGAACGACTCGAACGCGCCGCCGACGGTCAGCCGCGACGCGTCGACCTCGGCCGCCCGGTGCCGCCCGAGGACCTCCAGGCCCGCGGCGGGCGGGATCGGCGCCACCACGTCCCGGTCGTCGGCGGCCGGACTCGCCAGGCCGACGGCGACCAGCTCGGCGTAGGCCGACGTGAGCTCCGGGCCCGTCAGCCCGGCGGCGGCCCCGATCTCGCTCAGCGCAGCGGGCGCCAGCTCCAACAGCACCGGATAGACCCGCGCCGCGGCGTGCCCGATCCCCAGCAGCCCCAGGGCCTCTGTGAGCCTCGCGTTCGTCATGCGCCGCATTATCGGGCGTTCCGGCCCGGCCCGGACGGTTCGGGTGGGGCTCGTGATGGCGGATCTGTGCCGGTGGCGGATCCCGGACACCGGAAGTCTCGGTGCGGCGTACCGTTCGGGTCCGTCGCAGACCGCAGACCGCAGACCGCAGACCGCAGACCGCAGGCAGCGCATGCGTCCGGGCCGGGCCTGGCCGGCGGACGCGTGCGCTCGATCGAGAGAAGGGCACCCGACATGACCAAGGGCCGGAAGAACGGCCTCTACGGAGGCATCTCCGCCGAGCTGTCCGCCCTGATGCGGACGGGATGGGCCGACACCGAGCGGCGCGACCTGACGCTCAGCGAGCAGGCCCCCTACGCGGCCCGCCGCCGTGCCGCGCTCTCGGCGCGCTTCACCGGCGAGCGGCTCGTCATACCGTCCGGCAACCTCAAGGTCCGGTCGAACGACGACACGTACCCCTTCCGGCCCTACTCGGGCTACGTGCACATGACCGGCGACCAGGCCCGCGACGGCGCCCTCGTCCTGGAGCCCCGCTCCGACGGGGGCCACGACGCCTACTGTTACCAACTGCCCCGCGACGGCCGGGACAGCGACGAGTTCTGGACGGGTCCCACGGCCGAGCTGTGGATGGGACGCCGCCGCTCCCTCGCCGAGTCGGAGCGCGTACTGGGCCTGCCCTGCCGCGACGTGCGCACCGCGGCCGAGGACCTGGCGGCCGGACCGGCGGTCCGCACCCGCATCGTCCGCGGCCACGACCCCGCCCTGGAGGCCGCCGTCACGACCGACGAGGAGCGCGACGCCGAGCTGGAGGAGGCGCTCGACGACCTGCGCCTCGTCAAGGACGAGTGGGAGCTGGCGGAGATGCGCAAGGCGGTGGACTCCACCGTGCGCGGCTTCGTCGACGTCGTACGCGAGCTGTCGGCGGCCATCGCCTCGTCCGAGCGGTGGATCGAGGGCACCTTCTTCCGCCGCGCCCGGCTGGAGGGCAACGCCGTCGGCTACGGCACCATCTGTGCCGCGGGCGAGCACGCCACGATCATGCACTGGACGGAGAACGACGGCCCCGTGCGCCCGGGCGACCTCCTCCTGCTCGACGCCGGGGTGGAGACGCGCACCCTCTACACCGCCGACGTCACCCGCACCCTCCCGATCAGCGGAACGTTCACCCCGCTGCAACGCACGGTCTACGACGCGGTGTACGAGGCCCAGGAAGCCGGCATGGCGGCGGTCAAACCCGGCGCCCACTACCGCGACTTCCACGAGGCCGCCCAGCGCTCCCTGACGGCGAGGCTGGTCGAGTGGGGCTTCATCGACGGTCCCGTCGACCGCGCCTACGAGCTCGGCCTGCAACGCCGCTTCACCATGGCGGGCACCGGCCACATGCTCGGCCTCGACGTCCACGACTGCGCGCGGGCCCGCACCGAGGGGTACGTCGACGCCCTGCTGGAGCCGGGCATGGTCCTCACCGTGGAGCCCGGCCTGTACGTCCAGCCGGACGACCTGACGGTGCCGAAGGAGTGGCGCGGCATCGGCGTCCGGATCGAGGACGACGTCGTCGTCACCGACAGCGGCCACGAGAACCTCTCGGCGGGCCTGCCGCGCTCGGCGGACGACGTCGAGGCGTGGATGGCCGAGTTCGCGGGCTGACCCGGCTTGGCGACCGTCAGGCCTCGTAGATCGTGGACCGGTGCCCGACGTGGACTACCCAGATGGTGAGCTCGCCGTTGTCGATCGTGTAGATGATCCGATAGTCGCCGACTCGCAGGCGGCGGCGTTCGGGCTGCGACACGAGCGCGGTGGTGCTGAAACCGAGGGGGTCGCTTTCGAGCTCCGTGAGTTTCGCCAGGATGCGCAGAGCCATGGCCCGGGGGATCTTGCGGAGCTCGGCCTGAGCCTCAGGCCGGAAGACCGTGCGGTAGTCACTCACTGCGAGCCAGCGTCTCCCTCATCACTTCTTCGATGGGAACGCCCGCCACGCGGTTCGCCATGCGTTCGTCGATGATGCGGTTGATCTCGCGCTCTTCCCACTCCTGGTACTTGCGGAGCGTGTCGATCGACACGACGGCTGCGACCTCCTTGCCCCGGCGGGTGATCACGGTCGGCACGTCATCTCGATCAGCCCGCTCCACGACCTCGGCAAGATGGGCCCGGACATCGCGGATGGACTCTATGGGCATCTCAGTCATGCCCTCAAAGTACCAGGTGTGCCATGTGTACACATGGGCTCTCATGTGTGGGGTACTCCCGCTTCGGCCAGGCAGATGGGGCGGGGGCCGGCGGGGGCCTGGTGCGGGGCACGGTAGACGCGGTGGCAGGTGGTGCAGCTCTGGAACGGGTCCGGGGGCGGCGGTGGCGGGGGAGCCGCCGGGAGCGACGGCGGGATGAGGGTGCCGAGGCGGTGGCCAGGAGGTCGGCGGCGGTGCGGTTGCGGCCGGGGTTGGCGGTGCGCGGCGCGGGCAGGGCAGGAGGCGGGACGCGGTCGGGCCGCACGGCGGGCGACGGCTCCGGTGGCCCGGCGATGTCGACGGACGCGAGCCGGGGCGCGGGTCCGGGCGCGGGCCGAGGTGCGTGCCCGGGTGCGTGCCCGGGCACGGGCCGAACCCGGAGCCGGGGCCCGGGGCGGGACACCGGCTCGGACGCCGGCCGGGACCCGGCTTGGGCCGCGGGCCCGGGGCAGGGGCAGGGGGAAGACGCCGGGCGGCGTGCCGGTGCGCGGGGCGTCACCGGGGGGCGGGCCGGGCGGCGGGCCGGGGCGGTGGTGGCAGAGGGTGCGGGTGATGATCGTCTGGGTGAGCAGTGCTCAGGAGGACGGTTCGCGCGCCATGAACACGTCCACCGCGTCCTCGGTCTCGACGGTGAACCCGTGCCGTTCGTACAGCCGCCGGGCCGGACTGCCCTGGAGCACGTTCAACCTGACGCGGACGCCGTCGCCGTCGCACCGCTCCAGCAGTTGGCGCAGCACGGCCGTACCGACGCCGTGGCCCTGAAGGTGCGGGGCCAGGTAGAAGTGCTCCAGCCAGTGGGAGTCCTCGGCGGCTCGCAGGGCGACGCAGCCCGCGAACGCGCCGCCCACCTCGATCACCCAGGTGTGGGCGGGCTCGAAGCCGTCACGCAGCCGCTGCCGCACCCGGTGGGCGTCGTACCGCCCGAGCCGCTCCAGATCCGCCCGCAGGACCACGGCCCGCAGCTCCGCCACGGCCTCGACGTCCGAGTCCGCCGCCGGCCGGAGATCCCAGTCCGCCATGATCGCCACACTACCGGCTGCGGTAACGGGTGGTGGGGGAGTGATCTTTCCGGGATGCCTCGTAGGAGGTGACGTCGCGTCGTGCCGGGGCGCGGCGCGCCGGGACGGGGCGCGCGGCGCCCCGGTGCGGGCGGTGCGCCTCAGGACGTCGGCAGCGCCAGCTCCGCCCAGACCGTCTTGCGCGGCGTCGGGCCCGTGCGCACGCCCCACCGGTCGGCGAGCACGGCCACCAGCAGCAGCCCGCGCCCGGTCTCGGCGAGCGGTGCCGTCGCCCCGCCGTTCGTGGCGGGCATCCGCTCGGCGCGCGTGTCGGTGACCTCGATGCGCAGCGTCCCGTCCCTGACGGTCAGGCCGAGCCGGAAGTCCCGGCCGGGCACGCGCCCGTGCAGGACGGCGTTGGCCGCCAGCTCCGCGACGACCTGCCCCGCCCGCTCGTCCGGGAAGCCCCAGGAGCCGAGCTGTGCGACGGTCAGCAGTCGCGCCAGGCGCGCCCCGCGCCGGGTGGGCGAGAGCAGCACCGTGAACTCGTGGGCCGCTGCCGGGTTTTCGGTGATGGTTTCTCCGTTCACATCACCCAGCGTGGTCAGTCGTGTCTACGCTGAGAAGTAACACAGCCCGCACGGTGCGTGCTGGTACGGCGCTGCCCGGCGCGCTGTCGGGGCGTTGTCCGGCCCGGTCCGGGTGACCGTCGCCCGCCCTGCGGCGTTGGCAACGGCACGACGGAGGTGACCGGTTGTGAGCGATGACGTGGGCCGCGACGACGGCCTGTTGGACGAGGGCCTGGAAGACGAGTCCGCCGCGGTGGGCCGCACGGTGGGCCGCCAGATCAAGCTGTGGCGCGAGGACGCGGGCCTCACTCAGGCCGAGCTGGGTCTGGAGCTGGGCTACAGCGAGGAGATGATCTCAGCCGTCGAACGCGGCCGACGCCTGCCCAAGCCGAGCATGCTGGAGCGTGCCGACGAGGTCCTCAACGCAGGCGGCAAGATCAAGGCGATGACCAAGGAGGTCGTCGAGGCCCGCTATCCCCGCAAGGTCCGTGACCTCGCCAAGCTGGAGCGCGAAGTCACGGAGATGGGGGTCTACGAGAACCACAATCTCCACGGCCTGCTCCAGACGAAGTGGCATTCCCGTGCGCTGTTCGAGATGCGGCGCCCCATGCTCGACGAGGAGGTCATCGAGCGCAGCGTCGCCGCACGGCTTGCCCGTCAGGGGATCTTCGAGCAGCGCGGGGCGCCCATTTTCAGCTTCGTGCAGGAAGAGGTGACGCTCCGTCGTCCGCTCGGGGGCGTGGAGGCCCACCGCGAGCAGCTGCGGAGGATTCTGGAGCTGGGACGCCTCCGGAACGTCGAGATCCAGGTCATGCCGACGCGCCGCGAGGATCACGCCGGGATGGGCGGACCGCTCCAACTGCTGAGGTTGCGCAATGGCACGGCCCTGGGGCAGGTGGAGGTGCACGGCTACTCCCGCGCCATCTCGGAGCCAAGGGAGTTGCAGCGCTTGGAGATTCAGTATGGGATTATCCGAGCCCAAGCGCTCACGCCCCGGGAGTCGCTGGCGTTCATCGAGAAGATCCTGGGAGAGACATGACTGACAAGCTCGCAGCCGGCTACGAGCTGCACTGGTTCAAGAGCAGCTACAGCAACAGTGAGCCCGATTCCAGTTGCGTTGAGGTCGCCGCCGCCCCCGGTACCGTCCGCGTGCGTGACTCCAAGGACGTGGGCGGTCCGCAGCTCGCGGTGCCGTCGCCCGCGTGGGCCGCGTTCGTCGGGTTCGCCGCGCGGGGCTGAGGTCTGGGGGCGGGCGCACCGGGCCGCCGCTCGCCGGGGGCGGGTGGGAGCCGCCGCGGGTTCTCCTGGAGTACCGACGGGCGACAGCGGCCATGAACTGCGAGGGGCTGTCGGACGAGGAGCCGCGGCGCCGCCCGACGCCGCCGTCGATGTTGACGCCGCTGTGCCCGGTGCGGCACAACGGCCACGCGGACTTCCTGCGCGAGGCGTTCGACGGCTCGGTCGGAGCCTGAGGACCTCCGCCTCCACGCGGGACACGCCCGCGAAAGAGCGCACCCGCGCCCTCGGGTGCAGCAGACTCGGAGCACCGATACAGGAGGTTGTCATGGCGGGATTCCTCGACCGGGCCAAGGAGCAGGCGCAGCAGGCCCTCAACCAGGGCAAGCAGAAGGTGGACGAGGTCCAGCAGCAGCGGGCCGGGAACGAGCTGCTGAAGAAGCTGGGCGCGGCGTACTACGCGGAGCGGCGCGGCTCCGGCTCGGAGCAGGCAACGCAGAGCGCGCTCAACGCGCTGGAAGCGCATATCGCCACGCACGGGGACAGCTTCCTGCGCGGGGTCTGACGCCTTGTGAGTGCTACGCCAAGCGGGTGTCGGTCCGGCGGCGGTTCCGTCACCGGGCCGACACCCACGTCCGCCCGCGCGCGAACGTGTGGTTCGGCCGGGCGTGGCAGAGGGCAGTCCCGGCGATGAGCAGGGCCAGTGCCGCGAGTGACGCGTGGGCTGATCCGCTGGGCAGCAGAGGCCAGGCCCATGGGTAGGGTCGGCCCCCCGGGCCCGTACCCACGAGGGCGCTGACCAGAGGCAGGATCGCCACCGTCACCGGGCCGTACCGGGGGCCGAGGAGCCATTGCGCCAACAGGCCGACCCCCAGGTACCCGAGCATGTTCCGTGTGACCGCCCAGGCGAGGGGGAAGTCCAGCCAGGACTGTTCCACGATGCCCAGGAGGATCGCTGTTCCGCACGCGGCGATCAGGAGTCCGCTGGACCACCAGCTCGTCCGCCTCGCCGCTGTGGCTTCGAGGTCGGCAGGCGGCCGGTTGAGGCAGTAGAGCAAGGTCCCGGCGGGGAGTGCGGCGAGCACCAGTGGGATGGGTACGCCACCCGAGATGCCTCCGAAGAGAGCGGGAACGGGCAGGCTGGACGAGCCGAGCAGGGGCGCCATGCCGAAGCAGAGCACCATGGCCGCTGCTCCTGCGGTGACAGCGTGTACGCGGAGCCACCAGATCATGATCGGCCGTCTGTCGGGTCGTGGAAGGAAGCAGGCGAGAGTTCTGGAGTCACCGCGCAGTCCTCGACCGAGCGGATGTTGCGCTCGAACCAAGCCTTCTGGGCCGCGACGGGAAGCTCCCGCACCTGCTGGGCGAGCTGGAGTTCCTCGGGTGGCCACTGGCCGCTCAGTTCGTGCGGGGGCGTCCCTGCCGTCAGCGTCAGCCAGGCGTAGATGACACCTGCGGCTTCGTAGCCCGGGTAGCGAGCGTTCGGAACCCGGGCGCAGGCTGGGGGTTCGCCGGGGAGGACGCTTGTGGCGGTTGCTCTGAGGAGGTCCGCCTCGCGCGGTTTCACCAGGCTGTACTCGATGCGTTCCGGCAGCTCGACCCCGACGGCTTCGAGTCGTTCGCGCACGGACTCCGCGGTCCTGGTGAACTCGTCTTCATGAGGCTGCTGCTCCGGCCAGAGACAGATCCGTGGTCGGTCACCAGTGCACTTCAGCGCTGCGGGGTCCCGCTGCTGGGTGCCGTCGAATCCCAACGGCACCGCCAGAGCGACGGAGGCCGCGATGCACGCCAAGGTCGCGCCGCCGGCCACGCTGATGCGGAACGTGCCGCTGCGCAGCAGCAGCGCGGCAAGCGCTCCCGCGATCAAGGCAGTGCTGAAGAACGCGGTAGCCGCGAGGCTGCGTGCCGACGCTTCCTGGGCGAGAGTGCAGCATTCGCCCACGCCCTGGCCGTTCAGGTGGCGTAGCCAGGCCGGTGAGGACAGGGCCGCTGGCCAGAACCCCCACAGGTAGCCGACCACCAGCATCAACGCGGCGCCCAGGAGTCGGTGCAGTGTGCGACCGACGACGAAGCCCACGGCCACATGGGAGAGAACCACGAGACAGGCGGTGCCGAGAATCGGGGCGCTGGGGCGCCCCGTGGGGGCGGGGTTGGAGATGTAGTAGGTGACCAACGCTGTGAGCAGCCCTGTGAGGCCAAGCAGCGCCACAGGCGTCAGATGTTCCACGGCGATGCGCAGAGGGTTGCGTGCCGGCGCCCAGTCCCAGATCCGGGCGGACTCCAGCCGTGCGCCTTCCCAGGCCGCACACGCTCCGCACACGGCGGTGACGAAGCCGAGCGAGACGGTCGACTGGGCGGTGAGCGACTCCCAGTACGGAACGGCCGAGTCAGTGTTCCTGCCACCGAACAGCACCAGGCCCGGAATGAGCAGACCGGCGGCCCACGCCGTGGGGCCGGACGCGAACAGGGTTCTCCAGTTCATGGTGCGCTCACGCCTCTCCGCGTACCAGGCCGCGATAGGCGGCCTCGGCCCTGCGCTCTGTGCTGACGTCGGGTCCGGCCAGCGCGAGGAACGTGTCGGTGTGCCCCTGATAGGCGATGCGGCCGCGATCGAGGACGACGACGGACTCGTAGACGTCCAGCAAGTCTTCCGTCTGGTGCGTCGAGACGATGAAGCTGAGATGCTCTCCGAGTTCCCCCATGAGTTCTCTGAAGACGCCCCTCTGGACGGGGTCCAGCCCGGCGGTCGGTTCGTCCAGGAGGATCACGTCTGCGTCGTGGGTGAGCGTCTGGGCGATTCCGAGTCGGCGAAGCTGCCCACCGGACAGTTCGTGGCTGCGCCTGTCGGCAAGATCGCTCAGGCGGACTCGTGCGAGCGCCAGGGCGGACCTGCTCCAGGCTTCGGCCTTGGACAGCCCTTTCAGCCAGCCCGCGTAGGCGGCCTGCTCGCGCACTGTCAGCCCCGGAAGGGGGTGGACCTGTTGGGGCAGCCACCCCACTCCTCTCCGGTACTCACGCCTGTCGCCCCGGCGTGCGCTGTCGAGGTTCTTCCACGTCACCGCGCCCGTTCGTGGCGTGAGAGACGATGCACCAAGTGCCAGCAGCGTGGATTTACCGGCCCCGTTCGGCCCAAGGAGCACCGAACCGCCTTCGGGGAACTCCAGGGACACCCGGTCCAGGACGGGGGAACTCGCCCGGTAGCGGAACGTGCAGTCTGTGTAGCGCAGGGGCACGGTGAACTTCCAGTCTAGAGCGCGACAGTGGGGGATAGGGCCTGCCCGAGAGCCTGGCCCCGCGAAGGGCGACGCCGCGGGGCCAGACAGAGGTTCCCGGGGTTACCAGCGGATAGTCACGTCCTTGACGTTCAGGTACGAGCGAACTCGGTTGCTGCCGTTGTAGGTGGTGTAGTTGAAGTAGTAGCCACCGGCTGAGCGGTCGCCGAAGTAGGACGTGTCGCAGTAGTTGTTGTCGCGTGCCACCACGGGGTCGGGCGACCAGGACCGCTCCTTCTTGAGCTGCAAGCCCGCGTAGCGGAACGGGTTCGTGTCAGAAGTCCCGCTGCATTTCGCAAATTTGATGGACGTTGAGGTGCCGTCGAGATTGCGGTCCTTCCAGTGACTCGACTCCTTGCCCGGCAGCCAGCCCGAGATCCAGGTGTCCTTGAAGCCTTCCGCGTGGGCGACTCCCGCACCCGCGGTCAGTGATATCAGCACGCCTGCTGCGATGGCGTTGGCTCTGTGCTTGAGGCGCATGGTCGATCCCTCTCGACAGTGCGGAACTCCGCGCTGTTGTTCGATTACGTAGGGATCTTGCAGTCACCGAATGTCACTGATCAACATCAGATGGTCGATCTGAGGAAGGTCTGAGCTTCAATGACTCATTTCATGCTGCAGCTACTTCGAAGTGGGTGAAGATACTCCACTGGCATGTGCTGGCGATGAGTCGAGCAAGGGAGTCATTCGTCCGGTTGGGGCATTTTGCGTGGTGATGAGCGGAAAATACTATCTATGCCCATATTCTTACTCTGCGGTTCGACGGCGGACCGTCTCCGCGCCAGGCGTGCCGTGCGGCGGCAGGGCAGGCGTGAGCGGAGGTCAGTGTGTTGCCCCGAATCACGGAGAAGCCCATGCGTGTTGCCGTCACCGGAGGGGCAGGGTTCCTCGGGTCGCATCTGTGTGAGGCCCTGCTGCGGCGCGGCGACGAGGTCGTCTGCCTTGACGATCTCTCGACCGGCACGTCGGACAACATCGCCCACCTCAAGCCGTACCCCACCTTCACCTTCCTCCGTGCCGACGTCAGCGCGGACCTGGACGTCCCCGGGGCGCTCGACGTCGTCGCGCACCTGGCGAGTCCCGCGTCGCCGCCCGACTACCTGCGGCTGCCCCTGCAGACCCTGGCCGTCGGCAGCCGGGGGACCGAGAACGCGCTGCGGCTGGCCGCGCGGAACGGTGCCCGGTTCCTGCTGGCGTCCACGAGCGAGGTCTACGGCGACCCGCTCGTCCATCCCCAGGACGAGGAGTACTGGGGGAACGTCAACCCCAACGGGCCGCGCAGCGTGTACGACGAGGCGAAACGGTTCGCCGAGGCCGTGACGCTCGCCTACCACCGCACGCACGACCTCAACGTCGGCATCGTGCGGATCTTCAACACCTACGGCCCGCGGATGCGCCCGCACGACGGGCGCGTGGTGTCCAGCTTCATCGCCCAGGCGCTCACCGGGGAGCCGCTGACCGTCTACGGCGACGGCAAGCAGAGCCGGAGCTTCTGCTACGTCGACGACCTCGTGCGCGGGCTCGTCGCGATGGCGGACTCCGACGAGACCGGGCCCGTCAACCTGGGCAACCCCGTCGAGCTGTCCGTCTCCGACCTCGCCGAGCTCGTCGTGCGCCTCACCGGCTCGGTGTCCGAGGTGCGGTACCACCCGCTGCCCGTGGACGACCCCGTCCGCCGCCGGCCCGTGATCACCCGGGCGGCGGAGCGGCTCGGCTGGCTCCCGGAGGTGGGCGTCGAGGACGGGCTGCGGCGCACGATCGAGTGGTTCGCCGCCCGCCCGCGGGACGTCGCCGCCGGGGCCGCCGCGATCCGGGGCGGTCAGGAGGACGGCGGGGGTGCCGGGGACCCGCTTCGGCCCGCGGTGCCCGTGGCAGGCGCGGTGTCCCCGGTCGCTGCGGCGCCCGCGGTCTCCGGCGGGCCCGCGGTCTCCGGCGGGCCCGCGGTCTCCGGCGGGCCCGCGGTCTCCGGGGCGCCGACGGCATCGCGGGCGGCATCGCGAGCGTCCGCGGCCCCGGTGGAGTCCGCGCCGTCCTGACACCCGAAGGCCCCGTCCCCGCACCTCGTCAGGCCCCCGCGCCCGGGCCCGCCCGCGCCGGTCGCCGCATCCCCGCCCCGCCCCCGCCACGGAGCACGCCTTCCATGACGCAGGCCGAGCCCGCCCTCCTCCCTCCGACGCCCCCGACCTCCCAGACGCCCGCCACGGCCCCGTGCCCCGCCGACGTCGAGGGATCCCTGCGCGACCAGCTCCTCGGACTGTCCGACGGCAACGTCGCCGCCATCACCCCCGACGGGCCGGTCTTCGGGCGCCCGCGCCGCCGGCTCGCCACGCGGCCCACCGCCTTCGTGCGGCAGCTCTCCGGCGCCACCCGCGTCAAGGCGACGCTGCTCAGCGTCGCCTGGGTGGCCTGCCTCGTGTGGTTCTGGTCCTGGTGGCTCCAGCCCGAGCACCGGGCCGGGTGGATCGGCCTGATCGTCAACAGCGCGCTGCTGGCGTACCTCGCCCTCCTGCCGCTGCACTTCGTCGTCGCCGTCATCCGGCTGCGCCGCCTCGACCCGAAGACCGAGGTGCCCGAGCTGCGCGTCGCCTTCGCCGTCACCCGGGCGCCCTCGGAGGAGTGGGCCATTGCCCGCGCCACGCTGCGGGCCATGCTCGACCAGGAGTACCCGCACCCGTACGACGTCTGGCTCTGCGACGAGGACCCCACGCCGCGCATCCGGCGCTGGTGCCGGCGCAACGGGGTGCGGGTCTCCTGTCGCAAGGGGGTGACGGAGTACCACCGCGACACCTGGCCGCGCCGCACCCGCTGCAAGGAGGGCAACCTCGCCTACTTCTACGACCACTGGGGCTACGACGCGTACGACGTCGTCGCCCAGCTCGACTGCGACCACGTGCCGCGGCCGGGTTACCTCGCCGAGGTGGTGCGGCCCTTCGCCGACCCGGCCATCGGCTACGTCGCCGCGCCCTCGGTGTGCGACTCCAACGCCGACGCCTCCTGGTCCGCCCGCGGCAGACTCCACCGGGAGGCGATCCTCCACGGCCCGGTCCAGCTCGGCTACTCCGCCGGGCTGGCCCCTTTGTGCATCGGCTCGCACTACGCCGTCCGCACCACCGCGCTGAAGGACATCGGCGGGCTCGGGCCCGAGCTGGCCGAGGACTTCACCACCACGTTCCTGCTCAACTCCGCCGGGTGGCACGGCGCGTTCGCCATCGACGCCGAGGCCCACGGGGAGGGGCCCATCACGTTCTCGGCGATGGTGACGCAGGAGTTCCAGTGGTCGCGCAGCCTGGCGGTGTCGCTGATGGGGCTGCTGCCCAAGCATGTGAGGCGGCTCCCCGCGCTGCTGCGGCTGCGCTTCACCGTCGTGCTCGCCTACTACCCGCTGCTCGCCCTGACGACGACGGCAGGGCTCACCCTGCCGCCCGTCGCCGCCGTCACCGGGCTGCCCTGGGTCAACGTCAACTACTTCGCGTTCCTCGGCCACTTCTGGGCCATGTCGCTGTGCCTCATCCTGCTGGTGCTCCTGCTGCGCCGACGCGGGCTGCTGCGTCCGCCCGAGGCGCCCGTGGTGAGCTGGGAGGGCTGGCTGTTCGCCCTCGCCCGCTGGCCCTGGGTCGCCTGGGGCGTCGGGGCCGCCGTCCTCCAGCGGCTCCGGCCGCGCACGGTCACCTTCAAGGTGACGCCGAAGTCCCGCGACGGGCTCGAACCCCTCGCGCTGCGGCTCGTCGCGCCGTACGTGCTCATCACCGTCGTGCTCTCCTCGGCGGCCGTCGTCGGCGAACTCACCGGCCCGGCGGTCGGCTACGTCTTCCTGTGCATCCTCGGCGCCTCGTCCTACGCCGTCGTCACCCTCGCCGTCTCCTGGCTGCACGTCTGCGAGACGGCACGCGCGAACGGCGTCCGCCGGCACCGGGCCCTGCGCACCGCCCGGCTGCCCCTGCTCGCCGGCACCCTCGCCCTCGCGCCGCTGGCCCTGGCCTACGCCCTGTACCCCGTCTACCTGACGAACGTCCTGCGCTGGTGACGACGTCCCACGGCCCCGCCCGTTCCCGAAGGAGCATCCCCATGCCCACGACCGTCCTGGTGACCGGCGGCGCCGGATTCATCGGCAGCCACACCTGCGTCGAACTCCTCACCCACGGCTACGACGTCGTCGTCGTGGACGACCACTCCAACAGCTCGCCGCACGCCCTCGAACGCGTCGCCAAGACCGCCGGGCGGCCCGTCACCGCCGCCTACGAGACCGACCTGCGCGACCGCCGCGCCCTGAACGCCGTCTTCGACGCACACCGCGTCGACGCCGTCATCCACTTCGCGGCCAGGAAGGCCGTCGGGGAGTCCGTCCAGATCCCCGTCGCCTACTACGACACCAACGTGGGCGGCACCACCGCGCTGCTGGCCGCCATGGAACAGCACGATGTGCGGCGGCTCGTCTTCTCCTCCTCCTGCTCCGTCTACGGCGACGCGACCAAGGTGCCGCTCACCGAGGCCGACCCCGTCGCCCCCACCAATCCCTACGCCACCACCAAGCTGCTGTGCGAGCGGATCACGGGCGACGTCTGCCGGCGGCTGCCCGGCCTCAGCGTCCTCGCCCTGCGCTACTTCAACCCCGTCGGCGCCCACCCGAGCGGCCACCTCGGGGAGGACCCGCGCGGCGTGCCGAACAACGTCATGCCCTACCTCGCCCAGGTAGCCGTCGGCCGCCGCGACCGGCTGCGCGTCTTCGGCGACGACTACCCCACCCCCGACGGCACCGGCGTCCGCGACTACATCCACGTCATGGACGTCGCCGAGGGCCACCGCGTCGCCCTCGAACACCTCGACGACGAGCACGGCATGCGGGTCTTCAACCTCGGCACCGGAACCGGCACCTCCGTCCTCGAACTCCTCGCCGCCTTCTCCGCCGCCTGTGGCCGGGAGATCCCCCACGAGATCACCGGGCGCCGCCCCGGCGACGTCCCCGCCCTCGTCGCCGACCCCGGAGCCGTGGCCCGCGCCTGGGGCTGGACCACCCGGCGCGACCTCACCGACATGTGCCGCGACGCGTGGCGCTTCCAGGAGCTCAACCCCTCGGGCTACCCGGGCTGACACCCCCTCGCGGGCCTCGCCGCCCTTCCGGCCTCGTGGCCCTCGCGGCCCCGCGGCCCTCGTGCCCTCTCACGGACAGACAGGAGACACCAGCATGCGGTTGACCGTCATCGGTACGGGATACCTCGGAGCCGTGCACGCCGCGTGTATGGCCGAACTCGGACACGACGTCCTCGGCGTCGACGTCGACCCGCGCAAGATCAACGCGCTCGCCGAGGGCAGACCGCCCTTCTACGAGCCCGGCCTGCCCGAACTGCTCACCCGCACCCTCCACCGCGGGCGGCTGCGCTTCACCACCTCGCTGCGCGAAGCCGCCGAGTTCGGCGACGTCCACTTCGTGTGCGTCGGCACCCCGCAGCAGCCCGGCTCCGACGCCGCCGACCTGCGGCAGGTCGAGGCCGTCGTCCACGGCCTCGCCCCGCATCTGCACCGGCGCTGCCTCATCGTGGGCAAGTCCACCGTCCCCGTCGGCACCTGCGACCGGCTCGCCGCCGAGGTCCCCGCCCTGCTGCCCGAGGACGGGGACGCCGAACTCGCCTGGAACCCGGAGTTCCTGCGCGAGGGCCTCGCCGTCCAGGACACGCTCCGGCCCGACCGGCTCGTCATCGGCGTCCGCTCCACCCGGGCCCACGACACCCTCGCCGAGGTCTACGCCACCCCGCGCGCCGCCGGGGTGCCGTTCATCAGCACCGACCCCGCCACCGCCGAACTCGCCAAGGCCGCCGCCAACTCCTTCCTCGCCACCAAGATCTCCTTCATCAACGCCATGTCCGAGGTCTGCGACGCCTCCGGAGCCGATGTCGTCACCCTCGCCGACATCCTCGGCCACGACCCCCGCATCGGCCGCCGCTTCCTGGCCGCCGGACTGGGCTTCGGCGGCGGCTGCCTGCCCAAGGACATCCGCGCCTTCACCGCCCGCGCGGCCGAGCTCGGCGCCGAACCCGCCGTCGAGTTCCTGCGGCAGATCGACACCATCAACACCCGCCAGCGCCGACGCACCGTCGAGGCCGCCCGGGAGCTCGTCGGCGGCTCCTTCACCGCCCGTCGTCTCGCCGTGCTCGGCGCCACCTTCAAGCCCGACAGCGACGACGTCCGCGACTCGCCCGCCCTCGCCGTGGCCGGCGCCCTGCACCGCGAGGGCGCCGAGGTCTGCGTCCACGACCCGCGCGGCACCGAGAACGCCCGCGCCGTCCACCCCGCCCTCCTCTACACCACCGACGCCACCGCGGCCTGCCGGGACGCCGACCTCGTCCTGCACCTGACCGAGTGGCGCGACTACCGCGAGCTACGGCCCTCCGTGCTCGCCGAGGTCGTGCGCACCCCGCGGCTGCTGGACGCCCGCAACGCGCTCGACGCCGGGCTGTGGCGCTCGGCCGGCTGGACGGTACGAGCCCTCGGGCGGCCCGCGCCCGCCGTCGTCCCCTCGGCGCTGCCCCTCCAGCCCGCGCTGGCGGTGGCCGCTTCAGGTGCCGTCGCGGGCGCGGTGGCCGACGGTCAGTCCTCCGCGTCCTCCGGGCGGCCCTGTAGCGCCCCGACCGTCAGCGGGCTCCTCAGCGGCGTCCCCGAGTAGTCCACGCGGCCCGGATCGCGGACCCCGGCCTCGCGCAGGTCGACGCCCGCGTCCTCCAGGTCCGCGGGACAGCCGGAGCGCAGCAGCGCGGCCTCGGCCACCTCGGTGACCGGGGCCGCCGCCGCGCCGAGGCACGGGTCCTCGTCGGTGCCGGTGTCCTCGCCGTCCCACCGCTCGTGGCCCGTCCCGGCGCGCCACACGTCCAACGCGTCGTACCGCTTCTGGCCCCAGTGCACCGTCCATCCGCCGGTGCTGTGGTAGGCGTTGCCCTGCAGGGCGACCTCGTCCGGGTCGAAGTCGCCGTCCGCGTCCACCACGGGCGCGCCGTCGGTGAGGAAGACGTTGTTGTGCACGCGGATGCCCTCCAGGTCCTCCTGAAGCCGCAGTGCGGGCGCCTTCACCGGCCCGTTCGCCTTCATCGCCACCGTGTTGTGGTAGACGTCCAGATCGCGCAGCTTCACGCCGTAGACGACGATGCCTCCGTAGACCTCCAGCTTGCGGGTGTCGTTCGCGCTCAGGTTGAACCGCAGGACGTTGTCGCGGTGCGCGCCCGTCGGCTTCCCGGAGTAGACGAGGTAGCCGGGGCCGTCGTTGCCGAACGACAGGTTGTACTGGACGACGGACTCCGAGACGTTGTTGTCCAGACCGAACCCACCGCCGTCCACCCGGGACCCGGTGTGATTGCCGTACGAGACGTTGTTCTCGATGACGATCTTCGTCGAGTCGTACGTCCAGATGCCCTCCGGGCCCTCCACCGCCGACGCCGACGACCGCTCCCCGTTGTCGAACGCCACAGAGTCCTCGATCCGGCCCGCGCGCACACTGCCGAAGACGATCCCGCTGCCCGTGTTCCGGTCGCTCGCCGTCGGGTCGCCCTCGTTCCCGAACGCCCTGACGTCCGAAACCCGCACGTCCTCGTGCGCGTACACCGGGGTCTCCGCGTGGAACTCCGGGCCGCTCGCGGAGAGCCCGGCCTCCAGATTGTCGTGCAGCGTCGCCCGGCTCACCCGCACATCGCGGAAGCCCACGCCGTCCTCGGCGCCGATGCCGATGCCGTGGCGGAACCCCGAGGCGTCCACGTCGGAGATCCACACGTGTCCGAAGCGCTCCCCGTCCGCCACGTCACTGAAGAGTTGCACCCCGTCGTACTCCCGGCGCGTGCCGCTGCCCCCGCGCAGGACCAGATCACGGATCACCACACCGCCCGTGTTGTGCACGGCCACCCCGGCCGACGACGCCGCCCGGATCACCGCCCGGCCCTTCCCGAAGGACTCCACGACCACCGGATTCTCCGCGTCTCCCGCCTCCCCGGCCGCGATGTCCAACCCGCCGCGGAACTTCGCCCCGCCCTGGAGGCGCAACCGGTCTCCCGGGCGGAACTTCGCCACGTCCGCCCGGTCCAGCGTCCGCCACGCCGTCTCCGGTGACGTGCCGTCGGCTCCGTCGTCGCCGTCCGGACTGACGTAGTACGTGAACCCGCCGGCCGCGTTCTTTCCCGGGGGCGCGTACGGCTCCGGCAGCGCGCACCCGGCCGGCAGCAGCACCACGGCCAGGAGCCCGCCCGCCACCCTCGCGGCGCCCCGGGTGCCTCTGCCCCCCGCGCCGTTCCGGGGGCCTCGGCTCCTCTGGTGTCCCATCCGCACACGCACTCCCTGCCCACGGTGAAGGAATCCGTACGAAACGGATGAATCCTCCCAGACGTCGAGCGCCGGGGGCGGCGTTCCGACCACGGCGTTTCGGCCCGCGGTCTGTCGGCCGGCACGCCGCCGGGGCCCCGCTGCCGCAGGGCCCCGGCGGTACGCGTCGGCTCAGAGCAGTGGGACGCCGTAGCCCCGGCACCGCGGCTGGAAGTCCGCCGGGCCGTCCGCCAGCGCGTTCAGGGTCAGCTGGTGCGTCGGCTCGTCGGTGAACAGCCCGAGGTGCCCTGCCAGGTCGAACGGGCACAGGTCCTGGAGGAGCACGTTGTTCACGTTCTCACCCTGGAGTGCCTGACTGCGGTACGGCGTCACGACCTTGTCGTATTTGGTCATGATCACGGTGTAGTCCGGGCCCGCCGGGACCTCGTCGCCGTCCGCCCACAGCTCGGCCGTGTAGTCGCTGGTGGCCGCCTGGTCCAGGACGCCGGGGAACTGGCCGACCTCCGACAGCCCCGTCGCGAACCCCATGAGGTTCAGCGCGTCGGCGAGCGTCACCAGGCCGTTCAGATCAGTGCCGTTCGAGCTGGGCGCCCAGCCCACGTAGTGGGCGACCTGTTCGGCCCCGCCCATCTTCTTCATCCACCACATCGGCACGTTCCCGCCCTGCGAGTGGCCCACGATGTCCACCTTCGCCGCGCCGGTGGCCTGCCGCACCTTCGTCACGAAGGCGTCCAGCTCGGCCGCCGAGTCCTTGATGTGGCCCAGGCCGCCCACGCGGTCGAGCGAGGCGGCGGTGAAGCCGTAGTTCATCGCGAAGACGCAGTACCCCTCGTTCTTCAACCTCGGCGCGGTCTTCACGAAGTTGGCCCCGAGGTTCGCGAACGTCCCCGGCAGCAGGATCACCGGGTTGGGACGCTCGGCGTCCGGCACGCAGGACCAGTCGTTGGCCCCGGCGACGGCGTCGGGGGAGTGCACGTAGTTCGACAGCGCCTTGAGCAGCCCGCCCTCGGGCAGCGGCTCCTCCGCGGCCTGGGTGGGAGCGGCGGCGGTGAGGACGAGCGCGACGGAAGCCGCGAGCGACGTCACGGCGAGACGGGTCCGTCTTGTGGTGCGCGAGATCCACGACATGGGCTCTCCTGCGGGTCGCCCGGCCCTCTGCCTGAAGAGGGCCAGTGGGGGAGCGGCACGTGGGGTGCCGGACGGGGGCTGCCTGCCCTTCGGGCCAGCGTGAAGCCACGGCAACGCCCCGGCCCCTGTGAGGAAACCCGGAATTTACGTGCTGATGTGATGAGCCGTCACAGCTCCGCGCCCCACCGCGCGGAACCCGCACTCCTCGCCCGACACGCGTCGGGCGATCGTGTCACGATCACGCCATGCGGAGACCCCGAATCGGGCCCGCCCTGCTCTCTGCGGCGATCCTCGGCCCGGCTTCCGGCTGCTCCTCGGTCCTCGGCCTGGCTTCCGGCTGCTCCTCGGTCCTCGCGGAGACCGATCGGCCACCACGCGAAGCCGGACCGACCGTCACCTCGACGGTCGCACCGGACCCGGCGGTGACGCTGGCCGAACGCTACCGCCGGGACGGCGGGCTGGAGGACGTATACGGGTCGCGGCACGCCCCCGGCCCCGACGGCGTTCCTCTCTTCACCGTATGGACCCGCGACCCGGACGACGGCTCCCAGCCGTTCGAGCGACTGCGGCGCTCGGTCACCGCGTTCATGCGGCACAAGGAAGGTCTCTCCCTGAGCCGCGGCTACCTCATG
The DNA here is from genome assembly GCF_019303475.1 of Streptomyces sp. JJ38. GTDB lineage: Bacteria > Actinomycetota > Actinomycetes > Streptomycetales > Streptomycetaceae > Streptomyces. The sequence goes on from NZ_JABLSI010000018.1 coordinate 84,320, forward strand.
GACGTCTTCGGCCCGGACGGAACCCTCCAGCACCGCTTGGACGCCCGCCTCTGAGGGGGAGACGCATCCTCGTCAGGGCCGGAGGAACTCCGGCTGGTCGAGGACGCGGAGCCAGCTGCCGTCGGGTTGACGGCGGACGACCTGGGCGCGGGCGCCCGCTCCGTCCCGGGGCGGGGTCGCGGTGAGGGCGAGGTCGCCGCTGACCAGGGTGGGCAGCGGCTCCTCCGGCTCGAACCGGGGAGCCGCGGCGAGCACGCGCGCCCACAGGGCGCGGATGGCCTCGCGGCCCACCGTCGTCTCGCCGGGCGGGTAGGCCATCACCGCGTCCTCCGCGTAGAGCGCGGCGACCCCGGCCGCGTCCCCGGCGTTGGACCGTTCGACGAACAGCCGCGTGAGGTCCTCCGGCCGCATCGCCTTCTCATACGCCTCGTCCTCCGTCATGGTGCCTCCTGTCGCGCGTGGCCCGGCGTGCCCCTTCAGCGTGATGAGGTGATCGTCAGAAGTCCAACAGCTGCACAGTGTGAGAGCCAGAACCAGAGCTCATAGTTTTCCTGTGCCACAGGAGGCTGAGCGTGCGCCGACGGACCCTGATCGGTGCAGGCCGCTCGCCGAGATGCGCGCCGGAGAGTGTCGAGATCGTGCCATCGCCTCCGTCCCGGGGACGTCAGCGGTCACCACCGGCCGCACGAGACGACATGAGGGAAGAGGAACCGGCATGGCGATTCAGCGGATGGACAACGTCGGCATCGTCGTCGAGGACATGGATGCCGCCATCGCGTTCTTCGTGGAACTCGGAATGGAGCTGGAGGGCAGGGCGGAGGTCGAGGGCCCGGTCGCTGACCGGTGCACCGGACTCGACGGCGTCCACTGTGATATCGCCATGCTCCGGACCCCGGACGGTCACAGCCGAATCGAGCTGGCGAAGTACCGCAGCCCCGCGGTGATCAGCGCCGGGCAGCGCAACCGCCCGCACAACGTTCTGGGCACACACCGCGTCATGTTCGCCGTCGACGACATCGAGGACACCCTCGCCCGCCTGCGCAGCCACGGCGCCGAACTCCTCGGCGACCTGGCGCAGTACGAGGACAGCTACCGGCTCTGCTACGTCCGTGGGCCGGAGGGCATCATCGTCGGACTGGCCGAGCAGCTCAGCTGAAGACCCCGGTGAGTCCGGGTGCCACCGCAAGTCCTCCGGCGGTCATCTTGGACCCAGGCGCCCCTCTCCCGCAGACTTCGTCGGCACACGCTCAAGGTTCGGGGGCACAGGACAGTGGAACTGAGGCAGCTGGAGTACTTCGTGGCCGTCGCCGAGGAGCGGAAGTTCACCCGGGCCGCCGAGCGCGTCCACATCAGCCAGTCCGGCGTCAGCGCCCAGGTCCGGCAGCTGGAGCGGGACCTGGGCGCGGAGCTGTTCGACCGCTCGGCACGTGGCGTCACGCTCACCGCCGCCGGGGAGGCGGCCCTCACCCACGCCCGCGCCACCCTCGCCGCGGCCGAGGCGATCGGCCAGGCGGTCGGGGAGGTGACGGAGGTGCTCCGGGGATGGGTGACCGTCGGCATGGTCACCGGCTGCGCGCTCACCCCGCTCTTCGACGCCCTCGCCGCCTTCCACCGGGCTCACCCCGGGGTCGAGATCTCGCTCGTCGAGGGCCACTCGCGTCAACTCCTGGACGCCGTGCGCTCCGGCACCGTGGACGTGGCCCTCGTCGGCACCACGACGGCCGCCCCCGAGGGCCTGGAAGCGCTGCCCGTCGTCGCCGAGCGGCTCGTCGTCGCCGTCCCGCCGAGCCATCCACTGGCACGGCGGAAGCGGGTCACCCTGCGCGACGTGTGCGCGCACCCGCTCGTGTGCATGCCGCCCGGAACCGGCCTGCGCGCCGTCTTCGACCGGGCCTGCGCCGCACGGAACCTGCGCCCCGCGGTCACCCTTCAGGCCAGCGCGCCGGAGGCCATCGCCGCCCTCGCCGCCCGAGGGCTGGCCGCAGCCGTCCTCAGCGCCTCGACGGCCGAGCCCGACGGGGAACGCCTCGTGGCCCGCACGATCGACGACGTCGAGGACCTCGCCCACCTGACCCTGGCCTGGCGTCCCTCACCCAGCCCCGCGGCCCGAGCCCTCCTACGCCACGCCGGCCGGGCGTTCGCGTAGCCGACCTCCGGCACGACCGGTTCACCGGGGCAGGGCGATGCCGAAGGCGTCGCCGTCCTCCCCGGCCGGCCAGCCGAGGTCTCCTTCCGAGAGTGCCACCGCCGACTCCAGGGAACCGGGGCTGGCCTTCACCACGGTCACCGTCCCCGCGGCGTTGCCCGGCGCGCCGATCAACGCTTCGTCCCGCCCGTTGCCGTCAGTGTCCAGCGCACCGACGGTCCAGCCGAAGTGGTCATGCTTGTAGACGACGCCGGGAACTGAGGGTGTGTCCTGGTCGATCCACACGGCTCCGGTCGTGGAGATGCCGCCGGTCGGGTTGCCGAAGAGGATGAGTGAGGCACCGGAGCCTGTGGCCGAGCCGATGGCCTCACTGCGCATGCCGAGGACAAGGTCGTCGATGCCGTCGCCGTCGAAGTCACCGGCGGCCAGGGAGGAGGCGAAGTAGTCCTCAGCTTCCGGACCACCGGCGATGCCGGGGGTGTCCTGGTCGAAGAGTTCGAAGTCGTCGTGGGACAGCCCGTTCTCGTCGGCGTAGAACACGGCGAGCCGTCCGGCGGCACCATCCTCTCCGACTTTCTCGTCGGAGACGCCGATGGCGACGTCGAGGTACGCGTCGTCGTTGAACTGTCCGAGTGCCAGGGCGCTGCCGGCGAACTGGCCGATTCCGTCGATGTTCCCGGAGTCGATGTAACCGCCCCTGGCCGGTGCGTCGCTGAACGGGCCGAAGAGTACGTGTATGGAACCTCGGTCCGAACTTCCCTGGATCTGCTCACCCAAGGTGGTGACGACCAGATCGTTCAGGCCGTCGCCGTCGATGTCCCCGATGGCGAGCTGTTCGCCGAACCTGTCCTCCGCCTCGGGCACGCCGGGAACGTTGGGGGTGTCCTGATCGATCCAGATGGCGGACGCGGCGTCCAGCCCGCTGCTTGAACCGAAGATGACGCGCAGGGTACCCGCGTTGGAGCCGCCGCCCGCGTGATCCAGGGGTTGGCCGATCACGAGGTCGCCGTAGCCGTCGTCATTCAGATCGCCCGCGGCGAGAGAGTAGCCGAAGATCTCGTCCCAGTACGTGGTGCCCGGGATGCCGGGGGTGTCCTCGTGGAATCCTTCGGCGCGCGAGCCGTGGATACCGGTCGAGCTGCCGTAATGAACCGTCACCCACCCGGCACCCCCTGTGGTGCCTATGGCCTCGAAGGGGGAGCTGACGGCCAGGTCCGCGTATCCGTCCGCGTCGAAGTCGGCGCTGGCGAAGGAGTTCCCGAAGTAGTCGTTCGCCTCGGCCGCGCCCGGAACGCCCGTGGTCTGCTGGTCGATGCGGACGGAGGTGCTCGCCGGGCCGGAGGACGTGCCGTTGGCCACCACCAGTGAGCCCGCGTCCACGTGCCCGGCGACAGTGTTGCCCGGCAGCCCGATCGTCAGGTCGGCAATGCCGTCGCCGTTGAAGTCGTAGGGCGAGGTGGCCGCCGGGTCTGAGGCCCCGGTCAGCAGGAGCGTAGTGGTCGCTGCGCCGGCACAGGCCAGCAGACCGGCCACCAGGACCCGCTTTCGTGGTCGCGGCAACTTCGTCCTCGTGGTGGCCATGACTCCCCCTTCTTGGGCTGAGGCTGAATCGAGGACGCAGGCTATCCAGGCCAACATCTCAACTTGATCAAGTCGTCTTCGGCATGACAGGGGTTCAGTCGGGGCAACGGTCGCCCTCATGGCGGGGCGCAAGGCGCTTAGTTGCCGGTCCGACGGGACGTCAGTGGATCTTCACGAGCTCTTCGCCATCGTTGCATGCGTTACCCGTTTGTTGTCATGATCTCCACATGTAGTCCATCTGATCATTTACCGTGTAGGCCGCTTGGAGGCTGCGAATTCCCGTTCGCGGGGCTCCACGCGCTCGACGTCCCACGCACACGTGGCCGACCGCTCCCTTCCACGGGCGCGGTCGGCTTTGCTGTATCGGCCATCAGAAGGAGTCCCAGTGCTCAGCTCTCGACCGCGGAAGCCGTCTGGACTCCGATGGCGAGCCGAGGCACGGGGCATGCGGAAGCCCTTCAGGCTGCGGGCGAGTGCACTCGTCCTCGCCGTCGCCGCCGGCGTGTTGCCCTCACCGGTCCTGGCCGGAATCGCTGAGGCAGCGCCCTCGACAGCAGGGGAGGCCGGGGACGTCCCGAAGCAGCGATCCGGGACAGCGGCCGGTCGTGACCACGCGGTCGGCGCCGAACGCACAGACGCCACCGGCCGAAACAGTGCCGACTTTGGCGAACTGGTAGCCGATGGGGATGCCCTGCCTCTGACGGACAGCTCCGCCGCCTTCACGGCCGTGGAGCCCGCGGTCGAGCCCGTAGAGCTGAAAGCCGCGAAGGCGACGGACGGTGGGAACCCCTCCGGGTTCGTCCCCGGCCTCAGCGACGAGGACACCACCGAACGCACCGCCACCACCAAGGAATTCCGGAACCCGGACGGCACTCGCACGACGCACACCTACACGGAACCGGTGCACTTCCGCGCCCCCGAAGGTGACTGGCAGGACATCGACACCTCGCTCGTTCCCGCCGAAACCGCGGACCGATCCGCGGCCCCGCAGACCCCGGTCGACGGAAGAGACGAGGACCGTCTGCACGTCGCCGCCGACGACACGGGCCTCAGCGTCGCGAAGCAGGGTGACGACCCCGCCATCGCCGCGATGGCCGTCGGTGACGAAGGGCATGGCGTGGCCTTCGGGCTCGCCGACGCCGAGGGCGTCGGCGGAACGGTGGCGGACGACACCGTCACCTACGAGGGGATTCGGGCGGAGGCAGACCTCGCCATCCAGGCCGAGCACGGGAGGATCAAGGAAACGATCGTCCTCAACTCGCCTGACGCGCCCCGGACGTGGTCGTTTCCGCTCGAACTCGACGGGCTCACGCCCAAGCTGAACGAGAACGGCGCCGTCCTGCTCAGCGACGATGGGGGCACGGTCCGTGCCGTGATCCCCTCGGGCTGGATGGAGGACTCCTCCAAGAGCGACGCGTCCGGGGGCCCGGCGCTGTCCGGTGACGTGGTCTACGGGCTGGAGCAGCGCAGCGGTGGCGGCTGGACGCTGCGGGTGACGCTGGACGACGCGTGGCTGGACAGCCCCGACCGCGTCTACCCCGTATACGTCGACCCCAGCGTCGACGACGTCGAGACGTACGGGGACGCGTTCGTCCAGGACGACTGGCCGAACGACAACTTCAGCGGGGACGACGAGCTGAAGGTCGGCAGCTACGACGGCGGCGGCAGCCGGGCCATGAGCTATCTCAGCTTCCACGACATCGGCACCACGCTCGACAACCGTTACATCCAGCACGTCTCTCTCGGGCTGTTCAATCACTGGTCTTCGGCATGTGACGCCCACGAGGTACGGGTGCATCAGGTGACGCAGTCCTGGAGTGTCGGGACCGTCACGTGGAACAACGCGCCGGCCGTGAAGAGCACCCCTGTCGCCAAGGACTCCTTCGCGTACGGGGCGGACTGTGGCGGTTCCCGGTGGAGGGTCATAGACCTCGGACTCGACGGCGCGGAGCTGGTACAGGGCTGGGTTGACGGCTCGGTCAACAACTACGGCCTGAGCCTGCGTGCCAGTTACACCGACAGCGGCGCGTGGAAGCGGTTCGCCAGCCGCAACTCCGCCAACCCTCCCTACCTGGCCGTCACGCACAGCGCCTGGGGCGCCGAGTACACGCTGGGCTCGCAGTCCGCTCCCCTGACCGGGCACCAGAGCGGTGAGGTCGACGTCACGGTCAAGAACCTGGGCGATTTCACCTGGGAGCCGCTCGGCTGGAACGAGCTCCGTCTCGGCACTCGGGTACGGGATTACGAAACCGGCGAACTCCTCGATGCCGTGGCCTTCACCCGGCTCAACGAGCGTCTGACCCCTGGGGGCGACGACGCGACACTGCGTGCCCGCATACCCGAGCTGCCTCCCGGCAAGTACACGGTCACCTTCGACATGCAGCGGCTGCGTGATCAGAAGTGGATGTCGAGCGAGGGCGTGCCGGCCGCGGCGGCGACGGTCACCTCGCAGGATGTCGGGCCGCGGATCACGGACATCTACCCGCAGCCCGGTGGCCAGGTCGGCAGCCTGGCCCCCGCCCTCTTCGTGGACGCCGAGAGCATCGACCAATGGCCCGCTGGAGCCGATCTCGACTACTGGTTCGAGGTCTGTGCCGGGACGACCGAGGCGCCGGTCGACTGCGTGAACTCCGGCTGGGTGGAGCACCGCACCTGGGACGTACCGGCCGGGAAGCTCGGCTGGGGTGAGCAGTACGTGTGGCGTGTGAAGGCACGCGAGGCCACCGTCGAGGGGGCGCTCAGCCCGTATTACCCGTTCACCACGGCTGTTGAACAGCCCGCCATCACGTCTCACCTCGGCGGTGCCGGCGCGGGCGGCCGGGAGGTGGACCCCCGCATCGGGAACTTCACCACCACGGACACCGACGCCACGGTCGCCACCGTCGGCCCGGCGCTGACCGTCACCCGCACCTACAACAGCCGTGATCCGCGGGACGACAACGCGTTCGGCGCGGGCTGGAGCACGCGTTACGACATGCGGGCCGAGCCGGACGGAGACGGCAGCGGCAACGTCGTCGTCACGTACCCCAGCGGACGGCAGGTCCGCTTCGGGCACAACCCCGACGGTACCTACGCGCCGCCGTACGGCAGCTTCGCCACCCTGACGCGCACGGCCGAGGACGGCTGGCGCCTGACGGACAAGAACCAGACCGACTACGTCTTCGATGCGCAGGGCCGTATCACGGAGGTCACCGACTTTCGTGACCGCACGCAGACGATGACGTACACCGGTGACGAGCTCACCACCGTCACCGCCACGGGCGGTCGCGCCCTGCACCTCACCTGGGCCGACGGGCACGTCGCCAGCGTCACCACGGAGGCCCCGGACGCCGGGACGGAACCGCTGACCTGGGATTACGCGTACAGCGGCGACCGACTTATCCAGGTATGCGGGCCGGAGGACACCCTCGGCTCCTGCACCCGCTACACCTACGGCGACGGCTCCCACCACCGCACCGTGGTGCGTGACGCGAGCCCCTACTCCTACTGGCGACTGGGCGAAGGCTCAGGCGCCGAGCGCGCCGAGAGCGACCTGCTGCTCAACCGCGACAACCACGCCGGCACCTACCACGACGTGACGCTCGGGCTGCCCGGAGCCCTCCAGGGCAGTCCGGACACGGCCGCGTCCTTCAACGGCACCAGCTCCTACGTGCAGTTGCCGGACCAGCTCGTCTCCGACACCCCCTATCTCACCGTGGAGCTGTGGTTCCGCACGATGGGCAGCGGTGTGCTGTTCAGCTACCAGGACCACACGCTGGAGGAGAACACCACCGGAGCCTTCACGCCCGCGCTGTACGTCGGCACCGACGGCAAGCTCCGCGGCGAGTTCTGGAACGGTTCCGCCACGCCGATCACCTCCGCCACCCCCGTCAATGACGGCACCTGGCATCACGCCGCACTCTCCGCGGCCGGAAACACCCAGACGCTCTACCTGGACGGCGTCGCCGTCGGCAGCCTGAGCGGCAGCATCTCCCAGTTCGACCAGCGTTTCGTCTACCTCGGCGCGGGCTACTGGAACAACTGGCCCGCCACTACCGGTGCCCAGGGCCACTTCGCCGGTGACATCGACGAAGCCGCCGTGTACGCCCGCCCGCTGGGCGCCCGGACCGTCGCCGAGCACTACGCGTCCGGCACCACCGCCCAGCAGCTCACCGAGGTCGTCCGGCCCAGCGGACGCGTCCACGCCCAGGTCGTCTACGACACGGCCCTCGACCGCGTCTCCTCGTACACGGATGCCCACGGCGGCACCTACCAGCTCTCCCGTCACGAACTGACCGGCCCGGAAGCACGTCCGTCGTCCGACGGCGAGGAGGGCGTCGAGGCGGACCCGACGGTGACCGTCACGCTCACCGACCCGGACGAGCGGACGTCGAGCTACAGCTACGACCCGCTACAGGGATACCGAGTCGTCGCCCAGACCGACGCGGGCGGCAACACCGCCACGTTCGCCTATGACACGGGCGGCTTCCTCGCCGCGACGACGGCGCCGGACGGCACGGTCACCCGCCTCGGCCACGACGAGCGCGGCAACAAGATCTCGCAGACCACGTGCCGCGACGCCGGAGCTGAGGCGACCTGCCACACCGAGTACACCGAGTACTTCCTCGATCCGGACGATCCGCTGGATCCGCGCAACGACCAGGTCATCGCCCACCGCGACGCCCGCTCCTCCGACGCGACGGACACCACCTACCTGACCTCGTACGGGTACAACACGTACGGCGACCGCGTCTCGACCACCACCCCGGCCACGCCCGGCTTCCCCGAAGGCCGCACGGTGACGCACACGTTCACCGACGGGACCGAGACCGCGGTCGGTGGCGGCACCGTCCCGGCCGGGCTGCTGTCCACGACCACCGACGCCCGGGGCGGCACGACCGTCCGTGAGTACACCGCGACGGGCGATGTCGCGAGGGTCACCGACGCGGCCGGACTCGTCACGGAGTACACCTACGACGCTCTGGGCCGCGAGGTGTCCAGCACCGTCATCTCCGACGCACACCCCACGGGTGTCACAACGTCGACTCGCTACGACGGCGAGTCCCGCGTGCTGAAGACCACCGGACCGGTGACCACCAACGCCGTCACCGGCGAGGAGCACCAGGCCGTCACCGAGTACACCTACGACGCCGACGGCCTCACGCTGACCGAGTCCGTGTCGGACGCTCGGGGCAACGACGCCACCCGCACCACCACACGCACCTACGACGTGCACGGCCGCCTCGCCACGCTCGCCGACCCCGAGAACGGCGAGGAGAGCTACGCCTACGACGTCTACGGCAACCAGACGTCGCGGACGATGCCGACGGGCGAGCAGTTCACCTACGCCTACACCCCGCTCGGCCAGCTCGCCGAGGTCACGCTGAAGGGCTACGACGACGGCGGGGGCACACCGGCCGACGTCGTCCTCGACTCCTACGCCTACGACCCCACCGGCCGGCTCGCCGAGCACACCGACGCGATGGGCCGCACCACCCGCCACACCTACTACGACGACGGCCTGCCCGCCCAGACGACCCTCGTCGGGTTCCAGGACCCCGACGGCACCACGCGCGACCTCGTCCTGAGCGAGCGCCAGTACGACCCCGCAGGCCACCTCGTCACGGAGATCACCGGCAACGGCACCGTCACCACCACGTACGACGTGGACGCCACCGGGCGCACCACCGCCGAGACCCTCGACCCGGCGGGACTGGCCCGGCGCACCGCCTACACCCACGACGCGGGCGGGGCCGTCCTCACCGAGACCCACACCGGGGCGGGCGGTACGCGCACCGAGCGCGTCACCTACGAGCGCAACGTCGCGGGCGACCTCATCCGCCAGACCGTGGAGAACGGCACCGAGGACCTCGTCACCACCTACCAGGTGGACGACCGGGGCCTGGTCACAGCCGAGACCTCACCCCTCGGCAACGCGACCGGAGGCGACCCGGCCGCTCACACCACCGACTTCACGTATGACGTGCTCGGCCGCCTCACCGAGTCGGCCGCCGCCCCCGTGACCGTCGAGGAGCACGGAGCCCCGGCCACCGTCGCTCGGCCCGCCACCGCGACCGGCTACAACACCTTCGGCGAGGTCACGGACGCGCGGGACCCGAACGGCGAGGTCACGCACACGTCCTACGACGCCGCGGGCAGGCCGGTGAGCACCACGCTGCCTGCCTACACCCCGCCCGGCACGACCACCCCGCAAGCGGCGACGCTCCGGAGCACGTACGACGCCGCCGGCCGGCCGGTCACCGACACGGACCCGCTCGGCAACGTCACCTCCTATACCTACGACCAGCTCGGGCGGCTCACCGCCGTCACCGAGCCCGCCCCCACCGAGGGAGCCGAGCAGCCGGTCACCCGGTACACCTACGACCTGCTGGGCGAACGCCTGTCCGCCACGGACCCGACGGGCGCCCGGACCGAGGCCACGTACGACGAGCTGGGCCGCCAGATCACGTCCACGGTCATCGAGCGTCAGCCGTCGGCGGGCGTCTACACGACGCACCTGACCTACGACGACGCCGGAAACCTCCGCTCCACCACGAGTCCCACCGGCATCGTCACCACCACCGACTACAACGCGGCAGGCCAGCCGACCTCCTCCACGGACACGGCAGGGGAGACGACGACGTACGACTACGGCCCGACCGGCCTGCCCGTCGCCGTCACCGATCCCCTCGGCCGCACGGTGCGCAGCACCCACGACCTCGCGGGCCGCGTCACGGCGGTGACCGACCTGGCGCCCGACGGGACGGAACTGCGCACCCGCAGCTCCTCCTACGACGCTGTGGGCAACCCCGTCGCCGTCACCAACCCGCTCGGCCACACCGTCCAGCAGACGTTCGACGCCCACGGACGGCTCACGGAGCTGGTGGAACCGGTGGACGCCGAAACCTCCGTCACCACCACCTTCGGCTACGATGCGGCGGGCCACCGCACGCGGCTCACCGACGGGCGCTCCAACGTCACCTGGTACACCTTCACCAGCCGTGGCCTGCCCGAGTCCGTCATCGAACCGGCCACCGCCGCCCACCCCGACGCCGCCGACCGCACGTTCACCACGGTGTACGACGCGGCCGGGCAACCGGTGCGCGAACTGCAGCCCGGCGGCGTCGAGCAGAACCGCACCTTCGACGCCCTCGGCCGCATCGTCTCCGTCACCGGGGCGGGCGCCGAAGCCGCCACGGGTACCGACACCTTCGGCTACGACCTGGCCGGACGCGTCACCTCCGTGAGCGCACCCGGCGGCACGAACGCCTACACCTACGACGACCGCGGCAACCTGCTCAGCGCGTCCGGCCCCTCCGGTACCGCCACCTTCAGCTACGACGCCGAAGGACGCCTCACCGGACGCACCGACGCGGCGGGCGCCGCGACCTTCGGCTACGACACCGCGGGCCGACTCGCCTCGGCCGCCGACCCCCTGACGGGAGCCGTCCAGAGCTACACCTACGACGCCCTCTCCCGCCCGTCCGCCATCAGCTACGGCACCGGCTCGGCCACCCGGGCCTTCGGCTACGACCCCCTGGGCCGCCTGTCCTCCGACACCCTCAAGGCCCCGGACGGCACGACGACGGCGTCCATCGCCTACACCTTCGACGAGGCCGACCAGCTCACCGGCAAGACGACCACCGGCACGGCGGGCGCCGGACAGCACACCTACGCCTACGACCACGCCGGCCGCCTGACCAACTGGACGGCACCCGACGACACCGAGACGCCCTACATCTGGGATGCCTCCGGCAACCGCGTCACCGCCGGCACCAAGACGGCGACCTACGACGAGCGCAACCGCCTCCTCACCGCCGACGGCGTCACCTACAGCTGGTCGGCCCGGGGCACCCTGCTCGGCACCACCGGCGGCCCGAACGGCGACACCACCGCCGCCTACGACGCCCTGGGCCGTCTGCTCACCGACGGCACGACGACCTACGCCTACGACGGCCTGGGCCGCCTGGTCAAGCGAGGCGAGGTCACCCTCGCCTACGCGGACCACTCCAACAACGCGGTCTCCACGGCAGGAGAGCTGGTCTTCCGCGACCCGGCGGGCAACCCCCTGTCCACGGCCGCGTCGGACGGCTCGGGCGCTCAGGCCGTGCTGGCCGACGCCCACGGCGACGTCACCGGCACCTTCACGCCGTCCACGGGCACCCTGGCCGGCTCTTCCGCCTACTCCCCGTTCGGCAACGTCACCGACCAGGCCGGAGCCCGAGGCTCCCTCGGCTACCAGGGCGAGTACACCGACCCGGACACCGGCAAGGTCAACATGCACGCCCGCTGGTACGACCCCAGCACCGGCGCCTTCGCCTCCCGCGACTCCTGGACCCTCAACCCCACCCCTTCCATCCAGGCCAACCGCTACACCTACGGCAACGGCAGCCCGCTCTCGAACGGCGACCCGAGCGGTCATTACGCTGCCCCCATCGCAGCCGGAGCGGGCGCTGTCGCAGTCAGCGCAGGTTTGATCGACGGGGCGATAGCTGTTAGTGCGGGAGCCATCCTCATTGGAACTGGCTTCGCCATCTGGGACTGGGCCTCGGGTTCCAGCTCCCACTCATCCTCCGCAACAGTTGATTGGGCGAATACGAACGCCCAATCAGCGGCGGCGTCAATCAGAGCCCAGGCGGATCACGCGCGGGCCGCAGCGGACTATGCCGCACGGGTTACCGCAAGGAATTCGGCGGCCGCAGCAGCAGCCGCAGAGGCGGCAGCGATTGCGGAGGGCCTGCGCAACTGCTGCAGCAGCGGCAATAGGGGAAATCGTTCCGGAACCAGCTCCGGCTACGGCACTTCACCCGGTGGCGGCACCGGCGTTGGAACACTTCCGGGCGCACCGTCGGGACCGCCTCTCCCCCCGCCTCCGGTGAACTGGTACCAGAAACTCAAGGAGATCCTCCAGACGCCGTTTCCGCGCCCCGTTTCCGGGGTGACGGTCGATGACGAGCGCGAGGAATTCCTGAAAGATTCCCTTACGAGGGCACGCAAGGACTTCGGCCTGCCCTTGGAGGAGCTGCGCGACTACTTCAAGATGGACCCGCGTGCCACAGACGACGAATCCTTCCGAGGAGAATTCAGGCGGTTCGTCAGTACTTGGGAGGATCAAGAGCGTAACTGCACTTCCGGTAGTACGAGCTGGGTCTACTATCACCCTCGTGACGAGCTAGGCCGAGCCACTGGGGCAGCGGCTTGCCTCCATCGAGATTCAATTAAGGTGACTGGTCGGGGTGCCAAGCCCAACGCCAAGGATACGGATATCGTCGGAAGCGACACGGTCCGGGACGGAAGGCATGACCCCCCTGGGTACAGGCGTGGGCTTGCGCGAGGGCACCTGATAGGCCGCCAGCTTGGCGGAGACGGGAAGGAATTGAGGAACCTGGTTCCTCAATATCCATATCCAAATTCTGTGGTGCAGCAGAAATTTGAAGGAAAGATTGCGGAAGCGGTTGCCAGTGGTGAGAGGATCTACTATCTCGCTGTGCCGAAATATGATGGGGATGACTTGATCCCCTATCAGATTACGCTGTACGCAGTCGGTAATCGAGGGACTGATGAAGCCTTGCCTGTGAAAAACCAGCCTCGAAATCCCTAGCCGTTGGCCCTGCCGTCCACCTACTGTCAAGGTGGGCGGCAGGGCCTGAAAATCTAGGGAGTCAACGGGAAGGCGCTTCGCACTGCGTTCAACATGGCCCTGTGTGTAGTGATCCAGTTCTCTGCTGTTCTGACGGGGATGGTGGCGAAAATCTGTGAGTCTACGACGTCGTAAACGCTGATCTCTGTGCAGCCGCTTTCTCCTTCGAGATCGATCATGATTCGAGGGGAGCGTCCGCCTTCAAGCCAGGTGATGCCATCACCCGACGAGAGCGTGTCCAGAGCGGAACTCCACGAGTCAAGGTCATATAGTGTGACGTAGAGTTCTAGATGTCCGTTGATGAAGTCACTTGAAATGGTGATATCGCATCGGAGCGCGTCGAATCCTTCTTGACTGCCGAATTTCTCGCCATTGGTGACGTTGATTACTACGCCCTGCTCCTCGTCGGTCAGGTTGATTAGATCCATGGCCTCGATTCCTCCGAATTGACCGTGCTGGCACTGTCCTTGATTGTTGCTGACCACTCTACTGGCTACTTCACGCAAGGCAAGGGAGAGGTGTCGGCGCGGCAGCAACACAACCCTGTGAGTTGGTGAGCTTTCGTGACACGCCGACTGCGCTACCGATGGGCGGTGGAGAGGGGGTAGAACGTAATGCACGGTGTCCTGATTGAAGAATTTGAAGGACTCCTCGGTGTCCCGCCGTACATTGCTGAATCACTTCAGTCCGGTTGGGGTGAATTCGAGGAAATGGTGGGCGGCACTACAAGGACGACGGTGGCAGCCCCTCCTCGCTCTGTCGCTTCAGCGATTCGTTGTACTTCTGTCGGCCACGCGCTCGTTCTCGTGCTCGCGGGGGCTTCGCGGCGCTCGCCTTCTACTGGGCGGACTTACCTGCGTCCGACCGCTCAACGCCTGGTTCATCGAGTGGGCTCAGGCCACGGTGCTCTCGGCCAAGGGTGACGTCGCGTGTGCCGTTGGACCGGGGTCGGGGGTGCTGGTTAGCTGGGCTCACACGCCGTGGAGGCGGCGTTCGGGCTGAGAGGGGAAGTGAGGTGCCGGTGGAGGCTTCGCGGCTGGAAGAGGTGCGCCTGACCTCCTTCAAGAGCTTCACCGGGCAGTGCTTGCCACTCCAGGACCTGACGGTTCTGATCGGCCGGAACGGCAGCGGCAAGTCCAACGCGCTCGACGCCTTGCTGGTGCTGTCCCGGCTGGCGCTGGGCGAGCCCGTGCGGGACGCGCTGGACGGGCCGCGAGCCGCAGAGGAGCCGATCCGGGGCGGGGCCGCCGGGTGTGCTCCGCTCGGTGCGGACGAGTTCACCGTTGGTTGCCGGGTCCGATCGCCGCGGGGCGTCTTCGATCTCGACGTGAGGCTTGCGGTCTTCCCCGAGGTGCGGGTGCTGCGGGAGACGCTGACCGCCGTGGAGGGCGTGCGGTACGCCGGGCGCCGGCTCGGGCAGGGGCGCGTCCTGCTCGCAAGCGACCCGCCCGACAAGCGGCGCGGCGACCTGAACGTGCGGTACTTCAACGGGCGCCGTGGTGTGGACCCGGCTGTCCCGTTCCTCTCTGACCGGCTCCTGACCAGCCAGACTCCTGTGCGGGTCCCGGCGACCAGCGAGGCCACACGGCTGGTCCACATGGCCGCCCGGGAAGTGCTCGGCGTGCTGCGGGAGGTCTTCCTCCTCGACCCGGTGCCGCACCTCATGCGGCAGTACGTCAATCGCCAGGACTCCGAGCTGCGTCGCAACGCCGACAACCTCAGTGCCTCGGTGGCCGCGCTCGAAGCCGACGATCCCGGTGCCTTCGCGCGGCTGACCGAGCTGATCGGCGGTATGCCGGAATACCCCGTCCGGGCGATCAGCAGCGTGGGAACGCCTCTGGGTGACGTGCAGGTGGTGCTCCGCGAAGCCGGATTCCACGGCAGCGAGCACGATGTGCCCGCCCGGCTGGTCAGCGACGGCATGCTCCGCTTCCTGGCCTTCGGTACGGCTCTGCTGAGCGCCCCCACGATGGGTGATGGAGACGGCGGGGAGATCGCCGCGGTTCAGCGGCACCTGGTGATCGAGGAGGTCGAGAACGGCCTCTACCCCACGCAGGCGGCGCGGGTGCTGCGCCTGATGAAAGAGGAGTCGCGCCGCCGTCGCATCGACGTGCTGTTCACCACTCACAGTCCCGTGCTGCTCAACTCGTTGGAGGCGGCCGACCACTCGGGGGTCGTCGTCTGCACCCGGGACGGGGCGTCGGGGGAGAGCCGCCTGACGCGGCTGCCCGAACTTCCCGGCTATGTGGAGCTCATGGCCGCAGGTGATCTGGGAGACGCCGTCACCAAGGGGCGGTTGGCCGACGCGATCGAGCCGCGTTCCGATGGGACGGCCAGTATCGAGGACTTCCTGGGGAGCCTGTGACCCAACGACGTTTACGGATGCCCATGGCGCGGCAGGTCGTCGACTTCCTCGACACTTCCGTTTTCGTGGAGCTCCTCGATGTTCCGTTCATGAACGACCACCGTGCGGAGGTCCTGGCGGAGATGCAGGACCGGCTGAGTAAGGGGGTCCGTTTCGTCCTTCCGACGGCGACGATCATCGAGACCGGCAACCACGTGTTCCAGGTCAAGGCGGGCACCGCGCGGGGCAGGTGCGCCCGGACCTTCCAGGCCATGCTGGAGAAGACCGCGCGCGGGGAAGCCCCGTGGGTGCTGCACGAGCGGCAATGGAGCGGTGAGTTTCTCGCTGCCTTGAGCGCGGGCGTCCGCACCGGCATGAACCTGGCCGAGCACGCCGTCCGGCAGCAGCTCGGTACCGGTGATCTCAGCATTGTGGCCGAGCGTGACCTCTACGCCTCCCGTGCGCAGGCGACGGTGAGGATCGGGACCCTGGAGGCCACGATGACACCTGGGTCACGTTCGACTGAGCGGGCGACCGGGCGGGATCGCGTGTGCATGGGCGGGGTGGGGAGGGGGTAGGGGGCTGGCAGGTGGTCGGCCGGCTTGGGGGGTTGGTGTGACGGAGCAGGACAAGGTGATCGTTGCGTTCCCGGGGGCCAGTGCGGCGGAGGCCAACGGGCTGGCGGCCGAGTTGGTGGAGTTCCTGCATGCGCAGGTTCCGCAGGTGACGGCGGTTCAGGAGCGGGAGGACCCGACACGGCAGGACGCGGGGACGGTTGTCGCGCTGGTCGGGATGCTGTCGCTCGCGGTGGTGCCGACGCTCGCGCGTGGCGTCGCCACGTGGATGAGCAAGCGGAGCCTAGCCGCGCTGCACCTCTCCCGACGGCGCACGGATTCCGGTGAGATCGTCACCGAGGTGAAGCTGGAGGGGCGTCCCTCGGCGCGCACGATGCGGGTCATCGAGGGCTTCCTTGAGGAGACCCGGGACGCCGACGGCACGGGGGACGTTGAGGGGTGACGCTCGACCCGCGTCGCACCCTGGCGATCGTGTGTGGGGCTGACTCCTGGCCGAAGCTGGGGGAGTTCGAGGACGCGGACGCGTTTCGTACGACGGCGACGGCGTTGCGCGATTATCTGACCGGCGAGCATCTCGGGCTTCCCGAGGGGCATGTGCTCTGGCTGTTCGGGGAGTCGGACGCCCAGCGGCACCTGGATCGCATTGGGGGCTTCCTGCAGGCGGCTTTCGGGGATGGGGCGCCGCGTGGTGGTGGGTGGAGGGTGTTGTTCTTCTACACCGGCCACGGTTTCTTTCCGTCGTCGCCCACCGAGTACTGCCTGGCGCTGCATGACACCCGGCCGCCGTTGAGGGAGGAGACCAGCCTGCGGGCCAGTTCGCTGGGGCGGTTGCTGCGGGCGGTGGCGCCGGACAGTGATCGTGTGCTGGTGGTGGACGCGTGCTTCGCGGCGGCCGCGGTGCGCTACATGCAGGCGTCGTTGGACGATGTCGTGGAGCGGCGGGTGCGGACGGTGCTGGATGAGGAGCCGGCGGCCGGGCCGGGGAGTGTGGCGGTGCTGTGCGCGTCGGACCAGAACACCTGGGCCCAGCTCGATGGCTCGCTGAGGTGGACGACTTTCGGGCGGAGTCTGCTGGACGTCCTCACCGGGGGCCGGCACGGCGCTCAGGCGGCACTGTCCCTGCGCGAGGTGTGCGAGGGCGTGAGCGGGCTGCAACGGAGCAAGGCGGCGCCCGCGCCCGAGCTGCACGTGCCCGTACAGGCGGCGGGCGATCTCTCGAAGGTGCCGCTGTTCCCGAACCCCGCGTGGGACGGCGCCACGTCCGGTCCTGTCCCGGAGCCGGTTCCCCGGTCGCCACAGCCGGTGCCCGGTGGCCCCGTGATGTCCGCGGACTCCGTGCGGCGAAGTGTGCTGGACGTCCTCGCCACGCAGCCGGAGGGTCTCGTGCGCACGGGGACGCGGATATCGCCGCGGCTCATGGCGGTCGTGCGGAAGCGGTGCGGGCTGACCGAGGGGGACGAGGTGCACGCGGTCGTGAAGCCGCGGGTGGCGGTGCGGGGCGCTTCCTGGGTACACGTGATCGCGTTCACGGACTCGGGGATGCATGCCACCACCGGAGATCCCGGGCGGTTCCGCTGTGGGTACGACGCTTTGCACGAGTTGGGGATCGAGATGCGCGTTTCATGGTTCTACCCCGGGCCCGGACACAGCAGGTCGGACTACTACCTGGAGCTGAGCGCCGCCGGCGAGAGCATCTCGTACGGCCCCTGGAGCGGCGGCTACGCGAAGAAGCTCAGGGCGGTGCTCGGGGCCGTCCGGGCGGCGGCGGGCCGGACGGGCTGAGGGGCCCGCCCACGGCGCCTGGCCACCCCACTGCACGGCGGCGGTGCCGGAGTGACGGGAACGTCATGTCGCCGATCTTGGTTGGTGATGTGCCGTTGCTAGCGTCGCCGCTTGTTTGACCAGCAGGAAAGCGATGGCGGAGGCGTTGGGACGTGGCGGAGGAGCCGGGGCGCGACTCGGGGAAGTCGGACGAGGAGTGGGCGGCCTTTCTGCGGGACTCCGCCAGTGGCCAGGGGAGTGACGCCGCCCCGAAGGAGCCGTCGGCACGGGCGCGGATGGTTGCGGGACGGCTGCGGGAGCTGGACGAGGCGGCCGCGCGGCAGCAGCCGAAGCGACGGTGGTGGGGCGGGAAGCGGGAGCCGGAGCCCTGGCAGCCGGAGGGGTGGCGGACCGGCCCCGCCTGGCGGGAGATGCAGGGCGGGCGGCGCGGCGGCCGGGCGGGGCGCTGGGTCGCGGGGTTCGTGGCGTTGTGCGCGGTGTGCTGGGGCGCCGTCCACTACCTCGACGACGCCAAGGTCGACCTCGACACCGTCCTGTCCGGCGGGTCGGACGAACCGGCGGAGCCGCTGCCCGCGGAGACGGGCGCCCCGAGCGCGGCCCCGGAGCACGAGCTGCTGAGTGACCTGCCCACACTGGCGGAGCCGTTCGCGGGGTCGCCCGCCGAGCGCTGGGCGGGCGGGGCGGAAGCGATCGTGCTGCCGGAGGCCCGGGCGGTCGGAGGCGTGTCGGCGGAGCGTGTGTCGGCCAAGCTGGTCACCCTCAAGAAGTTCCTCGTCGCCGCCAACCTGGACCCCGCGGTGGTGAACGGCGGCGCACCCGAGGACGCGATCGCGCTGCTCGCCCCCGAGCAGAAGGAGATGGCCGATCTCGTCGAGGCGGCGCTGGAGGACCCGACCCCGGACAACAACGCGACGGCGTGGTTCTCCCGCTTCGATCCGAGCGAGGCCCGGCTGATCGGCGACACCGTGAAGGTGCGGGGCAGGATGGAACTCTCGGCGAGGGGTGAGGGCAGGGCCGCGATCCGGGCGGACTACACGTTCGTCTACCCGGTGGAGAGCGTCCGGCGGCCCGGGGAGGTCACACGTACCGTGGTGCGTCGCGTGCTGGAGGTCGAGGTGGTCGACCCGCAGCGGTGGCTGGCGACGCCGGGCAGGCTCTGGGTGACCGAGTACATACGGGACGTGGGCAATACGGCGTGCGGTGTGCACGACGGTCTGCTGCACCCGGAGTTCCCGTCCGACCTGATGGACAACCCCCAGCCCACCGGCCCGACCGCCGACCCGTACGACCGCAGCAAGACCCTGGACGAGCTGCAGAGCGTCCAGAACGGCGAGTGCGGCGCGGTCAGCCGCGTCTGAAGCCGCCCGGCGCACTTGGTCGTGGGGGCCGTGGCGGCCTGCCCGTCACGGCCCCCGACCGGCCGACCGAGCTGATCGGCGGTACGCCGGGTACGTGTGCTTGGGCGGGACGGCGAGGGGGTAGAGGGCAGGCGGGTGGTCGTCGGTCTGTGCGGGGGGTCGGTGTGATGGAGCAGGACAGGGGCGTCGAGGGGGTCCTTCAGAGGGCGCGGGCTGCTGACGGAGGCACGGGGGACCCACAGGGGTGACGCTCGACCCGCGCTGCACACTGGCGATCGTCTGCGGGGCCGACTCCTGGCCGAATCTGCGGGAGTTCGAGGACACGGAGGCGTTTCGTACGACCGCGACGGCCTTTCGCGACTATCTGACCGGCGAGCACCTCGGGCTGCCGGACGGGCATGTGCTGTGGCTGTTCGGGAAGTCGGGTGTCCCGCAGCACCTGGACGAGATCGTGACCTTTCTGGCGGCGGCCTTCGGGGACGGTTCGCCGCGTGGCGGCGGGTGGACGGTGCTGTTCTTCTACACGGGGCACGGCTTCTTCCTCTCGTCCCCCAACGAGTACCACTTGGCCCTGCACGACACCCGGTCGCCGATGAGGGCGGACACCAGCCTGCGGGCCAGCTCGCTGGGGCAGCTGCTGCGGGAGGTGGCACCGGACAGCGACCGGGTGCTGGTGGTCGACGCGTGCTTCGCGGCGGCCGCCGTGCCATACATGCAGGCTTCGCTTGACGACGTCGTCGGGGGGCGGGTACAGACCGTGCTGGACAAGGAGCCGGCGGCCGGGCCGGGGAGTGTGGCGGTGCTGTGTGCCTCCGACCGGAACACCTGGGCGGAGCTCGACGGCTCGCTGAGGTGGACGACATTCGTGCGCAGTCTCCTCGACGTCCTCACCGGGGGCCTCCGTGGCGCTCCGGCGGCGCTGTCGCTGTACGACGTCTGTGCGGCCGTGGCCGCCCTCCAGCGGTCGAAGGGCGCGCCGAAGCCCGAGGTGCACGTCCCGGTCCAGGCGGCCGGTGACCTTTCCCGGGTGCCGCTGTTCCCGAACCCGGCGGCGGGCTCGGAGCAGCCGCCGCCGGGCCCACCCGAGCCGCCGGTCCCGCCTCCCGGCCCGCGGCCGGTACCGCCGGTCGCCGAGCGGGTGGCCCGGGTGCTCAGCACTCAGCCCGAGCGGCTCGTGCGCCAGGGGTACCGGCTGTCCTCGCGCCTTGCCGGGAAGGTGAGCGAGCAGTGCGACGTCCGGTCCGGCGAGAAGGTCAACGCCGTATGCCTGCCGCTGGGGCGCGTCGAATGGTTCCCCGGCAGCCGTCTGATCGTCTTCACCGATCAGGCCCTCTACCTCGTCACCGCGTACGGACGGTTGCGCTGCCCGTACGGCAGGCTGTCGCAGCTCGGTCTCTCGCTCTCCTCCATGCGGGTCGACGCGGGCTTCGGCAGGTTCGTCATCGAGTACGCGGTGGATGTGAGCTTGGGTGATGAAGAGGTGAAGTACGGGAACTGGGGCAAGACGTACGCCCAGCAGCTCTATGCTCTGCTGACGGCCGTGCGGGCCACCACCGAGGGCTGACCACGGGAGAGGCGACGCGTCTCGTGGCCGTGTCATCACGTTCGGTCACATCCGGGTGGCGGGTGCCGTGCGGTCGGCGGGCCGGAGAACCGGCGACGACGGCTTCGGGAGGCCGTCAAGGGTGGCCCGGGCCGATTGGCGGGGGCTCTGTCCTGTATGGCACACTGTTCCGGTTGCTCGGTTGAGTGCCGATGCTGTGCGCCTCCCGCCGGGAGGACCGGAAGCGAGTCCCAGGTATTCGTCGCCCCTCGTCAGGGGCGGAAGTACGGGAATCTTCCGGGAAGCGCAGGAGGGGCTTTTAACCAGGCGCCCGGTGGGTTTCTTCCCCCGGTTCCCCCCTTCGAGGGCTCTCCACCTGTGGAGAAGTACGAGGAAGGGTGCGACACGCCCGACCGCGTGGGTCGGGGGTGAGGGCGGAGCCACCGGGACCAGAGCGTTTACGAGAGACAGGACTACGAAGTAGCCATGGCGGGACAGAAGATCCGCATCCGGCTCAAGGCCTACGACCACGAGGTCATCGACAACTCGGCGAAGAAGATCGTCGAGACGGTGACCCGCACTGGTGCGTCGGTCGCGGGCCCGGTGCCGCTGCCCACTGAGAAGAACGTGTACTGCGTCATCAAGTCGCCGCACAAGTACAAGGACTCGCGCGAGCACTTCGAGATGCGCACCCACAAGCGTCTGATCGACATCCTCGACCCGACGCCCAAGACCGTTGACTCGCTGATGCGCCTGGACCTCCCGGCCGGCGTTGACATCGAGATCAAGCTCTGAGGGGTGCGGGAAGATGGCTAAGCAGATCAAGGGCCTCCTGGGCGAGAAGCTCGGCATGACCCAGGTCTGGGACGAGAACAACCGTGTCGTCCCGGTGACCGTGGTGAAGGCCGGCCCCTGTGTCGTGACCCAGGTGCGCTCCGATGACCGTGACGGCTACGGCGCCGTCCAGATCGCCTTCGGCGAGATCGACCCGCGCAAGGTGAACAAGCCCCTCAAGGGCCACTTCGCCAAGGCCGACGTGACGCCCCGGCGCCACCTCGTCGAGCTGCGCACCGAGGACGCCTCCGAGTACACCCTGGGCCAGGAGATCACCGCCGAGGTGTTCGAGTCCGGCGTCAAGGTGGACGTGACCGGCAAGTCCAAGGGCAAGGGCACCGCCGGTGTCATGAAGCGCCACGGCTTCCACGGCGGCAAGGCCTCGCACGGTGCGCACCGCGTGCACCGCAAGCCGGGCTCCATCGGTGGCTGCGCCACGCCGGGCCGCGTCTTCAAGGGAATGAAGATGGCGGGCCGCGCGGGCAACGAGCGGGTCACCACCCAGAACCTGACCGTCCACGCCGTTGACGCGGAGAAGGGACTGCTGCTCATCAAGGGCGCCGTCCCCGGTCCGAACGGCGGCCTCGTCCTGGTCCGTACCGCGGCCAAGGGGGCCTGAGGTAGATGAGCACCATTGACATCCTTTCGCCGGCTGGCGACAAGGCCGGGTCCGTCGAGCTCCCCGCGGAGATCTTCGACGCGAAGGTCAGCGTTCCGCTGATCCACCAGGTCGTCGTCGCCCAGCTCGCGGCGGCCCGCCAGGGCACGCACAAGACGAAGACCCGCGGCGAGGTCCGCGGTGGCGGCAAGAAGCCGTACCGCCAGAAGGGCACCGGCCGGGCGCGTCAGGGCTCGACCCGCGCCCCGCAGTTCGCGGGCGGTGGCGTCGTGCACGGTCCCGTGCCGCGTGACTACTCGCAGCGGACCCCCAAGAAGATGAAGGCCGCCGCCCTGCGTGGCGCCCTCTCCGACCGGGCCCGCCACAACCGCGTCCACGTCGTCACCGGCGTGGTCGAGGGCGAGGTGTCCACCAAGGCCGCCAAGACCCTGTTCGGCAAGATCAGCGAGCGCAAGAACGTGCTCCTGGTCGTCGACCGGGCCGACGAGGCCGCGTGGCTGTCCGCCCGCAACCTGCCCCAGGTCCACATCCTGGAGCCGGGCCAGCTGAACACGTACGACGTGCTCGTCTCCGACGACGTGGTCTTCACCAAGGCCGCCTACGACGCCTTCGTCGCCGGGCCCGCCAAGGCCGCCAAGGCCGTCGCCTCCGAGGCTGAGCTCGAAGGGAGCGAAGCCTGATGAGCGAGGCAACCGCCACCGCGGCCACCGCGGTCACCAGCTCCACGTTCACGGACCCCCGTGACGTGCTGCTGAAGCCCGTGGTCTCGGAGAAGAGCTACGCGCTGCTGGACGAGAACAAGTACACGTTCATCGTCGACCCGCGCGCCAACAAGACCCAGATCAAGCAGGCCGTCGAGGCGGTCTTCTCGGTCAAGGTCACCGGGGTCAACACGATCAACCGGCAGGGCAAGCGCAAGCGCACCCGCACCGGTTACGGCAAGCGCGCCAACACCAAGCGCGCCATCGTGACCCTCGCCGAGGGCGACCGTATCGACATCTTCGGCGGCCCGGTCTCCTAACGGAGACAGGAGCCGTCCGATATCGGACGAGGACTGAGAAATGGGTATCCGCAAGTACAAGCCGACGACTCCTGGCCGTCGTGGCGCCAGCGTCGCCGACTTCGTCGAGGTCACGCGGTCCACGCCGGAGAAGTCGCTGGTCCGCCCGCTGCACAGCAAGGGCGGCCGTAACAACGCCGGTCGTGTGACCGTCCGCCACCAGGGCGGTGGCCACAAGCGCGCCTACCGCGTGATCGACTTCCGTCGTCACGACAAGGACGGCGTGCCGGCCAAGGTCGCGCACATCGAGTACGACCCCAACCGCACGGCGCGTATCGCGCTCCTGCACTACGCCGACGGCGAGAAGCGCTACATCCTCGCGCCGCGCGGCATCCAGCAGGGCGACCGGGTCGAGAACGGCCCCGGGGCCGACATCAAGCCGGGCAACAACCTGCCGCTGCGCAACATCCCGGTCGGTACGACCATCCACGCCATCGAGCTGCGGCCGGGCGGCGGTGCGAAGTTCGCCCGCTCCGCCGGTGCCGCCGTGCAGCTCCTCGCGCGTGAGGGCTCCATGGCCCACCTGCGCATGCCGTCCGGTGAGATCCGCCTGGTCGACGTCCGCTGCCGCGCCACCGTCGGCGAGGTCGGCAACGCCGAGCAGTCGAACATCAACTGGGGCAAGGCGGGCCGCAAGCGCTGGCTGGGCGTTCGCCCGACCGTCCGCGGCGTCGTGATGAACCCGATCGACCACCCGCACGGTGGTGGTGAGGGCCGGACCTCCGGTGGTCGGCACCCGGTGTCGCCCTGGGGTCAGAAGGAAGGACGTACTCGCTCGCCGAAGAAGGCCAGCAACAAGTACATCGTCCGCCGCCGCAAGACGAACAAGAAGCGCTAGGAGCGGGTTTAGATGCCGCGCAGTCTCAAGAAGGGGCCCTTCGTCGACGACCACCTGAGCAAGAAGGTGGACGCACAGAACGAAGCCGGCACCAAGAACGTCATCAAGACCTGGTCCCGCCGCTCCATGATCGTCCCGGCCATGCTCGGCCACACGATCGCGGTGCACGACGGCCGCAAGCACGTCCCGGTGTTCGTCACCGAGTCGATGGTCGGCCACAAGCTCGGCGAGTTCGCGCCGACCCGCACCTTCCGCGGCCACGTGAAGGACGACCGCAAGTCGCGTCGTCGCTGATCGGCTGGGTGCATCGACTATGACTGACACCGAAGGGACAACCATGGAAGCCAGGGCCCAGGCGCGCTACGTGCGTGTCACGCCCATGAAGGCCCGCCGGGTGGTGGACCTTGTCCGTGGCATGGATGCCACGGAGGCTCAGGCGGTCCTGCGTTTCACCCCGCAGGCCGCGAGCGTGCCGGTGGGCAAGGTGCTGGACAGCGCCATCGCCAACGCCGCGCACAACTACGACCACACCGACGTGACCACCTTGTTCGTCAAGGAGGCCTACGTCGACGAGGGCCCGACCCTGAAGCGTTTCCGTCCGCGCGCCCAGGGCCGCGCCTACCGGATTCGCAAGCGGACCAGCCACATCACGGTGGTCGTCGGCACCAAGGAAGGAACCCGGTAATGGGCCAGAAGGTTAACCCGCACGGGTTCCGGCTCGGCATCACCACCGACTTCAAGTCCCGGTGGTACGCCGACAAGCTGTACAAGGACTACATCAAGGAAGACGTCGAGATCCGCCGCCTGCTCACGCAGGGCATGGAGCGGGCCGGCATCTCCAAGGTGGAGATCGAGCGCACCCGCGACCGCGTCCGGGTCGACGTCCACACCGCTCGTCCGGGCATCGTCATCGGCCGCCGCGGCGCCGAGGCGGAGCGCATCCGCGGCCGGCTCGAGAAGCTGACCGGCAAGCAGATCCAGTTCAACATCCTCGAGGTGAAGAACCCGGAGCTGGACGCGCAGCTCGTCGCGCAGGCCGTCGCCGAGCAGCTGTCCTCCCGCGTCTCCTTCCGTCGCGCCATGCGCAAGAGCATGCAGTCGACGATGAAGGCCGGCGCCAAGGGCATCAAGATCCAGTGCGGTGGCCGTCTCGGCGGTGCCGAGATGTCCCGCTCGGAGTTCTACCGCGAGGGCCGCGTGCCCCTGCACACGCTCCGCGCGAATGTCGACTACGGCTTCTTCGAGGCCAAGACCACCTTCGGCCGCATCGGCGTCAAGGTGTGGATCTACAAGGGCGACGTGAAGAACATCGCCGAGGTCCGCGCCGAGAACGCCGCCGCGCGCGCCGGCAACCGTCCCTCCCGCGGTGGCAGCGACCGTCCGCGCCGGGGCGGCGGCGAGCGCCGTGGCCGCAAGCCGCAGCAGCAGCAGGCTCCCGCCGAGGCCCCCAAGGCCGAGGCCGCTGCCGCCGCTCCGGCTGAGAGCACCGGACAGGAGGCCTGACCGCCATGCTGATCCCCCGTAGGGTCAAGCACCGCAAGCAGCACCACCCGAAGCGGAACGGTATGGCCAAGGGCGGTACCGAGGTCGCGTTCGGCGAGTACGGCATCCAGGCCGTCACCCCCGCGTATGTGACGAACCGGCAGATCGAGGCAGCTCGTATCGCCATGACCCGTCACATCAAGCGTGGCGGCAAGGTCTGGATCAACATCTACCCGGACCGCCCGCTGACCAAGAAGCCGGCCGAGACCCGCATGGGTTCCGGTAAGGGTTCGCCGGAGTGGTGGGTCGCGAACGTCAAGCCCGGCCGGGTGATGTTCGAGCTGTCCTACCCGAACGAGAAGATTGCTCGTGAGGCGCTCCTCCGCGCTGCTCACAAGCTTCCGATGAAGTGCCGGATCGTGCGGCGCGAGGCAGGTGAGGCGTGATGTCGGCCGGTACCAAGGCCAGCGAGCTGCGTGAGCTGAACAACGAGGAACTCGTTGCGAAGCTGCGCGAGGCCAAGGAGGAGCTTTTCAACCTCCGTTTCCAGGCGGCGACCGGTCAGCTGGAGAACAACAGCCGACTGAAGGTCATCCGCAAGGACATCGCCCGGATCTACACCCTGATGCGGGAGCGCGAGCTCGGCATCGAGACGGTGGAGAGCGCCTGATGAGCGAGACGAATGTGACTGAAACGAACGAGCAGCGCGGCTTCCGCAAGACCCGTGAGGGTCTGGTCGTCAGCGACAAGATGGACAAGACCGTCGTCGTCGCCGTCGAGGACCGCGTCAAGCACGCGCTGTACGGCAAGGTCATCCGCCGTACCAACAAGCTCAAGGCGCACGACGAGCAGAACGCCGCGGGTGTCGGCGACCGCGTCCTCCTCATGGAGACCCGGCCGCTGTCCGCGACGAAGCGCTGGCGCGTCGTCGAGATCCTCGAGAAGGCCAAGTAACCGGCGGGGGCCTGGCCCCCGTCACGCCCCCGCTGGGGGCTCCGCCCCCGGGCCGCACGGTCCGGGCGGCGGGCGCCCGGCATCAGTTCCGCCAGGCTCGGTGGGCCGCCCGAGGGCGCCCACCGGGAACCGGCAGACGATCAGGAGATAGACGTGATCCAGCAGGAGTCGCGACTGCGTGTCGCCGACAACACGGGTGCGAAGGAGATTCTTTGCATCCGTGTGCTCGGCGGCTCGGGTCGCCGCTACGCGGGTATCGGCGACGTCGTCGTCGCCACCGTCAAGGACGCGATCCCCGGTGGCAACGTGAAGAAGGGTGACGTCGTCAAGGCCGTCATCGTGCGCACCGTCAAGGAGCGCCGACGTCCCGACGGCTCGTACATCCGCTTCGACGAGAACGCCGCTGTCATCCTCAAGGGTGACGGCGACCCCCGCGGCACCCGAATCTTCGGTCCGGTGGGCCGTGAACTGCGCGAGAAGAAGTTCATGAAGATCATCTCGCTCGCGCCGGAGGTGCTGTGAGCATGAAGATCAAGAAGGGCGACCTGGTCCAGGTCATCACCGGTAAGGACAAGGGCAAGCAGGGCAAGGTCATTCAGGCCTACCCCCGCGAGGACCGCGTCCTGGTCGAGGGTGTCAACCGGGTCAAGAAGCACACCAAGGCCGGCCAGACCGCTCGCGGTTCGAAGACCGGCGGCATCGTGACGACCGAGGCCCCCATCCACGTGAGCAACGTTCAGCTCGTGGTGGAGAAGGACGGCAACAAGGTCGTGACGCGCGTCGGATACCGCTTCGACGAGGACGGCAACAAGATCCGCGTTGCCAAGCGGACCGGTGAGGACATCTGATGACGACCACCACCAACGCCCCGCGCCTCAAGCAGCGCTACCGCGAGGAGATCCAGGGCAAGCTGCGTGAGGAGTTCTCCTACGAGAACGTCATGCAGATCCCGGGTCTCACCAAGATCGTGGTCAACATGGGTGTGGGCGACGCCGCCCGCGACTCCAAGCTGATCGAGGGCGCCATCCGCGACCTCGCCACGATCACCGGCCAGAAGCCGGCCGTGACCAAGGCCCGCAAGTCCATCGCGCAGTTCAAGCTGCGCGAGGGCCAGCCGATCGGTGCGCACTCGACGCTGCGCGGCGACCGGATGTGGGAGTTCCTCGACCGCCTGCTGTCGCTCGCGCTGCCGCGCATCCGCGACTTCCGCGGTCTGTCCCCGAAGCAGTTCGACGGGCGCGGGAACTACACCTTCGGTCTCACCGAGCAGGTCATGTTCCACGAGATCGATCAGGACAAGATCGACCGGGTCCGGGGCATGGACATCACCGTGGTCACCACGGCGACCAACGACGAAGAGGGCCGCGCCCTGCTGCGTCACCTCGGCTTCCCGTTCAAGGAGAACTGACATGGCGAAGAAGGCTCTGATCGCCAAGGCCGCCCGCAAGCCGAAGTTCGGTGTGCGCGGTTACACCCGCTGCCAGCGCTGCGGCCGTCCGCACTCCGTCTACCGCAAGTTCGGCCTGTGCCGTGTGTGCCTTCGCGAGATGGCCCACCGCGGCGAGCTGCCGGGCGTGACCAAGAGCTCCTGGTAATCCCGCACCCGCGGGTTGACCAGGACTCTCGGTAAGCATCCTGGACGGCGGGTGCCCGGCCCCCATGGCTTAGGCTGGTGGGGTTGGGCGTCCGCCGCCCACGACCGTCCGCGGGTCCAGCCCGCGATAGACGCTTACTACGCCGTAGGTCCCCGCGCCACACCTGCCCCGCCACCGAGTGGGGAGAAGGACGGCGCAGACAGGAAACCCCGGCGAGAGAGGCCGAAGGCCATCACATGACCATGACCGATCCGATCGCAGACATGCTGACACGTCTGCGGAACGCGAACTCGGCGTACCACGACACCGTCGAGATGCCGCACAGCAAGATCAAGTCGCACATCGCGGAAATCCTCCAGCAGGAGGGCTACATCACCGGCTGGAAGGTCGAGGAGGCCCCCGTGGGCAAGAACCTCGTCCTGGAGCTGAAGTTCGGCCCGAACCGCGAGCGCTCGATCGCCGGCATCAAGCGGATTTCGAAGCCGGGTCTTCGGGTCTACGCAAAGTCCACCAACCTGCCGAAGGTGCTCGGCGGCCTGGGCGTGGCGATCATCTCCACGTCGCACGGGCTCCTCACCGACAAGCAGGCCGGCAAGAAGGGTGTGGGCGGGGAAGTCCTCGCCTACGTCTGGTAACGGAAGGGAACGGAGGAAAAGCCATGTCGCGAATCGGCAAGCTCCCCATCACGGTTCCCGCCGGTGTGGACGTCACCATCGATGGCCGGACGGTCAACGTGAAGGGCCCCAAGGGCGCCCTCTCGCACACCGTCGCCGCGCCCATCGAGGTCGCCAAGGGTGAGGACGGCGCCATCGTCGTGACCCGCCCGAACGACGAGAGCCGGAACAAGGCCCTGCACGGCCTGTCCCGCACGCTGGTGGCGAACATGATCACTGGCGTGACCCAGGGCTACGTCAAGAAGCTCGAGATCAGCGGTGTCGGTTACCGCGTCCAGGCGAAGGGCTCCAACCTGGAGTTCTCGCTCGGGTTCAGCCACCCCGTGCTGGTCGAGGCCCCCGACGGCATCACCTTCAAGGTCGAGGCCCCGACCCGCTTCTCGGTCGAGGGCATCGACAAGCAGAAGGTGGGCGAGGTCGCGGCCAACATCCGCAAGCTGCGCAAGCCCGACCCGTACAAGGCCAAGGGCGTCAAGTACGAGGGCGAAGTCATCCGCCGCAAGGTCGGAAAGGCTGGTAAGTAAGCCATGGCATTCGGCGTGAAGATCGCCAAGGGCGACGCCTACAAGCGCGCCGCCATCAAGCGGCGTCACATCCGCGTCCGGAAGAAGGTCTCCGGCACCGCCGAGCGTCCGCGTCTGGTCGTGACGCGTTCCAACCGGCACATGGTGGCGCAGGTCATCGACGACATCCAGGGCCACACGCTGGCCTCGGCCTCGTCCATGGACAGCTCCATCCGCGGCGTCGAGGGCGACAAGAGCGCCCAGGCGAAGCAGGTTGGCGCCCTCGTGGCCGAGCGGGCCAAGGCCGCCGGTGTCGAGGCCGTCGTCTTCGACCGCGGTGGCAACAAGTACGCCGGGCGCATCGCCGCCCTGGCCGACGCCGCCCGCGAGGCCGGGCTCAGGTTCTGAGCCGGTCCCCACGCACAGCGGATCAACGAGAGAGGTAATTCCAATGGCTGGACCCCAGCGCCGCGGTGGCGGCGCCGGTGGCGGCGAGCGGCGGGACCGTAAGGACCGGCGGGACGGTGGCGCTGCCGCCGACAAGACCGCGTACGTCGAGCGCGTCGTCGCGATCAACCGCGTCGCCAAGGTTGTGAAGGGTGGTCGTCGCTTCAGCTTCACCGCGCTGGTCGTGGTGGGCGACGGTGACGGCACCGTGGGTGTCGGATACGGCAAGGCCAAGGAGGTGCCGGCCGCCATCGCCAAGGGCGTTGAGGAGGCCAAGAAGCACTTCTTCAAGGTCCCCCGCATCCAGGGCACCATCCCGCACCCGATCCAGGGTGAGGAGGCCGCGGGTGTCGTGCTGCTCAAGCCGGCTTCGCCCGGTACCGGTGTGATCGCCGGTGGCCCGGTGCGCGCCGTGCTGGAGTGCGCGGGCATCCACGACGTGCTGAGCAAGTCGCTCGGCTCGTCGAACCCGATCAACATCGTGCACGCCACGGTGGCAGCTCTGCGGGGCCTCCAGCGCCCCGAGGAGATCGCCGCTCGCCGTGGCCTGCCGCTCGAGGACGTCGCGCCCGCCGCCCTGCTGCGGGCCCGTGCCGGGGTGAGCGCGTGATGGCTCAGCTCAAGATCACCCAGACCCGTTCCGTGATCGGCACGAAGCAGAACCACCGTGACACGCTGCGGACCCTCGGTCTCAAGCGCGTCAACGACGTGGTCGTCAAGGCGGACCGCCCCGAGGTGCGCGGCATGGTGCACACCGTGCGTCACCTCGTGACGGTCGAGGAGGTCGACTGAGATGGCGGAAGAGAAGCCGCTGAAGGTCCACAACCTCCGTCCGGCCCCGGGCGCCAAGACCACCAAGACCCGCGTCGGTCGTGGTGAGGCGTCGAAGGGTAAGACGGCTGGTCGTGGCACCAAGGGCACCAAGGCCCGTTACCAGGTTCCCGAGCGTTTCGAGGGTGGGCAGATGCCGCTGCACATGCGGCTGCCCAAGCTCAAGGGCTTCAAGAACCCGTTCCGCACCGAGTACCAGGTCGTCAACCTGGACAAGCTCGCCGCCCTCTACCCCGAGGGTGGCGAGGTCACCGTGGCCGACCTGGTCGCCAAGGGTGCCGTGCGCAAGAACAACCTCGTCAAGGTGCTCGGCACCGGCGAGATCTCCGTGGCGCTGACGGTGACCGTGGACAAGGTCTCCGGCTCCGCCAAGGAGAAGATCACCGCCGCCGGCGGCACCGTCACCGAGCTCGTCTGAGCATGATGACGTAACACCAACCGGGGATGCCCACCAACGGGCATCCCCGGTTGGTCGTTCGGTCGTTCCGTGGGCGGGCTTCTCGCCGGTAAGGTGAGCGGCACTGCCCGCTGGACGCAGCCACCCGTTGCAACCGGGCGCAGTAACACCGTCGTATCCGTCAATACCCAGACCGTCACCTCTCGCGCAGCACAGCGCGGGAGCCCGCAGGAGGTACCGTGCTCAGCGCGTTCACCCGGGCTTTCAAGACGCCCGACCTGCGCAAGAAGCTGCTGTTCACGCTGGGCATCGTGGTGCTCTACCGGCTGGGGGCACAGATCCCCGTCCCCGGGATCAGCTATCAGAACGTCCAGATCTGTCTGGACAACCGGGAGAGCGGCGACGCCGGTCTGCTCGGCCTGGTGAACATGTTCAGCGGTGGCGCACTGTTGCAGGTGACCATCTTCGCCCTCGGGATCATGCCCTACATCACGGCGAGCATCATCCTGCAGTTGCTCGTCGTCGTGATCCCGCGCCTGGAGGCCCTGAAGAAGGAAGGCCAGGCCGGGCAGGCGAAGATCACCCAGTACACCCGCTATCTGACCGTCGCGCTGGCGGTGCTGCAGGCTACCGGTCTGGTGGCGACGGCGCGCAGCGGCACCCTCTTCCAGGGCTGCCCCGTGGGCGACCAGATCGTCCCGGACGACTCGGTGTTCGTGACCATGACCATGGTCATCACCATGACGGCCGGTACGGCGCTCATCATGTGGCTCGGTGAGCTCGTCACCGACCGCGGCATCGGCAACGGCATGTCGATCCTCATGTTCGTCTCCATCGCGGCCGGCTTCCCCGGCGCGCTGTGGGCCATCAAGGCGCAGGGCGAGCTGGCCGACGGCTGGATCGAGTTCGGCGCCGTGATCGTGATGGGCCTGGCCATGGTCGGCTTGGTCGTCTTCGTCGAGCAGGCACAGCGGCGTATCCCGGTGCAGTACGCGAAGCGGATGATCGGCCGCCGTTCGTACGGCGGAACGTCCACGTACATCCCTTTGAAGGTGAACCAGGCAGGTGTGATTCCTGTCATCTTCGCTTCGTCGCTGCTCTACATTCCCGCCTTGATCGTTCAGTTCAGCGGGTCCACGGCGGGCTGGGCAGACTGGATTCGGCAGAATTTCCAGAGCCAGAATGCCCCGATTTACGTCCTTACGTACTTTGTGCTCATCGTCTTCTTCGCCTTCTTCTACGTCGCGATCTCCTTCAACCCCGAAGAAGTTGCAGACAACATGAAGAAGTATGGTGGCTTCATCCCGGGTATCCGGGCCGGTCGCCCCACGGCGGAGTATCTGAGCTACGTGCTGAACCGCATCACGTGGCCCGGGTCGATCTACCTCGGTTTGATCGCCCTGGTGCCCACGGTCGCGCTGATCGCCTTCAACGCGGAGGGTGAGTTCCCGTTCGGCGGTACCAGCATCCTCATCATCGTGGGTGTCGGCCTGGAGACCGTGAAGCAGATCGAGAGCCAGCTCCAGCAGCGCAACTACGAAGGGTTCCTCCGCTAATGCGTATCGTCCTCGTCGGGCCGCCTGGTGCGGGCAAGGGCACGCAGGCCGCGTTGCTCGCCAAGAATCTCGGCATCCCCCACATCTCCACCGGCGACCTGTTCCGCGCCAACATCAGCCAGGGCACGGAACTGGGTCGTCGCGCGCAGGAGTACATGCGCGCGGGGGAGCTGGTGCCGGACGAGGTCACCGTAAACATGGCCAAGGACCGGATGGAGCAGGAAGACGCCGCCGGCGGCTTCCTCCTCGACGGCTTCCCGCGCAACCTCGCGCAGGCCGAGGCGCTGGACGGCATCCTGCGGGACGCCGAGCTGGCCCTGGACGCGGTGCTGGACCTCGAGGTCCCCGAGGACGAGGTCGTCCGGCGCATCGCCGGCCGCCGCATGTGCCGCAACGACAGCAGCCACATCTTCCACGTCGACTACACGCCCCCGAAGGAGACGGGTGTGTGCGACGTGTGCGGTGGCGAGCTGTACCAGCGCGACGACGACCGCGAGGACACCGTGCGCAAGCGGCTGGAGGTCTACCACAGTGAGACCGAGCCGATCATCGACTACTACAAGGCGCAGGGGCTCGTGACCACGCTCTCCGCGCTGGGGGCTGTCGCCGACGTCACGCAGCGCGCGATGTCGGCACTGCCGGCGAAGGCGTAACCCCCGCTTCGTCTTCCGCGAAGGCCGCCACCCCGGACCGGGGCGGCGGCCTTCGCCGTCTGTCGTCAGCCGGGCACGGGTCAGGGAGTGGACGAAGGGTTCGCGGTACGGCGTAGGCCAAGCGCTCGAGTGCCGTGCGCGGCCGGTGGCCGGGGCCGCAGCCGCAGGTCCGGAAGCGAACGCCCGCGTCCAGGAGGACCGACATCACTCGCCAGCCCTCGTTGTTCCGGCGGCGCCGCGTGGCGAATGCCTTCCCGACGTCGTCCAGCGGCTCGTCGCACCGGGGCATTCGCGATCAGTTCGTGAAGCGGGCGGGGCGGTAGCTGAGCCGGGGCAGCAGCTCTTGTGGAAGCGGATGTCGGCGTGAGGAGCACTGAGTCGACAGGCTGCCCGCGTCCGCCGCGTCGATGGAGCGAACATCGAGCTGACATGGATCAGCGGCATCGACATGGATGGGCCGCATGAGGTGATATCAAACACACTTCTCGTCGTGGAGAGTCGTCACTGGTCAGGTTCGGTAGCCGCAACCATTTGCCGACGGAAGTGCCGTGAAATGAGTGCGACCCGCCGGGCACTCCGGCGGGTCGCACAAGAATTAGCATCAGGAAGTCAGGTTGCAGAACTCAGAATTCCCAACCTGTCGATGGCGGCTTAAGCGGCGGGTTCGCTCTGAATCGGCTCGCGTTAAATCCGCAAGCTGTCGAATTCGCAGAGTCTTCCGAAGTCGCTTATGCGCTCACCTCTACTCCTCGAAGGGGCGAGAAACAACGCACGGGCCGCCACCGTTCCAGCAGAGTACAATGTCGTGGGCCTGTCGGTTAATGTCGACGCCCTTCTTGTCGCAGCCAGCATCGCCACCATCATCAATGGTGGCGAGCGTGATTATGCGGCCATCCAGCATCAGCCGCCGCACGTAGCCTGTGACGCCATGGCCGTCTGCTTTCGTGTCACAGACCGTGAATACATCCCCGTCGTCGATGTACTGCATGTAGCCACGGTCGTACGGCAAGGAGATGCGGAAGTTGGCGGCCAGCGCCGGGGTCGCCGTGAATAGAAGCATCGTGGCGGTGGCAGCACTCACTAGACCTACGCGTGCATACTTGGAATTGATCATTTATTGCCTCCTCGTTCATGGGGCTGCAAGTCACTCTGTCAAGCCAAGCGGGTGCCCTATGGCCTTGAAGATTTCGGGGCGATCTGAGGAGACGCTAGATGGTGCAGTTGATCACGTCAAAGGTGGTGCGCGCGCAAAGGTTCAATTTGAGCCATGTGTGCACGAGGCGGTGATGTTCGCTCGGAGCCTGTGCGCCGCAATGTTTCAATGTGCCAGGAGCCGCATCTCTGTTGGTGAATCCAGTAGGAAGTTCACTACTTCAAAGCGACCCTTCAGGTCGGTTCCGCGCCCTCCGCTCCGCCAAGAACGGGTTTGGTGGAAGGTGAGCGAACGCCAGAAGCCCAGGTGGGAGATCACATCGGATGTCTGAGTGGGAAGATGGTACGGTCTGGCGGCTCAACAGAGACGCATCGGGTGTGATGGAGTTGTGGTCGCTAACCGTCCGCGCAGCTACACCAGCCGAAGGGTCTTCCAGGGCGACGCGCAGGCCTCGGCCGAACGGTGCGGGTGCGCCCGCACGGGGCCGAGTCGGACCGAGCCTTCCCCGACCCTGCAGCGGGCGGTTGTGGGGCCGAGCTTCCTGTTCGTTCCGGCCGTATCGTTGATGGCGAGAATCAGACCAGTTCCATAGGAGGCGCCAGCCGTCATGGTGGAGATCAAGACCCCGGAGCAGATCGCCAAGATGCGGGCGGCGGGGCTGGTGGTCGCCGCCATGCACCGCGCCTGCGCCGAGGCCGCGGTGCCCGGCGCCACCACGAAGGACCTCGACGAGGCCGCCGCGAAGGTGCTCGCCGAGCACGGTGCCAAGCCGAACTTCCTCGGGTACGGCGGCTTCCCCGGCAACATCTGCACCTCGGTGAACGAGGTCGTCGTCCACGGCATCCCGGACCGGGAGACGGTCCTGAAGTCCGGCGACATCCTCTCCATCGACGCCGGCGCCATCGTGGACGGCTGGCACGGCGACGCCGCGATCACCGTCTTCGTCGGCGAGGGGCACGCACCGGAGCTGCACGAGCTGAGCCGGGTGACCCACGAGTCGCTGTGGGCCGGCATCGCGGCCTTCCGCAAGGGCTCGCGGCTGATCGAGATCTCCCGCGCGGTCGAGGGCTACGTCAAGCGGCAGCCCCGGCCGTCGGGCGGCCGGTACGGGATCATCGAGGACTACGGCGGCCACGGCATCGGCAGCCAGATGCACATGGACCCCCACCTGCTGAACTACGTGGACCGGCGGCGGCTCGTCGGCCGGCACAACCCGAAGCTCGTGCCCGGCATGTGTCTCGCGATCGAGCCGATGATCTCGCTGGGCACGCCGCGCACGCACGTCCTCGAGGACGAGTGGACCGTCAAGACGGACGACGGCTCCTGGTCGAGCCACTGGGAGCACTCGGTGGCGCTGACGGAGAAGGGTCCGCTGGTGCTGACCGCGGTGGACGGGGGCAAGGCGAAGCTCGCCGAGTACGGTGTCACCGCCGCGCCCGACCCGCTGGGCTGAGCCCCGGATCCGGCCCGCGTCGGCTCCGCGTCGGCCGTCCCGTCCGGCCCACCGCCGGGCCGGGCCCTGTCCTTCGGTCCTGTGGCCTGTGGCGAGCGCCGGGGTCAGATCCCTGGCCTGCCGTCCGAGCCCGTCGGCTGCGAGTGGTGGGCGCTGCGGGCTTCCTCCCCTGACCCTCCCCTTCCCGAAACTCAGGGGGCTCCGCCCCCGGACCCCGGGGCTGGGTGGGGTGTGGAGCCCCGGGACTCCGGCTCGGGGCCCCGGGCCGGGTGGGGCACCCGGAGCCGCCGGGGCCGGGGGCCGCGCTCGCCAGCCCTGCGCTCGCCAGCCCTGCGCCTGTGCGCGGGCCTCCCACGCGCGGAGTGAAGGATTGAGCCGAGCGGCATGTGGGCAGACTGGGGGTCCGGGGGCGATTTCGCCTTGGCCGGGGGCGTGGCGTAGACTGATGCGTCGGTCCCCGTGTACGCCTGTGCCCGGGGCCGGTCCAGGTAGCCGATCCCGGAAGGTGAAAGCCTCAAGCATGGCCAAAAAACAAGGGGCCATCGAAATCGAGGGCACCGTTGTCGAGTCTCTGCCGAACGCGATGTTCAAGGTGGAGCTGCAGAACGGTCACCAGGTCCTCGCGCACATCAGCGGCAAGATGCGGATGCACTACATCCGTATCCTTCCCGACGACCGGGTCGTGGTGGAGCTCTCTCCCTACGACCTGACGCGTGGACGGATCGTCTACCGCTACAAGTAGATCGAGCCCTCGCCTCGCTCCCGTGAGGTGATGGCGTGACCCGGAGAACCTCAATCCCATGAAGGTCAAGCCGAGCGTCAAGAAGATCTGCGACAAGTGCAAGGTGATCCGCCGTCACGGCCGGGTCATGGTCATCTGCGACAACCTGCGCCACAAGCAGCGCCAGGGCTGACGCAGCTCTCGACCCGCACTCGCACCTCTTCGCGCGACGCGAGCAAGACAAGTAGATACGCAGTCACCCGACCCCCCACGTCACGTGTGGGGACGACACCCCCGGTCCGGAGGCCGGGGACCCGGCTCGTAGGCCTCTCGTGAGCCTTACGGGAACGGTGCTGCGGAAGACCTCCGTGAACACTCAGGAGCCACATCCATGGCACGCCTCGAAGGCGTTGACCTCCCGCGCGACAAGCGTGTGGAGGTTGCCCTCACCTATGTCTTCGGTATCGGTCGCACCCGGTCCCGGGAGACCCTCGCCGCCACCGGCGTGAACCCCGACACCCGCGTTCGTGATCTGGCCGAGGACGAGCTGATCAAGATCCGCGAGTACGTCGAGGCCAACATCCAGACCGAGGGTGACCTCCGTCGAGAGATCCAGGCCGACATCCGCCGCAAGGTCGAGATCGGCAACTACCAGGGTCTGCGTCACCGCCGCGGCCTTCCGGTCCGCGGTCAGCGCACGAAGACCAACGCCCGCACCCGCAAGGGCCCGCGTCGCGCGATCGCCGGCAAGAAGAAGCCGGGCAAGAAGTAGTCCGCACCGGACGCTCCAAGCGGTCCGAGTAGCAGGACCGACCACCTCCACGGGAGTAAATCTTTATGCCTCCGAAGGGCCGTACGGCCGGCGCCAAGAAGGTGCGCCGCAAGGAGAAGAAGAACGTCGCCCACGGGCACGCTCACATCAAGAGCACGTTCAACAACACCATCGTTTCCATCACCGACCCCACCGGCAACGTGATCTCCTGGGCTTCGGCCGGGCACGTGGGCTTCAAGGGTTCGCGCAAGTCGACGCCGTTCGCCGCGCAGATGGCCGCCGAGTCGGCCGCCCGTCGCGCGCAGGAGCACGGCATGCGGAAGGTGGACGTCTTCGTGAAGGGTCCCGGCTCCGGCCGTGAGACCGCGATCCGTTCGCTCCAGGCCACCGGCCTGGAGGTCGGCTCGATCCAGGACGTCACCCCCACCCCGCACAACGGCTGCCGCCCGCCGAAGCGTCGCCGCGTCTGACCAGCGAAGTAGGAGATTAGAGACTATGGCGCGTTACACCGGGGCCGACTGCAAGCGTTGCCGTCGGGAGAAGCAGAAGCTCTTCCTCAAGGGAGCTAAGTGCGAGAGCGCGAAGTGCCCGATCGAGATCCGTCCTTACCCCCCGGGTGAGCACGGACGCGGGCGCACCAAGGACAGCGAGTACCTGCTGCAGAAGCGTGAGAAGCAGAAGTGCGCGCGGATCTACGGTGTCCTCGAGAAGCAGTTCCGGGGCTACTACAACGAGGCCAACAGGAAGTCCGGCAAGACCGGTGAGAACCTCCTGCGCATCCTCGAGACCCGGCTCGACAACGTGGTCTACCGGGCCGGCTTCGCCAAGTCCCGCGACCACGCCCGTCAGCTCGTCCGCCACGGCCACATCCTCGTGAACGGCCGCAAGACGGACATCCCGTCGGCTCGGGTCA
Organism: Streptomyces sp. JJ38; assembly: GCF_019303475.1. Taxonomy (GTDB): domain Bacteria; phylum Actinomycetota; class Actinomycetes; order Streptomycetales; family Streptomycetaceae; genus Streptomyces. The sequence continues at coordinate 122,723 of NZ_JABLSI010000018.1, forward strand.
GCCCGAACGACATCATCGAGGTCCGCGAGTCCTCCCGGAACATGACCCCGTTCCAGGTGGCCCAGGCCGAGGCGGGCGACAAGACCGTCCCGGCGTGGCTGGAGGTCATTCCCTCGCGGCTGCGGATCCTCGTGCACAGCCTGCCCGAGCGCCAGGTGATCGACACCCAGGTGCAGGAGCAGCTGATCGTCGAGCTGTACTCGAAGTAACAGCTCGAGTGTCACGGGCGGCCCGGCGCGTCATCGCCGGGTCGCCCGTACCCTTGCAGTAGAGCCGTGTGGCCCGCAGGCCGTGCGGTAGTCCGGCATCAAATAGCGGTTGCCGAAGACTGGAGGCACATCCTCATGCTGATCGCTCAGCGCCCTTCCCTGACCGAAGAGGTCGTCGACGAGTTCCGCTCCCGGTTCGTGATCGAGCCGCTGGAGCCGGGGTTCGGCTACACCCTCGGTAACTCCCTGCGTCGTACGCTCCTCTCCTCGATCCCCGGTGCGGCTGTCACGAGCATCCGGATCGACGGCGTCCTGCACGAGTTCACCACCGTGCCGGGCGTCAAGGAGGACGTCACCGACCTGATCCTCAACATCAAGCAGCTGGTCGTCTCCTCCGAGCACGACGAGCCGGTCGTGATGTACCTGCGCAAGCAGGGCCCGGGTCTGGTCACCGCCGCCGACATCGCGCCCCCGGCCGGTGTCGAGGTGCACAACCCCGACCTCGTCCTCGCCACGCTGAACGGCAAGGGCAAGCTGGAGATGGAGCTGACGGTCGAGCGCGGCCGCGGCTACGTCTCCGCCGTGCAGAACAAGCAGGCGGGCCAGGAGATCGGCCGCATCCCGGTCGACTCCATCTACAGCCCGGTGCTCAAGGTCACCTACAAGGTCGAGGCGACCCGTGTCGAGCAGCGCACCGACTTCGACAAGCTGATCGTCGACGTCGAGACCAAGGAGTCGATGCGTCCGCGTGACGCCGTCGCCTCCGCGGGCAAGACGCTGGTGGAGCTGTTCGGTCTGGCCCGCGAGCTCAACGTCGACGCCGAGGGCATCGACATGGGCCCGTCCCCGACCGACGCCGCCCTGGCCGCCGACCTGGCGCTGCCGATCGAGGAGCTGGAGCTGACGGTCCGCTCCTACAACTGCCTCAAGCGCGAGGGCATCCACTCGGTGGGCGAGCTGGTGGCCCGTTCCGAGGCGGACCTGCTGGACATCCGCAACTTCGGCGCGAAGTCCATCGACGAGGTCAAGGCCAAGCTGCACGGCATGGGCCTGGCGCTCAAGGACAGCCCCCCCGGGTTCGACCCGACCGCCGCCGCCGACGCCTACGGCGCGGACGACGACGCCGACCAGGGCTTCGTCGAGACCGAGCAGTACTGATCGTCCGCGGCCCGTCCCGTCCGCACGGGCGGGGCGGGCCGCGGGTTCCGCCGGGCACAAGCCCGTGCGGACACTGACACCGGTACCTGATACGGCCGGTGCAGACACCAAGGAGAAACACGATGCCGAAGCCCACCAAGGGTGCCCGTCTGGGCGGCAGCGCCGCGCACCAGAAGGCCATGCTGGGGAACCTCGCCACGGCCCTCTTCGAGCACGGCCGCATCACCACGACCGAGGCCAAGGCCCGCCGCCTGCGTCCGGTCGCGGAGCGTCTGATCACCAAGGCGAAGAAGGGCGACCTGCACAACCGTCGCCAGGTCATGCGCACGATCCTGGACAAGTCCGTCGTGCACACCCTCTTCACCGAGATCGGCCCGCGCTACGAGAACCGTCCGGGTGGCTACACCCGGATCACCAAGATCGGTAACCGTCGCGGTGACAACGCGCCGATGGCGGTCATCGAGCTGGTCGAGGCGCTGACCGTGCAGCAGACGGCCGTCGGCGAGGCCGAGGCCGCCGCGAAGCGTGCCGCCAAGGACGCCGAGGGCGAGAAGGCCGCGGACCTCAAGAAGGCGGACGCCGATGAGGCTCCGGCCGAGGAGGCCGCCGAGGCTTCCGAGGAGTCCAAGGACGCCTGAGCACCGAACCGTGTGCTCGTGGGCCCGCTCCCGTGTGGGGGCGGGCCCGTCCGCGTACCGGGACCGCCCGCGGGCCGGAGCGGCGACCGGGCAGAGATGACACAGAGCAGTCAGGTGAGTGACGCAAGTGAGTGACGGCGTGGAGTCCGGCCTCGTCCGGGTACGGCTGGACCTGAGTTACGACGGCCGGGACTTCTCCGGCTGGGCCGTACAGCGCGGCCGGCGGACGGTGCAGGGCGAGGTGCAGGAGGCGCTGCGCGTCGTCACCCGCTCCGCCGAGCCCTTCGAGCTGACCGTCGCCGGGCGGACGGACGCCGGTGTGCACGCCCGGGGCCAGGTCGCCCACGTGGATCTGCCCGCCGAGCTGTGGGCCGCGCACGAGGACAAGCTGCTGCGCCGCCTCGCCGGGCGGCTGCCGCACGACGTCCGGGTCCGCCGCCTGACACCGGCACCGCCGCACTTCGACGCGCGCTTCTCCGCGATCTGGCGCCGCTACGCCTACCGCGTCACCGACCACCCCGGCGGCGTCGACCCCCTCCAGCGCGGACACGTCCTGTGGCACAACTGGCCGCTGGACCTGGACGCGATGAACGCGGCGGCGAAGCGGCTGTTGGGGGAGCACGACTTCGCGGCGTACTGCAAGAAGCGCGACGGCGCGACGACCATCCGGCGGCTGCTGGACCTGCGGTGGGAGCGTCGGCCCGACGGCGTGCTGGAGGCCACCGTCAAGGCCGACGCCTTCTGCCACAACATGGTGCGCTCGCTGGTCGGCGCGATGCTCTTCGTCGGCGACGGGCACCGGCCCCCGGCCTGGCCGGGCGAGGTCCTGGCGGCGGGCGTACGCGACTCGGCCGTCCACGTCGTCCGCCCGCACGGGCTGACGCTGGAGGAGGTCGGCTACCCGGCGGACGACGCGCTCGCCGCCCGCAACGCCGAGTCCCGCAACCTGCGTACGCTGCCCTGCCGCTAGGCCCCGTCGGCACAAGGACGCCCTGCTCGCGACTCCCGCAGCCAACGCTGGGAGATGGCCCCGGGCAGGGCACCTCGCTGCGTTGTCGGAGTCGCCCGAGCACGCCCGGTACGAGGGCGATCCCCCGCCTTGCGACGCACCGCACCAGACTCCCCCGGCCAACGCCGGGGGCACCCCCAGCTCGCGGACGGACGTCCCCTTGACGACAGGGCCCAGGGCCGCCCTCTCACCAGGCCCGCCGTGTCCCCAGGCCCGCCCTGACGGCAGCGGTCAGGGCGCGGGCTGTTCGGTGGCCGCGGCGGCGGCCTGCTCGCGGCCACGCGCCTTGAGGCGCTCCCTGGCGTGGGCGGTGAGGTCCCGGCCCGCCGCGAGGGCCGTCGTCTCCTCGCGGGTGACGTCCGTGCCGTCGACATAGCCGGAGACGGTGAAGACCACGTAGCGGCCGTAGGCCTCGGCGCTGGAGCGGCAGGCGGAGTAGCGGCAGAAGTCCTTGGGGACGTCGCCGCCGGTCAGCGGCGCGAGGTAGGGCTTCGCCGCCTTCTTCACCTCGCCCGCCTCCGACTCCCCGTGGAGCACGGCGATGCCGACGGTCACGGAGATGCCGTCCCGCGTGAACGACGCCTGGTGCATCTCCGTGCAGTTCCAGTCCTTGAGCACCTTCTCCAGATCGTTGGTCGCGGCGGCCGAGGGGCAGTCCTCGGCCGACTTCACCGCGGCCCGGCGGTAGGAACGTCCGTCGAGTTCGACCGTCGTGTCCGGGAAGAAGCCCTCCGCGCTGCGCGGCGCGGTGTCCTTCTCGGGGTCGGATATGAACTCGTACGGGTTGGGTGGCGGGGGAGCCTTGGTGAAGTCGGGCTCGGGCTGTGAGGGGCCGGAGGGCAGGTCGGCCGGGCTCGGCAGGGACGTGGTCGAAGCGTCGGACGGCTCCCCACCGCTGATGCCCTGTGTGACGGCGAGAGCGACGACGGCCGCCACCGCCACCGTCGCCGCCGCGCCGCAGCCGATCAGCAGCAGACGGCGGCGGCGTGCGCGCGTGGCCGCCGCCTGTTCGGCGAGTGCGTTCCAGTCCGGCGTCGGTCCGCCGCCCGGGCCCCAGCCGGGCCCCCCTTGCCCAAAGCTCATGCCGGAATCCTAGACGCGCCGCCCACCCACGTCCCCGGCGCGGGGTGAAGCCGGGGAGGGGCGTTGACGGTTTCGAGACGTGCCCGTGATGGCGCCGTGCACAACCCGGGTCGGCATGGGCCGGTCAAACTCCCCGACGACGGCTCTGCGGTGAACCGGCCGGAGCCGGAACGAGAGAGGCAACATGGTCCACGCATTTCCCCGTCCGCTGACCCGGGCGCTCGGCGGTCTGGCACTGGCCGGTCTGCTCACCGGCGGGCTCGCCGGCGGCGCCCAGGCCGCGGACGCGCCCCTGCCCGTCACGATCACCGGCCCCGAACAGGTCGCGCTGTCCCTGAACACCGAGGACGACGGCACGGAGCCGCAGATCGACCTCGGGCTGAGCGCGCCGGACGACGGCGAACACGGCCCGGACGAGGACGGCATCACCTACCCGGTCTTCCAGGGTGACTACACGCTCACGATCGATGCCTCGGAGCTCGCCGGAATCGCCGACGTCACGCTGGTGGACGGCTGGGCCTGCACCACCAAGGGCCTGGTCTTCGTGTGCACGGGGCACGAGATCTACCCCGGTGACTGGTCCTACAACGTTCCGGACCTGCGGCTCGACGTCAACGACGGAAGCGAGGCCGGGGAGTCCGGCACCGTCAAGGTGACCGGCGAGGCCGACGGCGTCGACTTCGCCGGGCTGAACATCGACGTCCTGGTCGGCCAGGCCGAGCTGCACATGCGCACGCTCGCCGAGCCGGAGGGCTTCGCCCCGGGCGAGACCTACAAGGCGCCCCTGGGCTTCCGCAACGTCGGCGGCACCGCCGCCTCCGACGGCGTCGTCCTGCGTCTCACCGGTTCGCGGGGCCTGTCGTTCCCCGACACCTACAGCAACTGCTCCTACGCCCGGACCGGTGACAGCCCGCTGACAGAAAGCAGCCGGGTGCTGTGCGCGTTCGACGGGACCTTCCACCCCGGGGCCGCCTACGGGCTGAGCGAGCCGTTCGCCGTCAAGACCGCCCCCTTCGCCCTCGACGACGTCTTCGCCTACCGCTTCTCGCCGGTGACCGAGGCGGAGCTGGACGAGCTGCGCGGCGAGCACCCGTACGAGTCCGGCACGGGGGCGAAGCTGCGCCTGGTCGAGGTCGCCGACGCGGACCCGGCCGCCTACGTGCGCTTCGGGGAGCTGGACTTCCCGACGCGCAACACCTACGACCTCGCCTTCACCGGGGGCTCGGCCAGGGGTGGCGAGGGCGACGTCGTGACGGTGGACGTCGGCTTCGCCAACAACGGCCCGGCGTGGCTCGGCTCGCAGCGCGCGGGCGGGGAGCCGATCGGGTTCCAGGTCGAGGTCCCGCCTGGTGCGAGCGTCGTCGAGGCGCCGAAGAAATGCGGCCCGATGTCCCAGAACGGTGAGGTGAGCACCTCCCTCTACCTGTGCTGGCTGTCCACGCCGGTCCTGGAGGACGACGAGCGTTCGTTCCCGTTCGAGCTGCGTATCGACGAGGTGGTCGAGAACGCCAGGGGCAAGGTGTACGTCGGTTACTCGTCGCCGAAGGACGGCGACCACTCCAACGACACGGCGTGGATCGTCCTCAACGGTCCCGGCGACGGCTCCGGCACCGGCGGCTCCGGGGACTCCGGCTCGTCCGGTGGCTCCGGTGACGGCGACTCCGGCAAGGGCGAGGGCGACGGTGACGGTTCGACCGGCGGCTCCGGCTCGGCCGACGGCTCCGGCGGCGCGGACGGTTCCGGCGACGGCTCCGGCAAGGACGCGGCCGAGGGTGACCTCGCTCTCACCGGCGCCGGTGGCGTGCTGCTCCTCGTCGGCGGCTCGCTGGTCGTGCTCGGCGCCGGTGTCGCGGTCTACTGGGCCGCCCGCCGCCGCTCCACGGTCGCCGCCGGCTGACCCCGCCGGCCCGAGGCGGTGACGCCGTCGGCGTGGAAAAGGGTTGGCCTTTCCCCGCCGACGGCGTCCACAATCCGGACCCATGGGTCACGTCGAAGTCGCACACGTCGAGTACTACCTGCCGGACGGGCGGCTGCTGCTCGCGGACGCCTCGTTCCGCGTCGGCGAGGGCGCGGCCGTGGCGCTCGTCGGCGCGAACGGCGCCGGGAAGACGACGCTGCTGCGCATCGTCGCGGGCGAGCTGGAGGCGCACGGCGGCAGCGTGACCGTCTCCGGCGGCCTCGGCGTGATGCCCCAGTTCGTCGGCTCGGTGCGGGACGAACGCACCGTGCGGGACCTGCTCGTCTCCGTCGCCCCGCCGCGCATCCGCAAGGCCGCCGAGGCGGTGGACGCCGCGGAGCTGGCGATCATGGAGAGAGACGACGAGGCCGCCCAGCTCGACTACGCGCAGGCCCTGAGCGACTGGGCCGAGGCCCGGGGCTACGAGGCCGAGACGCGGTGGGACATCTGCACGACGGCCGCACTCGGCGTCCCCTACGAGAAGGCGCAGTGGCGACAGGTGCGCACCCTCTCGGGCGGCGAGCAGAAGCGGCTCGTACTGGAGGCTCTGCTGCGCGGCCCGGACGAGGTGCTCCTGCTGGACGAGCCGGACAACTACCTCGACGTCCCCGGCAAGCGCTGGCTGGAGGAGCGGCTGCGGGAGACCCGCAAGACCGTGCTGTTCATCTCGCACGACCGCGAGCTGCTGGCCCGTTCCGCCGAGAAGATCATCAGCGTGGAGCCCAGCCCGGCCGGCTCGGACGTGTGGGTGCACGGCGGCGGCTTCGACACCTACCACGAGGCCCGGCGCGAGCGGTTCGCCCGCTTCGAGGAGCTGCGGCGCCGCTGGGACGAGAAGCACGCCCAGCTCAAGCAGCTCGTGAACACGCTCAAGAACAAGGCCGCCTTCAACGACGGCCTGGCCTCCCGCTACCAGGCCGCGCAGACCCGGCTGCGGAAGTTCGAGGAGGCCGGGCCGCCGCAGGAGCCGCCGCGCGAGCAGCAGATCACCATGCGGCTGCGCGGCGGGCGTACCGGGGTTCGGGCGGTGACCTGCGAGAACCTGGAGCTGACGGGGCTGATGAAACCGTTCGGCCTGGAGGTCTTCTACGGCGAGCGGGTCGCCGTCCTCGGCTCGAACGGGTCTGGCAAGTCGCACTTCCTGCGGCTGCTCGCCGGCGACCCCGAGCGGCCCGTCGCCCACACCGGGGCGTGGAAGCTCGGCGCCCGTGTCGTCCCCGGGCACTTCGCCCAGACGCACGCCCATCCGGAGCTGGCCGGGCGGCCGCTGCGGGACATCCTGTGGACCGAGCACGCCCTCGACCGCGGCGCCGCGATGTCCGCGCTGCGCCGCTACGAGCTGGACCGCGCCTCCGAGCAGCCCTTCGACCGGCTCTCCGGCGGGCAGCAGGCCCGGTTCCAGATCCTGCTGCTGGAGCTGGCCGGGGCGACGGCGCTGCTCCTGGACGAGCCGACGGACAACCTGGACCTGGAGAGCGCGGAGGCTCTCCAGGCGGGGCTGGAGCAGTACCAGGGCACGGTGCTCGCCGTCACCCACGACCGCTGGTTCGCCCGCGCCTTCGACCGCTACCTCGTCTTCGGCGCCGACGGCCGCGTCCGCGAGACGGCGGAACCGGTCTGGGACGAGACGCGGGTCGCCCGCGCCCGCTGAGCCGGGCGTGGGCTGAACGGGCGTCGAGATCGTCGACGGCCCCGTGAAGGGCTGAGCCGTCGGCCCTTCACGGGGGCTCGCTTTGACCCCCTCGGGGTGGTGCCGGTATTCTGCGAGATCGTTGTGTACTGGTCTGCCTCATTCTCACGTGAGGGGGGCCCTACACCGGCCCACCGGTCGATGACCAGCATCTGCACGCGGCCCGCGTCACCGTCGTGCGGTCCAAGGCTGTCGTGATCTGCCTGGTGGCCCTGTCAGGACTCACTCAGAAGAAGCGAAGGCATACGACCGTGCGTACGTACAGCCCCAAGCCCGGCGACATCAAGCGCCAGTGGCACGTCATCGACGCGCAGGACGTTGTCCTGGGCCGTCTGGCCTCCCAGGCCGCAACCCTCCTCCGGGGCAAGCACAAGCCCGTGTACGCGCCGCACGTTGACGCTGGTGACTTCGTCATCATCATCAACGCCGAGAAGGTGCACCTCTCCGGCAACAAGCGGACCCAGAAGATGGCCTACCGTCACTCGGGCTACCCGGGCGGTCTCCGCTCCGTCCGCTACGAGGACCTGCTGGAGAAGAACCCGGAGAAGGCCATCGAGAAGGCCGTCAAGGGCATGCTCCCGAAGAACACGCTGGGCCGTCAGATGCTGTCGAAGCTGAAGGTCTACCGCGGCGCCGAGCACCCCCACGGTGCCCAGCAGCCCGTGCCGTTCGAGATCACCCAGATCAGCCAGTAATCCGGCCACTACCGGAACGAAGAGAACCGAGGAGCATCGTGGCCGAGACCACCGCTGAGACCCCTGTCGTCGACACCGAGGACATCGAGCACTACAGCACCGAGACCCCCGAGGGTGTCGAGGGCGAGTACTCGACCGAGTCGCTCGCCTCCCGCTTCGGCGACCCGCAGCCGGGCGCCGGCACCGGGCGGCGCAAGAACGCCATCGCCCGCGTCCGCATCGTGCCGGGCACCGGCAAGTGGAAGATCAACGGTCGCACCCTGGAGGGGTACTTCCCCAACAAGGTGCACCAGCAGGAAGTCAACGAGCCCTTCAAGGTGCTCGAGCTGGACAGCCGGTACGACGTCGTCGCCCGCATCAGCGGCGGCGGCATCTCCGGCCAGGCGGGTGCGCTGCGCCTGGGCGTGGCCCGTGCCCTGAACGAGGCGGACGTGGAGAACAACCGCGGCCCGCTGAAGAAGGCCGGCTTCCTCACCCGTGACGCCCGCGCCGTCGAGCGCAAGAAGGCCGGTCTCAAGAAGGCCCGTAAGGGTACGCAGTACAGCAAGCGCTGACGCCTCGCGCTCCGCGCTCGGAACGCCCCGGCGGTACAGCAGTGCCGCCGGGGCGTTCCCCTTTCCGGACGGGTCGCATGTGCCAAGGGCACCTGTCCGTTCGCGGCATCGGGGAATACCTGGCGTAAAACGGGAAGAACCAGTGAAACCGGCCTATCGCCGCACTCTCCCGGCCACGCCTTTCACGGGGCACCGCGCGTCCTCGAGCGGCGGTGCCGGTTCGAAGCACTCGGAGGTACCACGGTGGGACGACTCTTCGGAACGGACGGCGTGCGCGGTGTCGCCAACGCGGATCTGACGGCCGAGATGGCTCTGGGGCTGTCGGTCGCGGCGGCGCACGTGCTCGGTGAGGCCGGATCGTTCGAAGGACATCGTCCGGTGGCCGTGGTCGGCCGGGATCCGCGGGCCTCGGGCGAGTTCCTGGAGGCGGCGGTGGTGGCCGGGCTGGCCAGCGCCGGGGTGGACGTCCTCCGGGTGGGCGTCCTGCCCACTCCCGCCGTCGCGCACCTGACCGGCTCGCTCGGCGCCGACCTGGGCGTCATGCTCTCCGCCAGCCACAACCCCATGCCGGACAACGGCATCAAGTTCTTCGCCCGCGGCGGGCACAAGCTCCCCGACGACATCGAGGACCGCATCGAGGCCGTCTACCACGAGCACGAGTCCGGAGAGCCGTGGCAGCGGCCGACCGGCGCCGGGGTCGGCCGGGTGCGCGACCACGGTGAGGGCCTCGACACCTACGTCGCGCACCTCATCGGCGTTCTGCCGCACCGGCTGGACGGGCTGAAGGTCGTCATCGACGGCGCCCACGGCGCCGCCGCCCGCGTCTCGCCCGAGGCCTTCGCCCGCGCGGGCGCCGAGGTCGTCACCATCGGTGCCGAGCCCGACGGGCTCAACATCAACGACGACTGCGGCTCCACCCACCTCGCCGGGCTGCGCGCCGCCGTCGTCGAGCACGGCGCCGACCTCGGCGTCGCCCACGACGGCGACGCCGACCGCTGCCTGGCGGTGGACGCCGACGGCAACGAGGTCGACGGCGACCAGATCCTCGCCGTCCTCGCCCTCGGCATGCGCGAGGCGGGCGCCCTGCGCGGCGACACCGTCGTGGCCACGGTCATGTCCAATCTCGGCTTCAAGCTGGCCATGGAGCGCGAGGGCGTGCGGCTCGTCCAGACGGCGGTCGGCGACCGCTACGTGCTGGAGGAGCTCAAGCGTGGCGGCTTCTCGCTCGGCGGCGAGCAGTCCGGGCACGTCATCGCCCTCGACCACGCGACGACGGGCGACGGCACCCTCACGGGCCTGCTGCTCGCCTCCCGCGTCGCGGCCACCGGCAAGACGCTCGCCGAGCTGGCCGCCGTCATGGAGCGGCTGCCGCAGGTGCTGATCAACGTGCCCGACGTCGACAAGTCGCGGGTGGCGACGTCCGCCGAGCTGGCCACCGCCGTCCTGGCCGCCGAGCGCGAGCTGGGCGAGACCGGGCGCGTGCTCCTGCGCCCCTCCGGCACCGAGCCGCTCGTGCGGGTCATGGTCGAGGCCGCCGACATCGAACAGGCCCGCGCCGTCGCCGGCCGCCTGGCCGACGCCGTCAAGACGGCCCTGGGCTGAGCCGGGCCGGGTCGCCCCGGCCCCAAAGCCCCACCGCCCGCGCCCGCGGTCAGTTCCGGGCGCGGGCGGAGTCGTGCCCGGCCGGGCGGGCCAGGGGTTGGGCGTGTGCCTTCAGCATCCCCCACATCCACAGGGCGCCCAGCGGCAGACAGATCGCGGCGGCGATGAGCAGCGGGACGAGGCTGCCCCGCCGGTACGCGGCCGCCGGCCATCAGGAGCCACAGCCCGCAGGCGCAGGGCAGCCCGGCCCAGGGCTGGTGGATGCGCTGCAAGGGCCACCACAGCCAGAGGATGGGACCGAAGAGCACCAGGGTGTACTGGCCGTGCAGCGGAGCGCCCTCGTACGCGGTGAGCCCCCACAGCACGGCGTACACTGAGTAGGTGACGGGCCAGTTGAGATAGGCGAGCAGCCGTAGCCGGGCATGCCGCTCCGGTTGTGAGTCCCGGGCCCGCCGCCGCGCGGCACGCTCCCACCACCGCCGCCACCGGTGCGTCACGAGCCGTCGGGTGGCCTTGTCGTAGGCCGGGCTGACCCGCCGGGACGTGCTCCGGATGAAGACGAGGCCCAGCAGCGCCATCGCACCGCCGAAGCCCAGCTTCCCGTAGGGGTTCACGTCCTGGACCCGCTGCGGCGCATGCACGCCGCGCGGGTCGTACAGGACCGTCACCGTCATACCGGACCGGAAGGTGCCCACACGCGCCGTGCGCTCCGGACCCGGCAGGCGCTCGCCCGTCTCGACGTCGTGGAAGGTGTAGAAGTTGTCCCAGTACCTCTGGCCCTTCCACACGTACGAGTCCCCGAGTTCCGACTCGACCTCGGCCACGGCGCGTTCGCCGGTGGTGAGGAGCACCACGTGGCCCTTGGCAGGCTCCAGCCCCCACACCACGCAGGGCAGCGCGATGAGCGGCACGACCACCAGCCCGTGACTGAGGCCGTCGGTGGCCGCGAGACGGCGCATCGGGCCGCACGCGAAGCCCACGAACAGGGCCAGCCAGAGGAGGAGGCCCAGCCAGGGCGGGACCTCGTCCCAGACGACGGCCATCGCGACGAGCATGCCGATCCAGGAGACGTAGGCCCAGCCCGTGGCGCGTCGCTGTACGGACAGCGGGCGGTTCCGGAGCTCCTCGGCCTCCCGGGCCAGCTTCTCGTCGATCTCGGCCTGGTCCGCCATGCGCAACATCCCCCAGGGTTCAGGACTTCGGTGTAGTGCGGCTTGGTTCCGTTCGCGGCGGATCCGGCGGGGCGTCAGAGCTTGCGCAGGGACAGGCGCTGGACCGTGTGGTCGGGGCCCTTGCGGAGCACGAGGGAGGCCCGGCCGCGGGTGGGGACGATGTTCTCCCGCAGGTTGGGGCAGTTGATGTCCCGCCAGGTGCCGCGGGCGTAGTCCAGCGCCTCCTCCTCCGACACCTGCGTGTACCTGCGGAAGTAGGAGAAGGGGTTCTGGAAGGCCGTCTGCCGCAGCTTGCGGAAGCGCTCCAGGTACCAGCGCTCGATGTCCTCGGTGCGGGCGTCGACGTAGACGGAGAAGTCGAAGTAGTCGGCGACGGCGACACGGGTGCGGCCGTCGGTGCCGGGCAGCGCCGGCTGGAGGACGTTGAGGCCCTCGACGATGAGGATGTCGGGGCGCCGCACCGTGAGCCGCTCGCCGGGGACGATGTCGTAGATCAGATGGGAGTAGACGGGGGCGGTGACCTCGTCGCGCCCGGCCTTCACGTCGGCCACGAAGCGGGTCAGCGCGCGGCGGTCGTAGGACTCGGGGAAGCCCTTGCGCGCCATCAGCCCGCGCCGGTGCAGCTCGGCGTTGGGGAAGAGGAAGCCGTCGGTCGTCACCAGCTCCACCCGCGGGTGCTCGGGCCAGCGGGCCAGCAGCGCCCGCAGCAGCCGCGCGGTGGTGGACTTGCCGACGGCGACGCTCCCGGCGACCCCTATGACGAACGGCGTGCCCGGCTGGGCGCCCTCGCCGAGGAACGTGTTCAGCGCGCCGCGCAGGCCGTGCGTCGCGCCGACGTACAGGTTCAGCAGCCGGGACAGCGGCAGGTAGATGTCGCGCACCTCGTCGAGGTCGACGACGTCGCCGAGGCCGCGCAGCTCCTCGACCTCGTCGGCCGTCAGCGGCAGGGGGGTGCGCTCGCGCAGGGCGCTCCACTCGGCGCGGCTGAGGTCGACGTACGGCGTGACGTCGGTGCGTCGCCGTCCGGGGCCGACGGGCGGCGGGGCGGGCGAATTCGCAGGTCTGAGGCCGGGGGAGGTTCCAGATGGACGGGGCACGCGCCCATTGTGCGCCCGCCGGGCGCGCCCCCACACCCGGGGGGCGTGTACCGCCCCGCGATGTGACGTACCCCGGCATCGAACCCCTGTACGTGCCTGGTCGGGCGGGGTTAGGTTCGGGGGATGTACCATTTCGACCGAGGCGTCCTGAAGCGGTTACCCTGGCTCCGAACCGACCGGTATGCCCGGCGAGAGCGGTCCGTACGGCCCGACCGGTTCGAGCTGCTCGTGGAGGAAATGCCCGACGACGACCTCGGCTCCGACGCCGGTGAGGCGCTCGACCTGTACGTCACGGGGAGCAAGCCGCAGGGCGAGGAGGAGGAGTTCCTCGCCCTCCTGGACGCGGCCGACGACGATCCGGGCGAGGGCGCCCGGTAGCGGGTGCCCGGCCCCCGCGGCCACCCGGGCGGCGGGCCGCGCCCGGCGTTCCTCCGGCGCCGTCGCCGCCCCGCCGGCCGGTACCGCGTAGGCTGCCGTGCCATGTGCGGCATCGTGGGATATGTGGGAGGGCAGTCCGCCCTCGACGTGGTCATCGCAGGTCTGAAGCGGCTGGAGTACCGCGGCTATGACTCGGCCGGCGTGGCCGTCCTGGCCGACGGCGGGCTGGCCTCCGCCAAGAAGGCGGGCAAGCTCGCCAACCTCACCAAGGTGCTGGACGAGCGCCCGCTGCCGTCCGGCACCACCGGGCTCGGGCACACCCGCTGGGCCACCCACGGCGGCCCCACCGACGGCAACGCCCACCCGCACCTGGACAACGCGGGCCGGGTCGCCGTCGTCCACAACGGGATCATCGAGAACTTCGCCGTGCTGCGGGCCGAGCTGGCCGAGCGCGGCCACGAGCTGACCTCCGAGACGGACACCGAGGTCGTCTCCCACCTGCTGGCCGAGGCGTTCTCCTCGGTGGGCGACCTGGCCGAGGCGATGCGCCACGTGTGCCGCAGGCTGGAGGGCGCGTTCACGCTGGTCGCCGTGCACGCCGACGAGCCGGACACCGTCGTCGGCGCCCGGCGCAACTCGCCGCTGGTCGTCGGCGTCGGTGACGAGGAGGCCTTCCTCGCCTCCGACGTCGCCGCCTTCATCGAGCACACCCGCGAGGCCATCGAGCTGGGCCAGGACCAGGTCGTGGCGCTCACCCGGGACTCCGTCACCGTCACCGACTTCGACGGCGCCCCCGCCGAGGTGCGCCGCTACCACGTCGACTGGGACGCGTCCGCCGCCGAGAAGGGCGGCTACGACTACTTCATGCTCAAGGAGATCGCCGAGCAGCCCAAGGCCGTCGCGGACACGCTGCTGGGCCGCATCGACGCCCAGGGCACCCTGCACCTCGACGAGGTCCGCATCCCCGCCTCGGTGCTGCGCGAGGTCAACAAGGTCGTCGTCGTGGCCTGCGGCACCGCCTACCACGCGGGGATGATCGCCAAGTACGCCATCGAGCACTGGACCCGCGTCCCCTGCGAGACGGAGCTGGCCAGCGAGTTCCGCTACCGGGACCCGATCCTCGACCAGCGCACGCTCGTCATCGCCATCTCCCAGTCCGGCGAGACCATGGACACCCTGATGGCCCTGCGGCACGCCCGCGAGCAGGGCGCGAAGGTGCTGGCCATCTGCAACACCAACGGCTCCACGATCCCGCGCGAGTCCGACGCCGTCCTCTACACGCACGCCGGGCCCGAGGTCGCCGTGGCCTCGACCAAGGCGTTCCTGACCCAGCTCGTGGCCTGCTACCTCGTCGCGCTGTACCTGGGCCAGGTGCGCGGCACCAAGTGGGGCGACGAGATCCAGTCCGTCATCGGCGAGCTGGCCCACATGGGTACCGAGGTGGACAAGGTGCTCGGCACCATGGAGCCGGTGCGCGAGCTGGCCCGCTCCCTCGCCGACAAGGACACCGTGCTGTTCCTGGGCCGCCACGTCGGCTTCCCGGTGGCCCTGGAGGGCGCGCTCAAGCTCAAGGAGCTGGCCTACATGCACGCCGAGGGTTTCGCGGCGGGCGAGCTGAAGCACGGGCCGATCGCGCTCATCGAGGAGGACCTGCCCGTCGTCGTCGTGGTGCCCTCGCCGCGCGGCCGCTCGGTGCTGCACGACAAGATCGTCTCCAACATCCAGGAGATCCGGGCCCGCGGCGCACGCACGATCGTCATCGCCGAGGAGGGCGACGAGGCCGTCGCGCCCTACGCCGACCACCTCATCCGAGTACCCGCGACGCCCACCCTGCTCCAGCCGCTCGTGGCGACCGTCCCGCTGCAGGTGTTCGCCTGCGAGCTGGCCACGGCCCGGGGCAACGAGGTCGACCAGCCGCGCAACCTCGCCAAGTCCGTGACCGTGGAGTGAGCGCGGGCATGATCGTGGGGGTGGGCATCGACGTCGCCGAGATCGACCGCTTCGCGCGGTCCCTGGAGCGGACGCCTGGGCTGGCCACCCGGCTCTTCCTTCCCGCCGAGCGGTTCCTGCCGAGCGGGGAACGGCGCGGTGTGGCCTCCCTGGCCGCCCGGTTCGCCGCCAAGGAGGCACTGGCCAAGGCACTCGGCGCGCCGCGCGGCCTGCGCTGGACGGACGCGGAGGTGGTGACGGCGGACAGCGGCGCGCCCTCGCTGGTGGTCCGGGGCACGGTGGCGGAGCGCGCCGCCGCCCTCGGCGTCCGGCGCTGGCACGTCTCCCTGAGCCACGACGCCGGCGTGGCCTCGGCGGTGGTCGTCGCCGAGGCCTGACGGGCGGGTGGACGCGGACGGGACGGCCTACGCTGGCGGCCATGCGGAACGCTTACCGGGTCGAGGCCGTACGGGATGCGGAGCGGGAGCTGATGGCGCGGCTCCCCGAGGGCGCCCTCATGCAGCGGGCGGCCGCGGGGCTCGCCGTCGCCGCGGCGGAGCTGCTGGGCCGCACCTACGGCGCTCGGGTGGCCCTCCTCGTCGGCAGCGGGGACAACGGCGGTGACGCCCTGTACGCCGGGGCCCGGCTGGCGCGGCGCGGGGCCGCCGTGACGGCCGTGCTGCTCGCCCCCGACCGGGCCCACCCCGGCGGGCTCGCCGCGCTCCGGGCGGCCGGCGGGCG